>NZ_JBQYLE010000001.1:563168-687831 GCF_052681095.1 Granulosicoccus sp. 3-233
TGAGGCAGTACCTGAGGCAGTACCTGAGGCAGTACCTGAGGCAGTACCTGAGGCAGTACCTGAGGCAGTACCTGAGGCAGTACCTGAGGCAAGTAGCCCCCGCGTTATTCGCCGGGGCTCCGGAACCGAAGTGGCAGGGTTTCCTTATTCGTTGCCAGCCGAGGCCTCCTGCCTTATGGGCAGACTTTCCTTGAAGGTCAGTGTGCGATAAGGGAACGGTATTTCGATACCTGCCTTGTCCAGCGCAGACTTGACGGCGGTGACCACCTCGCCGGTGGAACGGCGTACTCCCAGCGGTGTCGATTCGGTCCACCAGGCGATCTCTATATCGATACTGCTGCTGCCGAATGCCTTGGGAAATACCTGCACCGGCTTGTCCCTGGTCAGAGTCTCGCAGGCATTCACAGCCTGGGTGATGACCTCGACTGCCTCACCGACGTCCACATCGTAGGCCACGCCAGTGGTCAGCATGACGCGCCGACTGGGTTCGCTGGTCAGAATGGTCACCGGATTCTTGAAGAGGAAGGAATTGGGGACCACGGTCAGTTCGCCATTGGTCTCCCGGATGTAGCTCATGCGAACCAGAATGCGCTCCACCTTGCCGACCAGACCCTCACACTCGATGTAGTCTCCTCGTTCGAAAGGGAAGCGCCAGAGGATGAGAATGCCGGCGAAGAAATTCTCGAAGATGTCCTTGAATGCCAGGCCCACGGCAATCGACACCAGGCCCAGTCCGCCCAGAGCCTTGCTGGGGGTGAGGCCGGGAAACAGCACAATGGCCGTCAACAGCAGGCCCATCACCCAGACGATGATGCTCAGCAGCCGCACGATAAGCTCCTTGACGGAATCGCGCTTGCTCCAGCTCTGCAACAGGCGTGTACCGAAGGCCGTTACCAGTCGGGCCAGACCCCAGGTCAGCAGAAGAGTCAGCATGGCTCCGGCCAGAAACGGCAGATGCTCGATGAAGCTGAGCAGCATCTCTCCCAGGGTATTCAGTGCCGTGGATTGCACTTCCTCGAGGGAGTCGATCGAGTCCAGCGTACTGCCTTCGGTGTTTTCCATGTGCTGCCTGTCTCTTCGTCATCATCCGGTGGCGCTCAACCTTGCCCTGCCGCGAGCCCGTCGAATGGTCTGTGTAAAAATTGCAAGAATCCCAGCGGCGTCGTGGTGAAGGTCACCCGCGCTCGAGACTTGCCGATCAATCCCCGGAGGGAATCGGGGCGACCGTATCTGCGACAGTGGCTCCGCGCTCTCCCATGGGGCGATCCGGGCCAAGTGTCGTGTCGCGGCGTGTCTGATGTTCCATCTCGGCGTTGAGCGAGGCGCCCAGAATGATGGCGTAGCTGCTGATGAACAGCCACAACAGCATCACGACGATGGCGCTCAGAGCGCCATAGGTTTCGTTGTAGCTGCCGAACTGACTGGCATACAGGGAAAACAGGGCGGAGCCTGACAACCACATGAGGGTGGCCACTATGGCGCCGGTCGACAGCCAGCGCCACTTGGCCGGACGACGTGCGGGGGCGAATCGGTACAGCGTGGCGATGGCCAGAGACACCACGGCCACGAAGACCAGCCATCTGACTATCGGTACGAACAGGTTCCACCAGTCGGGCAGATGAAACAGGGCTGTAATGGATGGCAGCACAACCAGCAGAACCAGGATGACAACCATGAACAGGACCGCGGCTGCCGTCATCAGGTAAGTGACAAGGTTGAGGGTGAAGAAGCCGCGCGTTTCCGGTTCCCGATAGGCCACCCCGATAGCGCGTGTCAGAGCGTCCACACCCTTGTGTGCACTCCAGATGGCCAGCAGGATGCCGCCGATCAACTTGATGCTCAAACCTTCGCTGGGTCGCGAACTCAATGCACTCAACTGCTCGTCGAAAATGCTCATGACATCGCCGGGCAGGAAGGCCTGAGCCTTTGCCAGGTGTTCCGCCACGGTCTGCGGGTCAGCCATCAGTGCGTAGGTAGTCACGATGGCGGCCAGCGCAGGGAAGATTGCCAGCAGGGAATAGAAGGCGACCCCGGCGGCCAGAATGGAGATGTTCTGCTCGCCGATGCGATTGAAGAGTCGCCTTGCGATATCCCACCACCCCAGCAAGGTAATCCGGTACGGGACGCGCGCCTGGCGGCCTCGGGTGTTCTCGTCCGTCATGACTTCCGATTTCGATTGTTGCACGCCCGGATTTCAACACAGGGGGCGCTGACGGCAGCCCGATCCGGCCCGGTCTTGTAGAACTTACAGGACGAAAGGATGCGCAGGACTTTGCCTTAGTCTGAAATCAATCACAGCGGAGTAGCAATCATGGTCGACAAACTCGTGTTCTCGGCGGGCAATGCCGAGTCGGGCAGAAAAGTAGTGGACATGCTGAAAGCCGAGGGAGTGGATGAGTCGCGCATCAGCGTCATCGGCAAGGATGCACAGCCAATCGAAGACATGCCGGATCCTGGTGAATTCGAGAACGATGTGGTACCGGGCAGCAAGCGAGGGGCACTGGTAGGTGGTGCGACAGGTCTGCTGGCCGGGCTGGGTGCCATCGTGATTGCGCCGGGGCTGGCACTGGGAGGAGCAGCACTTGCATTGGCAACGGCCGGCGGTGCCACCTTTGGCGTGCTGGCGTCATCGCTGATCGGCTCATCGGTGCCCAACAGTCAACTGCGTGAGTACGAAGAGGCCATTGCGCGCGGCGAAGTGCTGATGGTGGTGGAGCTGGAAGAGGGGCAACGCAGCTCGGAACTTCGTGCCAGATTGCAGCAGGCATTCCCGGAACTGACATTCCATGGTGAGATCGACGCAGTGCCGCCGGTAGTCTAGACGAAGCTGAAGCGTCGACCGGATCCTCGCAGGAGTCGGTCATGGAAGGAGGTCGTTACCCCGTGGTATCGGACCACGGGGTAACACTGGCATCATGGGCTCAGGGCTCAGGGCTCAGGGCTCAGGGCTCAGGGCTCAGGGCTCAGGGCTCAGGCTGATTCGGCTTCGACCTGTTTCAGTGCAGCACTGAAATTCTCCACTCCCTGTGCTCCACTGAGCAGGTACTTTTCCTCGAGTATCACGGCTGGAACTCCCTGAATGCCGCGTGACACCCACAGTCTTTCATTCTCACGAACCGTCTCGGCATAGCGCTGATCCTCCAGCACGGCTGCGGCTTCCTCCCTGTCAAGCCCGACGCTTTCCGCGCGATCGATCAGCACCTGATGGTTGCTGACATCGAGCTCTTCGGTGAAGTAGGCGAGAAACAGGGATTGCTTCAGTTCGTTCTTCAGTCCCTTGGTTTCTGCCCAGTGCATCAGCTGGTGAGCGTCATGGGTGTTGCGGATATGCGACTCTTCACTGAAGTTGAATTCGATACCGAGTTCGGCGCCGATGGCTACCAGCTGCTGACGGTTCCTGTCGCTGTCCTCGGCGCTGGAGCCATACTTTCGCATGACATGATCCCGCAGCTGTTCGCCTTCGGGCGGCATGTCGGGGTTCAGTTCGAAGGGGTGCCAGTGGATGTCGGCTTCGATGCCGGTCTGTTCGAGGGCTTGTTGCAATTGCCGATAGCCGACGATACACCAGGGGCAGACAACGTCTGAAACAATATCTATTTTCATGCGGGCAGGTCCGGTTCGATCATTCTGGATCGGTTGTCAGCTGCCGCAGCATCGTTGCAACGGGAATCACGTCGTTGCACGACACTCGGAGCCGTTCAGGGGGTAGGTAGTGAGTCTGGGGCTTATCGACGCTGAGACAAGTCCCGGTGCACAAGCAGGGGGCGCTACCGGTCTGCATGGGGCAAGGCGCTGTCTGTTTCTCAGTCCGGATGATGGGCACCACCAGCGTATCCCATTGCGGTTTGGCTCGGGGTACACTGCCCGCACTGCAACCATCCTGTTCGCCCATGCCAGAATCAAGATCGCCGATGGCGGAACCCGACAAGGGCTCACCGCTGGTGGAAATGAGGAATATTTCCAAGGCCTACCCGGGTTGTCTGGCCAATGACAGCATAGACCTGCAGCTGCGCAGTGGTGGCATTCATGCGTTGCTGGGCGAGAACGGCGCAGGCAAGAGCACGCTGGTGAAGATTCTCTACGGCCTGCTCGCCAGTGATTCGGGTGACATCCTCTGGCAGGGCAAGCCGGTCCACATCGCCTCCCCGGCGGTGGCCCGAGAGCTGGGTATCGCCATGGTGTTTCAGCATTTCTCGCTGTTCGACTCCCTGAACGTGCTGGAGAACATTGCTCTGGGGATGGATGTGGATGCCGATGATGCGCTCCGGCAGCGCATCATCGAGGTGTCGACGCGTTACGGTCTGCCACTGGATCCTGCTCGCTCGGTATACAGCCTGTCAGTCGGCGAGCGGCAGCGCATCGAGATCGTGCGCTGCCTGCTGCAGGATCCCCGCCTGCTGATCATGGACGAACCCACCTCGGTGTTGACACCGGCGGAGGTCAGTGAGTTGTTCGTCACGCTGAAGCGTCTGGCCGAGGAAGGCATGGCCATTCTCTACATCAGTCACAAGCTGGAGGAAATACGTCAGCTGTGTGATGAGGCCACCATTCTTCGTTCCGGCCGGAAAGTGGCGGAGGCCGATCCTCGGGCAGAATCCGCCAGGGGGCTGGCCACTCTGATGATGGGCAGTGAGGTGCCGGACGCCGGGGACAGTCGACAGGGGACCGCTGGGGATCTGTTGCTGGATCTGCACGATCTGTCGCTGCCGGCGGTGGACAGTCATGACATTGCTCTGCACCATCTGCGCTTGCAGCTGCGCGCCGGCGAGATCGTCGGTATTGCCGGCGTGGCGGGCAATGGTCAGGACGAACTGATGCTGGCGATTTCCGGAGAGCGCCGTCTGCAGCAGGCAGATTCATTGTCGCTCTGCGGCAAGGCCATCGGTCGGCAGGGTGCCGCCGAACGTCGTCGTCAGGGGTTGTGCTGTGTGCCGGAAGAGCGACTGGGCCATGCCGCGGTTCCCTCGCTGTCCCTGGCCGAGAATGCCTTTCTGACCGCTCACCATCGCAAGCCTCTGGGGTTTTCCTGGCTCACGTCGGCGTCGCGCAGTCGACGTTTTGCCAGTGACATCATCCAGCGATTCAACGTTCAGTGTCACGGGCCCCAGGCGCTTGCCAGTAGCCTGTCGGGCGGCAATCTGCAGAAATTCATCGTGGGGCGGGAAATACTTCAGGCACCACGGGTACTGGTGGTTTCGCAACCCACCTGGGGCGTGGATGCCGGTGCCGCCCTGGCCATACACGAGGCCATTCGTGAGCTGGCTGATCAGGGCGCTGCCGTTCTGATGGTCTCTCAGGATCTGGATGAATTGATGCAGAACTGCGAACGTATCGGGGCGCTGTGTGCAGGACGGCTCTCGGCCTTCCATCGCGTGCAGGACGTGACCGTGCAACAGGTCGGACTCCTGATGGGTGGAGAAGAATTGAGCGGAGCCAATGCATGATCACCTTGCAGAGAAGGGCTGATCCGTCGCGCCTGATGGGGTATCTGGCACCACTGCTGGCGCTGGGGATCACGCTGCTGGCGGGTTTGCTGTTGTTCGCTGTTCTCGGGGTGCCGATCGGTGCAGCCTTCTACGCCTTCTTCATCGAACCTGTCAGCAGTCTGTACGGTTGGGCGGAGCTGGGTGTGAAGGCCGCACCGTTGATCATCATCGGCGTCGCCCTGTCGATCGGTTTTCGTGCGCAGGTATGGAATATCGGGGCGGAGGGGCAGTTGATACTCGGTGGCATCGCAGGCGCTGCCGTGGCGCTGCTGTTTCATGAAAACGATGCCTGGTATGTGCTGCCGTTGATGATGCTGGCAGGCATGATCGGTGGCATGGCCTGGGCCGCCATCCCCGCGCTGTTGAAGACACGCTTCAATGTCAACGAGATCCTGACCAGTCTCATGCTGACCTATGTGGCGGCACTGCTGCTGTCCTGGCTGGTCTCCGGGCCCATGCGTGATCCGGATGGTTTCAATTTCCCGGAGTCGCGCATGTTTCATGATGCCGCTCTGTTGCCACGCATTCTGGAAGGAACGCGTTTGCATGCCGGTGCCATGGTTGCGGTGGCTGTGGTGCTGGCCGGCTGGGTTCTGCTGAGCCGTACACTGTTGGGATTTGCGTTGCGCGTCAATGGTGCGGCTCCGCGCGCCGGTGCGCATGCCGGCTTCAGCCAGCGGAAACTGATCTGGACGGCACTGATGATCGGTGGTGGATGTGCGGGTCTGGCCGGGCTGTTCGAGGTGGCGGGTCCCATCGGTCAGCTGCTGCCGAGCATTTCACCGGGCTACGGATTCACGGCCATCATCGTGGCCTTTCTGGGACGCCTGCATCCGGTTGGTGTGCTGTTTGCCGGACTGGTCATGGCGCTCTCCTATCTGGGCGGAGAGACTGCGCAGATAACCCTGAGCCTGCCGTTGGCCGTGACCGGTGTCTTTCAGGGCATGCTGCTGTTCTTCCTGCTGGCCACCGATGTGCTCATCAACTACCGCGTGGTGTTCAAGTGAGGAACGAATCATGAACGAGACTCTGATACTCACGATTCTGACCATCATCACCGCTGCCACGCCCTTGGTGTATGCCGCGATCGGTGAACTGGTGGTTGAACGTTCGGGTGTGCTCAACCTGGGGGTCGAGGGCATGATGCTCGGTGGCGCTGTCTGCAGCTTTGCGGTGGCCCATCACAGTGGCAGCGCCACATTGGCCATTCTGGCGGGTCTGCTCGCAGGCATGCTGCTGGCGCTGATCTTCGCCTTTCTGACATTGAGCCTGCAATCCTCGCAAGTGGCGACGGGGCTGGCCTTGACCATCTTCGGTATCGGGCTCAGCGCGCTGCTGGGTCAATCACTGGTCGGCATCGCCTTCGCCGGACTTCCCAGTCTGCAGGTTCCCTGGCTCAGCGAACTGCCGGTGCTCGGGCGATTGCTGTTCAGCCACGATGCAATGGTCTATGGTTCCTTCGCCATCGTGCTGCTGGTGTCCTGGTTTCTCAATCGGACTCGGGCCGGTCTGGTCCTGCGCGCCGTGGGTGATTCGCATGACGCGGCTCATGCACTGGGCATCAAGGTCATTCGGGTACGTTACCTGGCCACTCTGTTCGGCGGAGCCTGTGCGGGCCTGGGGGGCGCCTATCTGTCGCTGGTATACACCCCGATGTGGGTAGAGAACATGAGTGCGGGGCGAGGCTGGATTGCTCTGGCGCTGGTGGTCTTCGCCGTCTGGCAGCCGGGTCGATTGCTGCTCGGCGCCTATCTCTTCGGTGGCATCAGCATCCTGCAATTGCACGGTCAGGCGCTCGGAATTAATGTGCCATCGCAGCTGATGTCGATGCTACCCTACCTGACAACAATACTGGTTCTGGTGCTGATTTCTCGCGACCGTGGCCGTATCCGGCGCAACGCTCCGGCCAGTATCGGTCAGTCCTTCCACCCGACAACCTGATGGTGACGTTCATTCAGGGCGAATTCACAAAGCGGAGATGTTCATGTCAATAAGTGCGTATCTGAAACGAGCCGGGCTGGTGTTCGGCGCTGCAGTACTGTCTGCTGCAGCATTGTCTGCACAGGCTGCGGATCCTTTCAAGGTCGGGTTTGTCTATGTCGGACCGGTAGGAGATCATGGCTGGACCTACCGACACGACGTCGGTCGTCAGGCGATTCAGGACGAATTCGGCAATGATGTGGAAACCACCTTTGTCGAGAGCGTTCCGGAAGGTGCCGACGCGGAGCGAGTCATTCGCAAGCTGGCCAGCAGTGGTCACGACCTGATCTTCACCACCTCATTCGGCTTCATGAACCCGACCGTGAAAGTGGCCCGTGATTTTCCCGGCGTCAAATTCGAACATGCCACCGGCTACAAGCGAGCCGACAATGTATCCACCTATGGCGCACGCTTCTACGAGGGGCGGGCGGTCATCGGCACCATTGCGGGCATGATGACCAAGACCAATACTGTCGGCTATATCGGATCCTTTCCCATTCCAGAGGTCGTCCGTGGCATCAATGCCTTCACCATCGCCATGCGCAAGGTCAACCCCGATGCCGAAGTGAAGGTCGTCTGGGTCAACAGCTGGTACGACCCGGGCAAGGAAGCGGATGCAGCGAAGGCGCTGATCGATCAGGGAGCGGACATCATCACGCAGCACACCGATTCTCCAGCGCCATTGCAGGTGGCCGAGGAAAGAGGTGTGCTGGGTTTTGGTCAGGCATCCGACATGTCTGCCTTCGCACCGAAGTCGCAGCTGACGTCCATCATCGATAACTGGGACAGCTACTACGTGGATCGCACGCGCGCCGCCATGGAAGGAAGCTGGGAATCCTCGGATACCTGGGGAGGCATTGCATCAGGCATGGTGGCGTTTCCCGAATACAGTGCCGATGTTCCTGATGATGTCAAGGCGGCCGCCGAGGTGGTGCGCGAAGGTATCATCGATGGCAGTTTTCACCCTTTCCAGGGACCGATCATGGATCAGTCCGGCAAGGAAGTCCTGCCTGAAGGGGAAGTCTATGATGACAAGACCTTGCTGGGCATGAACTTCTATGTGCAGGGCGTGCAGGGCGATTTGCCGCAGTAGTTCATGATGTGCGGCGACAGTGCAGCTCTGGTTGCCAAGGCCAGAGCCCTGTCGCCGAGCAAGACGGGCTGTTCAGAGCTCGATGTCCAGCGGCGCGGTAGAGGCGCCAACGCGCCGAGTGCGCAATGTCAGTGGCAGCGCTGCCGGCACTGGCAGGTCGGATTGCCGCATGCTGACGGTCCGCTCGGAGGCAACTGACGGTCTGGCACGACCCGGGCTCATGACGCAATGCACGCCGATGGCCGCCAGTGCCAGTCCACCGGCATCGGCAAGGGACAGGCTTTCTCCGAAGATCAGGTAAGACTGCAACATGGTGGCCGGCGGTACCAGATAACCCAGACTGGCAACACGCGTGGTGGACAAGTGCCTGAGCAGTATCTGCAGCAGAGCATAGGCACCCAGCGAGGCGATGAGCGCCAGCCACAGCAGCAGGACCCATTCGTCGGCATCGAAGGATGCGAACTGCAAGGGTGTGCTCGAACCACGCAGTGGCAGCAACACCAGCAAGGCACCGATGCCCTGCATCAGCAGCACCAGCATGACGGGCAGGGGAGGCTCGGCCCGAGCCTTGTGGTTCAGTTCCAGATGCCTGTTCAGCAATGAGCCGACGGTCAGAGCCAGCACCGCCAGGAACGGCAGTGCCAGCGCCGCGCCCGATGCCCCGTGCCGGTAACTGTCCGACACCGACAGGACGATGGCCAGTGTGCCGATCAGCAAGCCCTGCCACTGTCTGGCAGAGACTTCCTCGCCATTGACACGCGATGACAGGGTCGCCGTCAGCATCGGGTGCAGGGTCATGATGAAGGCCACCAGGCCCGCGGAGACGCCTTCCTCGAAGGCGCTCAATGCCGCCATCAGATAGATGCCGTGAACCAGGCTGCCGACCAGCATCTGTTGCAACAGTTCGCTGAGGGAGACACGTCGCCATTGCCGCAGCAGACTGACCAGAAGAAACAGCACCAGCACGACGATCAGGTAGCGAGCGACCAGCAGTGTGACAACATCCATATCGGTCACGGCGAGTCGTGCTGCAACCCAGCCGGAACTCCACATGAGTACGAACAGAATACTCAATCCGATAATCGACACTGCCTGCATCTGTACGCCTCCGTGTATGTCGGAGGAAATGCTAGGGAGTGGCAGGATGTTTCGCTACACCCAAATGGGTAAATTGAACGGTGTTCATACTTACGTACAGGCCGGCTACCCGGCCGGTCGAAAGGTATTCATACTTCCGTACAGGACCGCTCATTCGCCGATGAGACGCTGTTCATGATTTCGTCCAGTCGGTTCGCTCAGCCGGATCGAACAGCAGTCAGGCGGGGGTACTGTCTACCGCCTTGAGCTTGCGCTGCAATTCGAGCCTGATGCCCTTCTTGACGTCTGCAAAGGTAATGGGCAGCACCGATGGTTGCGTCAGTCCCAATGTTCTGGCGGCCTGCATGGCAGCATCCCGGTCCTGGAACTGACCGAGAATCAGCAGGTAGTTCACTTCGTCGAGAACCGTCAGTCGAAAACAGGCCACCTGATGACCGGCATAATTGGAAATCTGGCGCCGCGTCAGTACCGGTCGATAGCGTAGCTCGGTCAGCTTGAGCGTATACAGCTCATCGGGCTGTTGCAGAATCCATTTCTCCGAGTGTACGGGGCGCAGGCTGGATTGTGGCGAGAGGTCAGCGCCAGCGCTTTCCGTTGCCTCGGGGTCGGTCTTGACCTTGTTGCGGAGCAGGAGCGTGTTGCCATGATGCCAGCGTCGGTGGATGCGCAGCAGGCCCTGTACATTCGGCGACTGGACGGTGTCATGCTGTGAATCGATGACCAGCAGGCGCAGGTCGCAGCCTGCGACGATGCGCGAGACGTCAGGCTGATCGACGCTGGCTGGTGCGCAGTCGATGATCACACGTTCGTACATGGACATCAGCGTACTCATGCTGTCCTTGTACTGGGCGTCGTCCAGATAGGCCTTCACCGCAGGCAGCGGCAGATTGCCAGTGCCGATGATGTCCAGAGGTGATGCGGCATCCTGAGCCACGATGCCGTCGATGAGTCCGGACAGAAGGTAGTTGCTGATACCGGCGGCACTGGTGGCTCCGGTGCTCAATTGAACCATGGGCCGTTCGAAGTTCAGGTCAAGCAACAGGGTGCGCTTGCCGCTGTGAGCGAGGCGGCGGGCAAGCGCGATGGCGATGGTCGTGGTGCCACTGCCCGGCCGTGTGCCGACCAGCGCCACGGATCTGCCGTGACTGGCCGTCAATGTCTGCTCGCAGAGCTGGCTCAGCGGCTGGATACTGTCCGTGAAGGCATTGGGAGTATCTTCCGGTCGTGCGGGTCCTACCAGCCTGAGTTGTGGCGCATAGGCGATGTCTGCCATCTTTTCGGCGAATCTGAACACCCTGGCTGGAGGTGAGGAGGGCTTGCGGGTACGCCGGTGATGGACGACCACGATCAGCAGCAGCGTGATGGCCAGTACCGTGACCAGTATGGGCGAGAAGCGGTCCACTGGCAGGCCGGACAAGGACTGGCGTACGGTGTCGGCAGCTCTTGCCGATGGAGACCACAGACAGGACGTCAGTACTGAGGTACAAATGGCGAAATAGGCAGTATTCAACTCGATTCGTCCCTGTCGCAGCAGTGTGTCGCTGAATACGGTCGACACAGGTTTGCGCAAATGGTGATAGGGCTAACCTCTATGAGACTAACTTCCCTCGTCGAGATACTACTAGAGCGTGCCTGGACAGTTTGTGACTGATGCCCTGTTTCCGATGCCGCTGCAGCGGGGCAGCCAGGCAATGCCGTAATTACAGGTCGAACTCTGACCAGACCGGACAATGATCCGATGGCTTCTCCATGGCACGAATATCGTAGTCGATACCACTGTCGATCAGCGTTGCCGTCATTGAGCGCGTGCACAGCAGGTGGTCGATGCGCAGGCCACGCTTCGGATCGCGATCGAAGCCACGGCTGCGGTAATCGAACCAGCTGAAACGATCATCGCGCTCCGGGTACTTGATGCGATAACTGTCATCCAGCCCCCATTCCTGCAGACGCTGCATCCACTCGCGCTCCTCGGGCAGGAAGCTGGTGGCACCCGAGCGCAGCCAGCGTTTGACATTGTCCGCGCCGATACCCAGATCCTGATCCACCGGAGCGACATTGAAGTCGCCGATGACCAGCAGGTTCTGTTCGGGGGAATGTTCACTGACGAGCTTGTGCTGCAGGTCCCGGTAGAACGCTTCCTTGGCCGGGAACTTGACCGGGTGGTCACGCTTTTCCCCCTGGGGAAAATAGCCATTGATGATGGTGACAGGCTTGCCTCCGGGGCTTTGCACCGTGGCGGTGATGAGGCGCTTCTGGGCATCCTCATTGTCCGTGCTGAAGCCGATGCTGACATCGCTCATGGCCGACTTGGACAACAGGGCCACCCCGTAATGGGTTTTCTGCCCGGCGAAGGCTGTGTGATAGCCCATGTCGCGCAGTGCATCGATCGGGAAGTCGGCATCGACAACCTTGGTTTCCTGCAAGCCGATGACGTCAGGCGAGTAGGTGTCGATCAGCGCCTGCAGCTGGTGCAGACGCAGGCGGATACTGTTGACATTGAATGAGACGACTATCATCGGATGGGTATCCCGGGTGGCCTGGCTGGATCAGCCGTTGAACATGACACGCACGGACACAGGTCGTGCATGGGTTGCTTCGAGGGCGGCGAGCAGGGCCTGATGATGTTCGTCCAGGGCGTCGATCTCCTCCTGCTTCACTGACGGGTTGACTCGCGCCAGGGATTGCAGGCGTTCCCGGGCTTCCTGATATTCCGTATCGATCCGGGTTCTGGCTCCTTCCACCAGCTCCGGCAATGCCTGTTCTGCCAGCTGCGCCGAGCGGTCGATCAGTTTTTCCAGAACCTCGCGATTCTTCAGCACGACCTTGCGCAGGGCATTGCGATCGTAGCGCTGCTTGAGGCTGTCCAGTTCGAGCTGGGCTACCTGCTCGCTGTAGTCCTTGCCGTCGATGCCCACGCTCCAGGTCTGCACTTGCGCCGGCAGGTATCGATCGATATTCAGGCGGGCATCGGCCGTGCATTGCAGGATGTAGCTCGCTTCCACGAAGGTCAGGTTCTTCGGAAGCTCATCGGTCTTGATAACCTGGCAATCTGCCTGCCCGAAGCCTTCGTCCAGAATCAGATCCAGCGAGGCTGTCACCATGGGGTGATCCCAGGTCAGATAGGTGAAGTCCTCACGCGTCAGGGCGGTGGCCCGGTCGAAGGTCAGTGTCATGCCGCCCGCCGGCAAGTGCGGGAAATGGGCAACCTGCATGTGATCGCTGGGGTGGATGATCCAGTGATCACGTTGCTCGGCCACATCCACACCGAAGCGGTCGAACACCGCTTCCATGAAATCCTGCAGACTGTAATTGCGGTCGACCCGTGCCAGCTCATCCAGATGCTCCTGCACCAGCTCCGGACGGTTGGAGTTCAGTTCCAGCAGACGATCCCTGCCGGATTCCAGTTCGGCATCGAGCTGCTGCGAGAGCGCCTTCGTGTCGCGTATCAGCACGCCGAGTTCCTTGTCGGCGATATCCTCTCCCTCGTTCATCCTGGCCAGCAAGGGGTCCAGCCGATCGGCCAGGCGCTCTCGCACGGCGGTGCCGGACTTGCAGATACGTTCGAAGGCATCGAGCCCTTCGTGATACCAGTTCAGCAACAGAGAGTCGCGTGTGCCCGGCGCGGCAGGCACATGGATCTGGATGGTCTCGGTCTGACCGATACGATCCAGCCTGCCGATGCGCTGTTCCAGCAGGTCGGGCGCATCCGGCAGCTCGAGCATGACCACATTGTGCAGGAACTGGAAGTTACGACCTTCACTGCCTATCTCGGAACACAGCAGCAGGCGGCAGTCTTCCTCCGGGTCGGCAAACCAGGCCGCGGCCCGATCGCGCTCCACGATCGACATGCCTTCGTGGAACTGGGCGCTCTGTACCCCTGCGATACGCAGGTGTTCGGCCAGGGCCTGCACGGTTTCCCGGCGAGAGCAGATGGTCAGGATCTTCTGCGGATATTGTTCCAGCAGGAATTCGAGCAACCAGACCGCCTTGCATTCGAGCGTGTCTTCCTCCAGCTGATAGGTGTGCAACTGCCGTTCGGGAAAGCCGGTGATGGCGCGCCGCGTGTTGCGAAACATCAGGCGGCCGGTGCCATGTCGATCCACCAGCTTGTTGATCAGGCGTGGCGGCAGTTCGCTGACAGCCATGGCGGTGGACGAGCTCAGCGTCTTCTGTTCGCTGTCGCTGAAGTTCTCTCCCAGCAGGCTCTGCAGACGCGTGATTTCCTCACTTGCCAGAGCCTGGTCGCTGGCGAGCTTGTCGGCCACCGACGCCACCCAGCCGAACGAGGCCTCCTCTTCGATGTACTGTTCCAGTGAGCCGAAGCGTTCCGGGTCCAGCAGGCGCAGGCGGGCGAAGTGCCCCGACTGACCCAGTTGCTCGGGCGTGGCAGTCAGCAGCAGCACGGCCGGGGTTTCCATGGCCAGCTCCTCGACCAGTGTGTAGGCCTCGGAGGCTTCCTCCGGTTCCCAGCTCAGATGGTGGGCTTCATCGACGACCAGCATGTCCCAGCCTGCGCCGGTGGCGGCGTCACCGATCTCTTCATCCTCCAGCAGGGTGTCCAGCGAGCACAGGACCAGCTGCTCCGCCAGAAACGGATTGTTGTCCGGGGCCGAGTCACGCAATTCCTCGAAACGTTCGGCATCCATGATGCGGAAGTTGAGGTTGAACTTGCGCAACATTTCCACCAGCCACTGATGCAGCAAGGCCGAGGGCACGGTGATCAGCACGCGGCTGACCTGGTTGTTGACCAGCGAGCCGTGCACGATCATGCCGGCCTCGATGGTCTTTCCCAGACCCACCTCATCGGCCAGCAGCAATCGAGGGTGATGGCGCTTGAGCGCCTCGACGGCAATGTAGATCTGGTGAGGCAGTACGCTCACGCGGGCCCCCATGAGTCCGCGTACCGGTGACTGCGCCAGTTGATGGCGGCTTTCGAACACGCTGCGGCGCAGGGCAAACCAGCGCTGCCCGTCGATCAGGCCGGCGAACAGGCGATCCCGTGGTGAGCGGAATTGCAGGAAATTGTCCAGCGAGGCTTCATTGAGAACGGCCACCTCACCGGTATCCTCACGCGTACCGCTGTAGATTCGCAGCCCGTCGACATCCTCGATGCTCTGCACACGCAATTGCCAGCCTTCATGACTGCTGATGATGTCCCCGGGCAGAAAGGCCACGCGCGTCAATGGTGCCGTCTCCTTGGCATAGATGCGCGTTTCGCCGGTAGCCAGAAAGACGACGGTAATCTGTCTGTGCTCAACTTCCAGAATGGTGCCAAGGCCCAGATCGGACTCGGTATCACTGATCCAGCGTTGACCTGCGGAAAAATCGATGCTCATTATTGATATTTATTGACCAGTGGCGCACATCGGCTTTTTCCGTGAAAAGGCTCGCAAATGGCGTTGTGGCGGGGTTTCGGGAGAATTGACGCGCAATTGTAGCGTGAATGTCATGCAACAAAGCCTCAGAAGGTGTCCCGACGCTTGTATTCGTCGAGCAAACTACCTATATTGCAATTGTTGGCGGAACTCGGAGGTGATCCGAGAGTTGTCTACGTTAGCGACTTGCAGCGACTCTGTTCGTGAATGGTCATTGTAAGAGACTCGCCCGGTCAGAGGGGGCAGGGAAGCAAAAGAGCTACCCACTCTCTGAGGGTTCGTCCAAATTGTTGTTTTTTTGATACAGGGTATTATCTTGAGTACTGGTACAGTTAAGTGGTTCGACGCGGCGAAAGGTTTCGGCTTCATCGCTCCTGAAGATGGCGGCAAGGACGTTTTCGTTCACCACACCGCAATCACTGGCGAGGGTTACAAAACACTCGACGAAGGTCAGAAAGTGAGCTTCGACATCGAGCAGGGTCAAAAAGGTCCAGCGGCAGTCAACGTATCTGCCATGTAAACCTGTCACCCGACTAGGTTTCCACGAGAAAGCCCCGCCTTGTGCGGGGCTTTCTTGTTTCAGGGCTCCGATATTTCTTCAGCCGGAGCCCACTGTCAGCGCCTCGATGCCGTGCATCAGGCCAGAGCCGAGCGTAGCCAGCGCATCAAGGGCTCTTCCACTTCCAGCTGAGCAAACAC
Organism: Granulosicoccus sp. 3-233; assembly: GCF_052681095.1. Lineage (NCBI taxonomy): Bacteria > Pseudomonadati > Pseudomonadota > Gammaproteobacteria > Chromatiales > Granulosicoccaceae > Granulosicoccus > Granulosicoccus sp. 3-233. The sequence continues at coordinate 578,900 of NZ_JBQYLE010000001.1, forward strand.
CCTGGCCGCCGAGCTGCCGGTCGGTTCGGAACGCATGAGATTGGACTTGCGCGGATGCGGCGTCTGTTCCTGTACCAGCATGGTGCGCTGGAAGCCTCGGGCTTCCAGCCTGTCAGCTTCCCGGTCACCGCAGTAGCCGAAGGGGTAGGCAAAGGTTCTGGAATCGAGCAGATCATCCAGCGCCGAGCTGTCGAGCTGCTGCCGCAGGGTCTGTTCACTGCATAGCCGCAGATTGTAGTGATCGTTCGAATGAAAGCCGAACGACATGCCATGCGTTTTCAGCTCGCTGATCTGCTCTCGATTCAGGAACAGCTGAGCCGCGTTGGCCGCGGGTGGCGCGACCTTCTCCAGGCGAGCCATCAGCTGTTCGATCATCTGCGGTGGGAAGGTGGTCTGCACATGCTGCAGGACATCCTCACGAGCGATATTGGCCAATCCGGGCATGCTGTGAATGAGTGTCATTGTCGCCTTCGGGTGACGATTCAGTGCATGGTTGAGCTGATTCACCCAGACCATGCCACCGTCCACCGCCTTGCCGATGAGATAGATCGTGGCAGGCATGCCACGCTTTTCCAGCGCAGGTACGGCGTTCTCCCCAACGCTGGCATAGCCGTCATCGAAGGTCAGGACCGCGGTACGTGGGGCAAGCCTGCCGCGTACCAGCTCCTGCATCGACACGACGTTGTAATGCCGCCGGTAGTAGTCCAGATGCCGACTGAAGGTACCCGGACTGATGCTCATGCCAAGGCCGGCGGTATGGCTGCCGGGCTGCTCTTCAACGGCGTGGTAGAGCAGAGTGCGGATGCGCTCGGGTGACAGATTGATGATGGCTCTTGCCAGACCCAGATGATAGAGGCAGACACCGGTGGCTCGCAGCAGGCTGCGCAGCGTGGCAGCGGCCTTGCGTGAAAAGCCTGAACGTGGGGCAAGCGCGTCGGGTGTCGCCTGCAGCAGCCGCGTGTTCATGACGATGCTGTCTCCCACTGTTCGAAGCGTGCGATGACCTGCCGTTCTGCAGCGACCGTACGATCCTTCCAGCGAAACTCGCGACCGATCGAGAGGTCCTGTGGCTGGCACTCGAGCGAGCCGTCCAGGGCCGCAGCCACACAGTCCAGATACAGCGCGGTTCCGGCCCTGACACCCTTGGCAAACAGCTCGGCTTCACGGTCGCCGCGGGCGTAGTCGACCGCAGCGGTTGCCGCAATGGCCCCGCCATCCACGGATTCCACCAGCTGATGGACCGTGACGCCGAGTTTCTCGGGTTCGTTGAAGTAGACCGGCCAGAACAGGGTGCTGTCGCCGCGATACCAGGGAGAAAGCCCGGTATGCATGTTCAGGGTGATGATGCCGGCCTTGCCGAAGATGTTTTCACGGATGATCGCGGTGCCGTACACCACGATGACATCCGGTCTGTCTGCGTCGAGAATGGCTTCGCATTCCGGGCCGTTGTGCGAAGGCAGGTGGACTCGTCGTGAGCCACCGGGCATCAGCGGACTGTCCGAGCCGGGCTCCAGCAAATGTTGCAGCGCCTCGGGGGCGGGGCCATACCCACCGGGATAGCGTGCACGTGCAAGACGCTCCACATAGTTGCCGCGCTTGAGCATGCGTTTGACACGCGTGCCGAACGAGCGTCTGACCGGCTCGGCCGTGATGATGCGTGTGATACGTTCATCAAAACGCTCCAGAAAGGCCTTGACCAGATAACGATGTTCCGCATTGGCCTCGGGCGTTTGACCACCAACGAGTATGACAATGCTCACCGGCGTCGCCATCCAGTGGCAGAGACAGTGGGAAGTTCCAGATTCATCAGATGCCTGACAAGTGACTCGACACGCTGTCTATCGACACCCCCGGCTCGTGAATTTAGGGCGCCGGCACATTCCTGTTACTTGTGACACCCGGGGATCAGTATCCTTTCTTCGCAACGTGAACAAACGCGTAAACTGCTTCCTCGTCGCGACAATCCATGAGACAAGGCAGCCGATGAACACACTGGTAATCAACTGCGGGTCATCCAGCATCAAGTTTGCGTTGATCGACGAACAGGATGAGGTCCTGGTTGCCGGCAAGCACGAACGCCTGCTGGATGCGGATACGGCGAGAATGGCCAGAGAAGGCCGTACACACGAATCCGCCATTGCCGATATCCTGAATCAGCTACAGGCGTACCGCATCGACATCGTCGGGCATCGTATCGTGCACGGCGGTGGGCGCCATGCCGAGCCCTGTCTGATCGATGAGTCGGTGCTGGCGGATATTGAACGGCATGTACCCGACGCCCCCATGCACAACCCCTACAGCCTGGCCGCCATTCACGCCGCGCGAACGGCCTTGCCGGAGGTGCCGCAGGTGGCCATGTTCGATACAGCCTTTCATGCCCGCATGCCACGCCGCTCAACCACCTATGCCATTGATCATGAAGTGGCTCAAAGGCACGGTATCCGGCGCTATGGTTTTCATGGCATCTCGCATGAGTATGCCGCCGGCATTGCTGCAGGATTTCTGCAACGACCACTGAACGAGCTGCGCCTGATCACTCTGCACCTGGGCAACGGGGCCAGCGCCTGCGCCGTGGAGTTCGGCCGCTCGGCAGAGACCAGCATGGGCAACACACCGCTGGAAGGGCTGGTGATGGGAACGCGCTCCGGTGATGTGGATGCGGGGGTGCTGCTGTCGCTGCTGCGTCAGGGTTACGATGTGGCGGCGCTGGACGAACTGCTGAACCGGCGCAGTGGCCTGGCCGGTCTGTCTGGCCTGGGCAATGACCTTCGGGAGATCGAGCGTGCCGCCGCCGAGGGTAACGATCGCGCTCGTCTGGCCATCAATGTGTTCGCTCATCGGGCACGCAAGTACATCGGGGCCTATGCAGCGGCCATGGGTGGGGTGGATGCTATCGTCTTCACCGGTGGCATCGGGGAAAACAGTGCCAGCATGCGTGGCCGTATTCTGCAGCGGCTGGAGTTTCTGGGTGTCGTGCTGGATGAGGACCGCAACCGTGATGCCAGCGTTCGTGATGACAGTGAACATGCGCTCATCACCACGCCTCGTTCGCGCGTTGAAGCGATTGTGGTCAAGACCAATGAAGAACTGATGATCGCGCAGCAGGCCAGGCGAATCATCCACGGCGCGCAGCCGAACCCGGCGAAGAGCATTCCGATTGCGGTCAGCGGCAGGCACTGTCACCTGACGGCTGCAACCTTCGAAGCGCTGTTCGGCAAGGGTGCGACCCCCACGCTGGACAAGCCGCTGTCACAACCCGGTCAGTTCGCCTGCAAGGAAAGAGTCGATCTGATCGGCCCACGTGACCGTATCGATGGTGTCAGGGTATTGGGCCCGCTACGCAGCATCGATCAAGTGGAAATATCTCGTACGGATGAATTCAGGCTCGGTGTCGATGCGCCGGTCCGCAACTCCGGCAACGTCAAGGGGTCTGCACCGATCACGCTGCAAGGCCCGGCAGGTACGGTTACCTTGCCCGAAGGGCTGATCTGCGCACGCCGGCATATTCACATGCACCCTGATGATGCGGCCCGATTTGCAGTACAGAACAAGGATGAGGTATCGGTGTCCATCGTCGGCGGCGATCGCGACCTGGTGTTCGGCGATGTGCTGGTGCGGGTCGATGAGAACTTCGTGCTGGAGATGCACATCGATACCGATGAAGCCAATGCAGCCTTGTTGAACCATCCGACCCGCGGTTCACTGTCGGTGGTGGACGTCGATGACCAGCATTACCAGCCAGTGTCGGATGTCAGCGGATCACTGCTCGGCAAGCCTGCATGAGCCGGGGCCTGATGTGGTTTCGCCAGGACTTGCGCCTGAGCGACAACCCGGCGTTGAGCGAAGCCTGCAGAAGTTGCGACGAGCTGTTGTGTGTCTTCATCGATGATCCGATGGAGCAGGGTATCAGTCGTCTGGGGGCGGCCAGCCGGGTCTGGCTGCATCACAGCCTGGCGGCTCTGGACCGAAGTCTGCGTGACGAGGGCAGCGAGTTGTTTCTGGCCCGAGGCGATGCGTCGCGAATACTGCGTGATTACATCGAGAAGGGAGGGATCGATCGTGTATTCTGGAACCGCTGCTACGATCCTGCCACCATCGCCCGTGACAAGCACATCAAGTCGGCATTGAGTGACTGCGAGCCACGCACCTTCAATGGCTTGCTCATTCACGAACCCTGGCAGAACCTGAAGTCCGATGGCAGTCCCTATCGTGTCTACACGCCCTACTGGCGAGCGGCTGCGCGTCTTGTCGATGAGGATGAAACCTGTGTTGACACCCTGCAGAAGCCGCGAGTCATCCCCGGCCTGAGCCCGGACGTGGCCAATGCCCTGTCGCAGAAGCTGCGACTGGATGAATTGCAACTGCTGCCCTCCCTTGATTGGCATGAATCCATGATGTCGCACTGGACTGCGGGTGAAGACGCTGCGCGTGCGCAGCTGGAGCGATTTCTGAAAGGGCCGGTGAACGATTACGGTGTGAATCGTGACAGGCCGGGTGTGGCCGGTACGTCACGTCTGTCTCCGCACTTGCATTTTGGCGAGATCAGCCCGCGCCACGTGATGAATCGCCTGCTGGCAGGACGCAAGACCGGCGCTTTGTCCGATGACGAGAACACCTTTGCCAGAGAGATTGTCTGGCGTGAGTTCGCCTATGCCATCCTGTTTCATTTCCCTCAGACCATCGATGAACCCCTGGATGAGCGGTTCAGCCGCTTTGCCTGGCGCCAGGATATCGACCGCGAGCTGGAACGCTGGCAGCGCGGCATGACCGGTGTGCCGATTGTCGATGCCGGCATGCGGGAGCTGTATGCCACGGGCTGGATGCACAACCGGGTGCGCATGATCGTGGCGTCCTTTCTCATCAAGAACCTGCTGATCCCCTGGCAGGCGGGTGAGCGCTGGTTTCGCGATACGCTGGTGGATGCGGACCTGGCCAGCAACAGCATGGGCTGGCAGTGGACGGCAGGTTCCGGGGTGGATGCCTCGCCCTTCTTTCGCGTCTTCAATCCGGTGCTGCAAGGTGAGAAGTTCGACAAGCAGGGCGACTATGTGCGCCACTGGGTGCCGGAGCTTGCCGAGGTCGAGACGCGCTATCTGCACAAGCCCTGGGAACTGGATGAGGCCACCAGGAAAACACTCGATTATCCCGAACCACTGGTGGATCTGAAGCAGACACGACAGGAGGCTCTCGACGCCTTCGCGCAGATCAAGGGAACCAATTAGTCACTGCTACGCCCAAAGCAGGCATCGACTTCAGCCCGGACCGTGACCATGAAGAAACTGGCGATGCACCCCTTGCTGCTTGCGGCCAGCCTGCTCCTGACGAGTGCTCCCGCTCTGTCGGAAGTGTCAGACTCGACGCAGCCCCGACCTGCCTTGCGACTGGTCGAACTCTTTACCTCGCACGGCTGCTCCTCCTGTCCGCCGGCGGATCGTCTGCTGGGCAGGATGCTGGAGGAAGACCCTGCCCTGATGGCACTGGAGTATCATGTGGACTACTGGGATTCCCTGGTACACGGCAGTGATGGCAGCTGGAAGGATCCCTTTTCGAATCCGGAGTACACCGAGCGCCAGCAGGCCTATCAGGCAGCGGGTCTTGCCGGCAGAAACGGCGTGTATACCCCGCAGATGATCGTCAATGGCCGGTTTGCCGCCGTGGGGTCGGATACGCGTCGGGTGCGGCAGGCCTTGCAGCAGACGGTGCCCGCGCAGCTGCGAATAGACATGGAGACGCTGCCGTCGGCCGGTAACGGGCCGGAGGAACTCTCCATCACCATCGACGCGGACGATGCACCGCAGGCGGCCTTGCAGGGGGCCACGGTGTCACTGGTGCGTTACATCGACAGTGCGAGTACGAGCATCACCGGTGGAGAGAACAATCGCAAGCAGCTGGTCAATCACCATATCGTGTTCGATGTTACCTCTCTGGGCTCTGCTGCCGGTCAAACCCCGCTGCATTACCGTGTGGCGGCTCCGGCGGCGGGGGAGGGCTGCGTCGTGATGGTGCAGGATGTCACGCTGAACCCGCTGCTGGCAGCGGCACAATGCCCCTGAAACACGGCGTGGCAAGCGCTTGCAGCACAGCCATGACGCCAGGGGATGGCACAGGTGACCTGCTTGACATGACGCGTGTGGCTTGTGAGTGCTATCTTCTCGGTCCCTGAATCTTGTCTGTAGGAGCATTATGTGCGCTGGCTGATTGCATGTGTACTGGCAGTTTCCTCCTCGTTCGCCAATGCGAGCGGGCCTGTCTATGCCGAGCTTCAGCTCGGGGCCGGCGGATTGGACAATTCCGACCTGAGCTTCTATCCGACCTTCGGTAGCGTGAATGTCGGTCTGTTCGTGCTGCCCAATATCGGCATCGAGCTGTTTGCCGACACGGGTCTGTCCACCGATCGCTCCGGAGACTTCGAGCTGGAAGTGGAACAGGCCTATGGAATAGCGGCACGGTTCCAGTCTCCGCCGGTACGAGGTACTCAGGGCTATATCGTGCTCGGTGCTGTCAACTACACGCTGGAGCAGACGGCCGCGGCTGCAGGCGCATTGCCGGCATCGTCGATCAACGAGGACTTCACCGGTGCACGCGTCAGCATCGGCATCATGCAGCGCCTGCAACGTGCACGCAACATGCTGGTCAGTTTCGAATATCGTCACTACAACGCAGGCGAGCCACTGCGTCTTGATGCCCTGGTTCTGGGGCTGAGATTCAATACTCCATGAAAATGCTAGCGCTTGCCAGTGCCGTACTGGCCACCTTGTCGTTGTCCGCCTGCGAGGGTGATTCGAACCCGTTCGAAGAGGCGGTCGAGATTCGTGAGCTGAACGTGACATCCCTGTCGGTCATCGGCCCCACAATCACGGTCGATGAGCTGATCCTGAACATCGGCGAATCCGTCGATTTCGGGGTGCAGGGCACCAACTCGGCTGCCCAGCCGGTAGAACTGAGTGCGGTCAATCGCCTGTGGCAGGTGACCGATTCGTCCGTGGCCGGCATCAGTGACGATGGTCGACTGGTGGCGCGGGCCAATGGTCAGGTTGGCGTGTACGTCACCATTGGCGGGCTGGATTCCGATGTTTACCAGCTGACCGTGTCGGACGCCAATCTGGTGGCCATCGGCAGCATCACGGGCGAGGAGACGGTTGATCGCTGCATACCTGCCGACTATCAGGCAACCGGTGAATTCGACGATGGCACCATTCGTGACCTGACGGCCGTCAACTGGACGCTGGCTGCCGCAGACGAGGGATTCGCCCGCATCGTCAGCAATCCGGATATCACGGTTACCCTGACTGGCGTGAACAGCGGTGGCGTTACTCTGACGGCAGCGTCCGAGGGTTTCTCCTTGCCGTTCGATGTCGCGATTGCCGATACCCTGAGTTCCATCGAGATCACGCCGGATACGGCAATCGTGGAGGTGGGTGATACGCAGAGCTTCGTGGCAACCGGTGTGTATACCGAGTCCGTCACCGATTCGGATAGCGACACCAGCCGCGTTGCGATCACGGATTCGGCGAGCTGGCAGGTGTCTGACACGGCGGTGGCTACCGTGAGCAATGCTCAGGGCTCACGCGGACAGCTGACAGGCGTGGACGAGGGCGGTGTGACGTTGACGGCCAGCTGTGGCGATCTGTCAGCCGGCGCTCCCGCAGTCATTACCGTGGAAGAAGGTGATGCCGAGCTGGCCTTCAATCTGGGCACCCTGTTCCAGCTGTCTGCCGACAGTTCAGGAGTTTTCCTGCGGGTGTCGCCGGGCTCGACCTACAGCGCCGCCGATCAGCTGGATAATGATGATCTGGATTGGGAGCTCACGACCGATGACGACTCCGATCCCATCAGCCTGATCGAAGATGGTGATGATGCCGGATTCATCGAGCCATTGCTCAGCACAGGCCAGGCAACGGTCACGGTGACCGATTCCAGCGGCAATTCGGCAAGTATCGATATAGAGGTGGTTGATAATTGAGTACTCTGGAAACAGTTGACCGGCTGCGCAAGCAGCTGGAAGCCTCGGTGGTGGGCCAGCCGGTGCTGGTCAACCGCCTGCTGATTGCGCTGTTGGTCGATGGTCATCTGCTGGTGGAAGGTGCGCCGGGTCTTGCCAAGACGCGCGCCATCAAGGCGCTGGCCGATCGAATCGAGGCGGACTTTCAACGCATCCAGTTCACGCCGGATCTGCTACCGGCGGATCTGACGGGTACCGAGGTGTATCGGCCGGCGGATGGCAGCTTCGTGTTTCAGCAAGGCCCCCTGTTCAACAATCTGATCCTGGCCGATGAGGTGAATCGCGCACCGGCCAAGGTGCAGTCTGCTCTGTTGGAAGCGATGGCCGAACAGCAGATCTCGGTGGGGCACCAGACCTACGCCTTGCCAACACCTTTCATGGTCATGGCGACCCAGAACCCGATCGAACAGGAAGGCACTTACCCCTTGCCTGAAGCACAGCTGGACCGGTTTCTGATGCAGGTACTCATCGACTACCCCGATGCACGTCACGAAGCGCATATCCTGCGCCTGGTGCGTGCCGAGGCGCTGGCCGCCAGTCAGCCGGGAGATAGCGTGCAGGAACCTGCAGTCCCGGCAGTGGAAGAGGTCTTCACACTGAACGACCTGTTTGCGGCGCGTCGTGAAGTGCTGGAAGTCTTCATGTCGGAGGATATCGAAGCCTACATCGTGCGACTGATCGTCGCCAGTCGTCAGCCGGCTCGTCATGACGAGGATCTGGCTCGCTGGCTGCAGTACGGGGCCAGCCCGCGTGGCACCCTGTGCATGGATTCCTGCGCCCGGGCCCATGCCTGGCTGGCAGGTCGGGACTATGTCTCGCCGGCCGATGTACAGGCCGTCATCCATGATGTACTGCGTCACCGGCTGCTGCTCTCGTTCGAAGCCGAAGCCGATGGCGTGAGCGCCGACGAGGTCATCGACCGCCTGCTGCAGATGATTGCGGTGCCGTGAGCGGCTCGACACTGCATCGGCCCGGCAGCCGCGTCAGTCTCGAATTCGCCTCACCGGCCAGTACCTCGCTGGATGAACTGGTGCGCCTGCGCACGGCGGCTCAGGCCATGCAGCGACAGGTCCGCAAACGCAGTGCCGCACCAATGAGTGGCGGGTCCGTGTCGCGACGTCTGGGCAGGGGGCTGGATTTTGCCGAAGTGCGTGAGTATCAGCCCGGCGATGATGTGCGCATGATCGACTGGAAGGTAACCGCCCGCTCCGGCAAGGCGCATACCAAGCTGTTCGTGGAAGAGCGCGAACGCCCGGTGCTGCTGGTCGTGGATTTTCGGGCCGGTATGCGCTTCGGTACGCAGGGCATGTACAAATCGGTGCTGGCGGCGCGTCTGGCGGCCTTGCTGGGATGGTGCGCAGTGGCCAGCCATGACCGTGTCGGCGGATTCGTGTTCACCGATGACTGGCACGATGAGATTCGTCCGCAGAATGGCAGACGCGGGCTCATGAGCCTGTTTCGCGCCATTCACCATGGCCAGCAGCGCATTCCCCATCCGGGTGGCGATCAGCTGACTCGCACACTGCAGCGGCTGCGCCATGGCGTGCATGCGGGTAGTACCGTGGTGTTGCTCAGTGATTTCGAGGGTTTTGATGAGGCAGCCCGCCTGGCGCTGGGCAGTGCCCTGCAGTCACTGGATGTGATGGCCGTGCATGTCTGCGATCCTCTGGATGCGAATCTGCCGCCGGCGGGTCGTTATCCGATGATCGGCCGGGCGGGACAATCGCAGAGGCGTTTCCTGCTCTCGATCTCCGGCCACGGCGAGCGCCAGCAGTATCGACAGGCCTTCGAACAGCGAGCCGCTTCGGTGCAGCAGCTGTTCGCTCGCCACGGTCATTTCCACACGGTGGCCATGACCAATGGTTCCTTGCGGGATACGGCAACGGCCATCCTGTCGCGTCAGCCATTGTCCACCTCGCTGATACCGCCGCTGGCATGAACGATACCGAAAGCCAGGCCCTGCTGGACCAGCTCAAGGATGTGCGCATCCCTGACGTCAGCCCCTGGCCGGCCGTTGGCTGGTGGGTGCTGCTGGTCTTGTTGCTGGTGTTGCTGTTCGTCGCACGATTTGCGTATCGCCGCTATCAGGCACGGCGCTGGCAGCGTGAAGCCTTTGCCGAACTTCAGCGACTGCGACGTCATTCACCGGCGCAGCCGGTGAACCGGACACTGTCGGACTGTTCGCGACTGACCCGGCGCGTGCTGCTGTCGGTACTGGGGCGGGAGCAGGTGGCCAGTCTGCAGGGACGAGCGTGGCTGAACGCGCTGGATGATGTGACCGGACAGGCCCTGTTCGGGTCGGGCTTCGGCAGGTTGCTGGAAGCCGGCCCCTATCAGCGCGCCCCGGAGGTCGAACAGCATGATCTGGAATCTTTGTTCGATGCCATTGAAGAACTGATTCGTGCCGCCGGGCGTCGACCTGGCACGCAGGCGATGAAGGCATGATTCCGCTGAGCGATATCGTCTGGCATCAGTGGTGGGCACTGTGGTTGCTGCCCTTGCCTGTGCTGGTGTATTTCGGATTACCGGCCAGGCAGAAAACGCCCGGTCGGGCCTTGCGTGTACCGGACAGTCGCCCGTATGAATCCCTGACACAGACCTCGGTGCCGGCAAGTCGACGGCACTGGTTGCGCCTGCTGCTGCTGGGGCTTGCCTGGTGCGCCTTGCTGCTGGCAGTGGCTCGTCCGCAGAGTTACGGCGAACCGGTGGGCGTGCCGTTGAGCGGCCGGGATCTGATGCTGTGCATCGATATTTCCGGCAGCATGCGCGAGGCCGATCTGTATGCCGGCAACAACCGGGCGACTCGCATGGCCGTGGTCAAGCAGGTGGCCAGCGATTTCGTGGCACGCCGTGATGGTGACCGGATCGGTCTGGTCATGTTCGGTTCGCAGGCCTATGTTCAGACACCTCTGACGCTGGATCATGCCACCGTGCAGCATTTTCTGGCCGAGGCGGCGGTGGGGCTTGCCGGGCGGTCGACGGCGATCGGTGACGCCATCGGACTGGCCGTGAAGCGTTTGCGGGAACGCCCTGAAGCATCGCGGGTGATCATTCTGCTGACCGATGGCGAGAATTCGGCTGGCGTGGTCGACCCCTTGGCGGCAGCGCGACTGGCTGCCGACAACAATATCCGCATCCATGCGATCGGTGTCGGCGCGGATGCCCAATCCGGATTCAACGCACCGTTTGGCGCACGCACCACCGAGCTGGACGAGGAGACGCTCAAGGCCATCAGTCAATCCACGGGTGGGCAGTATTTCCGTGCACGCAACCAGAGGGAGCTGGCCACGATCTATCGTGAAATCGATCGCCTGGAACCCACCGAGCAGGACGCCGAAGAATTCCGGCCTCTGCGAGAACTGTTTGCCTGGCCATTGAGTGCGGCATTGCTGTTCTCCGTGCTGTGGGCGCTGGCAGGCATCTGGCCGAGCGGAGGGCGTCAGCGATGAACGCTGCCTGGGAAGCGCTGAGCTGGATGCGTCCACTCTGGCTGTGGGGATTCGTGCCACTGTTGCTGGCCCTGTTGCTGCGATTGCGGGCGAATTCGGTGCGTGGTGGCTGGGATGCGATTGTCGAGCCGGCCCTGCAGCCCTACGTCATCGAAGGACAGGCGACGGTCAGACAGGGGGGGACATTCCTGTTGTTTGCCGCCTGGGCTCTGGCATTGTTGCTGCTGGCAGGGCCAGTCTGGCAACAGCGTGAGGTTCCGGTCTTCGAGGCAGAGCAGGCGCAGCTGGTTCTGTTCGATCTGTCACGTTCGATGTTGACGGACGATCTGCCACCGAATCGCCTGACGCGGGCCAGATTCAAGCTGACGGATCTGCTGCGTCGCAGTCAGGGTCGGCAGACGGGTCTGATTGCCTTCGCCGAACGCCCCTATGTGATCAGTCCGTTGACCGATGACGCTGCCACCATCGAGGCTTTCGTGCCTTCCCTGTCGCCGGAGATCATGCCGGTACAGGGGAGTCGTCCGGATCTGGCGATCGAACGGGCCCTGCAGCTGTTTGCGCAGGCGTCGGTGGCCTCTGGCCATATCCTTCTCATCAGTGATGCGCCGGCCTCGAGCCGGGATGTCGAGGCTGCCCGGCTGGCTCGGCAGGCCGGTTACCGCGTCTCGGTGCTGGCCGTGGGCACCGCTGCCGGTGCACCGCTGCGCGGTGAGGATGGGCAGTTCCTGCAGCATGCCAATGGATCGATCGTGGTGCCGCAACTGGACATGGAGTCGTTGCGGGCACTGGCAGTGGCCGGGGGAGGCTCGGCAGTCTCGCTGAGCACCAGCGCGGAGGACCTTGACGCTCTGGATCGGGTGCTGACAGGTGTCGCCCTGGCCAGTGACGCCGAGGAACAGGCGGCCAGGAAAATCTACTGGGTGGAGTACTCACCCTGGTTGCTTTGGCCCTTGCTGGTTGTGTTGCTGCTGGCCTTCCGGCGTGGGGTCGCAGCATGAACAGCACCAGGGTCATTGCACTGATCGCCATGTGCTGGCTGGGCGCGAGTGAGCGTGCGCTGGCAGATTGGCAGGATTGGTGGCAGACACCGGAGCAACAGGCGGCGGAAGCCTTTGAGCAGGCCGATCATGAGCGTCTGCTGCGCCAGGCGCCCGATGCCGGTTGGGCCGGGTTGGGGCATTACCAGGCGGGCGATTTCGATGCCGCAGCACAAGCCTTCGCCGAGCGCGCCGAACAACTGCAGCAGCAGGGGGAGTTACAGGCTGCCAACCGCGCCTTGTACAATCAGGGTGTCAGTGACGTGCGCGCGGGTCGCTTCGAGGAGGCCATCGAGCAATTCGACACGGTGCTGGCGTCTGATCCATCGTTTGCCGATGCGGCGCATAACCGGGAGATTGCCCGGCAATTGCAGGCGTTGCAGCAGCAACAGCAACCGCAACCGCAGTCCGGAGAGGACGGAGAGTCAGGGGAGGATCAGCAGGCGGGCGAGGGAGACCAGAACCAGCCGGGCGGTGAGGAACAGTCCGGTGATCAGCAGCAATCGGCCGGTTCTCAGTCAGCCGGTGAAGAGTCGCCGGAAGCAGAGCAGGATGCGACGTCGCCGTCGGATGAGCAGAGTGGCAGTGAGTCCGGCCAGTCGACGGAGGAGAATCAGTCGTCGTCAGATGCGCAGAACCTTGAAAACACACCGGGTGATACCCAGACCGAAGCTGAGCGACAGGCGGCGGCCGAGGCGGCGCAACGCGCCCTGGACGCCGAGGCCCGACAGGCAGAAGCCCGACAGGTAGAAGATGAATCCGAGCGGAGCAGCATCGGTTCCGGGCAAGACAGGGATCGACCGCTGTCGGAAAACGAGCAGGCCGCCGAACAGTTGCTGCGTCGCATTCCTGATGATCCGGCAGGATTATTGCGCCGCAGGCTGGAGCAGAGTCATCGATTGGAGTACCCGGAGGCAAGAGATGGGCGTGAAGCCTGGTAACACGAATTCGACACTGACTGTCGGTCAACTGATCTTCCTGGTACTGGCACTGTGGCTGTCACAACCCTTGCTGGCACAGCAGGCCTCGGTACGCGGTGAGCTGAGCGCGTCGACCATCACTCGTGATGAGTCCGTGACCCTCACCGTCACCGCCGTGGGTGTTGATGGCGAGCTGGACAGCTCCGCACTGGACAAGGACTTCGATGTGGTGGGGCAGTCCAGTTCGCGACAGATCAGAACGGTGGTCAACGGCAGCAATCAGCCGGTGACCGTCAGCCTGGTGACATGGACACTGGAGCTGTTGCCTCGGGATGTCGGCGTGTTCACGGTGCCCGCCGTGACGGTCGGTGGTGTCTCGAGCCAGTTGCTGAGTCTGACGGTCAACGAGATTCCGACGGGCGGCAGGCGTGACGTCTTTGTCGAGGCTTCGGTGGATTCACGCAGTCCCTGGGTCCAGTCACAGGTGCTGATGACCGTCCGGGTGTTCCAGGCCATCGAAATCGTCGAGGGTGGTTTGTCCGATCCTGCGGGAGCCGATATCCAGGTGCAACGCATCGGCAAGGACAGCTATTCGACGGAGATCCGGGATGGTCGCGAGTATCGGGTTACCGAACGCCGCTTTGCGCTGTTCCCGCAGAAAAGCGGTACTGTTGCCATCGATCCCGTGGTTCTCAGTGTCTCGGTGCCTTCCGATGACAAGTCGAGCCTGGGCTTTTTCTCACCGACCCGAAAGCTGACGCGGCAATCGGATGCCATCACGCTTGACGTGCAAGCCCGGCCCTCGTCAGGGACCGCCTGGTGGCTACCGGCCAGCGCCGTGCAGATCGACAATGACTGGTCTGACGATGTCGGCAATGCAGCCGTCGATCAGCCACTGACCCGAACCATTACCCTGCGAGCCGCGGGTGTACTGGATGCGCAATTGCCCGATATCCGGATACCGGCCATTGAGGGTGTCAGCCTGTATGCCGAAGAGCCGACACGCGCCATGGGTGTGAACGAGAGGGGACTGGTAGCCGAGCAGACCATCAAGTGGGCGCTGATTCCACAGCGCGAAGGTGAGCTGGTATTGCCGGAACTGAGTATCGAATGGTTCAACACCGATACCGGTACCATCGAGACAGCTGTATTGCCCGAAGAGCGCATTCAGGTGGGCCCTTCGCTGGCCACGACCGCCCAGGCCACCGCGGCTGTCGGCGCTGATTCGGCCGGCAGTGACACTCTGGCGCGAAATGATACTGCCGGTGCGCCGGAGGCCGTGGCAGATACCGCTGCCGGGCCGGCTTCCACTGATGTTGCAATTGCCGGGGGGAGCGCAGCCTCATTGAACCCGGGTGCAAGTCCGACCCCCACAGCTGATGGCGCTGCTGCTCTGGTCACCGGCAGCGATTCCGCTGTGGCTACGATGGCCGTCGATCAGATGCCCGGGAGCGCCTCCGTACCGGGACAGCAGGCCAATGCCGGCGAACTTCGTCCCTGGCGGCTGGCGACCCTGCTGCTGCTGGGGTTGTGGGTTCTCAGTGTCGGCCTCTTCTGGTGGTGGCGACGGCGCTGGCTGCGTGGGCCGGTCGGCGGCCGGGATGCAGAACCGGGAGCGCTGTCAGCGATAGGTCAGGGTGTGCGGAAGACCCGGCAGAAGCTGGCACCGCTGGCTGACGTCGAAGCGTGTTGCAAGGCTGATGATCCGGCAGCACTGAGGACCGCACTGATGGCCTGGGCGGCGCGTCAGTGGCCACGGCAACCCCCGTTGACCCTGACCGATCTGGCCCAGCGGTTGAATGATGGACCGGCAAGGGAGTCTCTGGCCTTGCTCGATGCTGTCCTCTACAGCCGAACACCAACGCCAGAGAATCGGGAGCAGTTGATGCGGCGCATGCAGCAGTTGCCCGCCGAACTGTCCACGGCGCTGGTGGACGGGCGCGACGATGTTGCCGATGATCCTGCATACCAGGATGCTGTCAGTGCTCGTCATCGCAACGGATTGCCGGCTCTGTAGAGCTTGCTCCAGGAGCGCTCCGCGGGCGCAGGACCTGATGCATTGTGGTCGTTGACCAGAGGATGCTGCGGCTCTGGCAGGGCTCCCGGGTTCAGGTCAGGCATGATCCTTGATAACTCAATGGGTCAAGGGGTCACTGGCTGGCTCGTGATTCAACAGCGCCGCATCAATGGTTTCAAGGGAATTCATCGCAAGGACAGATCCTGAGTCCGGGGCAGGGTCAGCCTTGGTCTTGCATCGACTCGACGCTTGCCGGGTGACGGTCTGACAGAATGAATGTCGACCGAGGTCGTATCCGTGGCTGTCTGATTCTGGTTGTACTGTGCCTGCTGTCGGCAACCCTGCCTGTCGTGCGGGCAGCAGATGCCATTCCCGGGGAACAGTGGTGTGATCGGTTTCTTGAGCACATCGAGTTTTCCGGCAATCGTGTTACCCGTGATCAGGTGTTGCGACGTGAGCTGGTTCAACAGGAAGGCCAGCCTTGCACACTGGATGACATCATCGACGGTATCCAGAATCTCATGGACCTGGGATTGTTCAAGTCCGTACGGGCGGAACTGTTCCTGCGGGAAAACGTTCTCCATCTGCGGTATCTGGTCAGTGAAAAGATCTTCTTTCTGCCGATTCCACGATTCAGCCGTACTTCCGATGGCGAGCTGCGACTGGGAGCTCAGCTGCGCTGGGACAATTTCCTCGGGCGCCTGCATCAGCTGAAGATCACCAGTGAAAAGCGGCAGGAGGATGATGGCCGAGGCCGGACCGGCTTCGTTCACAGTGTCGAATATGTGGTTCCTCGTTTCTTCGGCAGTGCCTTTGGCATGAGCATTCAGGCCACCAGCGAACGGCGCAACGCCCAACTGGCACAGGACGGTGTGGTGTTCGGCGAAACGGTGATGCGTTCACGACGTGCCGGGTTTCGCCTGTCGCGCTGGGCCAGTGGCACCCTGGGAGTCAGTGGTCTGAGTTACTTTGCCGGTGCCAGCGTGCAGCAACGCGACTACGCCATGCGATCCGGCAGTCTGGGGCCCTACAGCGATGGACAGGATATTTCGCTCATTGCAGGGTTTGCCATTCAGCGGGTGCATCAGGAGACCTATCGCCGTCGCGGTTACTACTACAGTGGATCAGTCAATGTGGCGGATGAGGCACTGGGATCCGATTTCAGTCATGCGCGACTGGACATGCTGGCACGTTGGTACATTCCCTGGCGAGGCCCGCAGACCAACCTGAACATTCAGGCCAGACTGGGCCTGAGTGACAGGGCACCGTTCGGCGAACGCAGCTACGAGATCGGTGGAGGAGAGCTGCTGCGCGGTATGAAATCGGGAACTCACACCGGCAATATCTTGACGTTGCTCAATGTCGAATACCTGTCCGGACTGTTCGCCTATCCGGCCTGGCGCTGGCTGGTGTTCATGGATGTGGGTAATGTGTACCTCAGCGACGATGTGGACCTGTTGAACCAGCATCTGCGCGCCGGTGTCGGTCTGCGCTGGAAGCTGGAGAGGCTGACCAATACCGATTTGCGTCTGGACCTGGCCTGGGATCCACAGCGGCAGAAGATAACGCCTTACGTATCCACCAGTCTTACCTTCTGACCGGCAACATCGGCAAGTGACTCAAGTCTGCTAGGCTGTCGGCGTTATAGTCTGAAGGCACAGGACGTCCTGTGCGTCAGACGTTCTCCACTGACAGCAGGATATCGAATTCTTCCAAGAGCTCATTCCATGACAACACGCTTCGGATCGCATGATCATTGGCAGATTGAACACGATGTTCACGACATCGTCTGGTTGAATTGCGATCGCAAGGGGGAGAGCAGCAACTCGCTGTCCAGAGAGGTGATCACGGAACTGGGGGAGATACTCTCGATCATCGAGACCATCGAACCGGCCGGGCTTGTCATCGGTTCGGCCAAGCCGGGCAGTTTCATACTGGGAGCGGACATCCGCGAGTTCGACGAGTTCGATGATGCAGATGCCGTCAGCGATCTGATTCGACAGGGCCATGAGGTCTTTGCTCGTCTGGAAAACCTGTCCTGTCACACGGTGGCGGCCATTCACGGCTTCGCTCTGGGGGGCGGGTTGGAGCTGGCTCTGTGCTGCGACTACATCGTGGCGCTGAACGTACCCGAAACTCGTGTGGGATTCCCTGAAGTGAAACTGGGCATCTTTCCCGGTTTGGGCGGCACGACGCGAATCACCGAACGGGTCGGCGGTCTGGCCGGCATGCAGTTGATGCTGACGACACGCAATCTGCGGGCGCCGGCGGCACGCGGCATGGGAGTGATCGACGAGCTGGTCGATGAATTCTCTTCGCTGCACTGGGCGGCGCGGCGTGCGGTGATGCAGAAGCGGCGCAAACGCAAGGCCTCGCTGTCCGCCAGTGCCACCAACCGCCAGCCGGTTCGCGCCCTGGTGGCAAAGGTACTGCGCAAGAAGACCGCAGAGAAGGCCAATCCGGCACATTATCCGGCACCGTTCCAGATGATCGATCTGTGGGAGGAACACCGCGATAACCGGCGCCGCATGTTCGACGGGGAGGCGCAACGAGTCGGTCAGTTGATGGTGGGTGATACGGCGCGCAATCTGCGTCGCCTGTTCTTCCTCACCGAGCGCATGAAGGGCCTGGGCAAGGGAGAGGACTTCAAGGTGAGGCGTGTTCATGTGGTCGGCGCCGGGGTCATGGGCGGTGATATCGCTGCCTGGTGTGTCTTGCAGGGAATGGAAGTGACGCTGCAGGATCGCGAGCTCAAGTTCATCGAACCTGCACTCAAGCGGGCACGGTCTTTGTTCAAACGACGACTGAAGAAACGGCCGGCGGTGGAAGTTGCGGTGTCTCGACTGCTGCCGGATGTTGCCGGTGACGGTGTTCCGCGTGCCGATGTCATCATCGAGGCCATCTACGAGGATGCCGATGCCAAGCGAGCCCTGTATGCGCAGATGGAGCCGCACATGGCCGAGCATGCGGTGCTTGCCACCAATACCTCGGCCTTGCCGCTGGAGGAGCTGGCGCGGGAACTGGCCGCTCCGGAGCGTCTGATCGGTCTGCACTTCTTCAATCCGGTGGCGAAGATGCCGCTGGTGGAAGTGGTTCATGGTGAGCAGACGGCCGATTCATGGATCAAGCGCGGCTGCGCCTTCTGTTCACAGATCAACCGCTTCCCCTTGCCGACGAAAAGTGCACCGGGCTTTCTGGTCAATCGAGTGCTGGCGCCGTATCTGATGGAGGCCTTCACCCTGATGCTGGAAGGTATCGACAAGGAAACCATCGATGCGGCTGCCATCCGTTTCGGCATGCCGATGGGCCCCATCGAACTGGCCGATGTCGTCGGGCTGGATGTCTGCATGAAGGTGGCGGAAACGCTGGCCAGTGGTGATGTCGACGCGCAGCGAGCGCTGTTGCAGAAGAAGCTGGACGCAGGGCATCTGGGAAAGAAAAGCGGCGAGGGCTTCTACCTCTGGACCAAGGGGCGATCCAATCGTCAGAGCGTGGATGTCGACAGCCCCTACGGGGATCAGATTGCGACGCGTCTGATGACGCCTTTCCTTGATGAATGCCGATCGGCATCTGCCGATGGCATCGTGGCGGACGACGATCTGCTGGATGCCGGTATTGTCTTCGGCACCGGCTTCGCGCCCTTTCTGGGAGGGCCGATGCACTATCTCGAACAACAAGAGGCCGATTTTCGATGACTCAAGCACTGAAACCCGTCGCGATTGTCGGCGGTCTGCGTATTCCCTTCTGCCGCGCCAATACCGCCTACGCCGAACTGTCGAACATGAAGATGTTGAGCACCGTGCTCAGTGGCATGGTGGAGCGCTATGGTCTGGAAGGGCAGCAGTTGGGAGAGGTCAATGCCGGTGCTGTCATCACGCATTCTCGCGACTGGAATCTGGCACGGGAAGCTGTTCTGAGTACGCGTCTGTCGCCACGCACACCGGGGCTGACCATGCAGCAGGCCTGTGGCACTTCCCTGCAGGCGGCGATGACGGCGGCGGCGAAGATCGCCACCGGTCAGATCGACTCGGCCATTGCCGCCGGCACTGACACGGTCAGTGATGTGCCGATCGTGTTCAAGCAGAAGTTTGCCAGACGACTGGTATCGCTGGGCAAGGCCCGGGATCTGAAATCGAAGCTGGTTGTCTTCAAGGGTTTGCGGCCCGCAGAGCTGGCACCGCTGCCACCGTCGGTCAATGAACCACGCACCTTGCTGAGCATGGGGCAGCATTGCGAGCTGATGGCCAAGACCTGGTCGATTTCCCGTGAAGAGCAGGATGCGCTGGCTCTGGCATCTCACCAAAACGCGGCCAGAGCCTACGATGACGGGTTCTACGATGATCTGCTGATACCCTGCGAAGGCGTGCTGCGGGACAACAACATGCGGCCGGATTCCAGCATGGAATCGCTGGGCAAGCTGCGAACCGTCTATGACAAGTCGGAGGCTGGCACGCTGACAGCGGGTAACAGTACACCACTGACTGACGGGGCGGCCGGCGTGCTGCTGTGCTCCGAGGAATGGGCGCGCGAGCGAGGTCTGCCGGTGCAGGCCTGGCTGACTCACTCCGCCACGGCCGCCGTGGATTTCGTTGGCGGCGCCGGTTTGCTGATGGCGCCGACGGTGGCCATGAGTGACATGCTGCGCCGGGCCGACCGCAGCCTGCAGGATTTCGATCTGTACGAGATACACGAAGCCTTTGCCGCTCAGGTGCTGTGTACCCTGAAAGCCTGGGAAGATGCCGATTATTGTCGTGAGGAACTGGGGCGCGATACGCCCATGGGCAGTATCGATCGCTCCCGCATGAACGTGGTTGGTTCGAGCCTTGCCGTGGGTCACCCCTTCGCTGCCACCGGCGCCCGTATTCTGGGCACCCTGGCCAGACAGCTCGAGCAGCGTGGTTCCGGCCGCGGCCTCATCTCCGTCTGCACCGCCGGCGGCATGGGCCTCACCGCCATCCTCGAACACTAACCCACGGGTCGGACCATCATAAGTTGAACCCACGGGTCGGACCATCATAAGTTGTTGTAATTTAAAAACTAACCGTTGAAAACTGTGCCAATATTCCTCTTGCAACTCGTTTTTTACCGTGGAAAAGCGAGGATTAGTGGCGTTTGTGGTCCGACCCTGGTAAGTGTTTGTTTTGCTGGGTGATATGATGATTCTAGATGGCTGTGAGAGGTAAGGGGCATGAAAATGAGGGTGTTTGAACGATGTCTTTGGCTGGCGGTGATCTGCTGTGCCGGGCAGATCAGCGGGGTGGCTCATGCGCAGTCCGGGAGCGAGCCTCAATACAATGTGTACAGCCTCAGCAGCGAAGCATCGGCCGAAGTGGCCAATGACCTGATGATTGCCACTCTGGTAGTGCAGCAGGAAGATGCCGATCCTGCAAAGCTTGCCGAGAAGGTCAATGAAACCATGCGTTGGGCCATGAGCCAGCTTGACGAGTTCGACACGCTCAAGGTCAGCACTCGCGATTACCAGACCTACCCGCGCTATGACACCAGTCAGGTCCGTCGCCTGATCGGCTGGCGGGCAACGCAGAGTCTGCAGCTGGAAACCGAAGATTTCAGTGCCGCCAGTCAGGCCATCCAGACGCTGCAGGAGCGGCTTCAAGTGCAAGGTATCCGCCACATGGCACAGGAGCTGACTCGTCGACAGGCCTCGGATGCCCTGATCAGCGAGGCTCTGGATGCCTTCAAGGCTCGCGCCGAGCTGGTACAGCAGAACATGGGAGCCAGCGGCTATCAGGTACTCGATGTCAACATCCAGACTGGCGAAAGCAATACGCCGATGTTCACGGCCCGCGCCGAAATGGCCGATATGGTGCGCAGTTCGGTCGCCACCGAACCGGCTCTGGAAGCCGGCACCAGCCGGGTCAATGTCCAGGTGTTCGGCAGGGTGCAACTGGATTGAATCAGGCAGGCGGGCTGGCGCTGATGAATTGATGCGGCGGCTGCGAAGCTGCCCGATATCTGGTTACACTGTCAGATCAAATTCTCGAGGACCATTTCCCATGGATCATGCACCGTTCATGCAGGCTGCCATCGAAGAGGCGCGCAAGGGGCGCGCGGCGGGCGGAATACCGATTGGCTCCGTGCTGGTGGTTGACGGTGAAATCATCGGCAGAGGCCACAACCAGCGCGTCCAGCAAGGCAGCAGCATCCGCCATGCCGAGATGGATTGTCTGGAGGAGACTGGCAGACTGCCGGCCAGCACATACCAGAAGGCCACGCTGTACTCCACGCTCTCACCCTGCGACATGTGCAGTGGTGCGGTATTGCTGTACGGGATTCCCCACGTGGTTGTCGGTGAAAACAAGACCTTCCAGGGGCCCGAAGAGTACGTTCGCAGCCGCGGTGTGAAGGTCGAGGTTCTGGATGATCCGGAGTGCATCGCCTTGATGGAGGAATTCATCGAAGCCGAGCCCGGACTCTGGAATGAGGATATCGGTGAGTAGCCAGGGACAGAACCCGTGCGGGCTGACAGCGGGCAGGCGATAGTCCTGTCAACGGTCGGTTGTACTCAGGCGACCATCAATCGGCGATAATGCGCCAGATCACGCTGCAGGGTAGCGCGCTCAATGCCGTTTAACGGTTAATATCGCCTCCCTGCATTTCCATTTTCCAACCGAGTAATACAGGCAGCTGCCCATGAAAATCATCGTAGGCGTCAAGCGCGTTCTCGACTACAACGTGAAGGCTCGCGTCAAGGCGGACAAATCCGGCATCGAGCTGGCCAACGTCAAGATGTCGATGAACCCGTTCGACGAAATCGCCGTGGAAGAAGCCTTGCGCATCAAGGAAGCCGGTCACGCCGACGAGGTCATCGCCGTGTCGGTCGGCCCGTCGCAGAGTCAGGAAACCATCCGCACGGCACTGGCCATGGGGGCGGACCGCGGTATCCTCATCGAGACCGACGAGCAACTGCAACCGCTGGCCATTGCCAAGCTGTTCAAGCACCTCGTTGAGAAGGAAGAGCCGGGCCTGGTGGTTCTGGGCAAGCAGGCCATCGACGACGATTCCAACCAGACCGGACAGATGCTGTCTGCGCTGACTGGCATGTCACAGGCCACATTTGCGTCCAAGGTGGAATTCGACGGGGATCATCTCAAGGTCACTCGTGAAGTGGATGCCGGCCTGGAGTCCATCAAGGTCAGCCTGCCGTCCATCATCACCGCCGATCTGCGTTTGAACGAGCCGCGCTATGCCAAGCTGCCGAACATCATGAAAGCCAAGAAGAAGCCGCTGGAAGTGATCCCGGTTGCCGATACGGGCGTCGATGTCAGCAGCGGCCTGTCCGTGGTTGAAGTCAATGAGCCGCCCAAGCGCGAGGCCGGCATTATCGTCAACAGTGTTGCAGAGCTGGTCGAGAAGCTCCGCAACGAAGCCAAAGTCATCTGACCCGCCGTCAACAGGAGATATCGATCATGAGTACACTAATTCTGGTTGAGCACGAAGGCGGCGACATTCGTCCGGCGACACTCAGCGTGGTGACAGCCGCCGCCGCCATCGGAGGTGATGTGCATCTGCTGGTTGCCGGCAGTGAGGCAACGGCTGTAGCCGACAAGGCTGCCACGATTGCCGGTGTCAGCAAGGTCCTGCTGGCCGATTCCCCGGCCTATGCCAATGAGCTGGCCGAGAATCTGTCGGCGCTGGTCATCAAGCACGCCGAAGGCTACAGCCATATCCTGTTCGCAGCCACCGCTGCCGGCAAGAACGTCATGCCTCGTGTGGCGGCTTTGCTGGATGTTTCCGGAATCTCGGACATCATCGAAGTCAAGAGTGAAGACACCTTCGTCCGCCCCATCTACGCGGGCAATGCGCTGGCCACCGTCAAGAGCAGCGACCCGGTCAAGGTCATCGGTGTGCGCACCACCGCTTTCGATGCCGCTGCGGCAGAAGGCGGTTCGGCCAGCGTGGAAACTGTCGAAGCCTCCGAGGCCAACGACAAGGTCTCGTTCATCGGGCAGGAACTGTCACAGTCGGACCGGCCGGAACTCACCAGTGCCGCCACCGTGGTGTCGGGTGGTCGAGGCATGCAAAGTGGCGAGAATTTCGCCATGCTCGATGATATCGCCGGCAAGCTCAATGCGGCCGTTGGCGCCTCCCGGGCCGCGGTTGATGCCGGTTTCGTACCCAATGAGTACCAGGTAGGGCAGACCGGCAAGGTGGTTGCCCCTGATCTGTATCTGGCTGTCGGCATCTCCGGTGCCATTCAGCATCTGGCCGGCATGAAGGACAGCAAGGTCATCGTCGCCATCAACAAGGATGAGGAAGCTCCGATCTTCCAGGTGGCCGATTATGGCCTGGTCGCCGATCTGTTCGAGGCCCTGCCGGAATTGTCCGCAGCACTCGACAGCTAGTCGATCTAGCGTGAACCGGCGGACCGAAACGCGTCCGCCGGTATCCGATTTACCAGCCATAGGGTCTCTCTTCTTATCGGTTTATACTGTTGGCCCCGACACCGTTGGAGCTGATGATGGAAAAGAAGATTCGCGATGCTGTTGACCGTTCACTGGATGAGCTGAAGAGCATTCAGGACAAGGTGGATGAGTTCATCGATGACCTGCCCGAGGAAGGCAAGGAAATCAGGGATTCTGCCAGAAAGGCTCTCGGTCAGATCAACGAGCTGTTGAGTAACTCCATGCGCAAGGCGGCTGATCAGGCAGACGAGGCGCAGTTGCAGGCTCATCTGGGCTTGATGGAAGCCCAGGAGAAGCTGGAAGCCTCCAGAGCGGTCGTGGATGACTACGTGGCCAGGGCCACGGACGAATCGAAGAAATTCCTGGATGAAGCCGAGTTGAAGCGCCATCTGGCCGTCATGGAAGCGCAGGATTTCTGGGAAAAGCGCGGCACGCATCTGGCTGAAGAGTTCAAGACGTCTGCGGCGACCATGCAGAGTCTGGCCGAAAGAGCCATGCAGGACATGCAGTCAGCGTTCGAGCGCTGGAACGATCAGTTCAAGAGCGGCAAGTAGAAGACCGCTAAGTGTCATCAGGCGACAGCCAGCTGTCGCCTGTCACACCACCGGCGACAAGGCGGGTGGTTCCACTTGATTCTGCAGAAGGATCCCGAAGATGACTTATACCGCACCCGTCAAGGACATCGCCTTTGCACTCCGGCATGTTATCGGTTTATCCGACATTGCCGAACTGGAAGGTTTTGAAGATGCAACCCCGGATCTTGTGGAAGCTGTGCTGGAAGAATCAGCCCGCTTTACCGGCGATGTACTGGCGCCACTGAATCGCACGGGTGACCTGCAGGGAAGTCAATGGAACGAGGGTGAGGTGTCCACGCCCGATGGGTGGAAGGACGCCTACAATCAGTTTGTCGAGAACGGTTGGGGCAGTCTGGCCTTTCCTCCCGAGTTCGGTGGTCAGGGCTTGCCGATGACCGTCGCCGCAGCCGTACAGGAAATGTGGCACAGCGCCAACATGTCGTTCGGACTCTGCCCGCTGCTGACCCAGGGGGCGGTCGATGCCATTGAACACCACGCATCGGAAGAGTTGCAGCAGCAGTTTCTGCCCAAAATGGTGGAAGGTGTCTGGTCCGGCACCATGAACCTGACCGAACCGCAGGCCGGCTCCGATCTGGCATCGGTTCGCAGCACGGCTGTCCCACAAGGCGATCATTACCTGATCAGTGGTCAGAAGATCTTCATCACCTACGGTGAGCATGATCTGACGGAAAACATCATTCATCTGGTACTGGCGCGTCTGCCTGACGCGCCGCCCGGGGTCAAGGGAATCTCCCTGTTCATCGTGCCCAAGTTTCTGGTCAACGATGATGGCTCGATCGGCGAACGCAATGACGTGAAATGTGTGTCTCTGGAGCACAAGCTGGGCATTCATGCCAGCCCGACCTGCGTCATGTCCTATGGCGACAATGGCGGTGCCACGGGATATCTGGTGGGAAAGGAACATCACGGTCTGGTCTACATGTTCACGATGATGAATCAGGCTCGACACGCAGTCGGAGTGGAAGGTTATGGCATTGCAGAGCGTGCCTATCAGCAGGCGCTCTCCTACGCGCGGGACCGCAAGCAGGGCAAGACCTTGCTTGGCCAGAGCGAAGAGGATCAGGGCATCATCAATCATCCGGATGTGCGTCGCATTCTGATGACGATGAAGTCCACCATCGTGGCCATGCGTGGTCTCGGCCTGGAATGTGCGTCGGCCTTCGATCGAGCACGACGGCACCAGGACAAGGCTGTGAGCGAGCGCATGCAGCGCCGTGGTGAATTGCTGACCCCACTGGTAAAGGGCTGGTCAACCGAGATGGGAGTCGATCTCTGCTCACTCGGCATGCAGGTGCACGGTGGCATGGGTTACATCGAAGAGACCGGAGCGGCGCAGTATCTTCGCGATGCCCGTATCGCTCCGATCTATGAAGGCACAACCGCTATTCAGGCCAATGACCTGATCGGTCGCAAGACTGCCCGTGATGGCGGGCAGGGCATGAGTGAGTTGATCAGCGACATGCGTGCCACGCAGGATGAGCTGTCCAGTCTGGATCACGCGGATATACAGGCCATCGTCAAGCGGTTCGATGCGGCCATCGGGGCGGCAGAAACAGCCAACGAGTGGTTGCTGGCACAGAACGATGCCAGTCAGGCAGCGGCGACCTCGGTGGAATTTCTGATGATGCACGGGTATCTGGCTGGCGGCTG
Organism: Granulosicoccus sp. 3-233; assembly: GCF_052681095.1. Lineage (NCBI taxonomy): Bacteria > Pseudomonadati > Pseudomonadota > Gammaproteobacteria > Chromatiales > Granulosicoccaceae > Granulosicoccus > Granulosicoccus sp. 3-233. The sequence continues at coordinate 604,994 of NZ_JBQYLE010000001.1, forward strand.
GATGATGGCCAGGACCGCCTCGGCAGCGCTCGAGCAGAGTCAGACGCCAGAGGCGGACAAAGACTGGTTGGCGTCACAGATCACTCTGGCGCGCTACTATGCGGAGCGCATGTTGCCTCTGGTCGAGTCAGGCAGCACCATCATCACGAACAGTGCGGCATCCACGGTGGCACTGAACCCTGATCAGCTGTAGGTTCCGGCCAAGTTGTATCCGGACACCTTGCTGTGTCCGGATAGCGATCTGGACCAGGCAGAACCAAGCCTGTCCGCATTGACTGACACCGCTGGCCTTCATTGCGACCAGTGGGGTGTCCTGTCCTTGTCCACCAGTACGGCACGCACGCCCTCCACCAGATCGGGGTGTCGGCAGGCCTCCTGCGCCAACTGCAGCTCCAGTTGCAGGCAGTCTTCCAATTCAAGCCCATGGGTCTGCCTGAACAGGGACAGGGTCATGTCCAGAGAATGCGGAGAAGCACTGTCCAGCAGCGACAGTATGAGTTTGGCATCCGTGGAGTGCTCGGTGTCCTGTTGCAATCTTGCGCGAATCGCTGTCAGATCGTCGTCGGCAAACCAGTGTGCCCGTTGCGTGAGAATCTGCTGGAAGGACTGGCGTTGAGCCTCCCGATTGCTCTCTTCGTGAATCGAACTGCCCGAGTCTCCCGAACTTTCCGACTCACTGGTTTCACTGGCCAGCACCTGTTCGACAACGCGACAGGCTTCGTCACAGGAACTGCAATCGTCGTCCTGCAATGCCGCCTGCAGGGCATCCAGCAGGGAATCGAGAGCGTCACTGGCCACATGGTGTGTTGCCAGCCCCGTCTCGACGGCTTCGATACCTTTCACCGAGGCAGACGTCAGACCCAGCCAGTAACCACAACGCAGAGGCAGACGCGGCAGGAACCATGATGCGCCGACATCCGGGAAAAAGCCGATTCGACTCTCCGGCATGGCCATCACGGCCTTCTCCGTGACGACGCGATACTGACCGTGCACGGATACACCGAGGCCGCCACCCATGGCAATTCCGTCGATCAGGGCCAGATAGGGTTTGCGGCACTTGGCGATGGACAGGTTCAGGGCGTACTCATTGGTGAAGTAATGCCTGATGGCCTCGTGATCACCATTCAGGGCGTGCTGCCGAATCTGTTTCATGTCACCACCGGCACAAAAGGCTCGTTCGCTATCGGAGCTGATGATGATCATCTTGATGGCATTATCCGATTCCAGCTTGCGCAGACCTTCACTCAGCGCCAGGACCATGTCGATGGTCAGGGCATTGAGTGTTTCCGGTCGCGACAGAACCAGCATGCCCACGGGCCCTCGGGCTTCCAGACGAATACCGTTCCGGGGTTCGGTGACTGTGTTCATCAAGTGCTCTCCCTGTTGCTGATCACTGGAACTGTCATTCAAGCACGCCCAGGCGTTCGCCGGATTGCAATCCGTAAGGGATACAATCGACAATGCAGTCGGCTGCCAGGGGGCCATAGACATGGGGGAAGAGTTCGTCGCCACCGACCGTGTTTTCCAGAATGAGTGCCGGCGTCAGTCGGTCAACGGCAATGATCAGCAGGTGAACATCGTCGATGTCGGCATAGTAGCGAGCTGTGACCCCATGCAGTTGCTGCTGACTGCAGCAGTGAATGAATCCTTCGGAGTCGAGAGATGCGCAACGATAATCCCCGCCAGCGGCCAGTGGGGCGATGTCGGCATCAAGGGCGATGTGGTAGATGAGAGCTTGTTCTGACATGGCGTAACTGTACAACATCCAATACGCTTTCAGTGCTTGACCCGACCATTGCAGCCTGCAAGGATTCTGCATTCGATCTACACGAGCAAGCTGAGACAGAGGATGCGACGATGAGCCTGAATACCATCAAGACAGCAGTGGAGGCGAATGTTGCCACGCTGACAATCGACCGACCGGAAGCACTGAATGCCCTGAACCGGCAGGTCATGCTCGAGTTGACGCAGACGCTGCGTAGCTGGGAGCAGGATGATGAGGTCAGGGCGATCATCATTACCGGCTCGCAGAAGGCCTTTGCGGCAGGTGCCGACATCAAGGAGATGCAGAGCGTGCACTATCTGGATGCCCTGCATACGCAGTTTCTGAAGGAATGGGAGAGTGTTGCCAATTGCAGCAAACCGACGATTGCCGCTGTGGCCGGATATGCGCTCGGTGGTGGTTGCGAGCTGGCGATGATGTGCGATTTCATCCTGGCAGCAGACAATGCCCGCTTCGGTCAGCCGGAGATAAAGATCGGTACGTTGCCGGGCATGGGAGGAACGCAGCGTCTGACCCGGCTGATCGGCAAGTCCAAGGCCATGGAAATGTGCCTGACCGGACGAATGATGGACGCAGAAGAGGCCGAACGTGCCGGGCTTGTATCGAGAGTGGTCCCGGCAGGCGAACTGCAGGAAGAGGCATTCAGAGTGGCCAGGGAGATCGCATCCTACTCGGCGCCTGCCGTACAGCTCAACCGCATGTGTATCAATGCGGCCTTGAATACGACCCTGGAGCAGGGAGTAGCCATCGAGCGTCAGGCGTTTCTGTCGCTGTTCGGCACAGACGACCAGAAAGAGGGCATGCAGGCGTTTCAGGAAAAGCGGAAACCCGATTTCACGCGCTGATCGCGGCTCACTGCCGACAACATCGCGAAAATCGAGCCAGATCACGAATTTCGTCAGGTAGACAAGCGTTAAGTAATCTCCCGGTCATGCCGCTACCAAGCTCATGAATGCAAGCAATGTCATGAGTTTTCCGGCGGGCGGTTCGCAGAGCTTGCCAGGCCGGCTGGCGCAGGTGATCAAGGCCGGTCTGCTGGCCTGTCTTGTCTGGAATCCGCCTGCTCTGGCGGCACCATCGGATGCCGTGTTGAGCGTCTCCGTCGTCGACGCGCGGGGCCATGCGATGGAACATGCGGTGGTATCACTGCATTCGGCCGAACTGTCGAAGGCGGCTACGCAGGCGATTGCCGTCATGGACCAGCAGAATCTGCAGTTCGCCCCGAGTGTGGTCGCGGTACAGGCCGGTACCCTGGTGGAGTTTCCCAATCAGGATGACGTCCGGCACCATGTCTATTCGTTCTCGCACCCCAATGCCTTCGAGCTGAAGCTCTACCATGGGCAGACGGGCAATTACAATCGGTTTGATCACCCCGGGGTGGTCGTTCTCGGGTGCAACATTCACGATGGCATGCTGGGATATCTGCGAGTGGTGGATACCCCCCTGTTTGCCACCAGCGATGAGGCTGGTCGTCTGACGATCGGCAGCGCTGTCCGTGGCGTTCATCAAATGCAGGTATGGCACCCGGACATGGGGATGAAGATCATGCGGCAGGACGTGACACTTGTCAGTGGGATGAACACGGTGACAGTCAGGGTGAATGAAACGGCTGCCCCCATGCCTGACAGAAAACCGGTTCACAGTCTGCAGTCTCTGTTCAGGGACTGACACGGCCGTGAAGTTGACATTCAATGCCAGGGTACTGCTGCTGCTGGCAGGTCTGGTGCTACTGGTTCAGCTGGCCAATCTCTCGGTGGTACTGAGCACTCTGTCATCGGATGTCCGCGATCAGATGAACGGAGATCTGGAAACGGGTTCTTCCCTTGTCGTACAGCTTGTCGACAAGCGCTCGGACCTGCTACTGACCAGTGCCGAAGTGCTGGCGGCTGATTTCGGGTTTCGGGCGGCCATCGCCAGTCAGGACAAGACCACGATTCTCTCGGCTCTGCGCAACAACATCTCACGCATAGACGCGGACCTGGCCGTGCTGGTTACCGTTGATGGCGAACTGGTGGGGGAGTCGGGCAGCCTGGCGGCCGACAGGCGAATCTATCTCAAGCTCGCCGAAGCCGCGGAACATGAAGGCGTGGGCGCTCATACCTATGTGGTCGATGGCTATGCACGGGAACTGGTCAGCGTGCCGGTCAAGGCGCCATTGACCATTGGTTGGCTGGTTGTGGGTTTTTCGCTGGATGATGCCATGGCCAGGGCTTTCTCGGAGCAGGTCGGGATGGAAGTCAGCTTCTCCGCCAAGGGAAGCAATGACAGTCTCTTCGGTTCCAGTCTCGATCAGCTTCGTCGAGCCGATCTGCCTGCAGCCATGCGAGATCTGAGCCTGCAGGAAGTACCGCCCGTCATGTGGCTTGATGGCGAGGAGTATCTGAGCAAACTGGTCCCCATCAGCAGTGGAGAGCAGCCGGTGTCAGTGGTTCTGAATACCTCACTGCATGCCGCTCTGGCCAGCTACAGGGATGTACGCAATCGACTGCTGATCTACATGGGGCTGAGCCTGATCATCGCTCTGGCGCTGGCATTCTGGTTTGCCGGCGGTGTGACGCGACCGATCAAGCAACTGTCGACAGCGGCCCTGCGCATTCGTGAGGGTGACTACGAGCACAGTATCGACGCGCAGAAGGACGTTCAGCGTAGCGATGAAATCGGTGAACTGATCCAGACCTTCGGTGAAATGCAGGCCGGTATCGCCAAACGCGAAGCGACAATCACCTTTCATGCCTATCATGATGAGCTGACAGGCTTGCCCAACCGACGGCGTGCGCAGGACCAGCTGTTGGGGGTGATGGAGATAGCACGCATCAAGAAGCGCGACAATGCCGTGATTCTGCTCGGCATGAAGCGCTACAAGCAGATAGTGGATACGCTGGGACACAAGGCCGGTGAGGCCATTGTAAAGGGTGTGGCACAGCGTCTGCCCGAGTTGTGTACCGACGCCGATCTGGTTGCCAGAGTATCGCAGGATGAATTTCTGGTACTGGTCCCGCGCTGCAACGCGGACAGGGCCGAGTCTCTGGTGCTGGAATGGATGGAAGCCCTGGAACAACCCGTCATATTGTCAACAGCTGAACTGGTACCAGAGCTGTCCGCCGGTGTGATTCTTCTGCCAAAGCACGCCAGCACGGTCGATGCCGCAATGAGAAGGGCCAGCATTGCGTTGTCAGATTCCCGGGAATTGCAGATTCCGGTCAGTCACTACGAGAAGGGGCGGGACGAATCCTATATCCGGAAGCTGTCCATCATCGCCGACTTGAAGCGGGCCGTTGATCAGGACGAGCTGACCATCCATTTCCAGCCGAAGATCACCATGCAGACGGGACAGGTGGAAAGCGTCGAAGCACTGGTTCGCTGGATTCATCCGGAGCACGGGTTCATGGCGCCTGACGAATTCATCGGACTGGCAGAGAGCTCGGGCAATATCGGGCTGCTGACCGGCTGGGTACTCGATACGGTCGTTGGCCAGCTGGGTAGCTGGCAAGGTGCAGGCATTGAACTGAAGGCGGCGGTGAATCTGTCGGCACTCGATCTGCAGGACGAACAACTGCTTGACAGAATCAAGAAGCTGTTGGCCCGTCATCAGGTAGCACCTGCCCGATTGATTCTGGAGGTGACGGAAAGCGCCATGATGAAAGACACCGAACGTGCCTTGCAGACGCTTGCCACCATGAGAGACTTTGGCCTGACCATTTCCATCGATGATTTCGGGACGGGCTATTCATCTCTGTCCAAGCTCAAGGACCTGCCGATCAATGAACTGAAGATCGACCGCGCATTTGTCACGGATATCGAAGCCGGCAGCACCAAGGCCATGATCATGAAAGCCATCATCGATCTGGGCCACGGTATGGGGCTCAAGGTGGTCAGCGAAGGTGTGGAAACCCAGGCTGAATGGGATCTGCTGGCGGAGTTGGGCAACGATGTGGTGCAGGGTTATCTGGTGTCACGTCCTTTGCCAGTGGCAGACTTCAACAGCTGGTGGCAGGAACGCTTCGGCTGCGATACCAGCGCTGCTGCCTGACGGCTATTGCCGGTTTTCGAGGTTTGTTTACGTGCACAGGTGTTTGGGTGCACAGGTGTTCGGGTGTTCGGGTGTTCGGGTGTTCGGGTGTTCGGGTGTTCGGGTGTTCGGGTGTTCGGGTGTTCGGGTGTTTGGTTGTTTGGTTGTTTGGTTGTTCAGGTGTTCAGGCCCACAGAGTTCGAATGTTGAGGCGTTGTGGCGATGAAACGGCTCGAACCGCTTGAGCCACTTGAACGAATCCAGCGAATCCAGCGAATCCAGCGATTCCAGCGATTCCTGAGATTCCTGAGATTCCTGAGATTCCTGAGATTCCAGCCACTCCAGCCACTCCAGCCACTCAGCGCCGGCCTGTCAGTGACAGCGCGGCGGTGGCCAGGATGATGATGAGTGAGCCCAGTATCATCTCGATGGTCGGTATTTCATTGAACACGACAAAGCCCACCAGCCCTGCCAGTAGCAGATTGGCATAACCCAGAGGTCCCAGCACGCTGGCTTCACCCAGCCAATGCGCCTTGAGAAAGCAGAACTGTCCACACTGGGCCAGGACGCCGATACACAGGATCGGTATCAGCTGTTCGCCGGGAATGACCTGCCAGTTACCGACGACCAGGGGCAGGGAAAGAAGGGACAGTCCTGCAGTATAGAGAAGCATCGTGACCACCGCCGGAGTGCCGCGGAGTCTGCGTGTGGCGATGGTTGACAGCGTGCTGCTGAGTACCGTCAGAAACAGCGCAGGGATCCCCCAGGACCATTGCACGGTACCCGGATTCACGGCGATCAGGACGCCGACCAATCCGATCAGGGCAAACACCCAGCGCGACGCCGGAATGGACTCGCGCAGCAGCCAGGCTGCCATGACCATCAGCAGCAGGGGCCGAGTGAAGTTGATGGCCGTGAACAGTGCCAGCGGCAGGCGTGCGACCGCGAAATAGCTGGCGGTCAAGGCGGTCATCGCCAGCAGTACGCGAGTCAGTTGCAGTCCCTTGTGCTCGATGCGGATGAATCGACTTCTCTCTCGCCACACCCAGGGCAGCATCAGCACCAAGCCGGTCAGGGCGCGGATGAACACCAGCTGCGCAGCGGGGACATCCGTGCCGATCAGCTTGATGATGCCGAGTGCGGTCAGGTTCAGGCACATGTCGCTCAACAGCCAGAGACTGGCCTGCCAATTGTTCATGCTGTCGCTCACGGCCGCATCGGACTGACTCATGAGACAGGGATTCCTGCTCTCAACTGACCAGATTGGCCATCAGTCGGAAGGCTCCGGGTACCAGCTGATTCATCTGATGATGCAGTATCAGTGACGTATGGATATGACGCCCGCGCCCGTGTTCTGCACATAGCAAGGCCCCGGTATGGGGTGACTCACCCGGATCTGCCATGGACAGCAAGGGGGCATAGGCCTCATCCCAGGCCTTTGCAAAGTAGAGGCCGCGCTCCTTGTGCCAGCCTTGCCAATCGGCAGGCGTGATGCGATTCGGCGCGTTGAGCAAGGGGTGCTCGGGCAGCAGGTGCTGGACGTCGGCATTCTCGTCGGTCACGCGGTAGCGCAGGGAGGGTTGCCCGATCTCGAGCATGCGGGGCGGAATGCGCCGCGGATCCCAGTTGTCCCAGGGGCGATGGTAGAGCGTGAGCAAGTGACCGCCAGACTCGACCCAGTCGTTGATGGTCTGGCTCAGGGTGCTCAGTTGCGTCCGACTGCGATAGGCAAACAGGCCTATGACCAGCGTATCAATGCCTTTCAGCCACTGTGTCAGGCTGGCAGCGCTTTCAAGGTCTTGATCCGTAAGCGAGGTGACCGGCAAGCCCATGGTCACGAGCCAGTGTTCGACATCATCATTGCCGCCACCGGCATAGCCGACACGAACATCAGGGAGCTCGATACTCATGGCTCTGATCGAAACCCGGGCAGCTGTACTGATGGCGCGCGCTTGGGTGTGCGGATAATGGATGGTATCTACCTGCATGGCCTGCTTCGCGTCCAGCAGCAACGGCAGTTCGTACAGGCCGTCGTCCAGTGCAGCTGCCGGTGTCACACGCCAGACGTCCGCTGTGCGCTCCAGCTGCCAACCGTCCGGTAGCTGAAGCTGCGCTTCTGCCGTTGCCGGTTCGGGCCTTCTGACCGTGACATCTATCGGGCTCTGCGGCAGTCTGGTGTTGATCAGCACCTGTTCGGGCGACATCACGGCGCGGGTAGCTGGCAATATCACGGGAGGTTCGTCGAGCGGCAGAAAACAGGTGCTGACCACCTTGTTGAACGCGATGCGAACTTCGATGCAGGGGGTTGCCGCTCGATCCGGTAGCCAGGTATCGGGGTAGGGGTTGGAAGGTGGGGCACTTCCGTCGAGTGCCAGCGCGCCATTGTTCAGTGTCCAGGGGCCATCGGTTCGGATGCTTGCCTTGACCTTGCAGCTCCCCATGGTCTGTGCCAGGCGGGTGTCAAGCTCCAGTTCGCAAGTCCGCTGTTCCCCGGGTTGCCAGAAGGCGCCTGAGCGGGCATTGTTCTGGCCGGGAAAATGGGCATGCACCCGAATTCCCAGAGCCAGCCGTATCACACGCGATAATTGAGTCTTCTTGCGTTGCAGCCTGTGCAGCATCTGGTCGCGTGCATCGTCCGGGCATTGCTGCATGGCGGATTGCACAAGGACCAGAGCCTTGGAGGCATGACGTGCGACGGCCGGGAAATCGGGAAAGGCTTCAAGGGTTCGGTCGATGGCCTCGTGAGCGGCCAGCAGTGAGCCGCGTACGGTAGATGAGCCGGAAACCCACTCTGCCAGTTCGGCCAGGTTGCGAGGAAGGCCGCTGACCAGCGTGTCATCCGGTCCGTCGACCCGGCTGCGAGCCAGGTGCAGTGGCCAGTTACGCTCGTTACCGGTGTGGACCCAGCGTCCCATGCCCTGAGTTCGATGGTAGCGACGGGATTGCTGGCCGATGTTCTCCCAGGTCCAGCCCGTCCAGTCATCGTGACCATCTGCGCTGATGGTCAATGTTGTCGGCGGCGGGGGAAGTTCATCGTCGTAGGCCGTACCGCCTCCACCCCAGGCGGGCAGATAGAGCTTGCTGATCGTCCAAGGGGGCAGTGAATCACATTCGTAGGCGGGATCCGCGGCTCGATCCATCACGAGGTGCGCCATCGCGGTCATGGCTCGATGATGTCCATGCTGTCCCGGAATGTCCAGAAAGGTGGGACACAGGATGTCCGGACGTTCCCGTCTGACTATGCTGACGAAGCGCTGCAGTGTACGTTCATGCTGCCAGCGCACCAGTGTTTCCTCGCCGTTCTTGGAGAAGCCGAAATCGAACACCGAATCTTCGGGGGACTCCGACAGCCAGTACAGACGCAGATCGAGTACCGCCGCCGCCTTTTCCATCTCGGCAGTGCGCAGGGTACCCAGCGCAGCCTGTGCTTCGGTCCCGATATCGTTCTGCCCGCCTTCGCCACGATTGGCACAGGCGTAGGAAATATCCAGACCATCGCGAAACCCGAGGGCCGCCAGCATGGCGGAAGTCTCATCGTCCGGATGAGCGCCGGTGTTCATGAAGGAGACACAGGATGGCAGTTTTGCCAGTGCCTGATGCAACTCGAGTGCTCTGGGTCGAGCGTGTTCGGCATCCAGTCTATCGACGTCGCTGAGAGTCATGCAGATGATTCCGGCTTCAGGAAAGCGTTTGAGGGGTGAACAGACTGTTGATGACCAGCGCCGCACCTCCGCGAGCAGCGGACAGCTCGCCGGAGTGCCCCTGCATGACCCGTGGTACCGGTCTGTTCTTGCGTTGAGCGGTGGAGTGTTCCGCCAATGAGATGCTCTGCACCAGCCTTTCCAGCAGGGAGTCGGGCAGGGCACCGCCCAGCACGACGGTATCCGGGTCGAACAGGTTCTCGACCACATGAACGGCGTGCGATAACGAGATCGAGGCATCGTGCAACCATTGTTGCAGTACAGGATTGTCCGCGGCCGCCAGTGCTTCGAGTTCGTCATCCGTATGGCCGTCCAGGCCGGCCCTGGCGAGACGTTGTTGCAATGTATCGCGACTGGCGATGTTCTCCAGTGGCGTCATGCGGCTGCTCAGGCCGGCCAGCGAGGTATCGCCGGCGTCGGGCACCGGTACCAGAATATGCCCCAGTTCTCCGGCGTTGCCGCTACCTCCCCGAAACAGGCGTCCCTGATGCACGATTCCCAGTCCGACACCCGTGCCGAAGTAGATGAAGGCGTAGTTGCTGAGCATGTTCGTGCAACCGGAGATGTGCTCCCCGACGGCGGCTGCGTTGGCATCGTTCTCCACCAGTACCGGCATCGACAACGCGCTGGCAAACAGATTTTCGGCATCGATATCCTGCCAGTGGGGCAATACCGAAGCCGTGTTGGCAAGTCCTGTTGGCGTGAACGGACCCGGCATGACAACACCGGCACCGAGCAACAGACGTGCATCGACGCCGGTATCCTCCAGCATCCTGCTCATCTGATGCCGGAGCTGCCGACTGACGGTTTCCGGGTCGGTATCCAGCAAGGGCTGTCGTTCACTGCAACGCAGCTCTCCCATCAGGTTGAGCAGGGTGATGCTGGTCGAATGAAGACGAACCTCGAATCCCAGGGCATAGCCACCGTCAGGATTGAGCGCGTATTGTGGTGCTGGCAGGCCACGTCCTCGGCTGCGTTGTCCGGCTTCGATCAGCATGCCTTCGTCCTCCAGTGAAGCGATGATGTTGCTCACGGCCTGTACTGACAAGCCGCTGGCACGCGCCATCTCGGCGCGGCCCATCTTACCGGCGCGACGAATCTGGCCCAGCACGACACAGCGGTTGTGCCGGCGAGTCTGCTCTGCATTCGAGCCTGTGAATTTGGGTGATCCTTGTGACAAGTGTCGGGGTTTGCGTTGCCTGCGATGCGCTACAGGGTATAGATATAAACGCAAATCACTTGTAAGTTCAACTTGGTTGAGTTAATAATCGGTCTCAGGCCACTGTCCAAAATCAAGAGGAAGCGTGCATGATCAAGCGTAGACGGATGTTTTCAGCCAGTGCCATGGCCGGTGTCATGGCTCTGGGAAGCACACTGCTGGCGGGTGCGGCGCGGGCCGACGTTGAAATCGAGTACTGGCAGTACTTCTTTGAAGCGCGTGTCACCGCGATGGATACCCTGATAGAGAATTTCGAGGCAGTCAACCCCGGCATCACGGTCAAGACCAATCAGTTTCCCTATGCCGACTACCGGACCAAGGTTGCAGCGGCCATACCGGCCGGTGAAGGTCCCGATGTGGTGCAGCTGTTCTATGGCTGGTTGAATGACTATGTCGATGCAGAGCTGATTCAGCCACTGCCCACCGATGCCTTTCCGATCGAGACCATCGACGAGGAATTCTTCCCGATGGTGCAAGCCATGAAGCGTGACGGGCAATACATGGCGCTGCCGACAGCGGTGCGTTCGCTGGCATTGTTCTACAACGAGCGCCTGTTCGACAAGGCGGGAATCGAGAATCCACCGGCGAACCTGGACGAACTGGTTGAGGTGGCGAAAAAACTGACCGAGCGCGATGGTGCCGGCAACCTGACGCAGGTGGGGCTGACCTCGGGAATGACTGCTCAGGACCACCATTGGTGGCGTGAAGTACTGGTACGTCAGTTCGGTGGTCAACCCTATTCAGACGACCTGACAACCGTTGCCTACGATTCGGAAGCCGGACGCAAGGCGCTGGAATGGTATGTCGCCCTGGATCAGGAACACGGTGTTACCGACAGCACCTTCATGGACGAACCCCAGGCTGCCTTCAAGGCCGGACGTGCCGGCATGCATATCGATGGCTCGTTCAGGATCGGTGCGCTCGATGATACCCGTGGTCTGAAGTGGGGTGTGGCCGAACTGCCCGCCGGACCGGACGGAAGTCGATCCAACTATTCGTCCTACTGGGTCAATGCAGTCACCAGCAAGGCTACCGGTGAAAAACATGATGCGGCACTGAAGTTCATGGCCTATATCACCTCGGATGAAGCCATGCAGATCTGGCTCGAGACCGTGGGTGAATTGCCTGCCAAACCCTCTGCAGCATTGACCGACGAGAACCAGAACGATCCGGTCTACGGCCCCTTTGTCAGAGGTCTGGGTTACGCCCAGTCCACGGTCTTCGTGGATGAAAGCGGCCAGCGCCAGCTCATGACCGATATGGTCAGCCGCATCGAACTGGAAGGCCAGTCGGTCGAGGACAGCCTGAGTGAGGCGGCGCAGGCCGAGCAGGCCATTCTGGATGGTTTCTACAAGTAGGGACTGATGCCGCCACGGCAGAATCGACCGGGAAGATACACTCGATGAGCGTCTACGACAAACTGTCAGTCAGACAGAAGCAGACGGTGTGGGCCTGGGGTTTCCTGGCCGTGCCGATCGTCTTCTATGTGGTGGTGCGTTTCTATCCGACAGCCAATGCCATCGTGCTGTCGTTTCAGGAGTGGAATCTGCTGGGAGCCCGGACGTGGGCAGGGATCGACAACTATGTCACCCTGTTCCACGATCCGGTCTTCTGGAAAGTGTTTCGCAATACCTTCGTCTATCTGCTCATCGGCACACCGGTGAGTCTGGTTCTGGCATTCATCATCGCCTATCATCTCGACAAGGTGCGCTTCCTGCACGGCACCATCCGCGCCTTGTATTTCCTGCCTTTCATGACAAGCGCCGTGGCAATGGCCTGGGTCTGGCGCTGGTTCTATCAACCCGTGCCCATCGGCTTGTTCAACAACTTTCTGGCCAGTTTCGGCATTGCGCAGATCGAGTTCCTTAATTCCACCACCAACGCGCTGCCGTCGGTACTGGCACCCGCGATCTGGGCTGGTCTGGGGTTCCAGATCATCATCTTCATGGCCGGTTTACGCGCCATTCCCAAGACCTACTACGAAGCGGCGCATATCGACGGTGTCTCGGGTTGGACCATCATGTCGGAAATCACGCTGCCGCTACTCAAGCCCACCATCGTCTTTCTGGTGGTGTTCTCATCCATCGGTTTTCTGCGCATCTTCGACCATGTGTTCAACATGACCACCAACAATCCCGGTGGCCCGTTGAACTCGACCAAACCACTGGTGCTGATGATCTACGACACGGCCTTCAACTCCTTTGACATGGGCTATGCGGCCGCGCAAACCGTGGTGCTGTTTGTCATTCTCCTGATTGTCAGCTTGTTGCAGCTGCGCCTGTTGCGGGACCGGTAGATCATGTCAGCAAATCTGTCGAATAGTGGCAGCACCAGCGATCTGCAGGTGCAGGCCAGTTCAGAGGCGCTGCTGCGCGGCAGTACGGCGCCGGTCAGGCGAAACTGGGCACAGTATCTGCGCTGGTTGCTGTTGTTTGCCGGCGGCATACTGATGGTGATGCCACTGGCCTACATGATGTCGACCTCGTTCAAGTTTCCGTTCGAAGTCTACAACCTGAACCTTGTGCCGGAAGAACCGACCCTGGAGAACTACACCTATGTGCTGGAGGATGGCCGATTCCTGCAGTGGTTCATCAATTCCCTGATTATCGCAACCCTGACCACCGTCTCCAGCGTCTTCTTCGATGCACTGGTCGGCTATACCCTGTGCAAATACCGTTTTCCGGGTCGTTACGTGGTCTTCATTGCCATCCTGTCCACGCTCATGATTCCCACGGAGATGCTGGTCATTCCCTGGTATCTCATGTCACAGCAGTTCGGTTGGCTCGACACTACCTGGGGCATCATGTTTCCGGGGCTGATGACCGCATTCGGTGTGTTCCTGATGAAGCAGTTCTTCGAGACGGTGCCGGACGATTTCATCGAAGCGGCCCGCATCGATGGACTCAATGAACTGCAGATCTGGTGGACGGTCGCCATGCCCCTGGTCAAGCCTGCGCTGGCCGCGCTGGCCATCTTCGTTTTCCTGGGTAACTGGACGGCCTTCATCTGGCCACTGATTGTCACCACCAGCCAGGACATGTACACACTGCCCGTCGGCCTGACCACCTTCAGTGTCGAGCAGGCGGTGGAGTGGGAACTGGTCATGACAGGGGCGGCCATTTCGGTGTTGCCTACACTGATCGTGTTTCTGGTCTTTCAACGATTCATCATTCGAGGTGTAGTCATGGCGGGGTTGAAGGGATGATGCTGGATGGTTCTGTATTTCCCGATCCCGTTTACCGGGATACGGTACTGGCCCCTTTGTTCGATGGTGTCCGGCAGCATTATTCGGGATTCATGGCGGCGATCAATCAGGCGCATCTGGTCATGCTGTCCGATGCCCGCATCCTCGATGACGATGCCGTCGGCGCGATTGCCGGTGCATTGCAGGCCATACAGGAGGAGGTGGATGTCGAAGCACTTCGCTACACCGGAGAGCACGAGGACTACTTCTTTCTGGTGGAGTCCGAGCTGAAGGCTCGCCTGGGGGCCGATGTCGGCGGCATGTTGCACACGGCCCGCTCACGCAACGACATGGACCACACGGTGTTCAAGATGGCTCTGCGTGAATACTGCGATCGTCTGCTGGCTCAGGCATTGCAACTGGCCAATGTGCTGCTGCAGAAGGCGCAGGTCGAGCGCGATACATTGATCGTGGCCTACACACATGGGCAACCCGCGCAACCGTCTACCTTCGCTCATTACCTGGGCGCGGTACTGGAAGTGCTCCTCGCAGACATGCGACGCATACTGGATGCCCGCAAGGCGCTGGATCTGTGTCCGATGGGGGCGGCTGCCATCACCACATCCGGTTTTCCCATCGATCGCAGGCAGATGGCGGAGCTGCTGGGCTTTGCTGCACCGAAACGCAACAGTTACGGTTGCATCGCCTCTGTCGATTACGTTACCGGTCTGTATTCGGCCATCCGGCTACTGTTCGTGCATCTGGGACGCGTGATACAGGACATGGCGTTCTGGTCGGCTTTCGAGGTAGGGCAGCTGTATGTACCGAACTCTCTGGTACAGATCTCCTCCATCATGCCGCAGAAGCGCAATCCTGTCCCCATTGAGCACATGCGGCACCTCGCCAGTGTCACGGCCGGTCGCTGCGACACGATCGTCAACACCATGCACAACACGCCGTTCACCGACATGAACGACAGCGAAGGCGAAGTCCAGGCAGCCGGCTATGCCGCCTTCGACAGTGGCGGGCGTGTGCTGGAGTTGCTCAGCGCCTTCATGGCGTCGGTCTCGATCAATGAGGAGCGTGTGGCACAGAACGCCGATGCTGCCTGTATCACGATCACGGAGCTGGCTGATACCCTGGTGCGCGAGGAAGGCCTCTCCTTCAGGCAGGCGCATGAAATCGCTGCCTCCACGGCCAATGCAGTCATTGCCGAAGGCATGGCGCTGCAGGCCGCTTACCCGGCATTCTCGCAGGCATTCCAGGATGAAACCGGACGGCCCGGCAAACTGAGTGAGTCCAGTTTCCGGCAGGCGGTGTCGATGCGCAACTTCGTCGAACTGCGTGATCGATTCGGCGGACCTGCCACGGCTGCCATGGATGAGGCGCTGGCCGCTTATACCCGTGAGCTCGACGAGCTGCTGGAGATAGTCACTGCCTGCCGA
The DNA here is from genome assembly GCF_052681095.1 of Granulosicoccus sp. 3-233. Classification (NCBI taxonomy): domain Bacteria; kingdom Pseudomonadati; phylum Pseudomonadota; class Gammaproteobacteria; order Chromatiales; family Granulosicoccaceae; genus Granulosicoccus; species Granulosicoccus sp. 3-233. The sequence continues at coordinate 620,335 of NZ_JBQYLE010000001.1, forward strand.
AATCGCTTGCAGACTGCCGATGAACAGCGACTCAAGTCGTTCAACGCCTTGCTGGAGAACCAGAAAACATGGCAAGCCTGACACTGAAGAATCTGGTCAAGCGTTATGGCAAGACCGAAGTTCTTCACGGTATCGATCTGGACGTGAAGGATGGTGAGTTTGTCGTGTTCGTCGGCCCGTCCGGGTGCGGTAAATCCACCACGCTGCGCATGATCGCCGGGCTTGAGGATATCAGTTCCGGGGAGATCAGCATTGGCGACCAGGTCGTCAACAATCTGGAACCCAAACAGCGCAACATCGCCATGGTCTTCCAGAACTACGCCATCTATCCGCACATGAGCGTGCGCAAGAACATCGGTTTCGGTCTGCGCACGGCGAAGCTGTCCAAATCGGAGAAAGCCGAGCGGATCATGGAAGTGGCCACCTTGCTGGGCATGGAAGACTACCTGGACAGAAAGCCCAGCGCCCTGTCCGGTGGGCAGCGTCAGCGTGTCGCCATCGGCAGGGCGCTGGTGCGTGATCCGGCCGTATTCCTGTTCGATGAACCGCTGTCCAATCTGGATGCTCAGCTGCGCACGCAGATGCGGCTCGAGATCAAGAAATTGCACCAGAGAGTCGGTACCACGATCGTTTTCGTCACTCATGATCAGGTCGAGGCAATGACGATGGCCGACAGGATCGTGATCATGAAGGACGGATACATTCAGCAAGTGGGGACACCCGCGGAGGCCTATCACAATCCGGTCAATACCTTCGTTGCTCAATTCATCGGCGCACCGTCCATGAACATGTTGCCGGGGGTGCTGGATGAACAGGGTCTCAGCCTCTGGAATGGTGCGCAGGTTCCCTGGAACCTGGCATCCAGTGGTTCCTCCCACGACGTGATTCTCGGCATCCGTCCCGAGGATCTCAAACCGGTTGCACAGAGCCAGTCCATGTTGCAGGGAACCATCTCGGTCGTGGAGCCGCTGGGGTCGGAAACGCTCCTGTATGTCGATATCGATGGTATCGAGGTCATTGCGTCGGGCCCGGGACGCCAGGCGCCTGAGCCGGGCAGCCGGATATTTCTCGGTGCTGCCATCGATACCCTGCACCTGTTCGACAAGGACAGTGGTGTCGCACTGAAGTGACTGACAAGGGAATTTTGTGCGCCGGCCGGGTCTATTGTGATCTCAACTTCTCGGGCATGACGCAACTGCCAAGTCTGGGACGTGAGCAGTTCGCTGAAGAGATGTCGGTACACGCCGGCGGCGGTGCCTTCATCACGGCGGCCTACGTGGCGGCACTGGGCAAGCCGTCATGTCTTCTGGGGCGACTGCCCTGTGCACCCTTCGCCAGCATCATCGAGCAGGAAGCGCTGGCACTGGGCGTTGATCTGGGCCAATGTGTCGTCGCCAGCGGCGGTTCCCCCCAGCTGACTGTTGCCATGGCGATGGATGGCGACCGAGCCTTTCTCACCAGTCGCCAGGGTGCGGCATTGCCGGATGATCATGCCGCCAGGATGCAGACTCTGGCCGCGGCTTCGACGCTGACACATCTGCACATCAGTGAGCTTTCCACGCTTCTCGAGAACCCATCGCTGCTCGTTCAGGCGCGTCAGGCGGGCTTTAGCGTGTCGCTCGACTGTGCCTGGGACGATGCCTGTCTCGACCATCCTGACATCGCCGAGCTGATTTCCCGGGTTGATGTCTTCCTGCCCAATGAGAGCGAAATGCAGCGACTGCAGCGCAACGGTGTCGATTCTGCCTGTGCTCCAATGACGGTGGTCAAGCAAGGTGCGGCGGGAGCAACGGTCCACGAGGCTGGCCGGCAGCTGCATGCTGCCGCCGATCCGTGTGAGGTGATTGATACCATAGGGGCGGGCGATGCCTTCAACGCCGGTTTTCTGTGTGCCTGGCTTGCCCGCAGGCCCCTGTCCGACTGCCTGGTCATGGGAAATCGTTGTGGGGCGCTGGCAGTGGGGCGCAGGGGCGGCGCGGGAAATCTGCCGGATCTGAACCTTCTACTGGTGGAGACTGGCGGTAATGCAGGGGTCTAGAACAGGATTGCAAGCATGACATCACAGGATCGATCACCGCATACGGTCGTCATCGGCGCTGGCATCAACGGTGTGGCAGCCGGTATCTGGCTGGCCAGAGCCGGGCACCGGGTGACTCTGGTCGACAGACAGGCTCCGGGGGAGGGCACCTCACACGGCAATGCCGGCGTGCTGGCGTCCTGTTCTGTGGTGCCGGTGACTACACCGGGTCTGCTGCGCAAGGCACCGGGCATGCTGATGAATCCCGATTTCCCCTTGTTCATGCGCTGGAGCCATCTGCCCAGAATGCTGCCATGGTTGACGCAATACCTGGCCAATGCCAATGACGCCGATACCCGTCGCATTGCGAGTCATCTGCGATTCGTCATTGGCGACAGCCTCGAACAGCATCAGGACCTGGCTGGCAATACCGTTGCCGATCAATGGCTGGTCCCGTCCGATTACCAGTTTGCCTATCGCAATCGCGAGGAATTCGAGGCGGAGTCCTATGTCTGGAAGTTGCGCCGTGAGAACGGCTTCGAGCCGGAGCTGCTGGAAGGGGCGGCAGTACGGGAAAAAGAGCCGGCACTGGGTCCCGGTATCGGAATGCTGGCTGTCATGCGGCAGCATCATGGACACATTCGCAGTCCGGGTCTGTACGTGAAGTCACTGGCCGAGGTGTTTGCCGGGCTTGGCGGGACTCTGGTACAGGCAACCGTGCAGGGCATGGAACTGGTGGATGACAGGATCAGATCGGTCCAGACCGATCAGGGGCCGATTGCCTGTGATTCCGCGGTACTGGCGACGGGAATCTGGTCTACGCCGCTGGCGCGGCAACTGGGCATCCGAGTGCCGATGGAATCGGAGCGTGGTTATCACGTGATATTCAGGGAGCCTTCGCAGTGCGTCAGCGTGCCTACCATGATCGCGTCGGGAAAATTCGTGGCAACGCCCATGCATGATGGCATGCGCTGTGCCGGCATCGTGGAGTTCGGTGGATTGCAGAAAGGCCCCTCGCGCAAACCGATCGAACTGCTGATGCGCAAGGTGAAGGAGTTGATGCCAGACCTGGAATACCGCGACACCGTGGAATGGATGGGGCATCGCCCGGCTCCGACAGACAGTCTGCCGTTCATCGGACAGATCCGTTCAACCGGGGTGTATACAGCCTTCGGGCATCAGCACATCGGTTTGACCGGTGGTGCCAAGACAGGGCGTCTGGTCGCGGGCCTGATCACCGGTGAGCAGGATGCCCAGGCATTGGCAGCCTTTCGGCCGGATCGCTTTCAACGCTGACTCGGTCCAATCACGCCACGCGGCGAGAGCTGAAACACTGCACCAGGGTGTCCTCGACACTGGCAGGTTTGCCTATGTGATACCCCTGCGCATAGTCGATTCCGATGTCGGTCAATTCGTCGAGTATTTCCTGATTCTCCACATATTCGGCAACGGTCTTCACGGCCATGGTCGTGCTCAGCTGGTGTATGGCAAGAACCATGTGTCTGTCAAAGCGATTGCTTGCGATATCCTGAACGAACTGCCCGTCGATCTTGATGATATCGATCGGCATGTTCTTGAGATAGGCAAAGGAGCTCAGCCCCGAGCCGAAGTCATCGAGTGCGATCAGGCTGCCGTTGTCACGAATGCTGTGGAACAGATCGACTGCCACCGAGAAGTTGGCAATGGCAGCAGTTTCGGTCAGCTCGAACCAGACCTTCTCGGGGTTTGGCTTGTATTGATCGAATTGCTCACGGATATAGTCGGCCAGTGTCGGATCGGCGACGGACTGCCCCGAGAGGTTGATCGAATAGCTGCAATGACCGGCGGGACCGCCATCGAGCTCTGCAATGGTACGCAGCGCGGTCCGTATGACCCAGCGATCGATCTGCCGCATCAGATCGTAGCGCTCCGCGGCCCGGATGAACTGCCAGGGGGTGAATTCCATGCCTTCCGAGTCTCGCAGACGCAACAGGAACTCGAAGTGCTCGATCGATTCCGGCGGCACTCCTGCCGTTTCGCCTTCATTCTTGCTCAGTCTGGCAATCGGCTGCATGTACAGCAGGAATTCATCGTTCTGCAAGGCGTTCTGCAGCCGTGGAAGCCAGCTGAGTTCTTCTGATCGTTGCGCCAGGGCATGATTGTCGGCGGAGTATACGAGCAGATTGTTGCGCCCGGCATCCTTGGCGGCGTAGCAGGCGATGTCGGCTGCAGTCATGACGTCATTCAGATTGTTGCAGTTCTGGTCGAGATGGACGACGCCGATGGATGCGCGTACTGCGAATGCCTTGTCTTCATGGTGGAATATGAATCCCTGAAACAGCTTGTACAGGCGCTCTGATATGGCTTGCGTGTGTTCGGCCGTGACATTGGTCAGCAGCAATGCAAATTCATCACCGCCCAGGCGGGACAGGGTGTCCTGTTCGCGAACGATCGATGACAGACGAGTGGTCAGCTCCTTGAGCAGACGGTCTCCGGCACGATGCCCACAGGTATCGTTGATCGTCTTGAACTGATCAAGATCCAGATAGAACAGGGCGTGTTGATTGTCGCTGAAGGCCATTTCATCGAGCAGACCTGCCAGTGCCTGCTCGAAATGATGTCGGTTGTAGCATCCCGTCAGGGAGTCATGGTTGGCCTGATAGGCCAGCTTTCTGGTCAGGCGCCGTTCATGACTGACATTGCGCATGACCAGGACATGGCCGGTGATTGTATTTTCCTGGTTGTGCAGGCTTGTCAGCGTCAGCTTCAGGATGAGATCCGAATGCAGGTTGGCAATGGGGATGACATCGAATTCACCCTTGCTGCCATGGGAGAGATGCTGCAATGCCGTTGGCAGGTCAAGGAGGGTGTCCGGCTCTTCCAGCAGTCGGAATTCGATCACTTCGCTGAAATGCCGGCCCAGTGTGTCATCGGGTCTTGCCTTGAACAGTATGACCGCCGCCGGGTTGATGTGCGAGATGCGCAGGTCGGTATCCAGCGTCAGGATGGCATCCTGCATGGCATTGAGTGTTCGCTCTGCCATTTCCCGAGCGTCGTACAATGCCTCTCGGCTGCGATTCTGTTCCTGTTCGCTTTGCCGCTTCGTCGATTGATGGGACAGGAACTGCAACAGCAGCAGCAGGAATGCCACCATGCAGCTGGCTGCGACGAGCAGAGCCGTACCGGTGAAGCCGACTTCCTTTTCGAATCGAATGCTCAGCCTGCCCGAATCGCTTGTCCATACCTCGGTGAGCTGCTGACTCGGATACAGGAAACGCAGATACAGATTCTCGTTGTAGCGAGGTTCCTGACTGTACAGCGCCGTGACGGTATCACCATGCTCGACCCTGACCTTGATGTCGAAATCGCTCAAGCGGGCGGCAAGCCCGCTCAGCAGCCTGGTGACATCAATGGACATCCAGAAGCCACCAGCCGACTGTTGCCAGCGTGTCGCATCGGTCCCCGGTGTCTGCTGACCGCGATACACGGGTCTGAACTGAACCAGATGGCCGCCAAAGGGCCATGATTCGGGAAAACTCGTCACCAGGGTGCCGTTGGTTCTGGCGATGTTGTCCAGCATCTGCTCCAGTCCGTCAAGCGATCCCAGGTTGGTACCGATCAGTCGCGCATTGGTCGGCAGCAGTGGTTCGAGGACGCTGATGGGATAGGACCATTCCACGGCTGGCAGGCTGCTCACATTGCCGTGCTCGTCGATGCCCTTGATTCTGTAATCCAGCAGGCCGGATTCGCTCATGTGCGCCTCGAAGCTCCTGCGCTCAGCCTGGCTCACGTGCTCGTAGCGACCTATGCTGGTGATGTAGTCGGCGTGCTCGAGAATCTGGTTCGAGTACAGCAGCAGTGATGAGTGCTGCGGCGCAGGAGCCGATTGGTGCAGGCCGACCAGCGATGCCATCAATGCACGGATGCCGCCGATCTGCTCGCTGATGTCCGTAACGGCCAGTCTCATGCGTTCGGTGTTCAGTCGATCATGATGCCAGCTGTTGAGCGAATAGGTGATGACCAGCAGGGAACAGGTCAGCGCTATGCACAGCAAGGCAGTGCGGGCACGGTAGGGTGTCATCGTCCGGTGCAGGGAACCGATCACCCTCATTGGTACTTCTTGGCTCGATTGGTGATATGCGGGCTGAGCCGCAGACCACTGCGTTCGGCCAGATCGACATTCAGCCAGGTTTCGAACTTGCGGTTGGTCACCACCGGAATATCGCTGGGCGGCAAGCCGTCCAGAATGGCTATTGCTGCAAGTGCGGCCCATTCCCCCTGTTCCTCGGCCAGACGAGTGTAGCCAAGCACCGCATAGTCCATCATCCAGTCGTTGTAGGTAACGCTCAGCGTTCGTGTATGCAGCAGGGCATGGCGTCGAGCAACGTCATGATCGAAATCGCGTACATTGGCGTTGTTGCCGATGATCAGCAGGTCATGGTTCTGTGCCAGGCGAAAGCCGCTCAACCAGGCATCGAAGTCATCGACCAGGATACTGTCTACCCCGGTGCCGAGCAGATTGGCAATCAGATCGATGCGCGCCAGCATCTTCAGGTCGGCGGGGGAGTCGCTGCCCAGATACAGGATGCGAGCTGCGCCCGGTTGCTTTCGCAGAGTCAGGATACGGTGGTCGGGACTGCTCTGGACCGCTGTCAGTGTGTTGATCAGCATATGTCGCAGTGGTGCCACTTCCACCATGCCTGTGACATTGCTGCTTGGCAGGCCATATTCCTGGACTGACCAGTTGATGCCGGAGAACACCACGGGAGTCTTGCCGCCCAGCAGATATGGCACGATCAGGTACTCGGCCGCATTGTCGTCCGAGGTGATGATGATATCCGGTTGCAGGTCGCGAGCCCGTTCGAAAGCTGCCAGGCCTGCACTCTGCATGTCCCTCACCGATGGCCGTCTGCTGCTGTCCATGTAGAAACTGGCAACTTCGCAATGCTCGGCAATCGTCTGGCGCAGGCCTCGCTCGATACCGTCAGACCAGGCATGCCCCTGATGATAGGAGGACACATACAGACACAGCGGCGCCGGTGCTGCCAGTACCGAGCAGGCAAACAATGACAGACAGGCCGTGGTTACGGCCCACCATCCCGGGTACCGGGAGCCACATCGGCTTGTAGGATCTGCCATGGTCTGCACGCATGAACAACGGAACGTGTCCTGAATATCGGCGGATCAACTGTCGCGTAGAGATCGACAGGTTTCATTTGTAACCTGAGCGCGGGAGGCAAATGCCTGTCTGCGCGCGTCAGGCATCAGCAAGCGGGTGTCTGCTCGCCGGATGAGTGCAAGAGGCTGGAGCGTGCCCGCCGGGTGCCCGCTGTCTGCGGGCATGACGACCACTGTCTGTCTGGATACTCGATATAGCCCGGTTCAGCAACGCGGTTGTCTGACTACAGTCAGTCAGGCGTTCTGGCGAACGACCAGGCTCAGGGGTTGCGGGAGAACGAATCCAGCCCGGCACGGAAAGCAACGCTCAATCGTTTCCAGAAGATGGACAGCGTCTCTGGTCGTCCCAGGTCGAGGCCGAGCTTCTGCCCCCAGATGATGTACGCGATCATGAGCACGGCCAGTGGCCAGGCAACCATGAACAGGATGATCATCAGGCCGATGTTGACCGGGGTCCAGCCCGGCGCCAGTTGTTGTTTGAAGTCGTGCATGATTCTGCGCCCCCCAGGCGTCATACCCTGCCGTCAGTCCCGGTACCGCAGCAGCGTTGCAGCTGCGGTCTGCAGGAGAGTGACTGACGAGGTGATTGTTGATCGATCAGATGGTGTGAAGATAATGCTGAGGCCTGCCGAATTCAATTCGTCAGGCCTCGGCAGAACCACCCCGCATCGATTGCTGATCAGCGAAACAGCAGCACCGGTACCTTGCAGGAACGTACCATTTCGGTGGTGGTCGAGCCGATGATCAGGTTGCGGATTCGGGAATGCCCGTAAGCACCCATGATGACAAGATCGAAACCTTCCTGCTCGACCTTGTCGGCAATGACGCTTTCGGGGGTGCCGGGCAGGTTCTCACCGGTAACGGCGAAGCCCCCTTCCTTGAGCGTGATCACGGCGCCTTCCAACTGGCGACGTTCGTTGGCCGAGTCGCGACCGACACTCAACAGGTGGATCGGCAAGTCGTTGTAGTGAGGTCGCTTCGACACGAATTCCACGGCCTTCAGGGCGCTGGGTCCACCATCGAAGGCGATCAGTATCTTGCTCGGTTCCGTGAATTCCCGGGAAGCCACCATGACCGGCTTGCGTGTGGAACGGATGACCTTTTCCAGGTTGGGGCCCAGATGCAGTGTGTCGAAATTGGCCGACTCGCCACGCTTCCCCATGACGATGAGGTCAGCCTCGTCTTCCATATCCTTGACCGTGTCGACGATCTCGCCGTTGCGCAACCGGGTGTGGACGTTGCTCACGCCGCGTTCGGACAGCAGTGATTCGGCATCGACCAGGATCGCGCGGCCACGTTTCTGGGCCAGCCGTGCCTGCTGGGCATCCAGTTCCGCCAGTTCGCTGAGCAGGGCGGAGCGCGCACCCAGACCGATGCTGCCGCTCAGATTGGACTGGTCGGCGCTGGCATCCCGGCGTGTCAGGACATGAATGACTTCAATGCTGGCGCCGGCCCGGTTGGCGACCCAGGCCGCATGTTCGCACACGCTGGCCGAGTAGCTGGAACCGTCGATGACTGCGATAATCTTGATCAAGTTCAATTCCTCGGTCTAGTGCTTCATCATATCGTCAAGTGCGCCGGGTTTGTCGTGCATACCCAGTTCATCGACGATGGTCTCGCTGGCTTCATTGAGTCCGATGATCTCGACTTCACTGCCTTCGCGCCGGAATTTCAGGACGACCATGTCCAGTGCCTGCACGCTGGAGATGTCCCAGATATGCGCCTGGCTGACGTCGATGATGACCTTTTCCACGGATTCCTTGAAGTCGAAGGAGGCTGTGAACTCGTCACTGGACGCAAAGAAGAGCTGACCCTCGACCAGATAGGTTCGGGTCTGTTCATCCTCACTCAGCGATGAGGTGACCCGGAAAATCTGCGAGATCTTCCAGGCGAAGAAGATGCCCGAGAACAGCACGCCAACCAGCACGCCGATGGCCAGGTTGTGCGTGGCCACCACGACGATGACGGTGGCCAGCATGACGATGGAGGAACTGCGCGGATGGGTACGCAGATTCAGCAGGGATGACCAGCTGAAGGTACCGATGGATACCATGATCATGATGGCAACCAGTGCGGCCATGGGAATCAGCTTCACCCAGTCGCCGAGAAACACGATCATGATCAGCAGAAAGATACCGGCACAGAACGTGGACAGACGGCCGCGGCCACCGGATTTGACGTTGATGATGGACTGCCCGATCATCGCACAACCTGCCATGCCTCCGATGAAGCCGGTTGCGGTATTGGCGATGCCCTGACCGATGCATTCACGGTTCTTGTCGCTGCGGGTATCGGTGAGTTCGTCAACGATCGAGGCTGTCATCAGTGATTCGAGCAGGCCCACGGCTGCAACCGCCGCCGAGTAGGGCAGGATGATCTGCAGGGTCTCGAAGTTGAGTGGAATATCGGGTATCAGGAACACCGGCAGGGAGTCTGGCAGTTCACCCATGTCGCCAACATTGCGGATATCAAGACCCAGCACCAGGGTAATGATGGTCAGAATTATGATGCAGACCAGCGGTGACGGTATTGTCTTGGTCAGCCGCGGGAAGAGATAGATGATGGCCAGACCGGCAGCAACCATGATGTAGGTCAGGTACGGTACATCGATCAATTCGGGTAGCTGCGCCATGAAGATCAGAATGGCCAGCGCGTTGACGAAGCCGGTCATGACCGAGCGCGACACGAATCGCATGACCATTCCCAGCTTCAGCAGGCCGGCAACGATCTGCAGAAGTCCGGCCAGTACGGTTGCTGCCAGCAGATACTGCAAGCCATAGTCCTTGACCAGGGTGACCATCAGTACGGCGGTGGCGGCCGTGGCGGCGGAAATCATGCCGGGTCTGCCTCCGGTGATGGCAACGATCACGGCTATTGAAAAGGAGGCATACAGGCCTACCTTCGGATCGACTCCGGCAATGATGGAAAAGGCAATTGCTTCGGGAATGAGTGCAAGGGCCACGACAAGTCCGGCAAGCACATCGGCCCGAATATTGCCAAACCATTCCTGTTGCCAATGAGATACGTAATCTGTTTTCACGATATGGATAGTATGTCGAAGCGAATGGGGGCCCGATTCAGCGCCTGCCGGGCAGGACTGTGACGCAGTACCATGTCATTGGAACAGGCAACAGGGCATAAATACGACCGATTGAAATCAGCTGGCGTATACTAACCGCTACTCGGTCCGCATCGGGTCAGAAATTGGTAACGCACTGTAGACCAAACTGTCCTGTCGCAGTGAGACCTGAGAGAGATTTACCTTTGCCTGGCGGGTAACATGCCCTGTCCGCACGGGCCCTGAGAGGGGCTGGCATTCACGTGCCTGACTGCAGTCCTTGCCTCACACATCGTCTTTGACCAGCCGTGTTGTCAATACACTGGCATGAGCAGGCTGATTGCCGCAAGTCACGGAAAACAAAGAAGTAAAACCAAGGTGATAGTACAAACATGACCAATAGCGAGTTGCCATCGGCACCATCGAATTCCGGCGGAGCGTCATCGGACAGTCAATCAGCCTCTTCACGTGAGAACGGCGGTCCATCCAGACCCAATCGCGGGGCACGTTCTCGTAACAGCAACGCTCGCGCCGAAGGCGGCAATCCGGGACGTAACCGCAAGAAACGCAGTGGTCGTTCGGGCAAGCGCGGTCGCTCCGGCGACAACGATGACATCGGCAATCGCATCGAGAAAGGCAATCGGGCGCTGAAACCACCCCGTGAACTCACCGAAGAGATGGACAATATCGGTAATCGAGCCCTGCCCGAGCCGGCTACCGAAATCGAATACGAAGATGACAACTTCGGCAATCGTGATCATTTCAACGTCAACAACCGTTTTCCGTCAGACAGCAATCTGATCGGCATGGAAGATCCCTATCAGGTGGGTAGTCTGGTTTACGGCAGCAATGGTCGCAACCAGGGCAATCGCAACAAGCAGGGGCGCGGTAATCAGAAGCGTCGCCAGCCCGGTCAGAATCAGGCACGTGCCCAGGGGCAGGGACGTAGTGCCCAGGGTCGCCAGCAGACACGCAATGGGCAGGGTCGCAATGCCAACCGTGCACAGTCCGATGAGGCGCAGAACAACGGCCAGAACAACGGCCAGAACGGTGCGCAGAATGGCCGCGGCGGACGTAACCAGAATCGCAACAAGAACCGCAATCAGTCGCGCAACCAGAATCGCACTCCGCAGAAAGCCGAGCAAGCGGCAGGTCAGACAGAGCACGATGCTGCCACGCCAGCCATCGCAGCCGACAAGCCGGTGTCGGTGATCAACGGCGATGCTCAACAGAAACTACCACTGGATCAGCCCGCCGCCCGGGATTCGCAGCCGGTAGCCAGTGAATCGTCTCCTGCGGCCGCCGGAGCTGAGGCGTCCACGCCTGCACCGGCCACCGCGGATGCCGCTTCCTCGCCAGCAAGTGACAAGGCGGACGCAGCGCCAGTCAGAAAGCCTCGTGCACCACGAAAGCCCAGGGCAGCCACCGAGAACGAGGCGCAGAGTGCGGCCTCGGAACCGGCTGAGCCAAAGGTGACAAGGACGAGAGCGAAGACCACGGCAGTGCGCAAACCGCGCGCCAGTGCGGCCGCCAAGTCGGCGGACGCAGCTGTTGAGGGGGCAGCCGAAACCGAGAAAAAGCCCAGAGCAGCAGCCAAGCGCGCGCCAAGGAAAAGTGCCGGTGCCGCCAGTGACGCTGCCGGTGAAGCAGCGGCAGATGCGCCAGCCAAACCCAAGCGCGCCCCACGTGCCAGCAAACCCAAGGCGGCACCACCGGCCGAGGATTGAATCGCTGGGAAAATTCGGCAATGAGCTTGCGGGCAGTCGGATGTACTGCCCGCAGAGCGTGACGTCGCTTTTACATGTTCGGGTAGTTGGGACCGCCGCCACCCTCGGGGACGACCCAGGTGATGTTCTGGCTGGGATCCTTGATATCGCAGGTCTTGCAGTGAATGCAGTTCTGCGCGTTGATCACGAAGTTTGGTTCGTCTTCCTTGACCACCACCTCGTACACGCCTACCGGACAATAGCGCTGGGCGGGTTCGGCATACTTGGGCAGATTGACCTGAATCGGGATGGTCGGATCGCTCAGTTGCAGATGAACCGGCTGGTTCTCTTCATGGTTGGTGTTCGACATGAAGACCGATGAAGGTTTGTCGAAGGTGATCTTGCCATCGGGTTTCGGGTAGTCGGGGGCATTGCAGCTGTCGGCCGGCTTCAGGCAGGCGTGATCCGGCACCTCATCGCGGAAGTTGAAGGGCAGTTTGCCGCCGAAGAAGTTCTGGTCGATGTAGTTGTAGGCGCCTCCCAGGTACATGCCGAACTTGTGCATGGCTGGCCCCCAGTTGCGCGAATTCTTCAATTCCTCGCCGGCCCAACTGGCCAGAAAGGCGTCATCGTATTCGCTCAACTCTCGTCCTTCATCACCATTGGCCAGAGCCGCAGCGATGGTTTCGGCAGCCACCATGCCGGATTTCATGGCGGTATGCGTGCCCTTGATCTTGGCAAAGTTGAGTGTGCCGGCGTCGCAACCGATCATCAGTGCGCCTGGCATGCTCATGCGTGGCAGAGAATTGAGTCCGCCCTTGGCAATGGCGCGTGCACCGTAGCAGATACGTTCGCCACCTTCGAGTACGTCGCGAACCACCGGGTGATTCTTGAATCGCTGGAACTCCTCGAAGGTGCTCAGATGGGGGTTGGAGTAATTCAGGTCGATGATCAGACCGACCACCACCTGATTGTCTTCCAGGTGGTACAGGAAACCACCCCCGGTGGTGCCGGTTTCGGACAGAGGCCAACCGGCACCATGGACCACAACCCCCGGGTCGTGTTTTGCCGGGTCAATCTGCCACAGCTCCTTCAGACCGATACCGTAGTGCTGGGGCGAGCGGCCTTCATCGAGTCCGAACTGGTTGATGAGCTGTTTGCCCAGATGGCCGCGACAGCCTTCGGCAAATACGGTGTACTTGGCATGCAGTTCCATGCCGCGTTCAAAACCGTCTTTCGGGCTGCCATCAGCGCCGACGCCCATGTCACCGGTGGCGATACCCTTGATGCGTCCGTCTTCGTGATACAGGATCTCGGCAGCTGCAAATCCGGGAAAGATCTCGACGCCCAGCGCTTCTGCCTGTTCCGCCAGCCAGCGCGTCAGATTGCCAAGGCTGGCGACATAGTTGCCATCGTTGTGCATCGTCTTGGGTGAGAGGAAATGCGGCATCTTCAGGGAACCACTGGCACTGGTGAAGAACAGGATGTCATCGCGCGTCACGGCGGTTTTCAATGGCGCATTGTTTTCCTTCCAGTCGGGAAACAGCTCGTTCAATGCGCGCGGCTCGATCACGGCCCCGGACAATATGTGAGCACCGACTTCGGAGCCCTTTTCCAGCACGACAACGCTGATCTCCTGCTCCTTTTCCTGAGCAATCTGCATCAGTCTGCAGGCAGTGGCCAACCCCGCAGGGCCGGCGCCAACCACCACGACATCGAACTCCATCGACTCTCTTTCTTCTGTACTCATCTTGTGCGGATCTCACTGCTGATCGGTGGGTGGGCCGCCTGGCCCGTGTTTTTCAGTTGATGTTCCGGATTCAGCCCGTCTTGCGGCTGGCAGAAACCGTAACAGAACGAACAATCATTGGCCAAATTTATCCAGCGCCAGCAAATCTGTCGACTTGCCACGGGATGCAGGGATGGCACGAGCACCCAGCTCATCACTCAGCCGAGCCGCCAGAGCCTGCATGGCGCGGCTCTCTCCATGCACCAGCAACACCGGAGGTCGATCCGTGAAACCGGCATACCAGTCCAGCATGCCCTGCTGGTCGGCATGGGCAGACAGGCCGCCAATGGTATGGATGGTGGCACGAACGGCGATCTTTTCCCCCCATATCTTGACGGTCGGCTTGCCATCGACCAATTGGCGGCCGAGGGTTCCGGGAGCTTGATATCCGGCAATGATGACATGGGCATCGCGGCGCCACAGATTGTGTTTCAGGTGGTGAATGATGCGTCCCCCGGTACACATGCCACTGCCGGCGATCACGATGGCACCGGATTCCATCTTGTTGATGGCGCGGGATTCCGCGGCGGACTGGGAGAATGACAGATTGGGCATGGACAACAGGGGGCCGTGCTTCTTGTAGAAGGCGGCAGCCTCTTCGTCATACAGGCTGACGTGGCGCAGATAGACATCGCTGGCACGGATCGCCATGGGGCTGTCCAGAAAGATCTTCCAGCGATCCAGCCCCCATTCGTCGAAGTAGCGGGCCATGGTGTACAGAATCATCTGGCTGCGGCCGACGGAGAAGGCCGGTATCAGGATATTGCCGCGGGCGCTGCTCAGTGCGCTGGCGATCTCCTGGACCTCCAGCAGGGTTTCCGACCAGTCCCTGTGCAGGCGATTGCCGTAGGTGCTCTCCATCAGTATCAGATCCGCCTTCTTCAGGCAGGTGAAGTCTTTCAGAATGGGTGAACCGCGGTGCCCCAGATCACCACTGAATACCACGACACGAGACTCATCGCCTTCCACCAGAGTGATCTCGACGATAGAGGAACCGAGAATGTGGCCGGCATCGTACAGTCGAATGCTGACGCCCGGTGCCACCTTGACCGAGGTGTCATAGGGTGTCGCGACCAGCTTGTCGAGTGTTTCTTCGACATCCTTCTGGTCATACAGTGGTGTCAACAGAGGCTTGCCGGCACGTTTGCGCTTGCGATTGCGAAATTCCACATCTCTGGCATTGAGGTTGGCCGAGTCCTTCAGCAGGATCTGCACAAGATCGCAACTGGCAGCGTGGCTGTGTATGCGGCCATTGAACCCCTGATCGATCAGCATGGGCAGTCGGCCGCAATGATCGATATGGGCGTGACTCAGGACAACCGCATCGAGGGTGGACGGGTCGAAGGGGAAGGGGTCATGGTTTCGCAATTCATCCTTGCGGCTACCCTGAATCAGGCCGCAGTCGAACAGAACACGTGATTCACCGACTTCAATGAGGTGGCAGGAGCCGGTGACTTCCTCGGCGGCACCGTAACTTGTCAATTTCATGGCGTTTCTTGAGCCGCCGGGATCATCGCGGCATCCGTTTCCCCGTATACAATGTCTATTGTATCGAAGTACATCTGTCCAGCCTTGACTGGGTGCATGGCGGCTCGCAGCTTTTACAGGCTGTGTTGCCGGTATCTGCATGCAGGCGGCCAGACAGGATGTCACATGAATGTCTCTGTTTCCAACCGGGTCCCATCGTCTTGCCGAATTCCTTCTCTTCATCCGATCTGAGCGCAACCCTGCGTCATGCCGAGCTGTATGCCACCTGTGGCAGCGGGCTTGAACACCTGCTGGCAGACGAACTGCGTGAACTTGGGCTGGAGCACGTCCAGAGTGCCGGTGCTGGCGTGCGTTTCAGCGGCGGACTTGCGGCCGGCTACAAGGCCTGCCTGTGGAGTCGCGTGGCCAATCGCGTGCTGATTCCGATTCATCAGGGAGCGGCGGCCACTCCGGAAGCGCTCTATGAGCTGGTACAGGAAATCGACTGGAGCCTGCATGTCGATGTTGACGGCTCGCTGGCCGTGGATTTCTTCACCGCCAAGTCGGCCATTACGCATTCGCAATATGGCGCCTTGAAAGTCAAGGATGCCGTGGTGGACCAGTTCCGGGAGTCCAGCGGCCGACGTCCGGACGTCGATCGCGATACACCGGACCTGCGCATCAACGTCTATCTGTTCCGTGACAAGGCGCGAATCGCCATCGACCTGTCCGGCAGCAGTCTGCACCGGCGGGGTTATCGTGATGCCGGCGGCCTGGCGCCGTTGAAGGAAAATCTGGCCGCTGCGCTGTTGCTGGCAGCGGGCTGGCCGGCAGCGCTTGAACAGGGTCAGCCTCTGGCCGACCCCATGTGTGGCTCCGGCACCTTGCTGATCGAAGCTGCCATGATGGCTTGCAGGCAGGCACCGGGTCTGCTGCGCGATTATTTCGGATTCATGGGCTGGAAGGGACATGATGAGGCGCTCTGGCAGGATATCCTGCTCGAGGCTCGGCAGGCGGTGCGACCCTCTCCCGTGGCCATCTGCGGCAGTGACCATGACAGGCGCGCCATCGACAACTGTCGCCAGAATCTGCAGAACGCCGGATTGGCGGATGTGGTCAGCCTTGACGTGGCCTCGGTGTCTGACCGACGCCCGCCGTTGCTGGATGATGCACCGGAAGGTCTGCTGATCAGCAACCCGCCCTATGGCGAACGTCTGGCCGGCGATGCCCGCTTCTATGCCGATCTGGGTTCCAGTCTGAGTCGCGAGTACGCCGGGTGGCAGTGCGCCCTGTTCACCGCGGAAGCTGCACCGCATGCGCGGGCACGCCTGCCCTTGTCAAAGACCCTGAAGGCGACCAATGGTGGTATCGACTGTGTGCTGCTGACGGGGGAGATTCCCCGGGCGGGCAAGGCCCGACTGCCGGTGGCGTCACACGCTGCCGAGGGGCAGGACGGTATGCCTGGTGCTGCGGAAACCGGCGCAGGGCTCGCACCCGCCGGGTCCTCTGCCGATATGTCAGCCGACAGCGAGGCTGACAGTGATTCGCCTCACCCGCAGGCGTCACTCTACCGAGGACCGCGTGAGGCGCTGGAGGTGGATGCCACGCCGTTCGCCAATCGCCTGAAGAAGAACCTGCGGGCGCTCAAGGGCTGGAAGAAACAGTCGGGTGTGAAGGCCTATCGGGTCTACGATTCCGACCTGCCGGAGTTCGCCGTCGCCATCGATCTGTTCGAATCCGAGCAGCTGCATTGTGTGGTGCAGGAGTATCAGGCGCCGTCGACGGTCAACCGGGCGATGGCAGAAGCGCGACTCGAGGCTCTGATGGCTGTTCTGCCGGAAACACTGAATGTGGAATCCGATTGCGTGCACCTGAAAGTGCGGGAAGTGAAGAGCGGTACGCAACAGTATGAGAAGTTGCAGTCTGCCTCGTCCAGCGTTTCCCTGGTGGAAGAGTTCGGCGCGCAACTCGAGGTCAATTTCACCGACTACCTGGATACCGGTCTGTTTCTCGATCACCGGCCTGTGCGGCGATACATCTGGAAGAACAGTCAGGGCAAGCGCTTTCTCAACCTGTTTGCCTATACGGCAACGGCGACGGTTGCCTCGGTCATGGGTGGCGCTTCCAGCAGTGTGTCGGTGGATACCTCGAATCGCTATTGCCAGTGGGCCATGCGAAATCTGGATCGCAACGGCGCGGCTCAGCAATTGCACGAAGTGGTGCGGCAGGATGTGATCAGCTGGCTGGAGCATGCGTCGGTGGGTATTCGTGAAGAGGCGCTGTTCGATCTGATTCTGCTGGACCCACCAACCTTCTCCAACTCCAGTGCAGTCGAGGATGACTGGAATGTGCAGCGCGATCACGTCAGCGCCATCGATGCCTGTCTGAAGTTGCTGGCACCGGGCGGAACCCTGATATTTTCAAACAACTATCGGCGTTTCAAGCTGTCACCGGAACTGACCGAGGATGACACAAGGGGTATCCGGGTGGAGGAGCGCAACAGCTGGTCCATCGATCGGGATTTTCAACGCAACCCGCGCATTCATCAGTGCTGGTTCATCCATAAACCATAGTTTCAGGGCGCGTCCGCTCAGGTGCTGACCATCCCGCAGGGGATGCATGCTGCCGGACGGCTGCGGCTATTCAGACAATACAAGACAGGGGATAAGTGTGGCTGAGTTTTTCTACGAATACGGGTTGTTTTTTCTCAAGGCGCTGACGTTCGTGATTGCCGTTGTGGCCATCATCATGGCTGTGGTAGCGGCCGCCATGCGCAGCCGTGACATGGATGGTGGTGGTTCGGAAGGGCATATCGAGATCCGCAAATACAATGAGCGTCTGGAGGACATGCGGGAGGCTCTGTCCTTCTCCCTGATGGAGCCGTTCGAACGCAAGCTGGCCGAGAAGGAGAAGAAGGCTGCAGACAAGGCCGAGAAGAAGGCAGCCAGGAAGGCGGCCAAGAAGGCGAGCAAGCAACGCGGCGAGGGTGAGACCATCCTGGTCGAGAAGGGGCGTTCGCGGTTGTATGTACTGGATTTCGACGGTGATATTCGTGCCACAGAAGTCGACAAGCTGCGCCGCGAGATTACTGCTGTATTGACCACAGCCACGTCCGACGACGAGGTGCTTGTACGACTGGAGAGCGGTGGTGGCATGGTGACATCCTATGGTCTGGCTGCTTCGCAACTGGATCGTATCCGCGACAGGAAGGTGCCCTTGACCGTTTGTGTGGACAAGGTGGCTGCCAGCGGCGGTTACATGATGGCTTGCGTGGCAGACAAGCTGGTGGCTGCACCTTTCGCCGTGCTCGGTTCCATCGGTGTGGTTGCACAGATTCCCAACTTTCATCGCCTGCTGAAGGAACACAATATCGACTTCGAGATGCTCACGGCGGGCAAGTACAAGCGCACGCTGACTCTGTTCGGAGAAAACACGGATGAAGGTCGGCAGAAGTTCATCGAGGATATCGAGCGCATTCACGGGCAGTTCAAGGACTATGTCAGCAAACGCCGCCCGAAACTCGACATCGAACAGGTGGCAACCGGTGAGATCTGGTCCGGACAGGACACGCTGGATCTGCATCTCGCGGACAAGCTGTCCACCAGTGATCAGTACCTGATCGACGCCTGTGAAGAGCGCGATGTACTGATGGTCAGCTTCAAGGCCAGGAAGAATCTGATGGAGCGATTTTCCATGGGTGTACAGAATACGGTCGATGGAGTGCTGCTGAAGTGGTTCGATCGTCTGATGAAGAGCCGGTTTTCCATCGGTTAGAGCCTGCGGGCGCGACTGTATTCACCGATCAATCGCGTTTCCGGTTGGCGTCTTCAGGTCTCATTGAGCTTGGCGAGGGTATCCCGATTCAAGGTGCGGGGACTGGTGGCCGTTACATGAAGACCACCGACTGTCCATCAAGGGTCACGGTGTGTCTGTTGCCAGAGCCGAGAACCGAGTATGCATTTCACACTGGAAGAACTGGGTCTGGTCGATGCCCCTGCCGAGCAGGAATTCGATAATCTGACCTGTCTGGCTTCCGAACTGCTGGATGTTCCGGTGGCCCATGTCTCGGTGGCCGATTTCAGGAAGAAGCGAATTTTCTACAAGAGCCAGTCAGGACACCCGGATGAACTGGCGGCCAGTCGTGAGTTGCCGATGGAGCTGACCTACTGTCAGCATGTGCCACTGACTGGTGCCCCGGTGGTCGTGTCCGATGCCCGCTTGCACCCTCTGCTGGTGGGCACGCCAGCCCTGTCCGAGGGACAACCCCTGGCTTATCTGGGCATTCCGGTAGAGGCTCCGGGCGGCAAGGTCATTGGTGGTCTGTGCATGATGCAGCCCGAGGAACGTCGCTGGACACCGGCGGAAATCGGTAGAGCGCAGAAGATTGCCGGATGCGTTTCCGACCTGATACGTCTGAAGACAGCCCGATTGAGCAGTGAGCGATTGCGTCGTGAGCAGCGCGAATTTACCTACGCGATCTCGCACGATCTGCAATCACCCGCCAATACTCTGAAGATGATCTTCGGCGAGCTGGCTTGTGAGGAAGATTCCATGAGCAGCGATGCTCGGATGTTCGTCGAAACGGGTCTGGCCACCGTGGAACGCATGGGCGTACAGGTGCAGGATGTGCTGACCTATTCACGGACCGTGGATGCTCCCATCAAGGTCGATTCCATCGACTTGAACAGCCTGGTGAAGGCCATTGTGTCGGATCTGGCTGCAGACGTACGCGCTGCCTGCGCGACAGTGGAGTTGGGTGATCTGCCAGCTGTGCAGGGTGATGCCATGCAGTTGCGCATGCTGTTTCAGAACCTGATTGCCAACGCACTGAAGTTTCGTCACAACGAGCGTGACCACCAGGTCTCTGTCTACGCCACAAGACATGCTCAGGGGTATCGGATAACAGTCGAGGACAATGGCATCGGCATTCGCGAAGCCGATCAGGAAAAGGTGTTCGGTCTGTTCAATCGACTCAATCTGCGAGATCAGTACGGGGGCACCGGTATCGGGCTTTCGCTGTGTCAGCGCGTTGCGGAAAACCATCATCTGGCCATCGAAGTGATATCCGATGGGCACAGTGGTACGACCTTTTCACTGGAATTTCCGGGAGCACAGCCATGACAGGGATTCCGCTGATAAAGACCGTTATCACCATCGATGATGAACCGGTTGATCAGATGATCTACAAGCGCGTACTGAAGCGTTCGGGGATCGTGCAAACCGTCATGGATTTTCAGCTTGCCGAAGAGGCTCTGAACTACTTTCGCAAGGATGATCATGTAAAGCCGGACATCATCTTTCTCGACATTCACATGCCGAGAATGAACGGTTTCGAGTTTCTGGACCAGGCCATCGCGGAGTTCGGTCAGGAGTTCGCCGAGAGTGTCGTCATCATGCTGACAACATCACTCGATCCCGCAGATCGCGAGAGAGCCAGTCGCTATCCCATGGTGCTGGATTATCTCAGCAAGCCCCTGACGGTAGAGAACGTACAGCTGGCAGCCCGTTATCTGACGAAAGCAGCGTGAAGCCGCTGGCGCGAGCCGGTAGTCCTTACAAAATCCCAGCGGGCTGATAGCCGCTGCCGGGCACTTCGCTACAGTGATGAGTGATCGACTCTCACTCGGCGACAGGAGCTCATGATGTCCGGCATGCAATCCGTGAACCCGGCAACGGGAAAGACAGAACAGCAGTTCGATCTGCTGGATGCAGACGCGATCGATGTGGCGCTGGAAAAATCCCATCAGGCTTTCCGGCAGGGGCTTTCGCTGAGTCTGGATGAACGCGCAGTGAAGATGCGCAAGGCGGCGGAATTGCTGCGTCACGAGAAGGAGAGTCTGGGTCGACTGATGACACAGGAGATGGGCAAGACTCTCGCCAGCGCGATGGCGGAGGTCGAGAAATGTGCCCTGGCCTGTGACTACTACGCCCGGGAAACATCGACAATTCTGGCTGATCGCAAGCTGGTGGATGGCGATAATGACAGCTATGTGCGTTATCTGCCCGTGGGGCCGGTGTTGGCAGTCATGCCGTGGAATTTTCCGTTCTGGCAGGTCTTCCGTTTTGCAGCTCCGGCACTCATGGCGGGCAATACCGGGTTGCTCAAGCATGCTTCCAATGTGCCTCGTTGTGCATTGGCCATCGAGGATATCCTTGCCAGAGCGGGATTTCCGGAAGGTGCCTTTCAGACACTGCTGATCAGTTCAGGGCAGGTCGAGAGCATTCTGAAGGACGATCGTGTGCGGGCGGCCACGGTGACCGGTTCCGAAGGGGCGGGTGCCGCTGTGGCCAGTAGTTGTGGTCAACAGATCAAGCCGACCGTGCTGGAGCTGGGCGGATCGGATCCGTTCATTGTCATGCCATCTGCCGACATCGACAAGGCGGTGGAAACGGCGGTCAAGGCGCGCACGATCAACAATGGACAGTCCTGTATCGCCGCCAAACGCTTCATCGTGCATGCCGATATCCACGACGATTTCCGGGACCGCTTTGTGGCCGGTTTTGCCGCACTGGTGGTGGGCGATCCCATGGATGAAAATACCGATATCGGGCCACTGGCCCTGCCGCAGATCCGGGATGAATTGCATCGCCAGGTCGAAGAGTCGGTCGCCGCAGGCGCCACCCGACTGACCGGTGCCCGGCCCATTGATGGCGAGGGAAATTTCTACCAGCCCGGCATCCTGGCCGATATACCCGCAGACTCACCGGCAGCCACCGAAGAGCTGTTCGGTCCGGTCGCTCTGCTGTTCAAGGCTGACTCCATTGACGATGCCATTCACCTCGCCAATGATTCGCGGTTCGGTCTGGGTTCCTGCATCTGGTCGAACGAGCAGGCGGAAATCGATGAGGCCATCAATCGCCTGCAGGCCGGGTCGACCTTCGTCAATGCCATGGTCTCTTCGGATCCGGCGCGACCCTTCGGTGGTGTCAAGGACTCGGGTTACGGGCGCGAGCTGTCAGCGGATGGCATGCTGGCATTCATGAATGCCAAGACGGTGCTGATTGCAACCGAGTAAGGACGATACCCTGTCTGACAGCTGACAGCCGACAGCCGACAGCCGACAGCCGACAGCCGACAGCCGACAGCCGACAGCCGACAGCCGGGAGCCGGGAGACGAGAATCGAAAGCCGAAAGTCGGGAGTCGGGAGTCGGGAGTCGGGAGTCGGGAGTCGGGAGCCGGGAGCCGGGAGCCGGTAATGCGCGGGTATCACCTTGCGAAGTGTCAATGTCTCCCTCCGGAACGCTCAGCGAACCGTCCCGCGATCGACTCCATCTGCTCAGGCGCGTTTGCGTTGCCAGTGGTGAGCCGGACGGAAAGCATGGTCATGGCTGTCGGAAATGGGTTAGCGTAACGGCATGACAGCGGATGGGATGGATTTGCCACCGCGATTTTCAGCTCATTCCGTGCGGTCATGGGCTGTCTGCCATTGTCGACAGAACCGAGGACGCTTGTGCGCATACTGCTGGTTGAAGATGATCCCCTGATCGGTCATGGCGTTTCGCAATCGCTGCTTGAAGCCAGTCATGCCTGCGAGTGGGTGAAGGATGGCAAGGCTGCCATGGCAGCCTTGAACGACGAGGGTTTCGATGCCGTCTTGCTGGATCTGGGGCTTCCGGGGATGGATGGTACCGCCGTCCTGCAGCAGCTGCGTGCACGTGGCAAGGACGTTCCGGTCATCATCATCACTGCCCGGGATGGTGTGCAGGATCGCATTCAGGGCCTGGATCTCGGGGCTGACGATTATCTGGTCAAGCCGTTCTCACTGGGCGAGCTGCAGGCTCGGCTGCGCGCCGTGGCGCGTCGTCATGCAGGGTCGGGAAGTCCACAACTGGCAACGGCCAGGGTGCAGCTGAATCCGGCCACGGCAATGGCTCGCGGCGAGTCCGGGGAAGTTGCCCTGTCTGCCCGTGAACTGGCACTGTTGCAAGCCCTCATGTATCGGCCGGGCCAGGTCTTGTCCAGAGAGCAACTCGAAGCGCATGTGTACAACCAGGGCGAAGAAGTGGCCAGCAACGCCCTCGAGGTGGTGATTCACGGCTTGAGGAGAAAGCTGGGCAAACAGGCCATCAGAAACATTCGTGGTCTTGGCTGGATGGTTGAAAAATGAAGCGAAGATCGCTGCAGGCAGATCTGAGTCGCTGGTTGTTCGTCGCAAGTCTGGCTTGTGCTGTCGTCGGTGGCTTGCTGTCTGCGGGCCTGGCGTATCTGAGTGCCGAGGAGATGCAGGACGCCATGCTGCTGGAGGTTGCTCGGTGGGTGCCCGACGGGGGGAATCAGGGCAATTTCTGGGCTCGTGAACGGGACGATGAGCAGGTGCTGGTGCAGACACTCGGCAAACGGGGCTATCTGAGACTGTCGGAAACACTCAAGCCCGGGTTTCACGACATCGAAGCGCGTGATGACTTCTGGCGAGTGCTTGTCATCAGGCCGGAAGATGGTCGTGCGCCCTATGCTGTTGCCCAGCAAACCGAACTGCGAGAGGAGCTTGCCGGCAAGAATGCGCTGTATGCGTTGTTTCCGGTCGTTGTGCTGGCTATCGGTTTTTTCCTGATTGCGCGCTGGGTTCTGTCGAGGGGTCTGAAGCCGGTACGCAAGCTGGCGGCAGAGATCGACTCGCGCGAGGCCCTGTCCCTGGCGCCACTATCCGACCGGGGGATCGCAGAGGAAATTCTGCCCTTTACCCGGGCCATCAATCGGCTGCTGGGACGTACCCGCAAGGATATCCGCAAGCAGCAGCGTTTCATCGCCGATGCCGCTCATGAGATGCGCACGCCGGTTGCAGGCCTGAATATCCTGGCTGAGAACGTCTGTCGTGACGACACGCAGCAGAACCAGGTATTGATGAGACAGGGCCTGAAGCGCCTGGAATCTCTGGTGGCACAGTTGCTGGACCTGGCCCGCCTGCAGTTCAACGATCAGGCTCATGTAGCAATAGTGAATGCCGATGATCTGCTTCGAGAAGTCATCGCCAGCGTCTATCCGTTGGCCATGGAGCGTCCGGTTGATCTTGGTGTGGTGCAGATCGAGAACATCAAAGTCGAAGACTTCGACCATGGCCTGTCGAAGATCTTCCGCAATGGACTGAGTAATGCCATTCGTCACATTCCGGCAAACGGACAGATCAATGTCAGTCTCTTCACGCAAGGCTCGTACATGATTTTCCGAGTGGACGATAGCGGTCCGGGTATCGACCCTGCGGCGCTGGAGTCGGTGTTCGAGCCCTTTGACAGAGGTGCTCGGGCAGGTAATGAAGGCAATGGACTGGGCCTTGCCATCGCCAGCCAGGTCGCTGCCGTAGCAGGTGGCGAGTTGAAGGTGGAAAACCTGGCTGGACAGGGTCTCAGGTACGAGTACCGGCAACAGAGGGTTGAACTACTGTCAACGCCTGCCTAATTTTCACCTAAGTTGCATGCCGTAGATTGATGGGTGTCGGAAAGCAGAGTCTTTCCGGAACAAGTAATCAATCATCTGAAGAGGAAATGCAAGACAATGACTCACTCAAGCGTGAACATGGAAATCAACCCGAACAAGGTGTGGAGTGACATGCCTTTGGGGGCGAAAATCGCCGGTGGTCTGGTGGCAGCGGCCTTGATGGCTGCCAGTCTGGTCGCCAGTGTGTTTCTGGCGGGGGCCGCACTGTTTGCCGCCCTGGTCATGGTGCTGTACGGCCTGATGACCCGGAAGGGCAAGAGCGGCGAGAATCCGGTTGTGGATGGTGATGTCCGGCACTCGTCGGATATCCGGCAGAGTGACATTCAGCAGGCTCCATAGTCGGTGGTTTGTGATTGCCTCGCATGTGCAGATCGACGGTCTGGGACGTCCGGTAATCGGGCAACGGGTTCTGCCGGGCATTCCACTGGCTCGGCAGGAGCTGTTCACAGGCCGCAGCGACCAGGCCCGGGTGGCTGGTCGCTCTGCCGACATTCGTGTCCTTGAAGGCTGATTCGTCGTCGCCAGCAATGGCAGATCCCTTGGCACGGTTCGCTGAGTGATGAGGCTGACGTGATATCAGTGGATACCAGCAGTAACGGGCGTCACCACATCGTGTAGATCCCGCCTCGCATTCGGGCTGACGCGGTTCATGGAGTAGTATCGAGGATTGAAACTCGGGGCGTTCGCCTGGTCAGACTGGCAGAGGACGCCGTCCTGGAACTTTCCACACGGGGAAATGATCATGAACAGTTTTGGTACTCGGTCGACGCTGGACAGCGAATCTGCGAGTTTTCAGTGTCACCGGCTGGATGTGCTGGAGGATGAATACAGAGTCAGCCGCTTGCCCTATTCGCTGAAGATCATGCTGGAGAACCTGCTCCGTAATGAAAATGGGGGTACGGTCACCTCAGCGCAGATCGAAGCGCTGCTCAGGCATGACAGTCAGTCGCCGTCCGAAGAACAGATCGCGTTCACCCCGGCTCGCGTCATTCTGCAGGACTTCACGGGAGTACCGGCGATTGTTGATCTGGCCGCCATGCGTGATGCCATCAGGCAGCTGGGAGGGGACCCCGAAACCATCAATCCGCTTGAGCGAGTCGATCTGGTCATCGACCATTCGGTCATGGTGGACAAGTTCGGAACGCAGCAGGCGCTGGACCTGAATACCAAACTGGAATTTCAGCGCAATCGCGAACGCTATCAATTCCTGCGCTGGGGGCAGCAGGCCTTCGAGAACTTTCGCGTGGTGCCGCCGGGTACCGGTATCGTGCATCAGGTGAATCTGGAGTATCTGGCCGATGTGGTCAGTACGAAGCAGATAGACGGTGAGACTTGGATATATCCGGATACGCTGGTGGGTACCGATTCGCACACAACGATGATCAATGGCCTGGGTGTGCTGGGCTGGGGTGTCGGCGGTATCGAGGCAGAGGCGGCCATGCTGGGTCAGCCGATGTCCATGTTGATACCCGACGTCGTGGGTGTACAGCTCATCGGCAGTCTGCCCGCCGGTGCCACGGCCACCGACCTGGTGCTGAAGGTCACGCAGATGCTGCGAGAGCACGGGGTGGTTGGCAAGTTCGTCGAGTTCCACGGTGACGGACTGTCAGGCCTGCCGTTGGCGGACCGTGCCACCATCGGCAATATGGCACCGGAATACGGCGCTACCTGCGGTATCTTCCCCGTGGATGCGGAAACCCTCAAGTACCTGGAATTGTCCGGCCGGGATGCGCAGGTACTCGAGCGGGTGGAAAGCTACGCGCGCATGCAGGGTTTGTGGCGTGAGGATGGCGCGGCGTCGGCCGAATACACCGAGTCCCTGACACTGAATCTGGACGAGGTAGTACCGAGTATTGCCGGACCGAAAAGGCCGCAGGACAGGATCGCCTTGCGCGACTCCGTCAGTGCATTCCGGGACTATCTGGATGGGTATCTGGAGGACAATCGGCCGGCTGGCGAGCAGAGCTCCGCAGAGGAACCTTCCACCGAGGAGGAGTTCGTGAAGGAGGGTGGTGACAGCGCCATTGGTCACGACAAGGCAGTCGTGGCCGACGAGGTCGGTCCGCAATCGGAAACAGCGGAGAAGGGGCACGAGTTGCAGCATGGTGATATCGTCATCGCGGCCATCACCTCCTGCACCAATACCTCCAATCCCTACGTCATGATGGCTGCCGGACTGCTGGCGAAGCGGGCCAGCGAGAAGGGGCTGACCCGTCAACCCTGGGTCAAGACCTCACTGGCCCCCGGTTCGCAGGTCGTCACCGGCTATCTGGAGGCGGCAGATCTCATGCAGCCTCTGCAGGCTCTGGGGTTCAATGTCGTGGGATTCGGGTGCACCACCTGTATCGGCAATTCCGGCCCGCTGGATGACGAGATCAGTGATGCCATCAAGCAACGCAAGCTGGTCGTCTCATCGGTATTGTCGGGCAATCGCAATTTCGAAGGGCGCATACATCAACAGGTCAGAACCAATTATCTGGCCTCGCCGCCACTGGTGGTGGCGTATGCTCTGGCAGGCTCCATGTTGCATGATTTCGACAACGATCCGCTGGGTTCCGATGCAGACGGCAACGCGGTCTATCTGAAGGACATCTGGCCTTCTCCGCAGGAAATTGCCGACCTGGTTGCCCAGCACATCAGTTCGGAGCTTTTCCGTCAGCGCTATTCGGACGTTTTCGACGGCACTGATGACTGGCATCGTCTGGATACACCGGACGACAAGACCTATACCTGGCCCGAATCCAGTTACATCAAGCAACCGCCGTTCTTCACGGACATGACAGCGGACGTCCCCCCGCTGCAGCCCATCGAAGCAGCGCGCTGTCTGGTCATGGTCGGGGATTCGGTGACCACTGATCACATCTCGCCAGCAGGTGCCATTGGTGCTGACAGCGCGGCCGGGCAATACCTCGATTCGCTGGGCATCAAGCCCGGAGACTTCAACAGTTATGGATCCAGACGTGGCAACCATGAAGTGATGATGCGTGGCACCTTTGCCAATGTGCGCTTGAGAAATCTGCTGGTGCCCGGTGTCGAAGGCGGATACACGCGGCACTTTCCGGAGACCGAGACGGTCAGCATCTTCGATGCGGCAATGCAGTATCAGCAGGAAGAGGTGCCCCTGGTGGTACTGGCCGGCAAGGAATACGGTACGGGGTCCAGTCGGGACTGGGCGGCCAAGGGGGTGAGCCTGCTCGGCGTCAGGGCGGTCATCGCAGAAGGCTATGAGCGCATACATCGGTCCAATCTGGTGGGCTTTGGTGTGCTGCCCTTGCAGTTTCTTCCGGGAGAAGGGGTCGGACCTCTGGAGCTGAGTGGTGAGGAAGGCTTCACTATCTCATCGCTGGACGAGCAGCCAGACAGGGTGACGGTCAGTGCCAGCACCGGTGATGGCGAGACAAGGGAATTCGAGGCGATCGTCAGGGTGGATACGGACGTGGAATGGGACTATCTTCGCAATGGTGGCATTCTGCATTACGTGCTCAGGCAGTTGGCGGCAAAACAATGAGCGCCTGCTGAGGTACGCTGACCAGCTGACGCCATCGAGAGGAAGATTCGCGGATGCTGGTTCAGTTGCTGTTGGGCAGTGCCCTGATCTGCGCCACGGCGTTTGTCGCAGCACTATCGTGGTGGGGGCTTGAAGTGGTGCTGGCTCGCAGTCACAGCTGGCTGGTACGCCCCTCGCACGGCATCAAGCTCATTCTGGCCTTGTCGCTGACGATGCTCTGGACCATCGTCATGATGACGGCGTCGGTCTGGATCTGGGCGGTGGCCCTATGGCTGCTGCATATCTTCAATGAGTTCGAAACGTCCGTCTATTTTGCACTGGTTGCCTTCACCACGCTGGGGTTCGGCGATATCCTGCTGCCTGTCGAGTGGCGCTTGCTCGGTGGTCTGGCAGCGGCCAATGGGCTGCTGGTGTTCGGCTTGCTGACTGCCATGTTGGTCGAGACACTGACGCAGATTCGTCTGCGCCAACATGGCAGAATCTGACCCACGCCCTGTCTTCAATTGTCTGGCATGTCTGGCCGCTAGTCTCCAGTGGCTGGCGACATTTGCCGAAAAAACGCGACTCTGACCTGTATGAATACTGCTTACCCTTCGTTGTTCGAGCCTTTGGATCTGGGTTTCACGACCTTGTCCAACCGGATACTCATGGGCTCGATGCATACGGGTCTTGAGGACAAGGCACGGGATTATCCGAAGCTGGCGGCCTATTTTGCAGAACGGGCAGCCGGTGGTGCGGGGCTGATGGTCACCGGTGGCATTGCGCCGAACCTGCGCGGCTGGCTGGCACCGTTCAGCGGTACTCTGGGTCATCGCTGGCAAGTGAGCCGGCACAGGCACGTGACGTCTGCGGTGCATCAGGAAGGGGGCCGGATCTGCATGCAGATCCTGCATGCCGGGCGCTACGGCTACCACCCGCTGATTGTCTCATCAACCGACAAGCAGTCACCGATTTCCCCGTTCAAGCCCAGGGCGCTCTCCAGTCGCGGCATCGAGTCGCAGATCAGGGGATTTGCCCGCAGTGCTGCGCTGGCGCGGGATGCCGGCTATGACGGGGTCGAGATCATGGGCTCGGAAGGGTATCTGATCAACCAGTTTCTGTCGCCCAGAGTCAATACCCGAACGGACGAATGGGGAGGCGATGTCGAGCGGCGTCTGCGACTGGCCGAAGCCATCGTGAGCCGAGTACGTGAGGCCGTCGGTCCGGATTTCATTGTCATCTATCGCCTGTCGATGCTGGAACTGGTGGAAAATGGCAGTGACTGGCCAAGCATCGTGAAACAGGCAAAGGCCGTTGAAGCCGCCGGGGCCACTCTGATCACCACCGGCATCGGTTGGCATGAAGCGCGCATCCCGACCATTGCAGCCATGGTGCCTCGAGCCGCCTTCGCCTCGGTAACAGCCAAGCTGAAACCGGAAGTCGATATTCCGCTGGTGGCAACCAACCGCATCAATACGGTGAAGGTTGCCGATGAGATCGTGGCCAGAGGCGATGCGGACATGGTGTCCATGGCGCGACCTTTTCTGGCCGATGCCGAATTTCCGCTGAAGGCCATGCAGGGCAGGCAGGACGAGATCAATGTCTGCATCGCCTGTAACCAGGCTTGTCTTGATCATGTCTTCCAGAAGAAACGGGCCAGTTGTCTGGTCAACCCACGGGCCTGCCATGAAACCGAATTGCTGATCGAGCCAGCCGCCAGTCCGCGCTCCATCTGCATTGTCGGTGCCGGTCCGGCAGGGCTTGCGGCAGCCACCACTGCGGCTCGCAGGGGACATTCGGTGACACTGATCGACAGTGCCAGCGAGATCGGTGGCCAGTTCAACATGGCCAGGCAAGTGCCCGGCAAGGATGAATTCAACGAAACACTGCGCTACTTCGGCAGGCAGATCGAGCTGACCGGCGTCGAGCTTCGCCTGAATCACCGGGTGGAGGACCCGACGGAATTGCAGGCGTTCGACGACATCCTGCTGGCCAGCGGTGTGACCCCGCGTACTCCGGCCATCGAGGGTATCGACCATCGCAAGGTTCTGTCCTACGTGGATGTCCTGCGCAATGGTGTCCCCGTGGGGGCCCGTGTTGCGATCATCGGTGCCGGTGGTATCGGTTTCGACGTGGCCGAGTATCTGTTGCACGCGGACAGCGATGCCAGCCTCGATCCGGAGACGTTCATGTCGGAGTGGGGAATCGACAGCAGTTTCGAGTCCGCCGGTGGTGTGGTGAACTTCAATCCTGTCCATGCGCCGCTTCGACAGATTTTCCTGCTGCAGAGAAAGTCAAGCAAGGTCGGCAAGGATCTGGGCAAGTCCACCGGCTGGATTCATCGTCGATCGCTGGCCATGCGGGAGGTGGAGATGGTGAACGGCTGTGACTACGTGAAGATCGATGATGCCGGCTTGCATCTGAATGTCGATGGAAAGCCCAGGGTACTCGATGTGGATCACATCATCATCTGTGCCGGACAAGAGCCCTTGCGGGAGTTGCAAGAACCATTGCAGGCCATGGGGAAGAATGTGCAGCTGATCGGCGGAGCCGACGTGGCAGCCGAACTGGATGCCAAACGAGCCATCGACCAGGGAACACGTGTTGCGGCACGGTTGTGATCCGCTGGTCTATCATGAAGAGGCCTTTCATACCAACAAGATCAGGGGCATTCGAATGCACGGAATAATCGGCAAGATCATCGCGGTGAGCGGTGGTCGGGATGCCCTTGTCAGGATCCTGCTCAAGGGCAGTCGCGACCTTCCGGGTTGCCTGAGCTACATCGTGGCGCGTGACAATTTCGATGAGGATACCGTGTGGATAACCGAAGTCTGGGAAAGCCGTGCGGCGCATGAGCGATCCCTCGATTCCTCAGCGGTGCAGAAGGCCATTGCCGAGGGCAAACACCTGATCAGTGCATTCGGACATCGGGTTGAAACGGTCCCGGTGGGTGGACAGGATCTGCCAACAGTGGAATAGGTCACCGCGCCTGATTTTGCACCATGAATGGTCAGTCGCTGCAATCAAGGCACCGAAATGGCGCGTCCTGTCTGCAGTTTCATCGGTGTCACTGTTTCAAGTATCTGATCTTGTTGAAGTTCTGATTCTGGCATCGGTATTGCGATATTACCGTTACAAGCACCCCTCAGTTCTTGTGGCAGTAAGCAAGTCAATCTGATCAATAGAGCGCTAGGGTTCCGACCGCATTTGCGGTGTCTGGTCCGAGAGCACTCGACCTCGATTCTTTGCAGCGCGAGGTTACACGGCGGGATAAAAGCCCGGGAGACCAACTCTGACGCAAGTCCGAGGGGAGTCCGTGTAATCAATACGAGCAAACGAGGTCCGATCATGAAACGAACGACAACGCTGTTGCTGCTTGCTGCTCTGTCAGCACCTGCCCAGGCCGCCGATAAATTCAGTCTCTGCTGGTCCATCTACGTGGGCTGGATGCCCTGGGCCTACGGTGCCGAGACAGGCATTGTGGACAAGTGGGCGGATAAATACGACATCGAGATCGATGTCGTGCAGATCAACGACTACATCGAATCCATCAATCAGTACACAGCCGGGCAGTTCGATGCCTGCACCATGACCAATATGGATGCCCTGACCATACCGGCCGCTGGCGGCGTGGACAGCACGGCTCTGATCGTGGGGGACTTTTCCAATGGCAACGATGGTGTCGTGCTGAAGGGGGAGGACTCACTGGAGGCGATCCGCGGACAGCGGGTCAATCTCGTGGAACTGAGCGTTTCGCACTATCTGCTGGCCAGGGCACTGGGCTCGGTTGGCATGAGTGAGGCGGATGTCACCGTGGTCAATACCTCGGATGCCGATATGGTGGGTATTTACGGCAGTGATGACGTGAGTTCGGTTGTGACCTGGAATCCACTGCTCAGTGAGATTGCCGCCATGCCCGAGAGCCAGGTGGTCTTCGATTCATCGGGCATTCCCGGAGAAATCATCGATCTGCTGGTGGTCAACACACAGACTCTGAACGAGCACCCCGAGCTGGGCCTGGCGCTGACCGGGGCCTGGTATGAAATCATGTCGATCATGAGTGGAGATGATGATGCCGCGCTCGAAGCCCGGCAGTTCATGGCCGAGGCGTCCGGTACCGACCTTGCCGGCTATGACGCGCAGCTGGCGAGCACCCGGATGTTCTTCACACCAGAGGCAGCGGTGGAATTCACGGCCAGTGAGGCCTTGCCCCAGACGATGCAGTACGTCGCAGAGTTCTCCTTCGACCACGGTTTGCTGGGTGAAGGTGCCCCGGATGCGGGGTTCATCGGCATGCAGATGCCGGCGGGCAATGTCGGTAACGAGGCCAATACCACACTGCGCTTTGATCCGAGCTACATGCAGAAAGCCGCTGACGGCGAGCTCTGAGAGCGCCTTCTTTCGCTGTCTCACTCCAGGGTAACAGGCCGGTAGTCATGAAAAAACTGATCAATCTCAGTCCATCACCCGCGGTGAAGTGGTTGCTGGGCCTGTTGCCTTTCGTGCTGATCGTCGTGATCTATGTGGCGGCATCGGACGCAAGGCTGGCAGAGAATCCGTCCGACAAGTTGTTGCCGTCGTTCACCAGCATGCAGGAGGCCATGAGTCGCATGGCTTTCGAGCCCAGCAAGCGTAGTGGCGATTACGTGTTCTGGACAGATACGCTGAGCAGTCTGCGGCGATTATCCATTGGTGTCGGGATTGCGGCGGTGGCGGGACTTGTCATCGGAATCGCCACCGGGGCCTTGCCGCTGGTCAATGCAGCTCTGTCACCCTTGCTGACCGTGGTGTCTCTGATTCCCTGTCTTGCGTTGCTGCCCGTGCTGTTCATCGTCCTGGGTCTGGGAGAAGTGTCGAAGATCTCGCTGATCACCATCGGAATCACCCCGTTCATCGCACGCGACATTCAGCGTCGTGCACGCGAGATTCCGGTAGAACAGCTGATCAAGGCGCAGACCCTGGGGGCCAATACGGCCCAGATCATCTCGCGCGTGTTGTTGCCGCAGTTGTTGCCCAAGCTGATCAATTCGGTGCGACTGTCACTGGGAACCGGCTGGCTGTTCCTGATTGCGGCAGAGGCCATTGCCTCGACGGATGGTCTGGGCTACCGGATATTTCTGGTGCGTCGTTATCTGTCCATGGAGGTCATTCTGCCCTACGTGGCCTGGATCACGATACTGGCGTTTCTGTTCGATCTGTTGTTGCGCAAACTGGGTAGTCGTCTGTTTCCCTGGGAGTCTGCCGAATGATATCTGCACGCAATCTGTGGAAGAACTACGGCGAACAGACCGTACTGGAACGTATCAATGTCACGGTGGAGGCGGGCGAGTTTGTGACTCTGGTCGGCGCTTCGGGCTGCGGCAAGACGACCTTTCTCAAACTGCTGCTGGGCATCGAATCGATCGACAGGGGCAGCCTGGAGCTGGATGGCAGACCCATACCGGATGAACCTGGTCCGGATCGAGGCATCGTCTTTCAGCAGTACTCGGTGTTCCCTCACATGACGGTCCTCGGCAATGTGATGGCCGTGTCGGGCTTGCAACAACGAAACGTGAGCGGTTTGCTTCATGGTCAGCGTAAACGGGATGCCTTGCAGGCCTCGACGGCGCTGCTGGAAAGAGTCGGCTTGCAGGATTTCCTGCGTCGCTATCCGCATGAACTCTCCGGTGGCATGCGTCAGCGACTGGCCATTGCCCAGGCGCTGATGGCCAGACCACGCATCCTGCTGCTCGATGAGCCCTTCGGCGCTCTGGACCCCGGAATCCGGGCCGACATGCATGAGCTCGTGCTGGAGCTGTGGCGAGAGCATCAACTGACCATATTCATGGTGACCCACGACCTCAAGGAAGGGTTTCATCTGGGCACCCGTCTGTGGGTATTCGACAAACCCCGGATTGATCCGCAGGCGCCGGGTGCCTACGGGGCCACGATCACGTATGACCTGCCGGTCGGCGAACGTCCGGTCAGAAACGAACCTGACTCACTGGCCAGCATGCTGGCTACCAATTGAACAGAAAGGGAGGCGAATGAGCGATGAACGCTGCAGCCAATGACTTCAACTATCAGACCCGCCTGAGCGCTGGCAAGCACTGGTCTCTCAGGGTGCGTCGCGGCATTGTCTTGCGCCTGACAGACCTGCAGGGTGGGGCCAATGTCGGCATGGTGATGTACAACGCGCAGGATACGCTGGAGCGATACAACGCTCCGGACACCCTGAAATGCCAGCACACCTTTCATCTACGGCAGGGAAACTGCCTGTACAGCGACATGGGGCGTGTACTCGCCTCCCTCATCGAGGACTCGGTGGGCGGTCACGATACCGTCTGCGGAAATTCCGACAGAGGGTTCATCGACGAGCGCTTCGGCCGGCGCGATTATCAGAATGATCGCAATGACTGGCACCAGAATGGACACGATGCCTTCCTGGTGGAGCTGTCCAAAT
The DNA here is from genome assembly GCF_052681095.1 of Granulosicoccus sp. 3-233. NCBI lineage: Bacteria > Pseudomonadati > Pseudomonadota > Gammaproteobacteria > Chromatiales > Granulosicoccaceae > Granulosicoccus > Granulosicoccus sp. 3-233. The sequence goes on from NZ_JBQYLE010000001.1 coordinate 654,892, forward strand.
ACGGTCTGGAAGGGCGCGATCTGCCTGCCAATGTCAACTGGTTCAGCAAGTGTGCGGTACAGGCAGATGGTGGCATCAGCCTGGTAGACGGGCACAGTGCGCCTGGATCGACCCTGGCACTGCGTTTCGACATGGATGCGCTTGTTCTACTGCATACCTGTCCCCACCCGCTGTCGCTGAGTGAACACTATCCCGCAGGAGAGGTGGCCTTGAGCCTGTCCGTGGGGGAGCCGGTGAGTGAGGATGATGAATGTCTCAACAATTGTGATGAGAACCGCCGCGGTTTCCGCAACAACGAGTTGTATCACCAGGGCGTCCGAGCGTTTGCCTGAACAGGGTTGCAGCGCTGCCGCAGGTATCGATTCCACCTCGATTGCCGCCGGGTTCAGTGGTTTTCATCAGTCATTTCAAGTGTCAGGAAAGGATCATGATCAAGCAGAGTTTCCGAGAACAATCACAGGCAATCGACCGACAGGTGGTCGATGCCGGAGACTACTATCTGGCCCGGCTCGAGGACGGACAGACATTACGCATCGTTGACCTGAAAGGTAACCAGGCCGCCGATACGCTGTTCTATTCGGCCGAGGACCCCGGTGAGCATTACAGTGCCGTCAATACCATGCGAGCGCAGCGCAATCTGTACCTCAGTGCCGGTTCCGATCTGATCTCCAGCGAGAATCGAGTGATGCTCAGTATCGTGGCCGATACCTGTGGTCGGCACGATACCCTGGGTGGTGCCTGTTCCACCGAGAGCAATACCGTGCGTTACGACCTGGAGAAGCGCTGTATGCACGCCTGCCGCGACAGCTGGATGCTGGCGTTGGCCGAACACCCCGAATACGGGATTTCCAAGCGCGATATCGCCCACAACATCAATTTCTTCATGAATGTGCCGGTGACCGAGCAGGGCGAGCTCACCTTCGCCGACGGTATTTCCGCACCCGGCAAGTACGTGGAAATGACGGCTCGCATGGATGTGATCGTGCTGATATCCAACTGTCCGCAGTTGAACAATCCCTGTAACGGCTATGACCCGACACCCATCGAACTGCTGACATGGAATCAATGAACCTCATGAAACCCTTCAATAAGGTTCTGATTGCCAACCGTGGGGCAATTGCCACTCGCATCATACGGACGCTGGAACGGCTGGGCATCGAATCCGTGGCGGTTTACGCCGATAGCGATCGGGACAGCCTGCATGTGCGTCTGGCAACCGAAGCCTACTCGCTGGGTGACGGGCGCGCCTCGGATACCTATCTGAATGTCGATAAGCTGATTGCCATTGCCCAGCGCAGTGGTGCGGCAGCCATTCATCCGGGCTATGGCTTTCTGAGTGAAAATGCCGATTTCGTGCAACGCTGCGAGAGCGAATCGCTGGTGTTCATCGGGCCTACGGCCGAGCAGATAGGCCTGTTCGGCCAGAAGCATGTGGCGCGGGAGCTGGCAACGGCGGCAGGTGTACCGCTACCCCCCGGCAGCGGGTTGCTGGAAAGCGTCGAAGAGGCGCTGACCGAAGCCTGTCGTATCGGCTACCCCGTCATGCTGAAGAGTACCGCCGGTGGCGGTGGAATCGGCATGCGTCTGTGTGCGGATGAACAGGTGCTGCGTGAAGGTTTCGCGGCGGTGCAGCAGCAGGGAGAAAACCATTTTGCCAATGGTGGGGTGTTTCTGGAGAAGGCGATCCTCAATGCTCGGCACGTGGAAGTGCAGATGTTCGGCGATGGCAAGGGCGAGGTGGTGTCGCTGGGAGAACGCGACTGTTCCGCGCAACGGCGTAATCAGAAGGTGGTGGAGGAATGTCCCGCACCGCACCTGGATGAGGCCTTGCGCCAGCGCCTGCACCGCACCGCCGAGGCTTTGCTGGCCAGTGTGCAGTATCGCAATGCGGCCACCGTGGAATTCATTCTGGATGCGGATACGCAGGAATTCCATTTTCTGGAAGTCAATACCCGACTGCAGGTCGAGCACGGCGTGACTGAGCTGGTGTATGGAGTCGACCTGGTGGAATGGATGGTCGGTCAGGCTGGTGGCACATTGCCCGCCCTGAGCGAGTTGCGCGCTCGTCTGAGTCCGGGTGGACATGCCGTGCAGGTGCGTCTCTACGCCGAGGACCCCTATCGACAGTTCCAGCCTTGCGCCGGGCTGATGTCGCGCGTGGAGTTTCCGCAGATGGAGGGCTTGCGGGTGGACACCTGGATCGAATCCGGCATCACCATTCCGTCCGAGTTCGATCCCATGCTGGCCAAGATGATGGTGCATGCGCCAACGCGCGAACAGGCCTTGCAGACACTCTCCACGGCCTTGCAGGCAGTGGAGCTGTACGGTACACAGACGAATGTGGATTATCTGCGCTCTCTGGTCGAGGAACCCGTGGTGCAGAGTGGTCGGGTGACGACCCGGTTTCTCGATGAGCATGTGTACCAGCCTCACCGGATCGATGTACTGCGCGGTGGCACACTGACCACCATCCAGGATGTGCCGGGTCGCGTCGGTTACTGGCCGGTGGGTATTCCGCCATCCGGCCCGTTTGACACACTCTCCTTTCAACTGGCCAATCGCCTGCTGGGCAACGAAGCGGAGGCTGCCGGTCTGGAGATCACGGTTCAGGGGCCGGCACTGGAGTTCACCGCCCACACGCGCATCGTACTGGCAGGGGCCCCTGTCGATGCCACCCTCGATGGTGAGGCCCTGAGCCCCTGGCAGGTGGTGTCCATCCGTCCGGGACAGGTTCTGGATGTCGGGCAGATCAATGGTGTCGGTGCACGCAGCTATCTGTGTGTGGCCGGAGGCATCGATTGCCCGGAGTACCTGGGATCGCGCTCCACCTTCACTCTGGGTCAGTTCGGTGGACATAATGGTGCGGCACTGAAGACCGGCGACGTGTTGCGTTTGAAAGCCGAGGCATCCCGCCTGTCGTCCGCTGCGGGCGCCAGCCAGACCCGCCTGCCTGCCGAACTGCTGCCCGCATTGACAGACGACTGGGAACTGCGGGTGGTGTATGGCCCGCATGGTGCGCCGGATTTCTTCACCGAGTGCGATATCGATACCCTGTTCGAGCACGCCTGGGAGGTGCATTACAACTCCAGCCGAACCGGGGTGAGGCTGATCGGACCGAGTCCCGAATGGGCGCGCAGTGATGGCGGTGAGGCAGGGCTGCACCCGTCGAACATTCATGACAATGCCTATGCCTTCGGCAGTCTGGATTTCACCGGTGACATGCCTGTCATTCTCGGCCCCGATGGCCCTTCGCTGGGCGGCTTTGTCTGCCCCGCCACCATCATCACGGCCGATCTGTGGAAAATCGGTCAGTTGCGAGCGGGAAACCGGGTACGCTTCAGACCGGTGAGCGTGGCCGAGGCAGTAGAGGCGGACCGCCTGCAGCAGCTCACCGTTGCCAACCTCCGGATGTCGCCCCCCGGTGATGATTCACCGTGGCCGGATGCGGCCAGTTGCCGACGGCAATCGGCCATCGTGAAACAGCGCAAGGCCGGCACCAACGGTGTGGAGGCCTGCTATCGGCTGGCCGGTGACCGCTTCCTGCTGGTCGAATACGGTGCGCCCACTCTGGATCTGGTCTCGCGCTTCCGTGTTCATGCGTTGATGCAGTGGCTGGAACAGAACCCGCTGACGGGCATCATAGAAGTGACTCCGGGCATCCGTTCACTGCAACTGCATTATGACGCCCAGCAGTTGGCCCTGTCGGTTCTGCTGGATCACCTGCAGGGGGCCGAAGACTACCTGGATCAGCATGTGGACTCCGCCGTCGTGCCGTCACGCATCGTGCATCTGCCGCTGTCCTGGGACGATGAAGCCTGTCGGGAGGCAGTCGTGAAATACGACCAGTCGGTGCGCAAGAATGCGCCCTGGGCACCGAGCAATCTGGAATTCATCCGTCGCATCAATGGTCTGGAATCGATTGACGATGTCAAGCGGATCGTGTTCGATGCGTCCTATCTGGTGATGGGGCTGGGTGATGTCTATCTGGGGGCACCGGTTGCCACACCCGTGAACCCGGCACATCGACTGGTGACCACCAAATACAACCCTGCACGAACCTGGACGGCGGAGAACTCGGTCGGCATTGGCGGCTCCTATCTGTGTGTCTATGGCATGGAAGGGCCGGGCGGCTATCAGTTCATTGGCAGAACCCTGCAGATGTGGAATCGCTATCGACAGACACCGGAATTCGATAAACCCTGGTTGCTGCGCTTCTTCGATCAGATACGGTTCCACGAAGTCAGTCACGATGAGCTGATGGAGATCCGTCGAGACTTCCCACAGGGGCGATACCCGTTGAAGATCGAACAGACCGAATTTTCCCTGGCCGATTTCAGGGAGCTGGTGGAGGGTCAGCAGGCACGGATCGACGACTTTCAGCAGACCCGTCAGGCCGCTTTTGCCGAAGAGCTGGCGAACTGGCGCGCCACCGGACAGTTCAATGTCAAGGTGGAAGAGCCGGAAATCCCGGAAGTCGTGGTCGACTGGCCAGCTGACAGCCTTGTGATGGAGAGCCCGGTATCGGGCAGCTTGTGGCAATGCTGCGTTGCACCGGGAGAGTCCGTCAAGCAGGGCCAGACCCTGCTGGTGCTCGAATCCATGAAGATGGAAATCACCGTACCGGCACCGCAGGATCTGCAGGTGCACAGCGTGCTTCTCGAAACCGGTCAGCGTGTCAGCGCTGGCCAACCTCTGATCGTACTGGAACACTCATGAAGACAATCACGGATCTGACAATCGCCGGCGTTCAGAAGCGCTATGCCACTGGCACCACTCCCGCTGAGCTGATGGCAGAGTTGCGGCAGCAGGCGGAAGCGCTGAGCGATCACAACATCTTCATTCACCTGCTCAGCGCCGATGAATTGCAACCCTGGCTGGCAGCGCTGGATGAGCAGGATCCCGCGCAGACGCCCCTGTGGGGAGTTCCCTTCGTCATCAAGGACAATATCGATCTGGCAGGGGTTCCCACGACGGCAGCCTGCGAGGCCTTTGCCTATACGCCCGATGAATCTGCCTTTGTCGTGCAACGCCTGATCGATGCCGGTGCCCTGCCATTGGGCAAGGCCAATCTGGATCAGTTCGCCACCGGCCTGAATGGCACTCGCTCGCCGTGGGGGCCTTGCCGCAACAGCTTCGACAAGTCCCTGGTCAGTGGCGGTAGCAGTGCCGGTTCTGCGGTATCGGTTGCCCTGGGGCTGGCCAGCTTCAGTCTGGGAACCGATACCGCAGGTTCGGGGCGGATACCGGCAGCCTTCAACAATCTGATTGGTGTGAAGCCCACGCGGGGGCTGCTCTCGGCAACGGGTGTGGTACCGGCCTGTCGCAGCCTGGATTGTGTCAGCATCTTCGCCCTGCATGCCGATGATGCCAATGCCGTGCTGGCTGCTGCCGAGGGGCAGGATGGGAGCGATGGTTACAGTCGCTCGAACCCTCATGACAACCGAGCGCAGACCTATGGCACTTTCAGCGCTCCCTTGACACTGGGCGTGATTCCCGAGGCCCAGCTCCGGTTCTTCGGCGATGAGGACTACGAGCAAGCCTATCAGCAGACTCTGGGCGCGCTGCAGGAACACGGGGTGCAACTACGTGAGATCGACTACGCGCCGTTCGACGAAGTGGCTCGTCTGTTGTACGAAGGGCCCTGGGTTGCCGAGCGTTATGTGGCCACTTTGCCTTTGATCGAGGAACAGCCGGAGGCCGTGTTTCCGGTGGTGCGCGACATCATCGCCCCGGGAGGCAAGCCCAGTGCTGCCGAACTGTTCCAGGCGCAGTACCGGCTGGAAGATCTCAGACGCCGTTGCGCTGTGCAGCTGACGCACATCGATGCCTTGCTGACTCCGACTGCCGGCCGCCTGTTCTCCATTGAAGAGATGTTGCAGGAACCCATTCGGTGCAACAGCGAGCTGGGCTATTACATGAACTTCATGAATCTGCTGGACATGGCGGCCATTGCCGTTCCCACAGCCTTTACCGACAAGGGGTTGCCGTTCGGCATCACGCTCGGAGCGCCTGCATTCAGCGATCGCCGTTTGCTGTCGATAGCCAATCGCCTCCAGCAGCAGTTCTCTCTGCCACTGGCATCCGGCAGCCAGACACTGCCGTCACTCGCGGTGAACGAGGTCCGGAGAACGGACTGCATGGAACTGGTAGTCTGCGGGGCGCATCTGGACGGCATGCCATTGAACTGGCAGTTGCGGGAGCGTGGGGCGGAATTGCTCGAGTGCACCCGAACCAGCGCAGACTACCGGCTATTCGATCTGAACGAGCCATCGCTGAAACGACCGGCGCTGCTGCGGGTGGATGAGGCGGGTGTTGCCATCGATGTGGAAGTCTGGCGTCTGCCGGTCAGCGAGCTGGGCAGTTTTCTCAGAGGCATCGCCGCGCCTCTGGGGCTTGGCCAGGTCACTCTCTGCGATGGTCGGCAAGTCTGCGGATTCATCGCCGAGGCGACAGCTGGCGGTCAGGAAGCTGTCGAGATAAGCCACTTTGGTGGCTGGCGTGCCTACCAGAGCTCGTTGTCGCAGGCTTGAAGAGCCGCCTGAAATATTGCAAGGTAGCGACGAATCCGCTCGAAGCTTGCAACGATGAACGAAGACAACTCCCTGCCTTTGTCGGGCATTCGTGTACTGGAGATGGGGCAATTGATCGCCGGCCCCTTCGCCGGACAGATGCTGGCAGCCTTCGGCGCCGAGGTCGTGAAGATCGAGCCGCCGGGCAGGGGGGATCCGCTGCGCACCTGGCGCGTGCTGGATGAACAGGGCACCTCCTATTGGTGGCGCAGTCTGGCGCGTAACAAGAAATCGCTGACGCTGGACCTGTCGCAGGAGCAGGGAGCCGATATCGCGCGTCAGCTGATGATGCAGGCCGATATCCTGATCGAGAACTTCCGTCCCGGCCGCATGGAGGCCTGGGGGCTGGGTCCGGACGCGATGAAGAAGCTGCATCCCGAACTCATCTACACACGCGTGTCGGGCTATGGTCAGAGTGGACCCTACGCCCGCAAACCCGGTTTCGCCTCTGCCTGTGAAGCAGCAGGCGGGCTGCGCTACGTCAACGGCTATCCGGATGAGAAGGCGGTACGCATGAATCTGTCACTGGGCGATACGCTGGCTGGCATGCATGCCACGGTGGGTGCTCTGCTGGCACTCATCGCCCGGCAAAGACTTGGCCAGGGAGGTCAGACCGTCGATGTCTCCATCGTCGAGTCGGTGTTCAACATGCTCGAAGGGGTTCTGCCCGAATACGATGGTGCCGGCGTGGTTCGCGAACCGTCCGGGTCCACGGTGACGGGCATCGTGCCTACCAATACCTATCAGTGCAGTGATGGTCGTTACATCGTGATCGGTGGCAACGGCGATTCCATCTTCAAGCGTCTGATGGTTGCCATCGGTCAGGCCGAGCTGGCCGAGGATGCCCGATTGGCCGACAACCGGGGACGGGTGGCGAACGAAGCAGAGATCGACGCACTGCTGTCCGCCTGGAGTGCCACCGTCTCATCCGTTGAGGCACTGGAAATTCTGGATGCGGCTGATGTACCAGCCGGCCCGGTCAATTCCATCGCCGACATGGTGCAGGATCCTCATTTCCAGGCCAGAGACATGTTCGAGAGCCTGGCGGTCAATGGCGAGTCGCGTCTGATGCCGGCCGTGCATCCCAGGCTGGAACGAACGCCGGCCAGTTCCCGCTGGGCCGGACCGGAACTGGGTCAGCACACCGATGAGGTGCTGCGCAGCTGGTTGAGGGCCGGCAACGAGGACATCGCCCGCTGGCGAGAAAAGCGCTTGCTGTAGCCTGTGTTGATGGTCAATGGCCAGTGTGTCTCGTCTTCATCGGCCACCTCCTGTAGGCAGATTTCGCCGGCAATCGCGCCCTGAACCCTGACTCCTGGCTGTCGAGCTGAAGGTCCGACCCTGCGGCGCGGGCCGTTTCATGCGTTCTCGGGTCAAGTTGTTCGCCTCAGCGTCGATACGTTCTGCATGAGATGTATTCAGGATTGAGGATGCAGACGATTTCACAACTGGTGCGTTTCTCCATGGCAGCGGGCATGTATCTGCTGCTGATGTGGGGTTACATGGTGCTGCCCAATGCACAGTGGTTCGCTGCATTCCTGGCTTTGATCCTGTCCACCATGCTGATCTACTGGGTGACCGAGACACGGGTCACAACGGACCTGACAGAGAACCCTCGACACGCGGAACCACGAATCCGCTCCGGATACGGTCGCCCGGGTATCACGATGGCGGACTGGCAGGAAAAACCCGATGAGCCGATCGGCGGGGATCTGCGCACCTCACCCCCGGGTCTGGAGGCGGCTGTGCTGAGACTTGATTCATTGAAATCGGAATTGATGGCCCAGTATGCTCAGTTTGGCCGGGATCAGTCGTTAATCAATGGTAGAGGACTCGGATCCTGGCACGGAAAAAGGGATTTTCACAAACCGACATGACTAGTTACATCGAACCTCAGGCACTGAAGTCCATTGCCTCGTTGCAACGGCCCGGTAAACCGGATCTGCTCGAACGCGTGGTTGGCCTGTTCAAGTCCGAGTCGCCCACGGCCATCGAAGCCATTCAGCAGGGGCTGGACTCGGATGATCTGCCGGCTGTCGGCAATGCCGCACATGGCCTGAAATCCAGCAGCGCCTATGTCGGGGCGAGAATGCTCTCGGAGCGTTGCCGTGAGCTCGAAGCGGCCGCTCGCGAAGAGAACCATCCCGCCTGTCATGCCCTGGCTGATGGTGTCGAGGAATTGTTCGAGGCCAGCATCGTGGCGCTTGACCAGCACATGAGAAAGGTTGCCTGATGAGCCAGGCCTCTCCGCAATCGTTGCAGATGGTGATGTCGAGCGTGCAGCGCGAGCGTCCCATCGTGCTGCATGTGGATGACGATGTCGCCAGTCTGCTGATGGCCGAAGGTGCGCTGGAGGATGCCGGCTTCGATGTGCTGCATGCCGCTGATGGCATCGAGGCCATAGACATGTACCGTGAGCATGAACCGGATCTGGTCATCATGGATGCCGTCATGCCGGTCATGGATGGCTTCGAGGCCATCAGCGGCATTCGCAAGTTGCCCGGCGGCATGCATGTGCCCATCCTGATGATCACGGGGCTGGAAGATCTGGACTCGATCACCCGTGCCTATGACGAAGGGGTGACCGATTTTCTGACCAAGCCTGTCAATTTCTACATCCTGCCGTATCGTGTGCAGTATCTGCTGCGTTCCAAGTTGACAGCCGATGCCCTGCGGGTGAGTCAGTCGAAACTGGACAATGCACAGCGCATCGCCAGACTGGGCAACTGGGAGTGGTGTCTGAGCAGCCACGGCATGTCATGGTCGCGCGAGTTCGGCCGCGTGCTGGGACTGACCGAAGGACAGACCGTGGACAACTGGAACGAGTTTCTGGATCGGATCGTCGATGCCGATCGCCACAGTGTTCGCCTGATGGCCGAACATGCCGTCGAGGAAAAACAGCCTTTCAACATCGAGTTCTGTGTGCCTTGCCTGCACGATGATAGCTCACGCCGCATTCGTCTCGAGGCTGAACCCTATTGTGTCGAGAGTGGTGAATGCACGCACATGATGGGCACCATTCAGGATATTACCGAACGCACCAATGCCCAGAAGCAGATCCACAATCTGGCCTATTTCGATCTGGTGACCGGTCTGCCCAATCGCGCCCAGTTGAACGAGCAGCTGCGGTACACCCTGAAACTGGCCAAACGCAATCAGGGCAAGTTCGCCTTGCTGTTTCTCGATCTGGACCACTTCAAGCAGGTCAATGACACCCTGGGACATGATGCCGGCGACGACCTGCTCAAGCAGGTGTCCGGCCGTTTGACAAGCGTGGTACGTGGCGGCGACATGGTCAGCAGCTGCGGCGAGAATATCGATGGCGAGGAAGCCGAATCACAGCATACGGTCGCTCGTCTCGGTGGGGATGAGTTCGTCGTACTGCTCGGTCAGGTCAATCGGGCAGAGGACGCCGCTCGCGTGGCTGAGCGCATTGCCCAGTCGATCAGCGCGCCCTACGACATCGGCGGGCAGAACGTGTCAGTGACTACCACCATCGGTATCAGTGTGTTTCCGGCAGATGGCGTGACCTCGGAAGTGCTGATGAAGAATGCCGATGTGGCGATGTATCACGCCAAGGAATCCGGTCGCAATGGCTACCAGTTCTATTCGCGCCAGATTCACGAGCAGGCGCTGGCCCGCTTTTCGCTGGAAAGCGAGCTGAAGAGTGCGATCGAAAACGAGCAGTTGACCCTGGTGTATCAGCCCAAGGTCAACATCTGCGATGGCAGCGTCAGCGGGGTCGAGGCACTGATCCGCTGGGACCATGAGGAACACGGTACGGTCAGTCCGAACGACTTCATTCCGCTGGCGGAAGAGACCGGGCTGATCCTGCCGCTGGGCCGCTGGGTGCTGTGCGAGGCCACACGCCAGATGCAGAACTGGATCGAGGCCGGGATGGAGCCTCTGGTGATCGCGGTCAATTGCTCGTCGGTGCAGTTCACCCGCAGCGACATGATCACGGATATCAATACCGCCATCGCCTACAGTGGTCTGGATCCGCATTTGCTGGAAATAGAATTGACCGAGAGTCTGCTGCTGCAGGATATCGAACTGGGCATCCGGATTCTGCGTGACATGAAGGCTCTGGGCATACAGGTGGCCATCGATGACTTCGGAACCGGGTTTTCGTCACTGAGCTATCTGAAGAGACTGCCTGTCGACAAGCTCAAGATCGATCGTTCCTTCGTCAAGGATCTGGGAGTCGATGCCGGTGATGTCGCCATCGTCTCGGCCATCATCACGCTGAGCCACAACCTGAATCTGACGGTGGTGGCAGAGGGCGTCGAGACGAGGCAGCAATATGACATTCTGCATGGCTTCGACTGTAACGAGGCGCAAGGATTCCTGATCAGTCATCCGATGAATGCTACCGAAATGCAACGCTGGTTGCTGCACACGACTACCGGGCTCAACCGCAAGGTGTCCGGCCTCTGAACCCGTTGCTGCCCCAAGGGCCATCTTGACCAACCGGCGGCTCTCGGTAACACTGCTGCCTTGCGAGCAACAATCCGGACGCCGATAGTGAGCAGTGAACACCAGACAGGGTCAACTCCCGAGACGGGCACGTCCTCGTTGCTGCTCAGTGAGGAGGCGTTTCGCGAGATTCTCGACGAGCGTCTGCCCTTTGCCGGCATGATGGGCATTGCCGTGGATTACTTCGCCGACGATCATGTCCGCCTGCGCGCGCGCTACAACGAACGACTGCTGCGCCCCGGTGGAACCATTGCCGGCCCGGTCATGATGGGACTGGCCGATGCCGCCCTCTATGCGCTGATTCTGTCGCGAATCGGGCCGGTGGAGCTGGCGGTGACCACCAGTCTGTCCATCAACTTCCTGCGCAAGCCCGGCACGGCAGATGTGGTGGCCGATGCTCGCATGCTGAAGCTTGGCAAACGCCTGGCGGTGGGCGAGGTCAGCTTGTTCAGTGAGCACGGCAGCGAGGACGAGCCCGTGGCCCATGTCACTGGCACCTATTCCATTCCGCCGCCGGAACAGCGGGTCTGATCCAGCGCGTTGCTGTTCGCCGACAGCAGGCGCGTCCTGTATCAGGGGGCGTCTGTCCCGTTGCTGTCCGATGATTGCGACAGGCGCCGTCGCTCCAGGCAGGCATGCAGCACCGAGAGTTTCTGCTCGGACTTCATGACCCCCCAGCAGCCTATTTCCTCGAGGGTGCGCAGGCAGCCTTCGCACAGTTGCCTGTCTTCGTCGATTCGGCAGATGCCGATGCAGGGTGACGGTATATCGGCTTGCATCATGGTCGGTGTCGCTCGGGGTCAGTCTGCTGAATTGTCGGCAGCGGCCTGCAAGGCCCTGGCCGCTCTTGACTGCGAGTCACGCTGCAGTTGCTGGCTGATGTAACGACCTGCCTCGAGCAGCGCCGGCAGATCGACTCCGTGCTCGATTCCCAGACCATCGAGCAGGTAGATCACGTCTTCGGTGGCGACATTGCCGGTGGCCCCTCTGGCATAGGGGCATCCGCCGAGACCGGCGATCGAGGCATCGATGGTCGCCACACCGTATTGCAGGGCGATCACGAGATTCGCCAGTGCCTGCCCGTAGGTGTCGTGGCAATGCATGGCCAGCTGTTCAACCGCGATGCCATCGGTGAGCAGGGTATCGAGCAGTCGGCCTGTACTGCCTGCCGTACCGGTGCCGATGGTGTCGCCCAGCGAGACTTCATGACAGCCCATGTCCAGCAGCTGGCGGGTCAGCTGGCTGACTGCCGCGGGGGAGACCTCACCTTCATAGGGGCAACCCAGCACGCAGGAGAGATAACCACGAACCGGCAGGTTCAGACTGCGGGCCCGCTCCATGATGGGTGCGAAACGCTGCAGGGTCTCGCTGATGCTGGCGTTGAGGTTCTTGCGAGAGAAGCTTTCCGTGACCGCTGCGAAGATGGCCACCTCATCGACCTGGGCGTCGATGGCCGAGTCCAGGCCTCGCTCGTTCGGTGTCAGTGCCGTGTAACGGGTGCCCGGGCGACGCCTGATGCTGCCGAATACAGGTCCCGAATCGGCCATTTGCGGCACCCAGCGGGGAGAGACGAAGGAGCCGGTCTCGATGATGGGCAAACCACTGACGGACAGCTTGTCTACCAGGGTGGCTTTCTGCGCAACGCTCAGGGCGCTGGCTTCATTCTGCAGTCCGTCACGTGGACCGACTTCCACCACAGTGACCTTGTCTGGATAATTCACGCGTTCGAGATTCCGATTATGGGGGCTTCGGGATGGCTGACTCCTGTCGAGGATAGCGCGTTACACTCTGACCTGTCTTTTCTTCATTCGTACTTCGAACCATGAAGGTATTCAATTTCGGCTCCATCAACATCGACATGGTCTATCGGGTTCCGCATCTGGTGCAGCCAGGGGAAACCCTGTCCAGTCGTTCGCTGGAGACCGTGCTGGGCGGCAAGGGCGCCAATCAATCGGTGGCACTGGCGCGCGCGGGGATCGACGTCCGGCATATCGGTCGCATCGGCAAATCCGACCAGTGGGCGGCCGAACAGATGCAGGCAGCCGGCGTCGACATGCAGGGTGTGGAATCCGTGGACGGGCCCAGCGGTCATGCCATCATTCAGGTGGATGACAGTGGCGAAAACTCCATCATTCTGCATGGCGGTGCCAATCAGAGCTTTGATCGCGGAGTGCTGGAGCAACGCTTGAGCGAAGCGGCGCCGGGTGACTGGCTGCTGATGCAGAACGAATGCAACGATATCGCCGAGGCGTTCGAGATTGCTCGCCAGCGCCAGATGTCGATCGCCTTCAATCCGGCGCCGATGACGGCTGCCGTCAGACAGTTGCCACTGGCACAGTGCGATGTGCTGATCGTCAACGAAACCGAAGCGGCGGATCTGGCTGAAACCGATGATCCTGATGAGGCGCTGGCCATTCTGGCGCAACGCTATCCCGATACCCGACTGGTGCTGACGTTGGGCTCTCGAGGAGCCTTGCTGCAATACGAGGGCCAGCAGGTAAGTGAGGCGGCAGTGCCGGTCGATGTTGTCGATACCACGGGAGCAGGGGATACCTTTGTGGGATACTTCCTTGCCGGACTCATGCAGGGGCTTGCCGAAAGGGACGCTCTGCAGCGCGCCTGCCGAGCCGCAGCCCTGTCGGTCACGGTGGCCGGCGCCACTCCGAGCATCCCGACCCTTGCCGAGGTCGACAGCACACAGGACGATTGAATCAAACTGACCATGCACAAGATCATCATTGACACCGATCCCGGTGTGGACGACACCATGGCCATTGCCTATGCACTGGCCCATCCGGACATCGAACTGCTGGGACTGACCACGGTCTTCGGCAATATCAACATCGACTATTCGACCCGCAATGCACAGTACATTCTGGATGTGCTGGGCGCCGAGTCGGTTGCCGTGGCGCGAGGCGCTGCCATCCCGCTGGTGCAGTCACCCTTGCCGCATGCCGATTTCGTGCACGGTGGCGATGGCCTGGGCAACGTCTATCCCGGCAGTCAGCCCGGTGCGCCTGCTCCCGGTGCTGCGCCGCTGCGCAGCGAGGCACGACATGCACAGCTGGAGCCGCTGGATGCCGCCGATTTCATCATTCGCAGCGCGCAGGAGCATCCCGGTGAACTGACCATCGTGGCTGTCGGGCCGCTGACCAATGTCGCCGAGGCTCTGCGTCGCGAACCGCGCCTGCCCAGTCTGGTGGCCGGTCTGGTCATCATGGGTGGCTGCGTCGACGAGCCGGGCAATGTCTCGCCCGTGGCCGAGGCCAACTTCCTGAACGACCCCCATGCGGCGGATGAACTGCTGGCCGCCGACTGGCCTGCCACCATTGTCGGTCTGGATGTCACGCATCGCATCATGCTCACCGATACACATCTGAAGCAACTGGATGATCAGGCGGGGGAGACCGGAGCGCTGATCTGGCAAAGCAGCCGCTTCTATGTCGACTTCTATACGCAGAGTGGCGCTGCCAAGGGGTTGGACGAACCACAGTGCGCCATGCATGATGCTGCCGCAGTTGCCTATGTGCTGCAGCCCGATGCCTTCACGGTCGAGAAGGGCGCTGCTCGCGTTGTACCGGAAGGTATCGCCATCGGTCAGCTGGCACTGGATCGCAAGGGCTACACCTATGCCGTGCCGCACTGGCAGGATCGCCCGGCCAGCGCCGTCTGCATGACAGTCGATGCAGATCGTGTGCGAGAGCACTTTCTACGGACTATCATCAGTCATCATCGTCGTTGAGGACAGGTCATGAAGACTTCGGCAAGCTTGTACGCCAGCGCGGCGGTTGGCTGCCTGCTGGTCAGCGGGTGCAATTGGGTGGATTCTGCCGGTTCGGACGGGGTGCCGATCACGGAGGTCTTTCTCGACGACCAGCCGGTTGACGAAGCAATCGTCCTGAACGAAAAAAGCATTGGCGAGATCGCGACGGGCCGTGTGGGTTCCCTGTCCGGCGAACAGGAGTTCGTGTGGAATCCGACACCGCTGGCGCAGGGGAATCTGGCTCTGTGCGCTGAGGTGTCGGGGTTCAATGTCGATCTGGCCGCAGATTCCCTGCTTGATGCCTGCACGGATGTCGATGATTGCTCTCTCGAGTTCCAGCAGGTGGATACCGATGAGGCACTGGCGGAATTCAATCTGCCGGTGCCCGAGTTGAAGGCCTCGGTGGGCATGCGCTACCAGTTGACGACCCGGGACAGTGCCGGTCGCGAAAGCTCGAATGAATACGATTTCTGTCTGATCGCCATCAACGAGGCACCGGTAGCGGTCAACGATACATTTGTGGTGCTGGAAGGCACGCGCGAGAGTTTCGGGGCCGATGATGTCAACCTGCTCAGCAACGACAGTGATGATATCGATGACAGCAACTCTCCGATTGTCGTGTTGCCCGAGGCGCTGGAAGGGCCCGAGAATGCGGCGTTTTTCGAGTTGAGCCCGGAGGGAGATGGCAGCTTCACGTACGAGTCCAGCCTGACGGGCATTCGCACGGATCAGTTCGACAGCTTTGTCTATCAGCTCAGCGATGGTGTACACGTGTCCACGGCCACAGCCACCATTCGTATCGTGGCTGCCAATCAGGCTCCGGAGCTGATTGATCCGATCCCTGAACTGACGGCAATCGAAGGGGAGCGTGTGGTCGAGAACCTTGCCCTGTATTTTCTCGATCCGGAGGAGAGTGAGCTGATTTTTTCACTGGCTGAGGATACCCCGCTGCCCGATGACGGAAACCTGTCACTGAGTGAGGAGGGTGTGCTGTCGGGCATCCCGGGTGAAGACGACGTCGGCACACATGTACTGACGCTGATCGTCAGTGACGGAGGCGCCGAACTGGAAACCGATGTCACCCTGGAGATCGAGGCGGCGCCGCTGGTGCCCGAGAACTCGGCACCGGAATATATCGAGGATTCGGTGTTCAACCAGATAATCCTGCTGGGAAGATCTATTCGGCCTGTGATTCCAGAATTCATCGATCCGGATGGTGATACGCTGAGTTACGCCATCGCTGGAAACGGCGAATTGCCTGATGGCGTCGAGATCGATGAGGAAACGGGCATCGTGTCGGGCCTTCCAACCGAGGAAACCAACGTGCGCAACTTACGTATCGAAGCTACAGATCCCTCAGGAGAGTCCGCTGTTTCAGATGCCTTCTACATTTGGGTGCGATAGATTTGCATGAGTCGTAGTGCCGCAGCGCCATACCTGTTCGTCAAGCATTCCGCCAACTGGAATGTGGATCGCTGTACACGCTGGATGTCGGACAACGGCAAGAATGTCGATTGGTGTTACCCGGTCAACGACGACCCCTTTCCCGACCCGCGTGGTTACGCAGGCGTCATGGTCTTCGGCGGTGCCAACAGCGCCAATGATTGTTCCGATTTCGACTGGGTCAGGCGTGAGCTGGTCTTCGTCGAACAGTGCCTGAAGCACGATATACCGTTTTTCGGCATCTGCCTGGGAGCCCAGATTCTGGCCCGGGTGCTGGGTGCACGTGTCCGGCCGCACGAAAACGCGGTACAGGAAGTCGGATTTCACCGGGTTGATCCGGTGCCCGAGGAGTCGGCTTTTCTGACGTCACCGCTGATGGTCATGCAGTGGCACTCCGAAGGTTTCGAGTTGCCGCCCGATACCCGACGTATCGCCACCGGGGAACATTTTCCGAATCAGGCCTACCGTTTGAACGATCATGTGCTGGGGGTGCAGTTCCATCCGGAAGTGAATGCCGAAGTGCTGGCAATCTGGCAGGAGCGCAATCGTCTCAAGAAGCCGGAGCAGTTTACCGATGAGGAGCGGGCCGACATGATGAACGATGCCCATCGGCACGATGCCAGCGTAAGCTGCTGGCTGGACGGTGTGATGAGAGACTGGACCGGATAAACGCCGGGCGCATCGGCTACCATGGCGCACGGAGGAATTCATGCGCACATACTTCATTACAGCTTCGCTCGTCTCGGTTCTGCTGGTCCTGCTACTGGCTCTGCTCTGGTCGCCCATCCTGTGGGTGCTGCTGGTCCTGCTGCCGTTGATCGGTGTGGGTGTTCACGACATGCGGCAGACCGAGCATTCGCTGCGACGCAATTTTCCCCTGTTCAGTCGTGGACGCTGGATGCTCGAAGGGCTGCGACCCTTCGTGCGTCAGTATCTGTTCGAATCCGAAACCGATGGGGCTCCCGTTTCACGCATGTTTCGGTCGGTGGTCTATCAGCGCGCCAAGGGGGAGAACGATACGGTGCCTTTCGGTACCAAATTCGACACCTACCGCGATGGTTACGAATGGATTGCCCATTCGCTGGCCGCCATCGACATTCACGGCACGGACAACGATCCCCGCGTCAAGGTGGGTGGCCCGGACTGTCAGCAACCGTACAATGCCAGCCTGCTGAACATCAGTGCCATGAGTTTCGGCTCGCTCAGCGCCAATGCCATACGCGCTCTGAATGACGGTGCACGCATGGGCGGCTTTGCCCACAATACCGGCGAAGGCGGCTTGTCAAGTCATCACCTGGAGGGTGGTGGCGATATCATCTGGCAGATCGGTACCGGCTATTTCGGCTGCCGCACGGCCGATGGAGGCTTCGATGCCGACAAGTTCGCCGCCAATGCCACGCGAGAGCAGGTGAAGATGATCGAGATAAAGCTCTCGCAAGGTGCCAAGCCTGGCCACGGCGGCATCTTGCCGGCGGTCAAGAATACGGCCGAGATCGCCGCGGCCAGAGGTGTGGAAGAGGGCACCATGGTGGCCTCACCGCCGAGTCATTCAGCTTTTACGACTCCACTGGAAATGATGCATTTCATTGCCGAATTGCGCGAACTGAGTGGTGGCAAACCCATTGGATTCAAATTGTGCGTCGGGCGCGAAAGCGAGTTCATTGCCATCTGCAAGGCGATGATCGCCACCGGTATCAAGCCGGATTTCATCACGGTGGATGGTGGTGAAGGCGGCACTGGCGCTGCGCCACTGGAATTTTCGAATTCCGTTGGCATGCCGCTGCGTGACGGCCTGGCCTTTGTCTGTGACTGCCTGTCCGGATTCGATCTGAAGAAGGACATTCGGGTGATTGCCGTGGGCAAGATCTTTACCGCCTTTCATATCGTGAAGAACCTCAGCATCGGCGCGGATCTGTGCTATTGCGCGCGTGGCTTCATGATGTCACTGGGCTGCGTACAGTCGCTGGTATGCAATACCAACCATTGCCCGACAGGTGTCGCGACGCAGGATCCGAAGCTGGCAAAGGGCCTGGTCATCACGGACAAGCGTGTTCGCGTGCAGCGTTTTCATGACGAGACCATCGAGCGGGTCAACGAGATCGTGGCGGCAGCAGGTCTGTGTACACCTTGCGAGCTCAACCGCACACATGTCTACCGCCGCATCAATCAGCATGATATCCGTCGTTACGACCAGCTGTTTCCGTATACCGATGTCGGTAGCTTGCTGCAGGCACCGTACCCGGGGCGTTTCGAACAGCAGATGGCCGAGTCCGATATCAACACGTTCATGCCGGTGAGCTACATTGCCGAGCATACCGCAGGAATCCGGCAGCTGGACGAGGCCGCGAGCGCCTGAGTGGCGTTGCGAGAATGCCCGGAAAACCGGCAGCCGGGGAGTGCTCATGCTGCAAGGACTCGTGAACGGCCTGTCGGCAGGCCGGAGCAGCGACAGGGAGGCGAAAGATGATTGCTGAGCCCAGCAACCTGCTGCTGAACATCTTCATCTACCTGTTGGCAGGGTTGCTGGCGGTACCCAGTGCCAAGCGTCTGGGACTGGGGCCGGTTTTCGGTTATCTGTTCGCCGGCATTCTGATCGGACCCTGGGGGCTGGCGCTGATCCGGGATGTCGAGCATATCGATCTGTTTTCCCGTGTCGCTACCGTGCTGCTGTTGTTTCTGGCGGCGTTGCAGGCGACTCCGGCACGCGTCAAGCGGCTGCTCGATGGCGGGATCAGACTCGGAATCCTGCAATTCGTGCTGACTTCGCTCGTGATCATGCTGGTCGGCATGCTGATCGGGCATCCCTGGCATCACGCGTTGGTGGCAGGGCTGGCTCTGTCCATTTCCTCGGAGGCGGTCGCCACCCATGCCTTCAACGAGCGCTACCCGACAGGGTCACCGCTGACCGAAGCCGGACACCAGCTGCTGTTGACCCAGGCCATGGCCATCGTGCCGGTTTTCGTGCTGTTGCCCCTGCTTGGCTTCGAGGCCACCATTACCCAGGGCAGCCCCTGGCCCCGGGTCATCATGGGGCTGATGTTTCTGGGGGGCTTCGGCATTTTCGGTCACCTGATGCTGCGTCACGCGTTTCGCTATGTCGTCAGCATCGGGCTGGATGAGGTCTTTGCCGCCTTTGCGCTGCTGCTGACCATCGGCTTGCTGCTGGTGGTGCGGGCTCTTGATCTGCCACTGGAGCTGGGTGCTCTGTTGGGTGGTCTGCTGCTGATCCGTTCGGAATACGGTTCGGCGATTCGCATTGCCATGGGGCCGTTCAGCGGTTTGCTGGTAGGCATGTTCTTCATTTCCACCGGCATGCAGATCGATTTTGCCACCTTCATTCGCAAACCGCTGGAGACCTTTGCCCTGGTGGCCCTGCTGGTGTTCGTCAAGGCCTGGATCGTGCGCAATATCCTGCGACATTCGAAGGTGCCACGGCAGCAGCGAATCTGGCTGGCGACCGTGCTGGCGCAAAGTGGTGAACTGGCCTTCGTTGTCATCGCTCTGGCCATCAGTTATCAGGCCATACCGGACAAGCTGGCGGCGCAGCTGGTGCTGGTGGTTGCGCTGTCGATGCTGGCAACGCCAATGTTGCTCTTCTTTGCGGCGCGCCGTGACACTCTGCCAGCCCGTCAGCAGACTGATACCGGTGTGGATGCCGGGGAAACGGCGGATTCCCAGGTGATCGTCGCCGGCTATGGGCGAGTCGGCTGTGTGGTTGCAAGAATGCTGCAGGAGAACGGCTTCCGCGCCGTGGTCATCGACCACAGCCCGGATCGCTTCACCGCACTGCGATCGGCGGGGTTTGTCGGCTTCTACGGTGATGCCACACGTCCCGACTTGCTGGAGGCCGCCGGCGCTGCCCGCGCAGCGGTACTGGTGATTGCGCTGGATGACCCCGAGGCCGCCGCCGATCTGCTGAAACGGGTGCGTCGCGAATATCCGCATCTGACCGTGCTGGCGCGCGCGGTGGGCACCGACGATGAGCACCGCCTGCTGCGCGATGGCGCTGACAGAGCCTATGGCGAGACATTTGAAACTGCCCTGCTGATCGGCGAAGATGTGCTGGAAATGGTGGGCGTCTCGCCTCTGGATGCTCAGGCCCTGGCCGAGAGTTTCCGGGACGCGGCCCTGGAATCGCAACCGGCACCGGCGGCCCGGGACTGAATTGCGTGAAGAATGCGTGGCGCGACGCGCTGCCAACGATAGGATGTTGAATTGTCATGAAAGGTAACGATGTGGAATCGCTCACC
Organism: Granulosicoccus sp. 3-233; assembly: GCF_052681095.1. Taxonomy (NCBI): domain Bacteria; kingdom Pseudomonadati; phylum Pseudomonadota; class Gammaproteobacteria; order Chromatiales; family Granulosicoccaceae; genus Granulosicoccus; species Granulosicoccus sp. 3-233. Next base: position 675,393 of record NZ_JBQYLE010000001.1, read on the forward strand.
AAACTGCTCAAGGAGCACGAGGTGGCGTTGTCAGCGGTCAAGGCCAACAAGCTGATGTTGCAGCTGGGTCTGCTCGAAGAGGCAACCCGCGAGAGCTCCACCAGACCGGGTGTCATGAAGAAGTACAAGGTTTTGAGCGAAAAGGGGCTGGATTACGGTGTCAACGAGGAAAATCCGCAAAGCCCGGATCAGACCTCACCCTACTATTACAAGGACTCTTTCGGAGAACTGGCCAGTCTGCTGGTGGCAGCCAACGAAGCGGCGGGTAAATAGTGCGAGGCCGGCGGCCGATAGGCTGCTGTTCGGTGCCGATTCGAGTGCCGTTGGACTCGAAATGTATCGTGCTACACTCGAAACAGGCGGCTGAGGCGCTCCCCGGCTACATGCCTGGCAGCTGCAGTCGTTATCAATTCTCAGAGGAACAACACTATGACAATCTCACGCCTCGGCGTAATTGCCGGGATACTGCTGGCTTCTACTGCTGCCTCTGCAGCCGATATTTCGCCAGCTGTCGTGTTTGACATGGGCGGCAAGTTCGACAAGTCGTTCAATCAGGGAGTCTACGATGGCGCCGAGCGGTTCAAGGAAGAAACCGGCGTAGCCTATCGCGAGTTCGAAGTCACCAACGAGACCCAGCGTGAGCAGGCCATCCGTCGTATGGCACAACGGGGTGCCGATCCGATCGTCGGCGTCGGCTTTGCCCAGGCCGGTCCCATGGAGACAGTCGCCAAGGAATTCCCCGATACCCGCTTCACCCTGATCGATGGCGTCGTCGATCTGCCCAATGTGCAGTCTGTCGTCTTCAAGGAACAGGAAGGATCGTTTCTGGTCGGTGTGCTGGCCGCCATGGCCTCCGACAGCAAGATGGTCGGTTTCGTCGGTGGCATGGATATTCCACTGATTCGTCGTTTTGCCTGTGGCTATGAGCAGGGTGCCAAGCATGCGGATGCTTCGGTCGATGTCATCCAGAACATGACCGGTACCACGCCTTCAGCCTGGAACGATCCGGGGCGTGGCAGCGAGTTGGCCAAGGGACAGTTCGACCGAGGTGTCGATGTCATCTATGCCGCCGCTGGCGGTACCGGTATCGGTGTCTATCAGGCAGCAAAGGACGGCGACAAACTGGCCATCGGAGTGGATTCCAACCAGAACTACCTGCATCCGGGCAGCATGCTGACCTCCATGCTCAAGCGGGTGGACGTGGCAGCCTACAATGCCTTCAAGCAGGCCATGGACGGAACCTGGGAAGCGGGCATCAAGGATCTGGGACTGGCCGATGGTGCTGTGGGCTGGGCACTGGATGAAAACAACGAAGCGCTGATCACCGACGACATGAAGGCGGCGGTGGAAGCTGCAACTGCCGGTATCGTTGCCGGCGACATCAGCGTTCATGACTACATGAGCGACAACAGCTGCTCTTACTGATCAACATCATCTGACCTTATGATGCAGACAACGCAACTGGTACCGGGTTGTCCGGATCATGGTTGATTTCAATGATGCAGACGCAGGCGGAAGCACTCCGGTGAATCCGCCTGCCGGTTCGATCGATGGCCCCCTGGCCATCGAACTGCGTGGCATTTCCAAGCGATTCGGGGCTGTCCGCGCCAACCGCAATATCGATCTGAAGGTTGCTCGCGGCACCATTCACGGTATCGTGGGTGAAAACGGCGCGGGCAAGTCGACGCTCATGAGCATCCTCTACGGCTTCTATCAGGCCGACAGTGGGGAGGTGCTCATCAATGGCAAGCCGGTTGCCATTCACGATTCCAGTGACGCCATTGCCGCCGGTATCGGCATGGTGCACCAGCACTTCATGCTGGTGGATACCTTCAGCGTGCTGGAAAACGTCATGCTTGGCGCCGAAGGCAATGCGCTGCTGTCACACAGTGCAGCCGCTGCTCGCAAGGAACTGCAACGTCTGGCAGATGAATATCAGCTGTCCGTGCACGTGGATTCCCTGGTGTCCGATCTGCCGGTTGGCGAGCAGCAGCGTACCGAGATTCTCAAGGCGCTCTATCGCCATGCCGAAATCCTGATTCTCGACGAACCTACCGGCGTGCTGACCCCGCAGGAGGCCGATCAACTGTTTGTCGTGCTCAACGCGCTGAAAGAGCGGGGCGTGACCGTCATCCTGATCACGCACAAGCTGCGTGAAATCATGGACGTGACCGACACCGTCTCCGTGCTGCGCATGGGCGAGATGGTGTCGCATCTCAAGACCAGCGAGACCAGCATGAGTGAACTGGCCGAGCTGATGGTCGGGCGCAAGCTGGAAACGCGGAACTATCATCGCGACGAACCCTTGTCCGCCGATACCGCCAAGGGGATCGAAGTGGTGGATCTCGGCGTCATCGACAAGACCGGCAAGGTGCGCCTGAAGAACCTGTCATTCGAGGTCAAGCGTGGTGAGGTTCTCGGGGTGGCGGGTGTTGCCGGCAATGGTCAGAGCATGCTGCTGGAAGTGCTCTCGGGCATCACGTCACCGACCAGCGGACATTTCATCATCAATGGCCAGCAGGCCTCGGCCGATCAGGCGATCACGCCCTCGGAGATGCGTCAGCTGAAAGTGCAGCATGTGCCGGAGGATCGTCTCAAGCTGGGGCTGGTCAAGTCGTTCACAGCCGCGGAAAGCTCGGTACTGGGTTATCAACGTGCCGGTCGCTTCAATCTGCGTGGCCTGCTGCGCCTGAAGACCATTCGCGCCATCTGCCGGCAATTGATGGAAGGGCTCGATGTACGTCCCCCCGACCCCAATCTGAAATCAGCCTCGTTTTCCGGTGGCAATCAACAGAAGCTGATTCTGGCACGCGAGCTCGAACGTCAGCCGGAGGTGCTGCTGGTGGGCCAACCGACTCGCGGTGTCGACATCGGAGCCATCGAGCTGATTCACGAAAAGATCATCGAGATGCGGGACAAGGGCTGCGCCATCCTGCTGGTGTCTGTCGAGCTCGACGAGATCATGAGTCTGGCCGATCGCATCATCGTCATGTACGAGGGGCAGATTGTGGCCGAGGTCAGTGGGCGTGATGCCAACAAGACGCAACTGGGCCTGATGATGGCCAATGCACACCAGGATTCGGTTCAGGACTCCGCGGCATGAGTATCAATACCAGCAGCATTCCCTTGCCAGCCTGGCTGGAGATTGGTCTCATTCCGGTGCTGAACATCATTGTGGCGCTGTTCTTTGCCGGACTGATCATGCTCGCCATCGGGGTCAACCCGATCGAGGCGGTGGGCATCATGATCAACGGTGCCTTCGGCTATGACGAGGCCATCGGTTACACCCTGTATTACACCACCAACTTCATCTTTACCGGGCTGGCCGTGGCGGTTGCCTTTCACGCCAATCTGTTCAACATCGGTGGAGAAGGGCAGGCCTATATCGGCGGGCTGGGTGTCGGTCTGGTCTTTCTGTTGCTCGACAAGTACCTGCCGATGATTCTGCTGATTCCGCTGGGCATCCTCGCCGCCGGACTGTTCGGCGCCGCCTGGGCGTTCATACCGGCCTGGTTGCAGGCGCACCGTGGCAGCCACATCGTCATCACCACCATCATGTTCAACTTCATCGCCTCATCCATCATGGTGTACCTGCTGGTAAACGTGCTGATCAAGCCCGGACAGATGTCGCCGGAGACTCGCCAGTTCGATGAATCTGCCTGGTTGCCCTTCATGCATGATGTGCTCGGCTGGTTCGGCATGGAAGTGACGCGGTCACCGCTGAACCTGTCGCTGGTGTTTGCGCTGATCTGCTGTGTGTTGGTCTGGATCTACATCTGGCGCACTCGCTGGGGCTATGAGCTGCGTACTGCCGGGCAGAGCGAGGCGGCTGCACGCTATGCGGGTATCAGGCCCAAGACGGTCATCATCACGGCCATGTGTGTGTCCGGTGCACTGGCAGGCTTCGTGGCGGTCAACGAGATCATGGGTGTGCATCACCGCCTGCTGCTCAATTTCACTGCCGGTTACGGATTCACCGGTATTGCCGTATCACTGATGGGGCGCAATCACCCGGTGGGTATCGTCATGGCCAGTCTGCTGTTCGGTGTGCTGTATCAGGGCGGGGCGGAACTGGCCTTCGAGATTCCCACCATTACACGAGAGATGGTCGTGGCCATCCAGGGTCTCATCATCCTGTTCTCCGGAGCGTTGGCGCTCATGCTGCGGCCCTGGGTGGTGCAGCTGTATCTCAAATTCAAGCCTGTTGACGAAGTGGTGCCTGCCTGATGGAAGCGCTCTCCGGATTCTTCGCGATACTCGATGCCACCCTGCGGGTGTCCACTCCCCTGATCCTGGCCGCCATGGCGGGTCTGTTCTCCGAACGCTCGGGCATCGTCGATATCAGCCTGGAAGGCAAGATGCTGGCATCCGCCTTCGCCGCAGCGGCAGTGGCAGCCGTTACCGGGAGTGCCTGGCTGGCGCTGGGAACCGGAATCCTGGTGGGTGTCGCACTGGCGCTGGTGCATGGCTTTGCCTGCATTACCCATCGTGGCAACCAGGTGGTCAGCGGCCTTGCCATCAATATCCTGGCATCCGGTCTGACGGTGGTGCTGGGCATCGCCTGGTTTGCCCAGGGAGGACAGACTCCCTCGCTGACCAGTGAGGCGCGGTTCATGCCGCTGGAATTGCCGCTGGCCGATGCTGCACGCTCCATACCGGTGATCGGAACCTTCTACAGTGATGTCATCAGCGGCCACAATGTGCTGGTCTACGTCGCCTGGCTGGCCGTGTTTGCCACCTGGTGGGTCGTCTACCGTACCCGCTTCGGCCTGCGCATTCGCGCTGTCGGCGAAAATCCGCTGGCCGTGGACACCGCCGGACTGTCCGTGAGCCGCCTGCGCTATTCCGCCGTGGCCATTTGCGGCGCCTTGTCCGGCATTGCCGGTGCCTACCTGTCCACTGCACAGAACGCCTCCTTCGTCCGTGAAATGACTGCCGGGCAGGGCTACATTGCCCTGGCTGCTCTCATCTTCGGCAAATGGCGCCCCGTTCCTGCCATGCTGGCCTGCCTGATGTTCGGCTTTCTCGATGCCGTCGCCATTCGCATGCAGGGCGTCTCCCTGCCTGTCATCGGCGAAGTGCCCGTGCAAGCCATCCAGGCCCTGCCTTATGTGCTCACCGTCATCCTGCTCGCCGGCTTCATCGGCCGCGCCACCGCCCCCAAGGCCGTCGGCATCCCCTTTCTCAAGGAACGCTGACCCCATCGGGTCGGACCATGATAAGTATCTGAAAAAAATAATAAAATATAGCCATAATCATTGTTAAATAGCCTTGAACGCCCGTTTTCACCCTCGAAAATGGGCGTTCAAGCGTCATCCATCTCGAAACTGCCGGCCCCTTTGGCAATATCTGTTCACTCTGAAGATGGTCTTATGGCATCGCTAGCGGAATCGCCTGTCGATTGTGACTCCGCACCAAGGCTCTCCGTCAGCACCGGTGTGGTCCTGAGGTCTGCTTAATCATCCCTTTTCTGGCAGAAATTGATAGCTTCAGCGGCGAAAAATGCGCTGGATTGATGAATATTTTATGAAGAATCAAGGAGTAATGGTGGTCCGACCCGGGGGGGATGTTTGGTAGACTGGGGGGATCGAATGGTTAGTGGGTTTTGTGGGGTTGATGAACAAGATTTTGTTGTCGTTGCCGGTTGATCAGAAAGTCGGCATAGCGTTCTCCGGTGGTCTGGATACATCGGCTGCCATTGCCTGGATGAAGCAGAAGGGCGCCTTGCCTTATGCCTACACCGCTGACCTGGGACAACCGGATGAGGATGATTTCGAGGATATCGCCTCGCGTGCTCGCGCCTATGGCGCTGAAGAGGCGCGTACGGTCGATTGTGTCGACGTACTGGTGAATGAAGGCCTGGTGGCCATCATGTGCGGTGCTTTCCACATCGAGAGTGGTGGCAAGAAGTATTTCAACACCACGCCGCTGGGGCGCGCCGTTACAGGCACCATTCTGGTTCGCGCGATGCTTGCCGACGATGTCCATATCTGGGGCGATGGTTCGACCTACAAGGGCAATGACATCGAAAGATTCTATCGTTATGGCCTGATGACCAACCCCGACCTGCGCATCTACAAGCCCTGGCTGGATTCCGACTTCGTGAAGGAACTGGGCGGTCGAGCGGAAATGAGCGAATTTCTCAATGCCAACGGTTTCGAATACCGGGCCAGCAAGGAAAAGGCCTACTCCACCGATGCCAATATCCTGGGCGCCACGCACGAAGCCAAGGATCTGGAATTTCTCGATCGAGGCATGAATATCGTCGAGCCCATCATGGGCGTGAAGTTCTGGGATCCGAGCGTCGAGATCAAGACCGAGCAGGTCAGTGTGACCTTCGAAGAGGGAATGCCGGTTGCACTGAATGGCAAGCGCTACGATACGGCGGTAGAGCTGTTCAAGGAAGCCAATACCATCGGCGGTCGTCATGGTCTTGGCATGTGTGATCAGATCGAGAATCGCATCATCGAAGCCAAGAGCCGTGGCATCTATGAAGCACCCGGTATGGCCTTGCTGCATCTCACCTATGAGCGCCTGCTCAATGGCATTCATAACGAGGACACGCTGGACAACTATCATTCGCTGGGTCGGCGTCTGGGCAAGCTGTTGTACCAGGGTCGCTGGTTCGATCCGCAGGCATTGATGCTCAGAGACACCCTGCAGAAGTGGATAGGCGCCAGTGTCAACGGCACTGTCACCCTGGAACTGCGTCGGGGCGATGACTACACCTTGCTGAACACCGAAAGTGATTCGCTGACCTATGCGCCTGAAAACCTGTCGATGGAAGTGGTTGAGGACGAGGCCTTCAGTCCCCTGGATCGCATCGGTCAGCTGTCCATGCGCAACCTGGATATCAACGATTCACGAACCAAGCTGCATGCATATGCGGCCAAGGGTGTGTTGCCATCAGGTGGTGCGATGAAACAGCTTCTCAGTGACGAAAAGAACTGAACGACAGACCGAGAGTTATAATACAACTGTGGGAAGCAACGACAGTTCGGCGACCGGAACATCGCTGGAAGTCCCACAGCAACCCGGTCCTGTTTGCACGGATTATCGTCAGCTTTTCCTGAACGATACACCGTTGCTGGATGTCAGAGCGCCCATCGAGTTTGCGAAGGGCGCCTTTCCTGCATCCGTCAATCGACCATTGATGACCGATGAAGAGCGCCACCTCATCGGCATTCGCTACAAGCAGGCCGATCAGCAAAAGGCGATCGCTCTGGGCGCCGAGCTGGTAACGCCACAGCTGCGTCAGCAGCGGGTCGCCGCCTGGGCTGAATTCGCCCGTGAGCATCCCCAGGGTGCTCTCTACTGCTTCCGTGGTGGATTACGCTCGCGCATCAGCCAACAGTGGTTGAAGGAGGCGGGCGTCGAGTTGCCCCTGGTGAGCGGCGGCTACAAGGCCTTGCGCACCTTCCTGATGGAGACCCTGACGGAACTGTGTGCGACGCTGGACCTGGTGCTGATCGGGGGCCGCACCGGCAATGGCAAGACGCTGCTGATTCAGCGCCTGGGCAGTACGGTCGACCTGGAACAGCTGGCCAATCACCGTGGTTCGAGTTTTGGCAGCATGGCCAGCGTGCAGCCAAGCAATATCGATTTCGAGAACGCGGTAACCGTTGCGTTGATGAAGCTGGCAGATGCCGGTCACCAGCGAGTGCTGCTGGAGGATGAAGCCCGTCTCATCGGACGCGTCTGTCTGCCCGATACCCTGCGCAACGCCATGCAGGCAGCGCCGATCCTGATACTCGAATGCGACATGCAGCAGCGCATCGAAAACTGTTTCGATGACTATGTGCCCGACCTGCTGAAGCGCTATCAAGCCACTCATGGGACAGGTGCCGGGTTCGAGGCCTACGCGAATCACCACCGAGGCAGTCTGTCGCGCATTCAGAAGCGATTTGGTCATGTGCGGTACCAGCATGCTCTCGACATGCTGGAAGAGGCCTTGAAACGTCATGAACGCAATGCTGACACCAGCGGATATGCCGGTTTCATCGAGTTCATGCTGCGCGAATACTACGACCCCATGTACGACTACCAGCTGAGTCGGAAGCAACATCGCGTCGTGGCCCGTGGCTATGCTGAAGAGTTGCTCGCCTGGGCCGCCCAACAGTGAACAGTGCGCCGATCGTACAGGATGTCTGCCTGCTCGGTGGCGGGCACAGTCACGTCCTGTTGATTCGACGTTGGGCAATGCAAGCTCTGCCGGGCGTACGACTGACCCTGGTGTCAAGCAGTTCGATGACCCCCTATTCGGGCATGCTGCCGGGCCTGATTGCCGGTCACTACAGCGTCGACGATATACACGTCGACTTGCGCAGATTGTGTGCCTGGGCCGGTATCCGTTTCATCGAGGAAACCGCCATCTCGCTGGATCCTGAACGACGGCAGATCGGCTTCGCGTCCAGGCCCGCTCTCGAGTTCGACGTGCTGTCTCTGGATACCGGTAGCACACCGGATCTGTCAGTGCCCGGGGCGCGGGAGCACGTCACACCGGTCAAACCGGTTCACAGCTTTCATGCTCGCTGGCAGCAGATCAGAGAGCGGCTCGAGTCATCGGAGGAGGAACGTGTATCCATCGGCGTAGTGGGCTCCGGTGCCGGCGGTTTCGAACTGGTGACTGCCATGCGCCATGTGCTGGCCAGTGAGCGGGCACAACTGTTCTGGTTCCTGCGCCATGACATGCCCTTGTCCGGTCGGCCAGCCCGGGTAGGCGAACTGGCACTGGCGGCCGCCAGGCGTGCCGGTATCGCGGTGATCACGCAGTTCGACGTCATACGGGTCGAGTCCGATCGCCTGGTGGCGGCAGACTCTCGGGAAGTGACGCTGGACGAAGTGCTCTGGTGTACCGGGGCTGTGGCTCCCGACTGGCCGTCGGCTGCCGGTCTGGCCGTGGACTCTCGTGGTTTTGTCAGCACCAATGCCTGTCTGCAGAGCGTGTCTCATGACTTCATTTTTGCCAGCGGAGACATCGGCACCCAACGCGCGACGCCTAGTGCCAAGGCTGGCGTATTCGCGGTTCGTCAGGCACCCATTCTGTTCGAGAATATTCAACATTACCTGCTCGGCAGGAAGCTGAAGCCCTATCGACCGCAGAAGGATTTCCTGAGCCTGATGGCAACCGGTGAAAAGCGCGCCATTGCCAATCGTGGTCCACTGACGGTCGAGGCTGATTGGGTATGGCGTTGGAAGGACCATATCGATCAGACTTTCATGCGCAAGTTCAGTGATCTGCCGGTCATGAACCTGAATCCGGCGACCCTGAAACTGCCAGATGCCTTGCGGGAACGTCACCTTGACGCTGCAGGTTCGAAGGCAGGACACGCCGGGGCCGCCATGCGGTGCCGGGGTTGCGGTTCGAAGGTCGGCGAGCCGCTTCTGGAGCGAGTATTGACTCATGTTCGTGCCGACCAACAGACTGATGGCTCATCGCCACTGTCTCCAGCTGCGGATACGGCAGTGTTGTCCTTGCCCGGCAGCACCCTCGTGCAATCCGTCGATCTTGTCAATGCCATCGTGGACGATCCGTATCTGCTGGGGCGTATTGCCGCATTGCATGCATTGAGTGATGTGGTGACGGTGGATGCAACGGTTCATTCCGTGCAGGTCATTGCCACCGTGCCTTCAGGGACGGAGCCCATCGTTGAACGGGATCTGAAGCTGTTGATGAGCGGACTGTCGCACGTACTGGAAGCAGAGCGGTGTGCACTGGTTGGCGGGCATACGGTGCAGGGAGATGAGCTGTCGCTGGGTGTTGTCGTGAATGCCGTGCTGAATGACAACAGTGATGCGGCGTCCAGCGACAGGCCGGAAATGCACGTCGGTGACGTTCTGATCCTGACCCAGCCGCTGGGAATCGGCACGCTGTTCGCCGGGCTCATGCAAGGTCGAACGCGCGGGCCGGATGTTGGCAGCGCACTGCATCACATGCTGACAAGTAACCGGCCAGCGGCCCACATACTGCGTCAGGCCGGGGCGCATTACATGACGGATATCACGGGGTTCGGTCTGTTGGGTCATCTGCACCGATTGCTTGACGGCCTTCAGATGGGGGCACGTATTCGCAGTGCGCAGATTCCGCTGTTGCCGGGATCATGGCAATTGGCCGAACAGGGGGTGCGCAGTTCTCTGTGGCCCGAGAATCGCCAGGTACTCGATGTCATGGCGGTGGACGCCGATATTCCGGCATCGCGGTTGTCCCTGCTGTGTGATCCGCAAACCAGCGGTGGGCTGCTGGCCATCGTACCGGCGTCTGCGCAGGCTGACTGTCTTGAACGCTTGCATGCCGCGGGCTATGCCGAAGCTGCGGTGATTGGCGACATGGCACCATCGGCAACAATAACGCTGTCCTGACATTCACTGACGAGAAGAATCTGATGAACAACACCCTGCTATGGCTGCGGGCCGAATCCAAGGCCTTTGAAGAGCGCACCTTGCTGACGCCAGAGGTGACCCGTGAGCTGTTGAAGGCAGGCTTCGAGGTCGTGGTCGAACGTAGCGTTGCACGTATCTTCAGCGATGAGGAGTATCAGGAAGCGGGATGCCGATTGGTGCCCGAGGGTAGCTGGCAGGCAGCTCCTGAACATGCCTTCATTCTGGGGCTCAAGGAACTGGATCCCGTACTGGGTCCGTTCACGCGGCGTCACGTACATTTTGCGCATGCCTACAAGCATCAGAGTGGCTGGCAGGAGACCCTCGGTGCATTTGCGCGCGGCAAGGGCACCCTGTATGACCTGGAGTATCTGGTCGATGAACAGGGGCGGCGAGTGGCCGCATTCGGGTACTGGGCAGGCTTTGTCGGAGCGGCGACAGCCGTGCTCAGCTGGGCTGGACAGGCCTTGGGCAAAGAACCCAGTCTGGCAGCCTTGCAGGCCTGGCCCGACAAGAATGCCCTGATTGCCGACGTGCGTGAACAGTTGGCGCAGGTAGAGGCAGCGCAAGGCGGTTGTGATGAGGATGCAGTCGTCAGTGAGGCCGGCGCGGCAGCTCAATCGCACAAGCCGGTTGATCAGCGCCCGACTGCGTTGGTCATCGGCGCTCTGGGACGCTGCGGTAGAGGGGCCTGTGAGTTGCTGGAAGCCTGCGATGTGCCGCTCACTCGTTGGGATCAGGCTGAAACAGCCGCCGGGGGACCCTTCGATGCAGTTCGCGAGCACGACATGCTGATCAACTGCGTATTCGTGAATGCGCCGTCCTTGCCTTTCACCACGCTTGAACATCTGCAATCTCCCCAACGTCGTCTATGCGTCATCGCCGACGTCAGCTGCGATCCTACGGGTGAGTTCAATCCCTTGCCTGTCTATCGCGATTGCACCACCATGGACAGACCGGTTGAGCGACTTCTTGCTGCCGACGGATCAGCGCCGCGACTGGACATCATTGCTATTGATCATCTGCCTTCTCTGCTGCCCAGAGAGAGCAGTGAGGACTTCTCGACACAGATGTTGCCGCATCTGCTCGAGCTGAAACAGCCTGACCAGGGTGTCTGGCAGCGTGCAGAGGCCGTTTTCAGGCAGTACCGGGATCTGGCGACCGGACAACAGGCCTGACTTGACAGCGGCTCGTCCCTTGGTGTGGGGCGAGTTGTGCGACGCTATCCGAAGCGGATGATTGAATGCGTCAAACAGGTCAAACAGGTCAAACAGGTCGAACAGGTCGAACAGGTCGAATAGAGCGAATAGAGCGAATAGAGCGAATAGAGCGGGTCAAACGGATCAGAGCAGACCGAACGACCTACTTCAACAGCGCCTCGATGTCGCTCACCAGCTGTTTGCCCGTCGGCAGTACGCTGGACCCATAGTGGGCCACTACCTCTCCGTTTCTGTCGACCAGGTACTAGTTGAAATTCCATTGCGGGTAGATGCCGGTTGCAGCCGCGAGGTATTGGTACAAGGGATGCGCATCGGCCGCGGTGACATGCACCTTCTGGAACATGGGAAAGCTCACGCCATAGTTCAGTTCACAGAACCTGGCCACCGCAGCTTCGGAATCGAGCTCCTGGCGAAAGTCCTCGGACGGGAAACCGAGTACCGCGAATCCTCGCTCGCCATAGCGCCGGTGCAGTGTTTCCAGTGATTCGAACTGAGGGGTGAAACCGCATTTGCTGGCGGTATTGACAAGCAACAGCACCTTGCCGGCAAACGCATCGCACAAGGGTCTGGCCTCTGGTCCCATGAGCGGGCGAATGGCATGGGTCAGCAGAGGCGAGCAACTCCTTTCCGGACTACTCGATTCTGCCGACACAGGGACGCTCAGAGGCTCGGGCGAGGGCGGCTGCAAGGCTACACCCCGATCCATAAGCGCTGTCATGATTGCCGTGCCCTCTGTGCCCTCTGTGCCCGCTGTGTCTGTCGTGTCTGTCGTGCCTGTCGTGCCTGTCGTGCCTGTCGTGCCTGTCGTGTCTGTCGTGTCTGTCGTGTCTGTCGTGTCTGTC
>NZ_JBQYLE010000001.1:687928-795997 GCF_052681095.1 Granulosicoccus sp. 3-233
GTCGTGCCAGTCGTGCCAGTCGTGCCAGTCGTGCCAGTCGTGCCAGTCGTGCCAGTCGTGCCAGTCGTGCCAGTCGTGCCAGTCGTGTCTGTCGTGCCTGTCGTGCCTGTCGTGCCTGTCGTGCCTGTCGTGCCTGTTGTACCCGCCGCGGCCAGGCTCCCTGACCAGGCAATCGAGCAGGCGACCAGCGTGACGAGTATCATGGATGCGGGCCAATGTCGGCAATTCAGTGAGTGCATGTTCATACTCGAGTGTCCACCATGCTGAGCGGGGAAACGGGAACGATATCGGACGATTACTATCTTGCCAACTTTCATCGTCTGGCAGAATTTGTCGTCGATACCTATCGTGACATCCTGACACCCGAAGAGCGGCAGTGGTATGCCTCCGTGCAGTCCTCCCCGGAATCTGCCCAGAGACTCTATATTCGTCTGCTGACGAGAAAGGGATCAGTTTTCCGGCTGAGCCGTCTTCGCTATCCGGAAATCGACGACCTGCAGCAGGCTGCCGGGCAGCTGGCTACCCGCGGTCTGGCCGATATCAGTGCCCCGACCGATCCGCGCACCCTGCTGGCGGCGTTCACCAAGCCGGAATTGCTCGACCTGCTGGAGCCCGGCTTGGCGCGATCGCGTCCTCGAGCCGAGCTGATCGAGCAGGTCATGTCGAGCGACGTCTTGTCGATGCAGAATGCCATCGATGAACTGCAAGGGGCGGATCACTGGATCACCCTGTTCGGTCACCAGCACTGGAATGTCTTCCGGCTCGGTTTCTTCGGCAATCTGTATCAGGACAGTAGCGAGTTCGTGCTGCAGGAACTGGGCACCGTACGCTACGAGAGTTATCGTCTGGACAATGATGCCCGAGCGTATGCCACGCGTGCGCAGCTCAATGCGCACTTGCGTTATTTCGAGTGTGAGGCCCTGTTCGAGACCATCGATCAGAAACAGCCGGAACAGCTGCTGGCCCTGATCGGACAGCTGCCGGTCGAGGTCGTGGACGATGATCATCTGCAGCGACGTGTCGATCGCTACCGCAATCGAGTGGCACGCCAACTGGAGCGGCTGGGACGGGATGCCGATGCGCTGGCACTGTATGCGCACTCGCTGCATCCGCCGGCGCGCGAAAGACGTATCCGGCTGCATCTGCAGCGCGATGAGCGAGAGAGTGCCGCGCGACTGCTGGCCAGCCTGCTGGAAGATCCTTTCAATGATGCCGAGAGTCAGGTGGGCGAACGATTGCAGCAGCAGCTGAACAAGCTCCGTGGCAGGAAGAGCAAAAGGGCGCCTCGCTTCAGACCACAAACTACAACGCTGACGCTTTCCGATTCCCCTGGCCGAGTGGAGCTGGCGGCCCGCGATTTCTACGCCAGGTTCGGTGAGTGCCAATACACGGAAAACGCCCTGAGCAACGCAGTGCTCGGACTCTTTATCTGGGACATCATCTTTCACCCTGTGCCAGGGGCATTCTTCAATCCCTTTCAGTCCGCACCGGCAGATTTTCGGCAGCCTTCGTTCGCCCGTCGCCGAGCGAATCTGCTGATGTCACGTTTCGAGGAACTGGATACACCCGATCTCTTTCGCCAACGGGTCGTGGATGCCCATGCGCAACATCAGGGCAAGAGCAATCCACTGGTTCGCTGGGGCAGAATCGATCGCGACCTACTGGTGCTGGCACTGGATCGGATTCCGGCAGATCACTGGCGTGTCATCTTCCAGCGCATCCTCAGTGACACCCGCGAGAATACCTCCGGATTTCCGGATCTGATTCTGTTTCGTGAGGAGGGCGGTTACGAGTTCATCGAAATCAAGGGGCCGGGCGATACCCTGCAGCAGAATCAGCTGCGATGGATGCAGTATTTCGATCAGAGCCGCATACCGTGCCGCGTCGTCAATGTTCGCTGGGCTCAGCAGCCAGACAGAACAGCCGGTTCATGAGTCAGGATGGCAGCCATCGGGTGTCGGTTACATCGCTGGCCGCTTTCTCGTGTCGCTCGGGAGATCTCTTTCCTGAAGGCGTCGCCGGTCCGACCGCACGGCAGGGGATGCGGGCCCATCAGAAGATTCAGCGCGAGGCACGTGAAGAGTCGAAGCATCGCGACTCGCCGATAGAGACTGAGGTGATTCTGTCAGCGGTGTTGAGTATCAGGCAGCACGATGTGACCCTGGGTGGGCGAGTGGATCTGCTCGATCGCCAGCAGCCTCGCCTGAGTGAAATCAAGACGACACTGGTGCCGGCAGCGCAGTTGCCGTCTTCGCAACAGCAATTGCAGTGGTCGCAGTTGTATCTTTACGGTCATCTGTATCTGACATCGATCGACTCGCACGCCGAGAGTGTCGAACTCGAGCTGATACACATGAACATCCGATCCGGTGAACAGGAAACGCAATTGCGTCAGCTGGACCGGCAAGCCCTGCAGCAGCACACACTGGCTGCCCTCGAGACCTATGTCATCTGGCTGGAGCAGGTTCAGTCGCAACGGCGGCAAATGCAGCACAGCGCCAGTCTGATGAAATTTCCTCATGCGGATTTCCGAGCCGGGCAACGTGACATGTCCGCAGCGATCTATCGCTGTACGCGTGATGCGCAGGTATTGATGTGTGAGGCCCCCACCGGCATCGGCAAGACGGTCAGTGCCCTGTTTCCCGGTATCAAGTCACTGGGTGAAGGTGGCATTGCCCAGATTGCCTATCTCACTGCCAAGGTGGCAGGGCGCTTGAGTGCCCTGCAATCGTTGCAGCACATGCAGGCCTCGGGGCTGATCGTCTCGGCGGTACAGATTCGGGCCAAGCAGCCTACCTGCTTCTGCAGCAATGGTCGCTGTGACAGGGACGAGGCGGGCAGGTGTCCGATGACCATCGGTTTTTTCGATCGCCTGCCTGCCGCACGAGAGGAGTTGCTTGCCTGCGGCATCATGCACGACAGTGTGCTGGATGAGATTGCCTGGCAGCACCAGCTTTGTCCGTTCGAACTCGCCTTGCAGTTACTGCCGTGGGTGCATGTGGTCATAGCGGACTACAACTATGTGTTCGACCCTCTGGTTCGCTTGCAGCATTTCAGCGAGGATCGATCAGATACATTGCTGCTGATAGATGAAGCGCATAATCTGCTTGATCGCTCTCGCTCGATGTACTCTGCCCAGCTGAATCGACTGAGGTGTCTCGATGAGGCGGCTGTGTGTCGTCAGCATCACCCGCAGGTAGCCAATGCGCTGGACAGGCTGGCCCGTGAAATGCGTAGCCATGTCAGGGAACAGGAGGCGGAGACCCAGGTCAGTGAGGTGACGAATGCCGCCATCAGTCGACGTGCCGCTGATGTGATCGAGGCGATGGTTGCCAGCCATGGGCAGGCGCCTGGTCTGAAGGAAAGCAGCAACGAGCTGTTCCGCACTCTGTGCCGTTATGTTGTCATCCACGAACTGTTTGCCGAGCAACATCGCGACATCACGCAATTCTACAACTCGGGTCGGCGCAAACAGGTGGAAGTGATGCTGTTTTGTCAGGATGCATCCGCCAAGCTGCAAAAACAGTACAGACAATTCAAGGCGACCGTGGTTTTTTCCGCCACCCTCAGGCCTGCTACCTTCTATCGTGATGCACTGGGTCTGCCTGAGTCGACAGCCTGCCTGCAACTGAGTTCGCCATTTGATCCCGCACGCGCATTGCATTGCGTCGTTGACTGGATTGATACACGATACCTACAGCGCCAGGCTTCTCTGCCAGCGCTGATCGAACTCGTTCACGAAGTGTGTGCAGCCAAGCCGGGCAATTATCTGGTGTTCTTCCCTTCACATGCCTATCTGAATCAGGCTTACTCGGCCTATGTGTCGCGTTATCCGCAGGACGAGACCTGGAAGCAGGACGCGGAACATTCACGTGAACAGCAGCCGCAGATTCTTGCCAGTCTGGAGGAGCCGGGGCATCGTGTCGGCTTCGCCATTCAGGGGGGCATCTATGGCGAGGGGATAAACTACGCAGGAGACCGCCTCATCGGGGTGATCGTGGTCAGTCCGGGGTTGCCAGGTCTCGATACACAGACTCGATTGATCTCCGAACACTATCAGCGCCAGGGTCACGATGGCTTCGACTTTGCCTATCGCTATCCCGGATTGACACGAGTACTGCAAACCGTGGGGCGATTGATACGTAATGAATCCGATGGCGGTGTGGTGTTGCTGGTCGATACGCGGTTTCGTTCCACCTTCTACCAGAGGCTTTTTCCCGGCCACTGGCAACTCGATCGGCCGGGCTCGGCAAAAAGCCTGGTGGACCGGGTGGAACAATTCTGGAGTGGCTTGTCATAGTCGGGCGGAAAGTCATCTGAACGGAACGACAGTACCGCTGTTCAATTGCCCGACTTGTAGTGTGGTAACTCGAACGTTCTCTGAGAGTCGGCCGTCGATGATCTGAATGCTGGCTCATGCGTCTTGTTACAAGAAGAATCGTCACCGTTTATCTGCTTATATCGTGCTTTATTTACAGATTGATCCGTGGAGCTGTATTTTTTTCATGCTTGTGTTCGATTGCCGAGCGACCCTTGCAGAGCAGATGACTGGCAGGTGTTACTTGTGACACCCGCAAACCGGTTGCAAGCGTATGCAGTGGAGAGTCATATGGAGAGGCGACTGGAGTATGCAAACTCAGGAATGATGAAAGGCAGATCGGAATCTACTGAACAAGACAACTGTTTTTCCACAGGCAAAGCGTGTACTGTTAGTCCGTTTGAATCATTTCTATAAAGAAATTACGATGATCGGGCAAATCGATGTTGTCCCGGCAGTAGCAAACGGGTACCTTATGTCCATGGCTTGGTTGTATGTACAGGCAGATACATGGTTTTCGTGATGTGGTGCTTGATTCTGCTGCTGTGCATCAGGTAACAGGGTTGAACACAGGTGGATTTTTACGGCGAAGGGTCTATAAATCGGACATGTTCGCCCGCATATGGTGTGTTCTGCGCTCTCTGATGAGTCATACTAGGAAGAGAGGGACAGGTAGGAACCGGTCAATGAATGACTGGTATTCCAAAGGTGGTTGTAACCGATCCCATGGAATCTAACAGCCCGTGTGAAAGGAGGTGCTGCGGTTTCACGTTGTTTACTGTTTTTGTATTTAGGAGGTGACTCGGATGTTGATTCTGAGCAGAAGGACTGACGAATCAATTGTTATTGGCGATGAAGTAACCATCACCATTCTCAGTGTGAAAGGCAAACAGGTACGCATTGGTATCACTGCGCCACCTGATGTCAGTGTGCATCGTGAAGAGATCTACGAACGCATACAGGCTGGTGACCCGGAAGACTCTGCCCCAGTTCAAGAAGACTCCAGCGGTAGCTGAAGTTCTCCTGCGCTCGGCGCAGGGCGCTTGACCGGCGCAAGGCCGGTGAGCGGACATGCAAGTATGAAAAAACCCCGCTATCAACGGGGTTTTTCAGTTCAAGTCTCTCTATTTCCGATGATATTGCTCGGGTTCTGTTGAGTATCAGTCGGCGCAGTTCGCCACCACACCGGGTGTGATGGCAGATCTGCCTGTCGCTGTTGCCGGCAATTGCTGTCAGAGAGCGAATTTTTCCAGACCGAGACTCTTCACCTCATCGCTTGCTGCCGTCGTCTCATTGGTGACGATACCGGTGCTGGCCTTGGCGGGATCGAAATAGGTCGCCCCGACACGCTGCAGGTCATCCAGGCTGACTCCCAGGATCTGTTGCCTGAAGGCACGTCGATGCTCGGCTGTTCGGCCAAACAGTTCCGCCTGAAAGGCGCTGCGTGCTTCACCGGCGGGGGAACCGGGCTTGTCAATTCCGCTGATGACATTGAGTATCGCCTCTTCCAGCTCACGCGGTTGGTGGGTCGTGCCTTGCAGCCAGTTGATGGACTCGTCGAAGTCATTCAGAGTGCCTGTCAGGCGTGGGTCGCGATAACTGTAGAAGCGAAACGAAGCCGTGTCGGAATCATGTGAGGCTCCACCACCGTATGCTCCACCGGTCTCGCGGATGGCGCGGTGCAGATAGCCGTTACGCAGGAAAGGCCCCAGCACTGCCAGTGCGGCGGCATCCTCATGGGTGGATGCAACCGTCGGATAGGCCTTGGCGTTGAAGCTCACTTCGGTACTGGTGGTCCACAGCTGACGCACTTGCTCTCGCACAGGGGCAGGTGAGAATCGCTCGAAGTTCTCGACTACCGGCGCATCGCCAAAGGCGCGCCCCAGGCTCTGCTGAATGGTGGCAAGGTTCTCGTCCTCAGCCACGATCATGAAGCGTCGCGGGGCGTTTCGCAGAATACCGTGCAGCGTCTGCAGCCGTTCTGCCAGAGCGGCCATGGCAGACTCGTCGTCCAGCGTATCATCCAGTGCCTTCAGAGCCTTGATGCCTGCCAGTCCATTGAGCTGGTGTGAGAGTCTGATGGTTGGACTCATGCCACTGGCGGCGGCCATCATGGCCAGCATGTGGCCACTGCCCGTGACGCTCTGTTCTCGACTGGCACGCGTCTGCGCAATCAGCTCACGGATCCTTGCGTGTTCGTCAAATCGCACATCGGTCAGGGTATCGAGCATCAGGCTCGACAGTGCATCCGTGTTGCGCAGCAGAGCCTTGCCTCTCAACACCATGTATCCGGATACCGACTGTTCGTCATCCACGGCACCGCGTTGCAGGGTGTAGGCAGAGATACCGCCGGTGACCGACGCCTGCAGTGACTGGGTGTCCAGGTAGTCGCGTCCGCCGGAACCCAGTTCTGCCAGGAAACTGGTGTACAGCGGCAACACGGAAGACAGCTCCTGATCCAGCTGGGGCAGGTCGACAACGACATGTTCATACACCAGGCCATTGGTGCCCTGTCCGTACAGAATGGCAGGTGCCTGCTGGATGCTGTCCTCCTTGCACGAGGGAATATGCAGCTCAACAGGTACATCGGCCAGGGTGACCTTGGGCAGAATTTCCGGGTCATCCTCCTGTGCCTGACGTTCAGCCAGAGCTGCCGCCTGTTCCACGACCCGTGTCGTCTGTGACGCGTCGAATGAGGCTTTCATCCCGGCCAGTCGTTCACGTTCTGCCTGATTGCGGCGTTCACTGATGGCACGATCGGGCGACAGTGTCAGTGTGACCCGATGCGGATTGTCCAGCAGCAGCTTGCGGATCAATCGAGGAATGAAGTCGCGATCCCGGGTGGCTTCGCGCAGACGCTCCAGTGCGGGGTCCAGATCGATGGCGGCCAGTGTATCGCCGCGCAACATGGCTGACGACAGACCACTGAGGACCAGTTGCAGACCGAAAGGCATGCCATCGCCACGGATTTCCCGTTGACTCATTTCTATCTGATGCAGGACTGCCTCGATCTGCTCCTGCGGCACACCGTCTCGCGCCACGGTTTCGAGGACGTCCAGGATCATGGCTTCGGTGGCCTGGGCATGTTGGGGGTCGGAACCGTCGAGACCACAGGCGAAGACCATTTCCCGATTGCTGTCTTCCAGACCGCACATGGGCGAGGGTGAACTTCCCAATTCGCTCTGTTCCAGCGCCTTCATCAGCGGTGATGCGCTGTTGTCGAGCAGTACGCTGGAGAGCAGGTGGGCCTGCAGGCGTTGGTCGAGATCGATACTCTCACCCAGCAACCAGCCGACCACCAGATGTGTCTTGTTGTCCAGATCCTCATCCTGCGTTGCGTAGGATTCCTGCACCCGGATCGGCGCGTGATAACGCTTGGCAGGTGTCACCTGGATTGTGCGGTCCAGCTTCTCGAAACGGTTCAGTACCTGATCCTGAAAGCGCGTCTGCAACTCGTCAGGTGCCAGATTGCCGTAGGTCATGAACACGGCATTGGACGGGTGATAGTGAGTGTCGTAGAAGGACTTCAGTTCGTCGTAACTCAGGTCCGGAATGCATTCGGGATCGCCACCACTGTTGTAGTGGTAGGTGTTGTTCGGAAACAGATGCTTGCTGAGCGTTTGCCACAGGACGCTGGTGGGAGCGCTCATTGCGCCTTTCATCTCGTTGAAGACCACGCCCTTGAAGACCAGGTCGGTGGTGGGATCATCGGCCTTGTCGAATTCCACGCGGTGGCCTTCCTGGGCAAAGTCCAGCTCGTGCAGACGCGAGAAGAATACGGCGTCCAGGTAGACGTCCAGCAGATTGAAATAGTCTTTCCTGTTCTGGCTGGCAAAGGGGTAGGCCGTCCAGTCACTGGAGGTGAAGGCGTTCATGAAGGTATTGAGTGAACGCCGGATCATCATGAAGAAGGGGTCGCGAACCGGATACTTCTCGCTGCCGCACAGCACGGTGTGTTCCAGAATGTGTGCCACACCGGTGGAGTCGGTAGGCACTGTGCGCAGGCCGACCAGAAACACGTTTTCAGGATTGTCTGCTGCCAGATGGACGTGGGTCGTACCCGTGACGTCGTGCCGGAACTCATGCACATCGATATCCAGTGACTGGATATGGTGACTGCGCACGTGGGTAAAGGCGGGGTGGCTGACAGGTGTATTCATGAGTGAGGCGGACTCCTGATTCTGTGGCATGCGAGTTTTGATCTGTTTCATACGGTATCTGGCATCGCGAGTGGCAGAACTCGCAAAAATGCCAACCAATCCGTCAAGGGTGGGGTGTTCCGAGTCGATACGCAAGAGGTAAGGCGGGGGATTGCAAATCGAACCCGATACTCACTCCAGAATAGTCAACTTACCCCGGCAATCAACTCGTGAAACTGCTGATCATCGTGTTAGCCATGCTTGCCACCGGCGCAGGTGCCTTGCATAGCTGGCATACCCGCGGCCTGTATGTGAAGGCAGCTTTGCTGTCCGAGGCATTCAATCTGACCTCCCAGGTCAAACTGCGGGTGTCCGATCATTATCTGAAGCATGGTGTGATGCCTCATGACAACGCCGACGCAGGGCTGCCGCCACCCCGAAGCATCTACGGCACGAGCGTCAAGCGCGTGGCGATCAATCGTGGCGGTGTCCTGATCGTCGATTTCGAGGACAAGATCGGCGCAAGATCGATGACATTCACCCCCGGCATCAGCCGTGTCAGTGGGCTGCTGAACTGGAATTGCACCAGTGATTCGATATCCCCACGCGTGCTGGAGAAACTCAAGCCGGCGTGCAGTTACCTGCCGTCGAGCCGCGAAAGCCAGTTGATGAATGCGATAGCCAACAAGGATCTGCCGAAGGTCGATTCCCTGCTGGCCAAGGGCGCTCAACCCGAAGCCGTGGTCAACGGCAATACGCCACTGATGCTGGCGTCCAGAATCGGCGATCTTGCGATTGTCGAACGTGTGCTGGAAGCAGGGGCGTCGGTCGACAATGGTGCGCTCAGCTCGGAGCGCCGAACGCCTCTGATGGTTGCCATCACGAGCAACCATGGCGATGTGGTGGCCCTTTTGTTGAGCCATGGAGCCTCGGTTACCCAGCAGGATTATCGCGGCATGACAGCCATGGATCATGCCATTGCCACGGATCGTCGTCTTGGTGGCGAGCGATTCGTGCTGATGGTCTCGGCGCGCTTCAATCCACAATTTGCCGGCAGCCAGGATCAGCTGGAGATCCAGTCTCCCACACCGGCGCAGCACAGCAAGAACCAGCGCAAGCTGTATCTGGATTATCGTCGTGCGGCGCGGGAATGCCATGTGCAGAGAATGACATCACTGTTGGAAGAGGCGGGTGACCTGGAATCACCGGAACTGGTGGCTGGCCAGCCCTTGGTCAACCATATCCGGCGACCCGCCTGCAGTCATGCCCTGTTGGCTCATCTGCAGGGCAAGTCCAGCTACGAGAGCAGTCTGCAAGCCTACTTCGCAGAACAGGTGAAGCTGTGCAACATCGCGCGCATCGAAACGGCCATGCGTGACAATCCGTCCCTGTCGGTCATGTCGGTCTATCATGGCCAGTCGCATCTGGAACGAACGGTCAGTGCCGGATGTGCGGCGGTCGTGCAGATGATGGTCCGCGATGGTCAGCTGGCCGATCGCCTGCCGAACGACGTGCTGGTGAACGCCATTCAGCAGGCCCCCCAGGAAACACTGGTGAAGCTGGTGGGGAACCTGATTGCCGTGGGAGCCAATGTCAACGGTCGAAGCCGAGAAGGGCAGACACCCCTAGCGGCGGCCATCGCCCTGGAGCAGCCGGTCGTGGCCAAGTATCTGGTTGATGCGGGTGCCGATGTCAACATGCCGACCCTGAATCGCTCGTTCCCGGTCATCGAGGCGACCAAGAAGGGTTACGAGCATCTGGTGCTGCAATTGATTGCCAAAGGCGCTGATCTGAATGCTGCAGACACGTTCGGGCGCACGGCCTTGCTGGCTGCGGTCGGCAGAGATCGTCAGCGGGTGGTCGGTTCGCTGATCCGGGCGGGTGCCAATACACGGATCAGGGATGCCAATGGCATCGATGCGGTTCTGCTGGCAGACAGTCGCAATCTGCGCCAGATCAAGAAAATGCTGATTGCGAGCAGTGAGCAGTGAGCAGTGAGCAGTGAGTAGTGAGCAGTGAGCAGTGAGTAGTGAGTAGTGAGTAGTGAGTAAAACACTCGGCCGCTCGCGGGATCACTCCAGCTTCAGCGTGCCCATCAGGGACGGGTTGTTCATCGTGCCGTCGACGTTGCTGCCATTGCCGGCCGGATGCTTCCAGCCCCATTTGGTATCGCGGCCACCGCCATCATCATCATCGTTCACCTGCAGCTCGAAGCCGAAGGGTGAGTCGACATTGATGCCTGCCGATGCCAGCTCGACTCTCAGTTCGTAGATGTCCTGCCGGAAGCGCGGTGTGCGCAGTCCGTCCGGACCCGCTCCCGGCCCGGTGACGAAGTCGTATTCCAGTGGCGCGGTGCTTGACGATGGACCTGACACCTCGCCGTCGAACGCGGGCTGTGTGACGTTGTCGGCCAGGGATACCGGCAGGATGCGGTGAAAGTCGTTGTCATCGTATTGTTCGAGCTTGCTGTTGTCGCCATCGATGAAGAACTCGAGACTGTCGTCCTGGGTCAGTTGCGTACCCGAATCCCGGTGGCGCTGGTTGTTGTCATCCACCAGCACCACGATGTACAGGTAGGTACCGTCATGCAGGGCAGCCCAGCGACGCAGAGGGCCGCCTGCATCGGCATTGCCGAAGTTATCGATCATCAGATTGTCGATGTACAGCGGCGCGCCACTGTTATCCGACTGTACCGCATTGGCCCATTGACCGGTCAGGGCTCCCTGTTCGTCTGTCGTTACCTCCCTGCCGTCGATCTCCGGTACATTCTCGGTCGCAATGCGGGGCACGATGACATCGACCTCGTCGACATTGCCTCCGGTCTGGCCATTGGCCACGAAGGGGTCGGTGTCGTTCTGGCGTTCCTGCAGATTGCTGCGGCCATCGGAGTCGAAATCGATGTCAGTCCGGTAGTCGCTGGTTGACAGGATTTCCACGGCACCATCGTTGCTCACCTCCAGCTGCTGGACCAGTTCGGCCAGTGGCAGGCTCTGGCCGCGGAAGTCCTCTACCCAGACGACGGTTGCCGTGTAGGAGCGACCGGCCTCCACATTGACTTCACCGCGCCAGCTGTTGCCATTGCCGATTCGTGTCATGCTCAGGTTGGCACCATTGGAGAGCTGGATGGTGGGGCGAAGCAGGTTCATGTCCGGAACACCGGCGTTGATCAGCACATCGGGCAGGGCGATGCTCACCTGAGGGGTCGCTTCGAGAGTGACGACCGTGTCGCCGTCCGAACAGGCCGTCAGCAGCAGGCTTGTTGACAAGGCCGCCAGTGCAGTTCTGGTCATCGATATCCGGTTCATGTGTGACACTCTCATTCCAGTGTGAAAGTCAGAGGCACGATGCGAGTTTCCTCACCACTGTCACTGGCCAGGTTTGCCAGCACGCCTACAGCCAGTACGCCCAGGGTGATCTGTACCCAGCGACGTTGCAGCAAGGGGGGTGTTGTTTCGTCGGCCTGAGACGCCGGGGTCTCAAGGGCGAGCGGTGACGAGTCTGCAGCCGGCAATGGAAAGGTGGCTTCCTTGAGCGTGCGACGGTAAGGGTCGAAGGCGAAGCCGCTGACGGTCCGGTTGCCGTTTTGATCTCCGGCCTTGACGTAGTATTCGATGGTGCGCAAGTCCAGATAGTCGGTCGGAATGGAGACGCTGTAGTAGCCGGTTTCACCGACAGGCTGCATGGGGGCTGCGGTATAGGGCAATACACCGGCGCGACGATGATACAGGGTGACTTCCTGAAGCTCGTTATCCTCTTCCACTCGAACCGTGAATACCTGCGTCCGGTCTGCCACCACATCGTTCAGCTCTTCGACTTCGATGAGCGGCGCGGTGGTATCCGGCGACTGGGCATGGCCGGGGAGCGCGAACAGGCACAACAGCAACAGCCATGGCCAGACACCCATGCCACGCCTGGCAGTTCCTCTGCACTCTGACTTGTCTGAACCGAACATGGTGTACTCCGGATGGTGGTGGCCACCAGTATACGAGAGCTGGCAGTCTGTGCCACCGACTCGGGTGCTCTTGTGTGCCGGAATCTCGGCGCTGATTTGCTGATGCGGGTAAACTTGCCGGCCTGGCGCGCCCTGGATGGCGGCCCTGACAAGTTTCCAGTGTTACCCGGGGGCGGGGAGGTCTTCTTGAGAAACCGATATCTGCAGCTGTGCGCATTCCTGCATCAGTCGACAATGTGGGTCTGTCTGCTGTTGCTGGTGTTGCTGCTGTGTTCCCAGATCAGCATCGTCATTCTGCGTTACTGTTTCGGTGCCGGTTTTCTGGAGCTGCAGGACTTCACGGCCTATGTCTTCGCCAGTCTGGTCACGCTCAGTATTCCGGTGGCACTGGTCATGGATCGACATGTTCGCGTGGATGTCTGGCGAGAGCATCAGTCTGCACGTCTGCGGCGGCGTATGGACAGACTGAGCGTGCTCGTATTGCTGCTGCCGGTATTTCTGCTGTGTCTCTATCTGGTCTATCCCGATATCGCCTATGCCTGGCAGATCCGGGAGGGCTCACGTGAGACCGGTGGTCTGCCGGGAGTCTACCTCGTCAAGACGCTGTTTCCACTCAGTTGCATTCTGCTGATTTTGCAGGGCGGCGCGTCATTGATGTCCGGACAATCCAGCTGATGCATGCCTCCAATCCGTTTCTGATCATTCTCTTCTGCTCACTGCTGGCAGGCATCCTGTCGGGGGTGCCCGTCATGCTGGTGCTGCTGGGCGTCCCCTTGCTGGTCGCCATTGCCGGTTCACTGGCAGGCAGCTTCGATCTGAGCTTCCTGCAGGCATTTCCGCAGCGCGTCTTCGGGCTGACCGGAAATACCCTGCTGATTGCGGTACCACTGTTCATTGCCATGGGCGTGCTGCTCGAGCGCTCCCACACGGCCGAACGCATGCTGCTGGTCATGGCTCGCCTGCTGGGTGGATCTGCCAGGAGTCTGGCCTTCGCCGTGCTCATTGTCAGCGCGCTGATTGCCGCTTCCACCGGCATCATCGGCGCTACCATCGTGATGCTGGGGCTGATCAGTCTGCCGGCCATGACCCGCGCCGGCTTGCCGACCCGTCTGTCCAGCGGCCTCGTGTGTGCCTCGGGAACCCTGGGACAGATCATTCCACCCTCGGTGGTGCTGATTCTGCTGGGCGACCAGATTTCCAATACCTACCTGGAAGCGCAGCACGCGGCGGGCAACTTCGCACCAGAGCCGGTATCGGTCGCCGATCTGTTCGCCGGAGCGCTGATACCCGGCATGTTGCTGGTCGGCCTTTACGGTCTTTATCTCGCGGTATATCTGAAGTGGCGGGGCACGGTTGTGGCACAGACGCCACCCGTTGAGGTTCAGGCCGAGACGGCAACACCGGGCATCGCCGGCGTCGGGCTGCCCGATCAGCTGACACCGGTGGTACTGCTGCAGGTGTTCCTGCCGCCGCTGCTGCTGATCCTGTCCGTGCTGGGCTCCATCCTGGCCGGTGTGGCGACGCCCACCGAGGCAGCATCCATCGGTGCTGCCGGTGCCCTGTTGCTGGCCGCCAGCAATGTCTCCGGCAAGCGTCATGTCGGCTGGCTCAATCTGTGTGTGGTCATCGCCTTGAGTCTGCTGTTGACGCTGAACGCCGTACTGCCAGGCGGCATTCGGCACCATCCGGCGGGCCTGATGGTGGCCGGTTTCATCGTTCTGCTCACGGTGGCTGGCCTCCTGGTATCCAGCGTGGCCCTGTGGCAGCGGCAGGTGTTGCAGGCCGTGCTGCGCGAAACGGTACTGGTATCCGCCATGGTCTTCGGCATCATTCTCGGTGCCTCGATGCTGTCGCTGGTCTTTCGCGGTTTCGGTGGCGACGAAATGATCGAACATCTGCTGGGTGATCTGCCCGGTGGCCAGTGGGGGACTCTGCTGGTGGTGATGCTGGTGGTCTTTCTGCTGGGCTTCGTGCTCGAATTCGTCGAGATCATCTTCATCGTGGTGCCCATCGTCGGCCCCATTCTGCTGGCCAGCGATTTTGACCCGGTCTGGATAGCCATTTTGCTGGCGCTCAATCTGCAAACCTCCTTCCTGACACCACCGTTCGGCTTTGCCCTGTTCTATTTTCGGTCGGTAGCGCCACCGTCGCTGACCACGCTGGGTATCTACCGAGCGGTGATTCCATTTGTTGTGCTTCAATTGCTTGCGCTATGCTTGGTTGCCGTGTTCCCGCAGCTGGCAACCTGGTTGCCGGAACAGTTGAGTTGATCCAGCGACATCAGGCTGATTGCGTTGGCCCGATTTCCAATGAGGACCCCCATGAAACGTCGTGACTTCATCAAGGCCAGCGCTGCTGGCACCGCTACATCGGCCGCATTGATCACCGGCGCGCCTGCCATTGCCCAAGGCAAGTTCGAGTGGAAGCTGCCAACCAGCTTTCCGGCCAAGGCTCCCGGAGTAGGTACCAATGTCGTCAGCTTTGCCGAGCGCGTGGCTGCGATGTCCGATGGACGCCTGACTCTCAAGGTGTTCTCCAGTGGTGAGCTGGTGCCGCCGTTTGCCGTGGAAGATGCCGTGCAACAGGGAACGGCGGAAATCGGTCATTCGACTCCCTACTATGCGGCCGGCAAGAATCCCGCCCTGCATTTCTTCAGTACCGTGCCGTTTGGCATGTCCGCCACGGAACACGCGGCCTGGTTGCGATATGGGGGCGGACAGGAGCTGTGGGACGACATCTATGCCGAACGCGGGCTCAAGCCGTTCTACTCCGGAAACAGTGGGACACAGAGCGGCGGCTGGTTCAGCAAGCCGATCAACTCGGTGGAAGACCTCAAGGGCCTGAACATGCGTATCGCCGGTCTGGGTGGAGAGGCGATGCGCGCCCTGGGTGTCAACGCTGTACTGTTGCCTCCACCGGAGATCTTCCCGGCATTCAAGTCCGGCGCCATCGACGCGGCGGAATGGGTAGGGCCGCTGCTGGATCAGGCCTTCGGTTTGTACAAGGTTGCCAGCATCTGCTATGTACCGGCTTTTCACGAACCGGGTGCGGCCCTGGAAATCGTGGTCAACAAGGATGCCTTCGATGAACTGCCGGCCGATCTGCAGGCCATCGTGGCCAGCGCGGCGGAAGCCACTTCCGCAGAGACCCTGGCACAGTTCGATTACTTCAATACACAGGCCATGGGACAGCTTCGCGGTGAAGGCGTGGAATTCCTGGAATTTCCCGAAGAGGTTGTCGATGCGCTGAAGGTCGCCTCGGCGGATGTCATCAACAAGCTGGCCGAAGAGAATGAAGGCTTCAAGACTGTCATGGACAGCTATATGGCCTTCCTGGACCCTGCCATCGAGTACGCCAACCTCATGCAAGGCGCGATGTTCAGGCAGCGGTCCTGAGGTGCCCGTGCGTTTCGGGCGCCTGCTGAATCCCCGCTCGATCGCCGTGGTCGGCGGTCAGTGGGCAGAGTCTGTCATCACGCAATGCCGTCAGGCCGGGTTCGATGGCGAGGTCTGGCCGGTGCACCCGCGTCGCAATCGCCTGGCCGGTGAGCCCTGTTATGCCAGCCTCGATGATCTGCCCGGGGTGCCCGACGCCACCTTCATTGCCGTCAACAACGAGCAGACCATCGAGCTGGTTGCCTCTCTGGCAGCTGCAGGCGCCGGTGGTGCCATCTGTTTCGCCACCGGGTTCGGTGAGCGTGCAGCGCTGGATCGCGATGCCGAAGCGCGACAGAGGCGTCTGACCGAAGCGGCGGGAGACATGCCGCTCATCGGTCCGAACAGCTATGGACTGCTGAACTACCTGGATGGCATCTCGTTGTGGCCGGACCAGCATGGTGGCAAGGCTGTCGAGCGTGGGGTGGCAGTGATCACTCAGTCGTCCAACATCGCCATCAATCTGAGCATGCAGCGGCGCGGCCTGCCGCTGGCCTATCTGATCACGGCCGGCAATCAGGCGCAGACCACTCTGGCAGAGTTGGCGGCATCGGTACTGGAGGATGACCGGGTGACAGCTCTGGGTCTGCACATCGAGGGTTTTTCCGACATTCGCGCCTTTGAATCCCTGGCTGGCCGTGCTCGTGCCATGGGCAAGCGGATCGTGGTGTTGAAGACCGGAGTGACATCGCTGGCACGGGCCGCGCTGATGTCTCATACCCGTTCGCTGTCAGGCGATGATGCGGCTGCCAGTGCCTTCATCGAACGGCTGGGCCTGCTGCGTTCCAGAGGCATCGGTGAGTTCATCGAAACCCTGAAAGTGCTGCATCTGCCGCGCAAGGTGGGCGGCTATCGCGTGCTGTCCATGACCAGTTCCGGCGGGGAAGCGGCACTGGTGGGAGATTTCGGTGCCAATCAGGGGTTGCAGTTCCCGCGGCTGGATGACGACCAGAAGATTGCCCTCAAACAGGTGCTCGGTGGTGAGGTGGCCCTGGCCAATCCACTGGATTATCACATGGCCATTCGCGATGACCGAGTGGCCATGGAACGGATGGTTGTCGCCATGCTGCAGTGTCATGAACCGCCGCCCAGTGCCACGATATCGGCCAATGATCAGTTCCCGTCACCGGCCGATGTGGCCTTGCTGGTGCTGGATTTTCCACGTTCGGATCGTTGTGATCAAGACTCCTGGCAGCAGGCACTGGATGCTTTCCTATCAGCCAGTCAGCACTGGCAGGGAGTGCGTGCCGTGATTGCCACACTGGCGGAAAACATGCCGGAGGAGATCGTCGAGGCTCTGTTTCGACAGGATGTGGTTGCCCTGTGCGGTCTCAATGATGGCCTGCGGGCGCTGGCCAATGCCGGCTGGCTGGACATGGCCGACAGCACCGAGTCGCCGCTGCCGGTGTGGTTGCCGGACAATCCGGACGTCTCGTTCAAGGCCGCGGCACTGTCTCTTGTCGAAGGTGCGGGTGCGGAACGTTCCGGCAGAAGTGCCCGGCGTGCCAGTCAGGAAGCCTGGGGTCTGGTGCACAGCGCGGTCACCGGTCGACAGCCGCCGCGTCAACTGGATGAGAGTACCGCCAAGCGCTGGCTCAACCGTTTTGGTATCAGTGTGCCGGTGAGTGTGCGCCTGTCCTTCGCCGATGTGCGCTCTTCACTGAGTCTGAGTCGCGCACTGGACAAGGCATCACCGGCGTTCAGCTACCCGGTGGTTGCCAAGAGTCTGGGGGTTTTGCACAAGAGTGATGCCAATGCCATTGCGCTGGCCATCGGTAACCGGCGCGAGCTGGAACGCGCGATTCGCGAAATGGATTGTGAGGGCGGTTGCCTGATCGAAGAGCAGGTGGACGGTGCCGTGGTGGAGTTGCTGGTCAGCGTGGTGCAGGACCCGGTACATGGTCTGTTGATGACCATCGGTGCCGGTGGTGTGGCAACCGAAGTGCTGGCCGACACCGTGCATTGCCTGATACCGGCAACACGTGCCGAGTTCGATCGCCGCATCGATCGTCTGCGCTGCGCCCCTTTGCTCAACGGATTTCGCAACCGCGCAGCCGTGGATCGCGACCGATTGCTGGATACGCTGGAATCCGTTCAGCAGGCGGCTTTGCAACTGGGCGAACGGCTGGTGGAGCTGGAGATCAATCCTCTGCTGTGCAGCGCCGAGACTTGCACCGCTGTGGATGCCTTCGTCGCTGTACGCGGCTCCAATCTGCCTGGCTGATGTCCGGTCAGGGCGGTCGGGGTCTCGGCGTGGCCAGCACTGCCACATGGCAATGCTGGTGAGATTCTTCCCTTTGGAAGCTACGACGACGGCAGGTCGTCGTGGCTGTCGCCCAGCAGAAAGCGGGGCCCGGCGCCGAGCCCCGTCGCTCGATCATCCGGGTTGTACAGGCGACAACGAGCCAGCGACAGGCAGCCACAACCGATGCAGCCGGTCAACTTTTCCCGCAGCTGTTGCAACCCTTCGATCCTGCGATCGATATCCCGGGCAAAGTGTCTGCTGAGGCGTTCCCAGTCGCGTTTCGTCGGCGTCCGTGAATCGGGCAATGTCGCCAGAGCTTCGCGAATCTCTGCCAGGGAGAACCCCAGATTCTGCGAAATCTTCACGAAGGCCAGGCGGCGTATGCTGCTGCGCTGGAAGCGTCTCTGGCCACCGTCATTGCGCAGGGAGCTGAGCAAGCCTTCGGCTTCGTAGAATCGGATGGCGGTCACCGTCATATCGGCGCGCTTTGCCAGTTCGCCGATGGAGAGGGCATCTGCTGCCTTTTTCATGTTCCTTACTGCTCCGAAAATGATGCTTGACCTCTACCTTACTTGAGGTATTAGCCTGTCAGTTCACATCAGGCAAGGAAACATCAGGACATGAACGAATCCGTACTGGAACACATCAATCTGACGGTCCCCGATCCACAAGCCACGGCCGATCTGTTGTGCGAGTTGTTCGGCTGGCATGTCCGCTGGCAGGGGGAGGCCAAGAACGCTGGCTTCACGATACATGTGGGTGGACATGGTTCATATCTGGCTCTGTACCGACATCAGGATATGGCCGTCGATGCGACGCAAAGCCATTACCGGCAGCACGGACTGAATCACGTCGGTATCGTCGTGGATAATCTGGATGCTGCCGAGAAGCGCGTTATCGAACGCGGTCTGGAGCCGCACTCGCACGCCGACTATGAACCGGGTCGACGCTTCTATTTCCATGATGAGGATGGCCTGGAGTTCGAGGTCATCTCCTACGCTGCGGATGCTTGAGTTCGCTTGCAGAATCGGTGGAGGGCTGGCAGCCCTCCACGGCGATCACACCGTCAGATACTGCTTCACCAGATCTTCACTCAGTGTGTCCATGGCACCCTTGGCAACCACCTCGCCGCGATCCATCAGGACGAAATCGTCGCCGACACGGCGGGCGAAAGGCAGCTTCTGTTCCACCAGAACCACGGTGAGCCCGATCTCCTTGTTCAGTCGGGTGATGATGGTACCGATGTCGTGTACCACATTCGGCTGTATGCCTTCGGTCGGCTCATCCAGCAGCAACAGCTCCGGTTCGGTCACCAGAGCGCGACCAATGGCCAGCTGTTGCTGTTGACCACCGGACAGGTCTCCACCGCGACGTCGCAGCATTTCCTTGAGTACCGGGAATAGCTCGTACACCAACTCGGGTATGACTTTCGAACCATCGGAGCGGGCCCGCAGACCGGTTCGCAGGTTTTCCTCGACGCTGAGCAGCGGGAAGATCTGTCGACCTTGCGGCACATAGCCGATACCAACCGCTGCTCGGCCCTCGGCGGCAATTTTCGTGATGTCTCTGTCAGCCAGTTTCATCGAGCCATTGCGCAGTGGTAGCAGACCGGTGATGCATTGCATCAGGGTGGTCTTGCCGACGCCATTTCTACCCATGATGACGGTACAGGCGCCGGGGGTGATCGACAGGCTCAGGTTCTTCAGCGTGTGCGAGGAGCCGTAGTATTGATCGATGTTTTCCAGTGTCAGCATGAGCTTGACTCCGTGCCCAGATAGACGCGCATGACGTCGGGATTGGATTGAACCTCGGCCATGCTGCCTTCCGCCAGTACGCTGCCCTGATGCAGGACGGTCACCGGGGAGTTCAGGGCGCGCACGAAGTCCATGTCATGTTCCACCACGACAATGGCGTGATCGCCCGCCAGGGTGGTCAGCAGTTCGACCGTGCGATCCATTTCCTGGTGTGTCATGCCGGCGGCCGGTTCGTCCACCAGTAGTAGTACCGGGTTCTGCATGATCAGCATGCCGATCTCCAGCCATTGCTTCTGGCCATGGGAGAGGCTGCCAGCCTGTGAATGCAACTGTGGTAGAAGATTGATGGTGCTGGCCATGGCTTCGATCCGGTCCATGGTCTCGCTGCTCAGCCGGGCACGGTAGGTTGCCCACAGCTTGCGTGTTCCCGCCATCGACAGTTCGAGGTTGTCGAAAACGGTCAGGTTCTCGAAGACGGTGGGTTTCTGGAACTTGCGACCGATGCCTGCCTGGGCAATCTCGGCTTCGTCCATGCGCAGCAGGTTGATCTTCTGACCGAACCAGGCGGTACCGGTATCCGGTCGGGTCTTGCCGGTCACGATGTCCATCAGCGTGGTCTTGCCGGCGCCGTTGGGGCCGATCAGGCAGCGAAGTTCACCGGTATTGACGTAGAAGTTCAGACCGTTTATGGCCTGGAAGCCATCGAAATTGACCGAGATGTCTTCCAGGTACAGGGCGGTGCCATGGGACAGATCGAGGTCTTCGACCTGTTTGGGAATCAGGAATTCAAAGACCTTGTCGCGCCTGAATACCGCAGGGCCGGTCATGGGGTCGGTTGTACTCATGAGACTGCCTGTGAAGATCGTTTGAATTTGAGCAGACCGGCAACGCCCCGTGGCAACAGCAGAGTGACGACCACGAACAGCAGTCCGAGTGCGAACAGCCAGGCTTCGGGAAAGGCCCCGGTAAACCAGGTCTTGGCATAGTTGACGCCCAGAGCACCCAGCACCGCACCGTACAGCGTACCGCGCCCACCAATGGCAACCCAGACAACGACCTCGATGGAGTTCAGTGGTGCAAATTCACCGGGGTTGATGATGCCCACTTGCGGCACATACAGTGCGCCGGCGACTCCGGCAATCATGGCGGACAGGGCAAACAATGCCAGTTTGACGCTTTCCACGCGGTAGCCGATGAAGCGGGTGCGGTCCTCGGCATCACGGATGGCGACAGCCACCTTGCCCAGTCGCGAGCGAAGAATGCTGTCGCACAGCAGGTAGACCAGCAACAGTGCCACGCCGGAGGCGATGAACAGACCCAGACGCACACTGTCGGAGCGCAGATCGAAGCCGAGCAGTTCACGAAAGTCCGTCAGACCGTTATTGCCACCGAATCCCATTTCGTTGCGAAAGAAAGCCAGCATCAGAGCGTAGGTCAGCGCCTGGGTAATGATGGACAGATAGACGCCGTTCACCCGCGAGCGGAAGGCGAACCAGCCGAATACGAAGGCCAGCAGGCCGGGAACCATCAGGATCATCAATGCGGTGAAGGCGAAGTTGTCGAATCCCAGCCAGTACCAGGGCAGTTCCTGCCAATCGAGAAACACCATGAAGTCCGGCAGATCCGGATTGCCGTAGACACCGCGGTCACCGATCTGTCGCATCAGGTGCATGCCCATGGCATAGCCGCCCAGCGCGAAGAAGGCGGCATGACCCAGGCTCAGAATGCCCAGATAGCCCCACACCAGATCGACGGCTACTGCCAGAATCGCGTAGGTCAGGTATTTGCCGAGCAGGGTCACCATGTAGTTGCTGACATACAGCGGATGCTCTGCCGGCAACTGGTTGCACACGGACACGCCGATGATCAGCGCGATCAGCGTCAGTATGAAGATGATGCTGGACAGCCGGGAGCGTTGTGGCCGGATGCTCGGAATGGGTGCCGATGTCGTTGTATCGCTCATGATCAGTGTGCCTCCACCGCGCGACCGCGTTGTGGAAAGAGACCTCGAGGACGTTTCTGGATGAACATGATGAGAAATACCAGAACCAGAATCTTCGCCAGGATGGCGCCGGCCCAGGGTTCCATGAGTTTGTTGGCAATGCCCAGTGTCATGCCGCTGATGAGGGTGCCCCAGAGATTGCCGACACCGCCGAAGACCACCACCATGAAGCTGTCAACGATATAGGCCTGACCAAGGTTCGGTCCGACGTTGGTCAACTGTGACAGGGCAACACCGGCGATTCCTGCAATACCGGCACCGAGGCCGAAGGTCAGGGAATCGATGCGTGAGGAAGGCACACCCATGGCACGCGCCATGGAACGATTCTGGCTCACGGCACGAACTTCCAGGCCGAATCGTGTGCGTTTCAGCAGCATCAGCAGCAGTCCGAACACGATCAGGCAGAAGGCCAGTATGTAGAGTCGGTTGAGTGTCAGACTCAGAACGCTGTTGACTTCCAGTACGCCACTCATGAAGGCAGGATTGGCCACCGGTACATTCTGTGAGGAAATGAAGGTGCGAACCAGTTGTTGCAGTATCAGGCTGATGCCGAAGGTGGCCAGCAGCGTTTCCAGCGGACGACCATAGAGAAAACGGATGACGCTGCGTTCGATCAGGATGCCGATCATGCCGGTAAACAGGAATGCCACGGGAATGGACAGCAGCAAGGAGAGTCCCAGGTTGTTCGGCATCAGTTGCTGCATGGCCCAGGTGCAGTAGGCGCCGAGCATGATCAGTTCGCCGTGGGCCATGTTGATCACACCCATGACGCCGAAGCTGATGGCCAGGCCGATGGCTGCCAGTACCAGCACCGAGCCGAGGCTGAGTCCGAAGAACACGGTTTCTGCCTGCGCATACAGGCGTACCCTGGCAGCCTGATCCCGGGCAATTTCCCCGGCCAGTGTCTTGACGCTTTCGTCGGCATCACTCTCGGCCATTGTCTGCACCAGTGAGCGGCTGCCGTTGGACAGATCGTCATTCAGTGTCTGCAGCGCCTGGCGTCGTGCATCGGCCTCGGGAGAGAGGGCCAGCTTGCGTGCCTGCAGAGAGAGCAGGGCAGTACGTACCTTGTCATCGCTTTCGCTGTCCAGCAATTCCTGCAGCGTGGTGTCGGGCAGCGCCTCCGGTGTGTCCATCAGGTCGTTGATGGCGGCCAGACGTTCGATCGGATCTGCGGATCGCAGTCCCAGCGCGGCAATCAGCGAGCGCAGGTGACCTCGCAGCTGATTGGTGACCTTGAGTCGTGAAAGCTTGCGTTTGCGATCACTGCCCAGGTCGTTCTGCCTGTCCAGGGACTGCATGCTGTATTCGCGGCCCTGTGCAGTGGCCCAGACAATGGTGTCGGTATCCTTGTGCAGCATGAGGTCGCCCTCGAGAATACCGTTGAGCAGCTCGCGCGTGTCATCACGTCCGAGCGCGGCCAGTTCATCGAGGGCATCGGTTCGCTGGGTACCCCTGCCTTCGACAAATTGCGTGAACAGGTCGTCCAGTTCCTCGATGCCGGTCCGGACTTCGGCGCCTGCGGTATTGATGCTGCAAGCGGCTGCCAGAATCGTCAGCAGGGTGGCTGCACGAATCAGTCGCTGTAATGCGTGGAGTGGCGGTGACATGACTGCGTTCGGTCTCCTGGGAAATGGGACGACGGGAGCCGGGTCAGCACAGGCTGACCCGGCGAGGGGCATTACAGGTTCTGACCGGAACAGACGTTGGTCGTCACGTTGTAGTTACCGCAGGACAGAGGTGCGCGCCAGTCGGAGATGATCTCCTTGGAGCTGTCCAGAAAGTCTGACCAGGCATCGCCTGCTACCAGACCGGGTGTTTCCCAGACGATTTCGAACTGGCCGTCATCCTGGATCTCGCCGATCAGCACCGGCTTGGTGATGTGATGGTTGGGCATCATGGCGGAATAGCCACCGGACAGGTTTGGCACCGAGACACCGATGATGGCATCCTGGACCGCAGCAGCATCAGTGGTGCCGGCTTTCTCGACCGCCTTCACCCACATGTTGAAGCCGATGTAATGGGCTTCCATCGGATCATTGGTGACGCGATCTTCATCACCGGTGAACTCGATCCAGCTGTCGATGAAGTCATCGTTGACCTCGGCATCGACACTCATGAAGTAGTTCCAGGCAGCCAGGTGACCGACCAGAGGGGCCGTGTCGAAACCGGACAGCTCTTCTTCACCAACCGAGAAGGCAACGACCGGGATGTCTTCGGCAGAGATACCCTGATTGCCCAGCTCCTTGTAGAAAGGCACATTGGCGTCACCATTGACGGTGGAGACCACAGCTGTCTTCTTGCCCTCGGAACCGAAGCGCTTGATATCGGCAACGATGGACTGCCAGTCAGCATGTCCGAAAGGCGTGTAGTTGATCATGATGTCCTCGTCGCTGACGCCACTGGCTTTCAGGTAGGCCTCGAGGATCTTGTTGGTGGTGCGCGGGTATACATAGTCGGTGCCCGCCAGTACCCAGCGCTCGACGCCGATGTCATTGGCCAGGTAGTCGACTGCCGGAATGGCCTGCTGGTTGGGAGCTGCGCCGGTGTAGAACACGTTCTTCGAAGATTCCTCGCCTTCATATTGCACGGGATAGAACAGCAGGCTGTTCAGTTCCTCGAAGACCGGCAGAACCGATTTTCTGGATACGGATGTCCAGGCGCCGAAAGTGGCGACTACACCTTCCTGCTCGATCAGCTCACGCGCCTTTTCGGCAAACAGAGGCCAGTCGGAGGCAGGGTCGACGACAACTGCTTCGAGTTGCTTGCCCAGCAGGCCACCGTTGGCATTCTGCTCATCGATGAGCATCAGCATGGTGTCTTTCAGTGTGGTTTCCGAAATCGCCATGGTGCCCGATAGCGAATGCAGGACGCCTACCTTGATGGTGTCGTCCTGTGCGTGCAGTGAAAGACTCAACCCGGCCAGGCCGATGCCTGCCATGGCTGCGAGTGAACGTCGTGAATTACGTTTGAACAGCATGCGAATGTTATCCCTGTAAAGTTGGCAGAAAAATGTGTTCATTCTTGAACAGCTGCCACTGTTACTACAGGGACTGTGCCAAGCTGAAAAACTCTTTAAATTCAACAGCTTGCTTATCGAGTAACGTGGGCTGGCGGATTTATCGCTCCATTGTGGTGCGCTTCATGCGCTTTTGTGGTGCCTTTCGGTATGGGTGTTGACTTGCAGTATTGTGCTATTCGACGGTGACACTCTTGGCCAGGTTGCGCGGCTGGTCGATATCGCGTTCCATCAGAACGGCACTGTGATAGGCCAGCAGCTGCAGGGCAATGCCGGCGATGACGGGTTGCAGTAATGGTTCGACCTGAGGAATGTGAATCACCTCGTCACTGAGTTCGCGAATGCGGGGGTGGTCGGCGTCGGTCACGGCGATGACCGGAGCCCCTCGAGTGCGAATTTCCTCCAGCGTCGACAGCGACTTGTGCAGCAGTTCATCGTTGGGCAACATGACGATACAGGGTGTGTGACTGCTGATCAGGGCGAGGGGGCCATGCTTGAGTTCCGACGATGGATAGGCTTCGGCATGGATATAGGAAATCTCCTTGAGCTTCTGGGCACCCTCGAGTGCCACCGGGTAGGCACTTGTGCGGCCGAGGAAGAAGGCGCTGTGGGCAGTCACCAGCATGGGGGCCAGGCTGGCAATGGCGGGTTCCAGTGCCAGTGTTTCGCGGACCTTGTCAGGCAGACCCTGCAGGGCTTCGACCAGTGCATTGCCGCGCTGTGGTGAGACATCGCGCAGGCGACCCAGCATCAGGGCCAGCAGGGCAAAGACCGTCAGCATGCTGGTGTAGGCCTTGGTGGAGGCTACCGATACTTCAGGCCCGGCGTGCATGTAGATGCCACCATCGACTTCCCGCGCGATGGTGCTGCCGACACTGTTGACGATCCCCAGTACATGGCCACCCTTGCGACGAATCTCGCGCAAGGCGGCCAGCGTGTCGAAGGTTTCGCCGGACTGGCTGACGGCAATATAGAGCGTCTCCGGTTCCACGACCGGGTTGCGGTAGCGGAATTCGGCGGCCGCCTCGGCGCTGACCGGCAGGCGCGCCAGTTGCTCGATCATGTGCGCACCCGACATGCCGGCATAGAAGGCCGAACCGCAGCCGAGGATCTTGATGCGGCGGATATTGAGCAGTTCACGTGGCGCCAGATTGAGGCCGCCCAGATGCGCCGTGGAGAAGCGTGTGTCCAGGCGTCCACTGAGCGTGCGTTCCACCACGTCGGCCTGGTCGCGGATTTCCCGGTGCAGATAATGTGCATAGCCCCCCTTGTCATAGTCGGCCAGCACACCACTGAGCTGCGTCGTGTTCTTCTGGCTCGGGCGGGCATCCAGGGTCGTCACCTGAAAGCCACGGGGTGTCATTTCCGCGACCTCGCCATCATCCAGATGCACGATCTCGCGTGTATGTCTTGCCAGTGCCGACATGTCGGAGGCGGCCAGCATCTCGCCGTCACCGATCCCCAGAATCACCGGGCTACCCAGTCGCGCCACGACGACGGTGTCCGGTGCCTCTCGATCGATGGCGGCCAGACCATAGGTTCCCTGGATACGCGGCAGCACGGTGCGCATGGCGTCGATCAGCGAGCCGTCGAATGCGCCCAGCAGATGGGCCAGTACTTCGCTGTCGGTCTCCGAGCTGAAACTGACGCCCTCGGCCATCAGTTGCGCGCGCAGCACATCGGCG
The DNA here is from genome assembly GCF_052681095.1 of Granulosicoccus sp. 3-233. NCBI lineage: Bacteria > Pseudomonadati > Pseudomonadota > Gammaproteobacteria > Chromatiales > Granulosicoccaceae > Granulosicoccus > Granulosicoccus sp. 3-233. The sequence continues at coordinate 714,477 of NZ_JBQYLE010000001.1, forward strand.
TTCTCGATGATGCCGTTGTGGGCGACAGCGATTCGCAGCTCACTGTCCGTGTGCGGGTGTGCGTTTTCGTCCGTTGGAGCACCGTGAGTGGCCCAGCGGGTATGGCCGATGCCGCATTGTCCGGCGGTGGTTTCCGGCAAGCGCTGACGGAGAATGGATATCTTGCCGGCAGCCTTCCAGCAGCGGATCCGTTTGCGGTGCAGCAGCGCAATGCCGGCCGAGTCGTAACCGCGATACTCCAGCCGGTGCAGACCGTCCAGAAGGATAGGGGCGGCTTCCTGGCTGCCGGTATAAGCGATGATTCCGCACATAGCGAGTGTCTTTGCCTGTTGAAAGGGAGTCGGTGGTGTGTGGGTCGTGCTCAGCCGTAGATGGTGCGCCGGATCTGGCGCTCTGTCAGCGGGTCGAGTTTGAAGCGTCGATGTTCGAGTTCAGCCGCGATCATCTGATAGATCTGCGCGTTCGCCAGTCCTGCCTTCTGCAGTTCATAATGGCGGCGCTGGATGAATGCGGCGCTGGACTCATCGTAGAAGGCCAGCACTTCCTCGATCAGGCGGGTGGCCTGTGTCGGTGTCAGGTCGTTCTGCCGGCACAGGTGATCAACCAGTTCAGCGGGTACAGGGGGGGAGATCATGTCGCGCATCATCTTGAATGCGTGGAGTGAAGTCCAATATTATGCCCGTTGCCGGGCAGGAAATGAAGAAAGCATCGATGATGAGAGATCTGTTCGCCTCAGACACCGTGGACATCTGTCCCGGCATGGTGTTGCTTCGGCAGTTTGTCGATACGGCCGAGCTGCAGCCGGAGCTCGAGTCGATCCTGACGGTCTCACCGCTGCGTCGCATGCAGACGAGTCGCGGCTTCTACCTGTCTGTGCAGAGCAGCAATTGCGGGCAGTTGGGCTGGGTATCGGACAGGCAGGGCTATCGCTACAGCACGCTGGATCCGCTGACAGGCCAATCCTGGCCGGCGATGCCAAAGGCCTTTCGAGCGCTGGCGCAGCACGCTGCCGAGTGCGCGGGGTTTCCGGGTTTCATGCCGGATGGTTGCCTGATCAACCAGTATCAGCCGGGAGCTCAGATGGGTGCGCATCAGGATCGGGACGAGGCTGATGCAGACGCCCCCATCGTTTCCGTGTCGATGGGTATAGATGCACGCTTTTTCGTGACGGGACCCGAACGACGCGGCCGCTCAAGCGCTGTAGACTTGAGTGATGGTGATGTCGTCGTATTCGGTGGGCCGGCGCGTCATCACTATCATGGTGTGAGAAAACTGAAGTTTTCCGAACATCCGCGCTTTGGTGCGGTGCGCTGGAATCTGACCTTTCGCAAGGCAGGCTGATGGCAGGATGGACAGGTGACAGAGGGCATGGTGAAGGCAGAGGAAGGTAGTCGGATGCGGCAGGTAATGGCCGGTGCACCGTTGCTCGTGCACCGTGTAGCTGTTGCCGTGTGGCTGCTCGGCGCTGTCATCGTTCTCGGACAGCTGCCCTCGGTTGCTGCAGCGACGCTGGAAGCATTGCCGGATCAGGTGCTGGAGCCCGGCCAGCAGTTGCAGCTGCCGCTGCAGATTCGCCAGGAACAGGGCCCTCGCATCGAGATCAGTCTGGGGGTCTCCCCGCCAGGGGCGAGTCTGGAGCTGCAGGATGACGGACAGTTGCAGCTGCAGTGGCAGCCAGGACCGGATATGCCGCCGGAGACCATGGTCGAACTGCTGGTACGCGATGTGGATTCCAATGTGTACCTGGATAGCGTGTTTGTCGTGATCCGGCGACCCGATGTCAATCCGCGACCGGATGGCGGGCCTGGTACCGGCGTGATGGCGCCAGAACCGTCTACCGAAGTATTGCCGGATGGCTCGCTCGATGCGCCGGTGCTGGACGTTCTGCCCAATCAGGTGGTCAGCGCTGGTCGAACCGTCACATTGAAGGTCTTTGCGAGTCTGCCCGGTGAGTTCGATCCGGTACTGCAGATTGATCGACTGCCACGCAATGCCAGTTTCGAGGCCAATGAAGAGGGCGGGCGCACGTTTCGCTGGGAAACCGGGGACAACGACCAGGGCGAGCATCTGTTTCGTTTCACGGCATTCAATCCACGTGCGCCCGAGCAGCGCTCCGTACAGGAAGTACTGATGGTGGTGGGTGATCCGTCATTGAAAGTGACCTTGCCTCAACCGACGCCGAGCGATTAGGCCGTGGCCTGAGGGGTTGTCATTGGTGTAAGCTGCAGTACCGTGCATGGCAGAACCTGAAAACCCTTGGAGCGTTTCGACAAGCAGTCTGACAACGTCAAGGGTGCGCTGATCCTGATGCTGGCAGCCTTCGGCTTTTCCATGATGGTGACGATGATCAAGCTGGCTGGCCAGCACCTGCCGGTGGCCCAGATCCTGTTCGTGAGACAGCTGGGCATGACACTGATGCTGGGGCCGGTGCTGTTCAAATCCTTTCCCGGGGCGTTTCACACAGGGCAACTGCCGTTGCAATTTGCCCGGATTGCGTTGGCACTCGTTGCCATGAGCTGCGGGTTCACTGCCGTGATTCACATGCCTCTGGCCGAGGCGACGGCCATCGCCTTTGCCAAGAGTTTCTTCGTCACGATCTTCGCGGTTCTCATTCTCAAGGAAGTGGTCGGTCTGTATCGCTGGAGCGCGGTGATCGTGGGCTTTCTCGGCGTCATGGTCATGCTCAGACCCGGCGCCGAAGGTTTCAGCATCTACGGGGTGATGGCTCTGGTCGGTGCGGCCTGCGCCGGGCTGGTCATGGTGATCATACGGCTGCTGTCGCGTACGGATCCGCCCAGCACCATCCTCGCTTTTCAGGCCATCGGCGTGGGACTTGTCATGGCCATTCCCGCCTTCATCCAGTGGGTACCACCTACACCCGGCGAATGGGCCTTGCTGGCAGGTATCGGCGTGGTGTCCTATTATTCCCAGAAGGCCAATATCTACGCCTTCTCCTATGGAGAGGCCTCGCTGCTGGCTTCGCTGGATTATGTGCGTCTGATCTACGCGACCCTGTTTGGCTGGCTGCTGTTCAGCGAATTGCCTGGCGTCAGCACCTGGGTCGGGGCAGGCATCATCGTGACTGCCTCCATCTATACGGTGCATCGCGAGTCCCGGCGCAAGCAGCATCTGGCCAGTGGGCCAAGTGGGCGTGGCTTCAGCAGCCATTAGTCGGTCAGGGTGTCTGTCACGGGGTCAATCAGGAGAATGTTCATCGATTCGCGCATGAAGCCGGTTGTGCAAGACCGACGCCGGTGTCGACTGTCATCGCTGACGGTGCTGTTGCCATGCCTCATGGTGCCCTTGATGTCGCCGCCGGCAGGCCATGCCGTTGACAGGGACGCTGTCGAACGTGTCAAGCCCGTCAAGCCCGATGAGACCATTGAGACCGTTGAATCCGCTGAATCCGCTGAACCCGTCGAACCCGTCGAGCCAGTTGAATTGCCGTTGGCACATGTCGAGCTGTCCGGTCCGCCATCAGAGGACTGCGTGATCCTGCTGCATGGCCTGGCGCGTACCGCCTCGTCCATGGAGTCGATGGCCGACGCATTGAACGGGGCGGGCTATCGAGTGGCCAATGTCGATTATCCGTCTCGGCATCACCGCATTCAGCTGCTGTCCGACCTGGCGATTCCTGCCGGTGTCGAGGCCTGTGGGCAAGCCGGAGCTTCGCGGCTGCAAATGGTGACCCATTCGCTGGGCGGCATTCTGGTGCGTGATTACCTGAGTCGTCATCGGCTGAAATCACTGCAGCGTGTGGTCATGCTGGCGCCGCCGAATCATGGCAGTGCCGTGGTGGACAATCTGCAGGGAGTGCCCGGGTTTCACTGGTTGAACGGCCCGGCCATTCAGCAACTGGGAACCGATGCCCATAGCCTGCCGTTGCAACTGGGACCGGCGACGGTCGATACGGCCGTCATCGCCGGAAGCCGATCGGTGAATCTGTATCTGTCAACATTCCTGGAAAATCCGGACGATGGCAAGGTGTCCGTGGCCAGTGCCCGGCTCGACGGCATGTGCGCCATGCTGGTTCTGACGGTATCTCACCCGTTCATCATGAGTGATGCAGAGACCATCGAGCAGGTGCTGAGCTATCTGGCTGACGGTCGCTTCACGGCAAGCCATGCCGAGTATCCGGACTGTCGTTTTCGTCGGCCGAATGGATGACTCTTGCTATGACGCTCATGAACCACTCAACCGATTGTGCCGGGAACGGCGATCGACGAACCGATGAGGCCTGTGCCCATCCTGATCCGGAATGCAAGAGATGAACATGCGAGACGATGAAGACGACCTGTTTGCCGACGGTATCCAACCCTGGGCCAGGCAGGTGCGTAGTGGCAGCTTGAGTTTCCGCAAGACCGTCGAGATCTGCCTGCAGCGTGTCAATGACAACGCGATGTTGAATGCCTTCGAGTGTCTGGATGCCGAGCGCGCGCTGGCGACAGCTGCCGCGCTGGATGCCCTGTTGGCCAGTGGCACGGACCTGGGACCCTTGATGGGCTTGCCGATGGGCGTCAAGGACATCATGGCCGTGGAGGGGCTGCCAACCACGAATGGCTCGAATGCCGACACCGCCGAGCTGACCGGTGCCGAAGGCAGCCTGATCCGGCGTCTGCGGCGAGCGGGCATGATTCCCCTCGGGAAGACCCGCACGGTGGAATTCGCACTCGGTGCCACCGGCCTGAACAGCTCCAGAGGCACGCCCTGGAACCCGGTTGATCGACAGGTTCACCGGATCCCGGGGGGCTCCTCCAGTGGTTCAGCCGTGGCCACAGCCTGCGGCATGGTGGGATTGGGGCTGGGGTCGGATACGGGCGGTTCAATACGCATTCCGGCCTGTCTCACCGGCATTGTCGGTTACAAGAGCTCTGTCGGTATCTGGCCACTGGACGGGATCTTTCCGCTGTCGTCGTCACTGGATTCCGCCGGTCCTCTGTGTCGAACCGTCGCGGATGCCGTTCTTCTGCATACGTTGCTGAGCGGGGAGGCGGTCAGTGCAAGAGCGGGTGTCAGTGGCTTGCGACTGGGGATCGTCGAGGAGTTGTTTCAGGACGATCTGGACCCGCAGGTGGCCGAGGACTTCGAACGCGTCTGTCAGCTACTGGAGCGTCATGGTGCCAGGCGGGTAAAGCTGTCGTTTCCGGAGGTGCATGAGCGGGTACCCCTGTTCAGTGCCATCGTGCCTGCCGAACTGATCAACACGCTGACCCCCGAGCGCTTCCAGGCCATCCGCCAGGGCGTGGATGCCGTCACGGTCAGTCGGGCAGAAGCCGGCCTGGCGACGCGGGCCCATGAATATGTCGGCGCTCAGCAACGGCGTCGTCAGTTGGTCGACAAGGCCCGTGCAACCTTCGATCAGGTGGACCTGTGGCTGTCTCCCACCTGTCCGTTCCTGCCGATGCCCGTGGCCGACCTGCAGCAGACGGCAGGCCATGAAAGGGCCATGCTGGCATCGCGCAATACCCAGCCCGGCAATCTGCTGGACATGTGTGGTCTGAGCCTGCCGATGCATGGGGACACCTTGCCGACCGGTCTGCAGCTGACCATGCCGCTGAATCAGGATGCGCGCCTGCTGTCGGTGGGCTTGGCCGTCGAACGCGTGTTGCGTGACGGCTGAGCAGCCTACTCGTTGTGCAGTACGTGCTCCACCACGTTCAACAACAGTCGGGATACCGGATTGTCGAAATCATTGCAGGGCAGGCTGCCGCAGAAGGTGATCGAGCCGACCGCAAATACGCTGCCGCCGCCGGCGACCTCGAACCAGATGATGTTCGCGTGCAGCAGCTCTTCGGTCGGCGCACCGGGCAGTGTCGTGAGGTGTGTGAGCATTTCCTCGGGAACCAGAATGAAGTCATCGCCGTGTCCTTCCGAGGTTGCCAGGATCGTGGCATTGGTAGGCGTGCCGAGGCGGTAATCGGCGCGATCCAGTTCGAAGCCGGCAGCACCTCCACCGGAGAGTCCGAAGTCACCGATGATATTGCTGTCGATGCCGCGGAAGATCCAGTCGAACGCGGGGTCATGGTTGCAGCGACGATAATGGGAGCCGTTGAACTCACCCTGTGCGGAAAAGCCGAGTCCGCATAATCGTTGTGGCGGTCGACCGTTGCGACGCCAGAGACCGCCGTATTGTCCGTCGAATGCATGATAGTACTCTCCGGGCTCCGAAGCCCAGGCTCTGATGCCGGCCTCCGCGCGTCGAATCTCCAGGACATCGGCCTGCTCGGGGTGTACCGCGATGCGCCAGTAGAAGCCGTTGCCCCCCAGATAGCTCAGATGACCACCTCCGTCGCGGTACTGTTGCAGGGCATCGAGCGATTCCATGGTGTGGTACTCGGGGTGACTGGAGGTCAGCAGCACATCATAGGCGGCAATGCAGGCAACTCCCTGTTCATGCAGTTCGCGATCGGTGATGACGTCGAAGCCGAGGTTCATGGCATCCAGCCATGCCCAGAGGTGGCTGTCGGCCTGGAAGTGTCGCAGTCCGGAGCAGCTCGATTCACCGAAGGTACTGTAGCCGGGCCGCAGATTGAATAGTGGGCGCCTGTGAGAGGCATGACAGATGCCGCTGCCGTCGCGGTGATGGTTGTAGGTGGAAAGACCATAGCCGGGGTATTCGGCCGGATTGCAGGGATAGGCATTCCAGTCCTCGATGCGCTGCTGCCAGCCCGGATGCCAATCGGGTCGGGCATGATTGCCATAGATGGCATAGGTGAAGGTGGGAACCAGCATGCAGATGCGGTTGCCCGGTTTTCCGGCGGGGGCGCACACGAAGAACGGCATGGCATCGTCATGGTCGCCATCGCTGATACGCATGACATAGATCCCCGAGGGCATGTCGTCGGGAACGGTGAACGAGAAGGTGCTTGACCAGTTGAACGCCACCAGGTCATCGTCATGAAAGTGGATGGCTGCGTACTGTTCCGCTGCATGACGCCAGCACATCTCGTCGCCTTGCCACTGACTGCCTGTCATGGCGCGTGTCGGCAGGTTGTGCAGAGTCAATGGCAGCTCACGTGACTCGCAATCGGCCACGGTGCGGCTGTGCATGTCGCGGGAGAAGTCCCATGAAACCGACCAGGTCCTATCCTGCAAGGGGTTTGTTGCTCGAATGCACGGTGCTTCCAACTTGCCGTTGTAATACTGCTGCAAGCGACCGTCGATCTGTCTTGCCGCCACCACGACTCGATGAGCATCGGCCAGCAGGAGGTCCAGTTGGGCGGCGTCGATGACCGTGGCAGAGCGTTTGCAATCTGCTGATCCTCCCTGATGATCTGCGGGGACAGACTTGTCAATCGAGAATTGCTGCAGGATGGCCTCCAGTTGCACGCCCTTGCGTTGCAGTATCAGTTCCACCCGGAACCATCGGCGCTCACTCAAGGGTTCGGCGAGGCACAGGACGCGCTCTCCCAGTTGCACGAACAATATGTTGTCATCATTGATGCACAGTGCCAGCGCGCCCCAGGACAGGATGCACTGTGATGAACCATCGAGCAGGGTCGGCCAGATGATCGCGCTCAGCTCGATGATGGTGGCATCGGACGGCAGTTCGACATTGGGGGAGGTGCCACAGGAGCCAGCCTGGAAGGCCTGCTCGACCACCGCATGTTCGCTGTCCTCATACCAGTCTCCGGCGCTACGTTCGATGATCCCGGGACCCGCCGGGTTCGGGTCGGCACAGATGCAGTGCATCAGCCAGCTGCGGACCTGTCGCGGCGTCGTTCGGTCGGCACCGTCTGCCGACAGTTTGAATTCGATCGTTTCGCCGGCACTGGCCGAGAGGCGATCCGAGTAGCCGATCAGTGGGGCACGACGCTGTCTGGATGAATCCATGTCTTTTCGGGGATGTCTGGCCTTGCAGGCAGTGGCTGAAAATTAGTTTTGACTACGCAAGGTAAGCAAGGTTATGTTTGTGAGCTTGTAATCAGCCAGCGGTCATGTAACCGTCGACTGTCCGTTAACGCTTCAAACCAGGAGTCATCCATGGCGCGTTGTTCGTCGAAGTCTCTCATGTCAGAGTCACTTGTCAAGAAACTGTGTACCGCAGCTCTGGCCTTGGCAGCTGTTGCGGTATCCTCACAGGCGATCAGTCAGAACGCTGGCGGCACCATGGTGATGATCGCCCAGCCCGAGCCTCCTTCGCTGGCGCCGTATCTGTCCACTTCCGGCCCCATCGGTCTGGTTGCGCCCAAGATCTACAATGGCCTGCTCGATTACGACCTCGATCTGAATCCGGTGCCGGAGCTTGCAGCATCCTGGGAAGTCAGTGATGACGGACTGACCGTGACCTTCAAACTGCAGGAAGGGGTTACCTGGCACGACGGTGAACCCTTCAGTTCAGCCGATGTGCAGTTCAGCATCATGGAAGTACTGAAGAAGTTTCATCCACGTGGACCCAACTCGTTTCGTGAAGTCAGCTCCATCGATACGCCGGATGCGGTCACAGCCATCTTCAATCTGGAACGGCCCGCGCCCTACATGATGCGTGCGCTGTCTGCCTATGAATCCCCCATCGTTCCGAAACACTTGCTGGAAGGCAAGGACATCCGCGAAGCGGAACTGTCCGGCAACCCGGTTGGTACCGGACCGTTCAAGTTCGTCGAATGGAAGAAGGGTCAGTACATTCGTCTGGACAAGAACGAGAACTACTGGAAGGACGGGCTGCCACTGCTGGATCGCATCGTGGCACGTATCATTCCGGATGCGTCCACGCGAACGGCGGCGATGGAAAGCGGAGAGGTGCATTACGGGGCCTTTGGCGCCATCCCGAACATCGACGTCATACGTCTGCGTGACCAGGACGATATCGGGGTCACCACCGATGGCTATGCCATGATCAACCCGATGGCTCTGATCGAGTTCGATACCACCCGAGCGCCGTTCGAGAGCAAGGCATTGCGTCAGGCCATTTCCCTGAGCGTCGACAGGCAGTTCCTGATCGACAACATCTGGTTCGGATATGGCAAGCCTGCCACCAGTGCCATGACTTCCAACTACAAACCCCTCGGCCTGTACACACCTTCGGCCAATTACCCGGCATCACCGGACGTGGCTGCCGCCAATGCCTTGCTGGATGAGGCAGGACTCAAGCCGGATGGCGATGGCGTCAGAGCAACGGCCACCATCGATCTGATCCCCTATGGCGAGGACTGGCGGCGTCTGGGCGAGTACATGAAGCAGGCCATGGCCGATATCGGTGTGAAGCTGGAACTGCGCTACGAGGATGTACCCACCTGGCTCAAGCGCGTGTATGCCGACTATGACTTCGAGTTGAACGTCAATTATTTCTACCAGCTTCCCGATCCGGTCATCGGTGTACAGCGTCACTACGGAACCGACCAGATTCGGCAGGGCACTCCGTTCGTCAACTCGGCGCGCTACTCCAACCCCGAGGTGGATGAACTGCTGGCCACTGGCGCGGTGGAAGTCGATCCTGTCAGACGGGGTGAGATCTATGCCGAACTGCAGGCCATCCTGGCGGAAGACATGCCGGTGGTGAACCTGTTCGAAATGGAATTCCTGACGGTCTACAACGAAAAGCTGAAAGATCATACCGTCTCCGCCATGGGAGCGTATGGTTCCTTCGACCGTGCCTGGATCGACGACTAGACGCGGACCGGCAACATGAGTCAAGCGGCGCAAAGATCGCGTTATGTCCTGAAGCGCCTTCTGCAGGCTGTACCGGTAGTGGTGGCCATCGTGGTGGTCAACTTCTTCCTGTTGCAGCTGGCAGAAGGTGATGCCGTGGATGTGCTGGCTGGCGAGGCAGGTTCTGCCACGCCGGAATACATGGCGCAACTGCGGGAGAAGTTCGGACTGGACAAACCTCTGCTGGTGCAGTTGGGCGTGTACATGAAGAACATGCTCACCTTCGATCTGGGCTATTCCTTTCGGCACGACATGCCGGTGGCCCAACTGGTTCTGGACAGACTCATGCCCACGCTGCTGCTGATGGTCTGCACCATTCTGCTGGCCGTGGGCTTCGGTATCGTACTGGGCCTGATCGCCGCCTCCAATCTGAACAACTGGCGAGACAACGTCATCAGCATCTTTGCGCTGGTGTCCTACGCCACGCCGCTGTTCTGGGTCGGTCTGATGATGATCGTGGTGTTCTCCCTGAAGCTGCGCTGGTTTCCGACCAGTGGCATGGAAAATGTGGCCATGTTCTACGAGGGGTGGGATCGCGTGAAGGATATTGCCCATCATCTGGTCATGCCAACTCTGACACTGTCGCTGTTCTATCTGGCGCTGTATACCCGCCTCATGCGGGCCTCCATGCTGGAACAGGCCAGCATGGATTACGTCACCACGGCGCGCGCCAAGGGCCTGACCGAACGACGCATCGTGTTCGTGCATATCCTGCGCAATGCCTTGCTGCCGGTGGTGACCATGGCCGGTGTGCAGGTGGGCTCGCTGATCGGTGGATCGGTCATCGTGGAGTCGGTCTTCGCCTGGCCGGGTCTGGGCATGCTGGCGTTCGAGGCTCTGTTCTCTCGCGATCTCAACCTGTTGCTGGGCATCTTTCTGCTCTCTGCCTTGCTGGTGGTGGCCATCAATCTGGTGGTGGATCTTCTGTATTCGTTTCTTGACCCTCGCATCGAGGTAGGTTGAACATGGCTTTCTGGCGGCGTTTCTGCCGAAACCGATCAGCGGTCATCGGTCTGATCATTCTGAGTCTGGTGATCCTCATTGCGATCAGCGCTGGCTGGTTATACCCCGAAGACCCGTTCAAGCTGGTGGGGCGAGCGATGTCGCCGCCGGGTGAGAACGGTTTTCTGTTCGGCAGCGACACGCTGGGCAGGGATGTGGCCGCGGGCATGGCGCACGGTGCGCGGGTGTCCTTGCTGATCGGGTTGCTGGCGACCTCGGTAGCGGTCACCTTGGGAGTTCTGCTGGGCGCCCTGGCGGGCTATTTCGGTGGCTGGATCGACGATGTCCTGATGCGCCTGACCGAAATGTTCCAGACGATTCCTTCGTTCATCTTTGCCATCCTGATCGTGGCGATCATGAAACCGTCCATCAACAGTGTCATCCTGGCCATCGCCGTGGTCAGTTGGCCGGCCGTGGCGCGCCTGGTCCGGGGTGAATTCATGTCCATGCGAAACCGAGAGTTCGTACAGGCCTGTCACATCATCGGCATGAGTGACTGGCGCATCATGGTGCGGGAAATACTGCCGAACTGTCTGTCGCCGATCATCGTCACCGGCTCTCTGATGGTGGCCACCGCCATACTCATCGAAAGCGGACTGGCCTTTCTGGGTCTGGGAGATCCGAACATCATCAGCTGGGGCTTCCAGATCGGTGCCGGTCGTACCGTGTTGCGCAGCGCCTGGTGGGTCTGCACCTTTCCCGGCATCGCCATCATGCTGACCGTCCTGGCCATCAATCTGGTCGGAGAGGGGCTCAACGATGCTCTCAACCCGCGACTGCGCGAAAGGACATGAACGAAAACACGGGTAACCCTGCAGTCAGCAGCGGTGCGGGGTCAGCGGCACCGGTCCTGTCCATCGAAGGTCTGCATGTGCAGCTGCCTCTGGGCAGTGAACGCAGCCATGCGGTCGAGGATGTCAGTTATTCCCTGATGCCGCAGGAGATCCTGTGCGTGGTGGGAGAGTCCGGTTCAGGCAAGTCATTGACAGCACGCGCCGTGATGGGGCTGTTGCCGGCACCGCATGTGCTCTACGAGAAGGGGCGCATCCTGTTTCAGGGGGAAGACCTCACGCAGGCCAGTGAGGAGCGCATGCGCCAGGTTCGCGGCGGAGAGATCTCGATGATCTTCCAGGAGCCGATGACTGCCCTGAACCCGGTCATGCGCATCGGCGATCAGATCGACGAGGTCATCCGCTTTCACGAGAAGCTGCCGCGCAAGCGCCGTCGGGAGCTGGCGCTGAACCTGCTCGAAGACGTCCATCTGCCCGATCCGCCGCGCATCATGAGCGCCTATCCGCACGAACTGTCGGGCGGACAACGGCAACGTGCCATGATTGCCATGGCGCTGGCACTGGAACCCAAGGTACTGATTGCGGATGAGCCCACCACCGCTCTGGATGTGACCACGCAGGCGCAGATACTGCATCTGATCCGGGAACTGCAAGCCAAGCACCACACGGGGGTCCTGTTCATCACCCACGATATCGGTGTGGTGGCCGATATCGCCGACCGGGTTGCGGTGATGCAGCATGGGCGCATTGTCGAGATCGACACGGTCGAGAAGGTCCTGAATCATCCGCAGCACGACTACACACGGGCGCTGATCGACGCGGTACCGGGTCTGGTACCTCGACCGGTGAAAACCGATAGTGGCGACTCCATTCTGCAAGTACGTCAGCTGGTGAAGACTTACCGATCCGGCGGACGTTTTCTCGGCATCGGCAAGGCGCAGAAGGAAGTGCATGCCTGCGATCATGTCGATGTCGTGCTCAACGAGAGCGAAACACTCGGCATTGTCGGGGAATCCGGATCCGGCAAATCCACCCTGGCGCGCTGCATCGTGCGCCTGCACGGTACGGACTCTGGCGAGATCGTCTATCGGGGGCAGGATCTGTGTCCACTGGATCGCGCCGCCATGCGACCGTATCGGTCGAAGATCCAGATGGTGTTTCAGGACCCCTATGCCTCACTCAACCCCCGAGCCACTGTTGGCCGTATCCTGACCGAAGGGCCGAAGATCATGGGAGAATCAACGCAGGAGGCCGACAATCGCGCTCGCGAGATGCTGGAACTGGTCGGCCTGGACAGTCGCGCCTTCGAACGCTATCCGCACGAGTTCAGCGGTGGCCAGCGGCAGCGGATCGGGCTGGCAAGAGCCCTGGCCATGCGTCCGGAAATCCTGGTCGCCGACGAGCCGGTCTCGGCGCTGGATGTCTCCATTCAGGCGCAGGTGCTCGCCCTGCTGGCCGATATTCGCGAACGCCTGCAGTTGTCCATGGTCTTCATCACTCACGACTTGCGTGTGGCGGCGCAGGTGTGCGACCGCATCGCCGTCATGCGTCTGGGCAAGGTGGTGGAGCAGGGGCCGACGGCAACCCTGTTCGAACAGGCCAGCCACCCCTATACCCGGGAATTGCTGGAGGCCATTCCCGGCCGTGACTGGAGTCAGCGCAGAATCCGGGCGGCTCAGGGCTGAGCATTGATCCTGGTCAAGGCGAGCGCCAGGGACTGCGCTAGACTGCAGTCGCTGGCCATCAGGTTGGAAACGTGACAGACATGGCTGGTTACTGCACCGGCTTTGCAATTAGCTACCCATGAAACCTGTAATTCTTGCTGGCGTGTCGTAACATTCGCACAACACCTATTGCCGACCGGTGGTCGGCAGTGTTGCGAAGATATGGCAAGGATCGTTGCGGCGTAGTACCGCTGTATCGCGATGATGTCGCCACCGGATTTCGCGGTGGACGGCTTGCCATCCGAACCCACGAAGAGGAATTGATCATGAAATTACGCACCACGGTACTGGCCAGCGCATTGCTGCTGAGCGGCTTTTCCGGCGCGGCCCTGGCCGAGTGTGATGACGGCGAGATGGTCATCAAGTTCAGCCACGTTACCAATACGGACAAGCATCCCAAGGGCATCGCTGCCTCACTGCTGCAGCAGCGGGTCAACGACGAGATGAACGGCACCGCCTGCATGGAAGTGTTCCCGAACTCCACGCTCTATGATGATGACAAGGTGCTGGAGGCCATGCTCAACAACGATGTGCAGCTGGCAGCTCCCTCCTTGTCCAAGTTCGAGAAATTCACCAAGCAGTACCGCATCTTCGATCTGCCGTTCATGTTCAAGGACATTGATGCCGTGGATGCCTTCCAGAACTCCGAGGCCGGACAGGCCATGAAGGATTCCATGCATCGCCGCGGACTGCAGGGCCTGGCGTTCTGGCACAACGGCATGAAGCAGCTGTCGGCCAACAAGCCCCTGATGCTGCCTGAAGATGCTGCTGGGCTGAAGTTCCGGGTACAGGCCTCCGATGTGCTGGTGGCCCAGTTCGACGCGCTCAAGGCGAGCCCACAGAAAATGGCCTTCAGCGAAGTCTACGGTGCGCTGCAGACCGGCGTTGTCGATGGTCAGGAAAATACCTGGTCCAACATCTATGGACAGAAGTTCTTCGAAGTGCAGGATGGCATCACCGAGTCCAACCACGGTGTACTGGATTACCTGGTGGTTGCCGGTGCCGAATGGTGGGACGGTCTGGACGCTCCGGTTCGTGAGCAACTGGCCACGATTCTCGAAGAGGTAACTGCCGCGCGCAACGCCGAATCTACTCGCGTCAACGAGGAAGCCCGCGATGCCATCACGGCGGCCGGTGGTGAAGTCCGTCAGCTCAGCGATGAGCAGCGAGCGGCCTGGGTCGAGGCGCTCAAGCCCGTGTGGCAGCAGTTCGAAGGTGATGTCGGTGCCGAAATGATCGAAGCCGCCCAGACTTTCAACTAGACGCAGAACGAGACCGGTAGCTGCCTGGCTGCCGGTCCTTCTGAAGCCGGGCATCCGGTCTGGCAACTCGCCCCTTCACCGTAGCTGCAGAGAATTGCATGTCCACCTCATCTGTTCCCGATAGAAGCTTCGGTGATCGCATCGAAGAGAACCTGATGGCCCTGTTGCTGGGGCTCATGACGGTGATCACGTTTGCCAATGTGATTGCCAGGATGATGAACACCAATATCCTGTGGGCTCTGGAAGCCACGGTTTTCCTGTTCGCCTGGCTGGTGCTCATCGGCGCCTCCTATGCGGTCAAGAAGAATTTTCATATCGGGGTCGATGTGCTGGTGCAGTTGCTGTCACCGCCCAGGCGCCGAATCGTGACGCTGCTGGCCGTCGGCGTCTGTGTGGCCTTCAGCCTGCTGTTGCTCAAGGGCAGCTGGGATTACTGGTGGCCCTTCGCCAGCAAGCGTGCCTTCTATGAAGTGAACGACATACCCATGCCGCAGTTCCTGCAATTTTTCTCCACCTGGCTCAACGAAGGTGAGCTGTACGAGAAGATGCCGCGCTTCATTCCCTATATCGTCATGCCGCTGAGCACCTTGCTGCTGACCTATCGTTTCCTGCAGGTGGGCGTGCGCGTCTGGAAGGGCGAGCAGGCACTGATCGTGGAAAGTCACGAAATCGATGCCGAGCAGATGGCCGGCCTGCCTGACGACCAGCCAGGAGCACGCTGACATGGAAGCCCTGCTGCTGTTCGTCGTTGTCATCATCCTGATGCTGATGGGCGTGCCCATCGCCGTCTCTCTCGGCTTTTCCAGTATCGGTTTTCTGCTGATCTTCTCCGACGCGTCGCTGGCCTCGGTGGCGCAGACTCTGCTCAGTGCCTTCACCGGTCACTACACCTTGCTGGCCATCCCGTTTTTCGTACTGGCCTCCGGCTTCATGTCCACCGGTGGCGTGGCGCGGCGCATCATCCGTTTTTCCATTGCCGTGGTCGGGCATGTACGGGGTGGTCTGGCCATCGCCTCGGTGTTTGCCTGCATGATGTTTGCGGCCCTGTCGGGTTCATCCCCGGCCACGGTCGTCGCCATCGGCACCATTGTCATCGCCGGTATGCGCCAGGTGGGCTATACCAAGGAATTTGCTGCCGGTGTCATCTGCAGCGCCGGTACGCTCGGCATCCTGATTCCGCCCTCCATCGTCATGGTGGTGTACGCCGCGGCCACCGACGTGTCGGTCGGCCGGCTGTTTCTGGCAGGTGTCTTTCCCGGCCTGCTGGCCGGTGTCTTCCTGATGATCGGCATCTACGTCATGGCGCGTATCAAGAATCTGCCGAAGCAGCCCTGGAAGGGCTGGGGCGAGATCGGCCGATCGGGACTGGATGCCCTGTGGGGACTGATGCTGATCGTCATCATTCTCGGCGGCATCTACAGTGGCAAGTTCACCCCGACCGAAGCGGCGGCGGTGGCGGCCATGTACGCCTTCTTCATTGCCAATTTCGTCTACAAGGACATGGGCCCACTGCATATCGAAGAGGGCAAATCGCATTCCCTGTTCAAGCGACCACAGAGCCTGCTGACGGTCTGGCTGCACGCCGATACACGCAAGGTGCTGTTCGAATCGGGCAAGCTGACGGTCATGCTGATGTTCATCATCGCCAATGCCCTGATCCTGAAGCATGTGCTGACCGAGGAGCAGATTCCGCAGGCCATCGCCGAAGTCATGCTCGCTGCCGGCCTCGGGCCCATCATGTTCCTGGTGGTGGTGAACCTGCTGCTGCTGATCGGTGGTCAGTTCATGGAGCCGTCGGGCCTGCTGATCATCGTGGCGCCGCTGGTGTTCCCGATCGCGATGGAACTGGGTATCGACCCGATCCATCTGGGCATCATCATGGTCGTGAACATGGAAATCGGCATGATCACACCGCCGGTGGGACTGAACCTGTTCGTGACGGCAGGGGTGGCCAAGCTGTCCGTATTGAACGTGGTGCGTGCTGCACTGCCGTTCGTGGCCATCCTGTTTGCCTTCCTGATTCTGGTGACTTACTTTCCACCGCTGTCCACCTGGTTGCCGACCGTCATGATGGGGCCGGAGATCCTGATCAGGTAGGTATACGCGCTGACAGAGCCGGTGGGTTGGGGCGACAGGAGACGCAGGCGCTTCACCGGATTCAGGTCACGGCGTTCGCTGCGGCCTGACAGGCGACGACTGCCACGAGATCAGGCAGGCGCGGCCTGTTGCGCCTCGCAGGTTCGGATTCCCGTGATGGCTGTACGCCTCAGCCGTGCTTGTCGCGGGTTTCCAGATGAACGGCCAGGGCATTGAGCTTGGCCGCGTAGTCCTCGTAGAGCTGCAGATCGCTCTTGCGCAGGCGCACTCGGCTGGAATAGTCGCCGCGACTGAGTGCGTCCACATGACGTGTGAAGGGGCGCAGCGGCCCGATCAGCCGATGAGTGTAGGCAATGCAGACGGCTGCCAGCAGCAGAATGTAGAGCACGAACAGCGCACCGCAATAGCGAAACAGATGGACCAGCTGAATCTCGATCATCTCGCCGTAGTAGCTGGTGGATTCGTTGCTGCCCGCCATGACCGCCACCAGATCACTGAAGGCGACATACAAAAAGGCGCCCAGCAGCACGGCTACCAGAGCAGTTGTGCCCAGCATGTACATCAGCAGCTTGAATTGCAGAAAGGGTTGCCAGACGGCATTGATCATCTTGCGCCGGTGCGTGGGCGGCTTTGCGGCCGCTTGCGCGGCACCTTGTTCAAGAACGTTCGAGTGACTCATGGGCTCTGCCAGCGAAGTGTTACCTCCGTTATATCGGGAGCAATGGACGGAACCTGAAGGCGGGTGCACTCACTCGACCGGTGAACAGCCCGGGTGCTCGTCTGATTCTGCGGGGCGATTCACAGCTCGGCACGGGCGGATCAACGGGTTACCATGAGCCTGTTTCGCACAACACGGATGAAACCATCATGCTGTATGCTCTGGGTGACAAGCAACCGGCCCTGAGCCGCCGATATTTCATTTCACCGGATGCCGTGCTGATCGGGGATGTGACGATCGGCGAGGATGTCTCCATCTGGTTCAACGCCGTCATTCGTGGTGACAATGCGCCTATCGTCATCGGCGAGGGCAGCAATGTGCAGGAGTGCTCGGTGCTGCACGTCGACGAAGGCGTGCCGATGAACATCGGCGAGTACGTCACGGTCGGGCACAAGGTGATGCTGCACGGCTGCACCATCGGCGACGGCAGCCTGATCGGCATGAATGCGGTGGTGCTGAACAATGCCGTCATCGGCAGGAATTGCCTGGTCGGGGCCAATGCCCTGGTAACCGAGGGCATGGTCATTCCCGATGGTTCGATGGTGCTGGGTTCTCCCGCAAGGATCATCAAACCGCTGAGCGAGGCAGCCCTGGAAGGACTGCCAGTGTCGGCTCGGCATTACATCGAGAAGATCGACTTGTACAACGAGCAGCTCAGGCCGATCGAGGTCTGAACTTTCCGATTCAGCCGATAGCTCCCGATCCATCGTCTGCAGAAGTATCGCGCCGGGATATCCAGCGCAGGACGGGGCCCCGCCGCAGGGCGACGGGAGCTCCCTGACTTTCAGTGGCTGTGCCTCAGGCCTCCAGCGCCGGTTCCGCCGCATCGCCCGGGTCATCGGTATGAATGCGTGCTTCAAAGGCCATCAGACGCTTGTGGATGGACATCAGTTCGACGATGGTGGTCCAGGAGTTGACCAGGAACTGGAAGGAATTCTCCACCCGTCCGAAGGCGTTACTGATCTGCTGGAACAGGCCGAAGGTGATCATGCCGGCCACGAAGGTCGGCCCGAGCGCCACCAGCGGAATGAAATTGGCACCCTGCAGATAGGCGTAGCGGAAGACGTTGAAATACAGGTAGTTGAAGTACAGTCGGAAGTAGTTGCGGCGCACGTCGCCAAACAGATCCCGGATGGCCGGCGGTGCGGCGCGCTCGTCATGGTCCTCACCATAGACCAGCTCCTTGCGATAGGCCGCTTCCACCTTCTGGTTGTTGAATTCCAGCCCGGGCAGTCGGTAGCCGACAGCGGCCAGCAGAACGGTGCCGAAGATGGCAGAGAGCAAGGCCAGGAATACCAGGGAACCGTCTACAGCGCCCACCAGTGGCAGCTCGGTGATGTTGGTGGAGAGTGTCCACAGCAGTGGCAAAAAGGCAATCAGCGTCATGATGGAACTGACAAAGGCCGAGCCCAGGCCTTCCATGATGCTGGCAAAGCGCATGGTGTCTTCCTGCACACGCTGGGCAGCACCTTCCACATTCCGCAGCTTGTGCCAGTGAGACATGTAGTAGTCGTTCATGGCCGTTCGCCAGCGGAACACATAGTGCGAGGTGAAGAAGGCAAAGGTGACCAGAATGATGATATTGGGCACGAGAATGTACAGGGCGGTCATCAACTGGCCATAGAACTGCTCGGAAGTGATCTTGCTGACCCCCTGTTCGGACAGGGCCAGCTGAATGAGGTCGTAGAAGTCCCCATACCAGTTGTTCAGCCACACGCCCAGCTGTACCTGAAAGTAGGAGACCAGCAGGATCACGGCCGAACCGCATACGGCCCACCAGTACCAGCGATTGCGATCGATGAAGAACCAGGCTGCGCAGAACAGCGCCGTGACCAGCACGATGTACTGATAGACCCACACCTTGTCAGGGTTAAGAAACGGTGGGCGCTCCCCCTCGATCGTCGGCAAGGCTTCGCGCATCAGGCTCAGGGCGGGTGCCAGAGAATCGGCGAAACCATACCAGATGGCCAGCGTCACGAAGAACCAGGCCACCGCAGACAGGAAGAAAACCTTGGGTCGGGGAAAGAACGATTGAAACATGGCGTATCACGAGTCGTTGAAAACTGGATTTGAAGGTCGTTGCCGTCGCAAAGCACTTCTGGGTGGCGCTTAGTCTAGTGCGGATTCCACAAGTTCGCCGCCTGCAGGCGGCAGACGTCGGCGGCACAGCATCTGTCGCACCCGATACTGGGGTGACGGTGTTGTTTTCTATACACTAGGCGTCATTTGGCTCAGCGGATAATCAATGGCTCAGTACGTTTACACCATGAACCGGGTTGGCAAGATCGTGCCGCCCAAGCGACAGATTCTCAAGGACATTTCACTGTCCTTCTTTCCCGGCGCCAAGATCGGCGTGCTCGGCCTCAACGGCGCGGGTAAATCCACCCTGCTGAAGATCATGGCAGGTCTGGACGAAGAGATCGAAGGTGAAGCACGGCCCATGCCGGGCATCAACGTCGGTTACCTGCCGCAGGAGCCGCAGCTGGATCCGGCCAAGACGGTGCGCGAAGTGGTCGAAGAGGCCGTGGACGAGGTCAAGGCAGCTCAGACGCGTCTGGATGAGGTCTATGCGGCCTACGCCGAGCCGGATGCCGATTTTGATGCACTGGCTGCCGAGCAGGGCCGACTGGAAGCCATCATCGAAGCCTCCGATGCGCATAATCTGCAGCACCAGATGGATATCGCCGCCGATGCGCTGCGTCTGCCGCCCTGGGACGAGAATGTCGCCCATCTCTCCGGTGGTGAGAAGCGCCGGGTCGCTTTGTGCCGCCTGCTGCTCTCCGGTCCCGACATGTTACTGCTCGATGAACCGACCAACCACCTGGACGCCGATTCGGTGGCCTGGCTGGAGCATTTTCTGCACGACTTCAACGGTACCGTGGTGGCCATCACCCACGATCGCTACTTCCTGGACAACGTTGCGGGCTGGATTCTGGAGCTCGACCGTGGGCACGGCATTCCCTATGAAGGCAACTACTCGGGCTGGCTGGACCAGAAGTCCGCGCGTCTCGACGCCGAAGCCAAGCAGGAGTCATCCCATGCCAAGGCGATGAAGGCCGAACTGGAATGGGTGCGCCAGGGTGCCAAGGGGCGTCAGTCCAAGTCCAAGGCTCGCCTGCAGCGATTCGAGGAGATGCAGTCACAGGAATTCCAGAAACGCTCCGAGACCAACGAGATCTACATTCCGCCCGGGCCGCGTCTGGGTGACAAGGTCATCGACTTCGAGAACGTGACCAAATCCTACGGTGATCGTGTGCTGATCGAGGATCTGTCCTTCAGCATTCCCAAGGGGGCCATTGTCGGTGTCATCGGCGGCAACGGTGCCGGTAAATCGACACTGTTTCGCATGCTGATGGGCCGGGAAGAACCGGATTCGGGCAATATCGTGATCGGTGACACCGTGCAGCTGGCCTATGTCGACCAGAGCCGTGATGATCTGGAAGGCGACAAGACCGTGTTCGACGTGCTGGCCCAGGGCAGTGACATGATCTCCATCAACAATTACGAGATGCCGGCACGACAGTACGTGGGCCGCTTCAACTTCAAGGGCAGCGATCAGCAGAAATTCGTCAAGGATCTCTCCGGTGGTGAGCGGGGTCGTCTGCACCTGGCCATGACCCTGAAGCAAGGTGCCAATGTGCTGCTGCTCGATGAGCCTTCGAACGACCTTGATGTGGAAACCCTGCGTGCACTGGAGGAAGCTTTGCTGGACTTCGCCGGATGCGCCATCGTCATCTCGCACGATCGCTGGTTCCTGGATCGCGTGGCCACGCACATCCTGTCCTACGAAGACCCCAGTGAGATCAACTTCTTTGCCGGCAACTACACCGAGTATGAAGCCGATCGTCGGGAACGCCTTGGTGAGGCTGCCGCGCAGCCCAAGCGGGTGCGTTACAAGAAACTGGCCGGTTGATGTGGCTGACAGCGTAACACCACGAACAATCACTATTCCAAGAGAGATTCGAATCCATGCTCACTGAACAGAATCTGGCCGACATGGGCCTGCAGGCAACCATCGTGCGCCACCCCCTGGTGCAGCACAAGCTGACCCTGATGCGCCGCAAGGAGCAATCCTCTTCGGCCTTTCGCGCGCTGCTGCGGGAAATCTCCTGGTTGCTGTGTTTCGAGGTCACCCGTGATCTACCGCTGGTGCCCGAGCACATCGAGACACCCGTGCAAGGCATGGACGCCCCGGTTCTGCAAGGACGCAAGCTGGCCTTCATCTCCATTCTGCGGGCCGGCAATGGCATGCTGGACGGCATGCTCGATGTCATCCCGTCTGCCCGGGTCGGCCACGTCGGTCTGTACCGCGACCCGGAGACTCTGGAGGCCGTGGAGTATTACTACAAGGTGCCCAACCACATGGAAGATCGCCTGATCGTGGTGGTGGATCCGATGCTGGCAACGGCCAATTCCGCGATCTCGGCCGTGCATCGCCTGAAGCAGGGCGGGGCGAAGGACATGCGTTTCGTCTGTCTGATCACGGCACCGGAAGGTATCCGTGCCTTCAATGAAGCGCATCCGGATGTGCCCATCGTGACTGCGGCCGTTGACACGAAACTCAACGACCACGGTTACATCGTGCCCGGTCTGGGTGATGCCGGTGACCGTATCTTCGGCACCAAGTAGGCGACTCACGGCCAGGGACGGTCGTGTCCGGATCGCCATCGGACGATAGTCCATTCGGCGATGTCGTTAATGTGCTGCTGCCATGAGGCTGGCGGTTCCGGGTGTTCAAACCTGCCGTCGCAGTGATAATGGCGGTTCCGGGCGTTCATCGGCGCTCACGCTTTCATCACGACATTCTTCCTTCGTCCAACAGGTCAGATCATGAACGAATTCGATTACATCATCGTCGGGGCAGGGTCGGCCGGTTGCGTACTGGCGGCACGACTGTCAGAGGATCCGGCGGTCTCGGTAGCGCTGCTGGAAGCCGGCGGCAGTGACAACAGCCTGCTGATCCGCATGCCGACGGCCCTGTCGATTCCGATGAACATGCCGAAGTACAACTGGGGCTTCGAGTCGGAACCCGAAGAGGGGCTGGATGGACGGCGACTGGATTGTCCGCGTGGCAAGGTCATTGGCGGCTCCTCGTCCATTAACGGCATGGCCTTCGTGAGGGGACATGCCTGTGATATCGATGAGTGGGAGGAGTCCGGTGCCGAGGGCTGGAACTACGCCAACTGCCTGCCGTATTACAAGCGAATGGAAAGCTGGTATCACGGTCCGAACCGCTATCGCGGTGGTGATGGCCCGGTGGGTGTCAATGCCGGTAACGACATGCGGCTGAACCCGCTCTACCAGGCCTTCATCGATGCCGGGCAGGATGCCGGGTACCCGTTCACGGCAGACTTCAACGGCTATCAGCAGGAAGGCTTCGGTCAGAAGCACATGTCCATTTGCCGGGGGCGTCGCGCTTCTGCCTCACGCAGTTATCTGGATCCCATCAAGGGGCGGGCGAACCTGAAGATCATCCCGCGTGTCACGGTCGATCAGGTGATCATGGACGGACAACGTGCCATCGGCGTGCGCTATCGCACGGCCGGTCGGCAGCTGAAGATCTTCACCCGCGGCGAGGTCATTCTCTCGGCCGGTTCCATCGGCTCACCCAGCATACTGCAGCGCTCGGGTATCGGCCCGGCCCTGATACTGAACAATGCCGGCGTGCCTGTCCGCATCGATTCTCCGGGTGTCGGTGCCAATCTGCAGGATCATCTGGAGGTGTATTTCCAGTATGAGTGTACGCAGCCAGTGTCGCTCAACCGGGAACTGTCCTGGTGGCGCAAGGGCCTGATCGGTGCCCGCTGGGTCGCCACGCATGAAGGGCTGGGTGCCACCAATCATTTCGAATCCTGTGGTTTCATCCGTACCCGGGCCGGCTTGAAGTCCCCCAATGTGCAATACCATTTCCTGCCGGGTGCCATGCGTTATGACGGTCGGGCAGCCTTTGCGGGCGATGGTTTTCAGGTGCATGTGGGTCCCAACAAACCACAGAGCCGCGGTCGCATCGCCATCCGTTCGGACAACCCCTTCGAAGCGCCGAGCATTCGATTCAACTACCTGCAGCACCCGCAGGACAGGCAGGACTGGCGAGACTGTATTCGTCTGACCCGGGAAATACTGCAGCAGCCGTCACTGGCGCCGTTTCGTGGTAACGAGATTCAGCCGGGCTTTGACGTGGAATCGGACGAGGCGATCGACCGCTGGGTCAAGGCCAATGTCGAGAGTGCCTATCACCCGTCCTGCAGTGTCAAGATGGGCAGCGACGACGATCCGATGGCAGTGCTCGATGGACAGTGTCGGGTACGCGGTGCCGAGGGACTGCGCGTGGTGGATTCCTCGATCTTTCCCACCATTACCAACGGCAATCTGAATGCACCCAGCATGATGGTGGGTGAGCGGGCGGCTGATCTGATCCGCGGCCAATCCCTGCTGGCGAATGATGCACCGGTGTGGGAGCCGGACGACTGGGAAACCGCGCAGCGAACCACCAGCGGTCACGATCGTCAGGGGGCCTGACACGGCGTCTTGTCATCAGCGGGAGCTGTTCGGACATCGCTACGCTGAGCCCTGCAAAAGCGAAACAGCCCGCACATCGCTACGCTGAGAGCCCTGCAAAACCGAAACAGCCCGCACAGGTGTGACGGGCTGTTTCGGTTGGAGCGCCTGAGCGACTGCTTCAGGCAAAGTGCGCTTTAAGACTTGATTTCGAGCAATTCGACTTCGAATATCAGGGTCTCGCCGGGTCCGATGGCCTGGCCGGCACCACGTTCACCGTAGGCCAGATCAGAAGGAATGACGAAGCGGTATTTGCTGCCGACATTCATCAGTTGCAGACCTTCGGTCCAGCCGGGGATGACGCCCTTGAGAGGGAAGGAAGCTGGCTCGCCGCGGGCGATGGAGCTGTCGAACTCCGTGCCGTCCATCAGAGTGCCAACGTAATGCACGCTGACGGTGTCATCAGCGGTCGGTTTGGGACCTTCGCCTTCGGACAGTACTTCGTATTGCAGGCCACTATCGGTCACCATGACCCCTTCGCGCGCCTTGTTCTCTTCCAGATAGCTCATGCCGGCTTCCTGAGCTGCCGCGGCCGCTTCAGCGGCAGCTGCCTGTTGCTGTTCCTGCAGAACCATCTGGGCTTCTTCCATGCTCAGGTCGGTGGCGTCACCGGCTGCCTGGGCCTTCATGGCCTTGACCAGCAGATCGTAATCCACCTCGCCGTACTGCTTGATGACGCGTTCGCCAATCATCATGCCCAGTGCGTAGCTGACCTTGGATTCCGGAGTTTCCAGAGTGGAGTCCTGAGCCATGGCCGGCATGGCGCCCACGAGCAGGGCTGCCGTCGCAACGGCGTGTAGTGTTCGTTTCATTGATCGGTCGGGTCCTTGAGGTGTGAAAAGTGTTGAGCGTAGCAAACGTCGCACTATGTCACAGATCAGCCTGATGCGCTCCTGTCAGACGGCTCTTCAAGATGTCAAGATGTGAATCTTCGAAGGCTTCCAGATAGTTGCTGCTGCCGGTCTTGACGATGCGTACGCTCGTAATCGCGTGAGCTCGTTGGGACAGTAGCGATTCAATCTGGTTCTTCAAGTGATGCGGGTACATGGCGACGACATCACGTTGATGGCCTTCGCAGTGGCGGTGGGCACGCTTGCCTGCCAACAGGGCAGGTCCGCGGTAGTGTTCGCTGTAGCGTTCGATGCAGCGGGTCCAGCGATCGAGTGCTGCATGCTGATCATCGCGCTGTGGCGCGGTTTTCATGCCTGAGCAGCCGCTGAGCATCGCAGCTCCCAACAGCAATATCCCGATTGTCTGGTACCTGTGGCAGACCATCCTCATCCCCTTGTCTGACAACTCCGACAGGTTGTCAGCGTTGTCGAAAAATCGATCTATTTCCGGCTGATGAAAAGGCTATCGGCGTAACGGTCGGTTTTTCGAGGTGCGCCTCTCGATCGTGATGAACAGGGGGCGGGCTTCCGAACGATTTGAGGAGTGAGTCGCAGGAATCAGGCTGAAAAGCGCCCGAATGGGGTGTCTGCCGGCAGTGGATGACTGTGGAGAAAGATGGCACCGTGAACTGCTCGAGAGTGCCCGGCGGCACTGAACAGGGCTTGATTGCCTGTTCGTCAGCGAGTTCGAGCAAACGGGATCAGGGTAGGCTGCCCGAGTGCCGAGTGCCGAGTGCCGAGTGCCCGATCGCTGAAGGATTTGTTTGCTTGTCCGCGCAAAGCGTTCGAGCGACGCCTGCAGTGAGCTCAAGCAGTGTGAGTGATGGTCAGCGGCCGCGAGAGGCCTTGTTGCGAGCGCGTCTGGCATCGCGCTCGGCGGTTTTCTTCTGTCGGCGTTCTTCACGCCTGGCTTCGATCTCTGCCAGGCGTTTCTCCGTTGCAGCTTGTTCACTTTCCTGCATGGCAGGCGTTTCCAGGGTGATGCCGCCAAGCTGGCCAGCGCGAAACTCTGACAGGAGAAGGCGTCCGGCCCGATCGAAGTCCACCAGGCCGCCTCCGCCCAGGCAGCCGCGCACTCGTCCGATGGCCTCCAGCGTCTGTACGCTGTCCGCCAAAGGCAGGTCATTGCCATAACGCGCCTCCAGTTGCGCACCATAATGTACGCAGAGATGATCCAGCAGCCAGGCAGCCACTTCACCACTGTCCATGGCCGTATCGCGCACCGCACCGGTGGCCGCCAGCCGATAGCCACTGGCCTCGTTCTCCACCTTCGGCCACAGTACGCCGGGTGTATCTCGCAGCCGCCAGTTTTCGCTGAGAGTGATCAACTGCTGCTGTTTGGTGATGGCCGGTTCGTTTCCGGTCTTGGCAATGACGCGCCCGGCGAGCTTGTTGATCAGTGTGGATTTGCCGACATTGGGGATGCCCACCACCATGGCCACATAGGGCTTGAGGCGAGGGGAGGTCGGAGTCGGTACCAAGGCCCGAAGACGATGAGGGATATCTCGCACGGCGCTGGATTCATTGGCAGAGATGGCAATGGCATCGCGTTTTTCGTTGTCGCCGAGGCGTGCCAGCCACTCGCTGGTCAGCGCCGGATCGGCGAGATCTGCCTTGGTCAGTACGCGCAATTGCGGCTTGTCGGCCGCGATATCGCCGAGCATGGGGTTCTCGCTGCTCCAGGGAATACGGGCGTCGAGAACTTCGAGGATGACATCAACCTCCGGCAGCACCTTGGCCATGTCCTTGCGGGCCTTGTGCATATGCCCTGGAAACCACTGAATGGCCATCAGTGACGACCCTTCTTGCCGGCAGGCTTGTTGTTGTTGTTGTTGTTGTTGTTGTTGGTGGTGTTGGTGGTGTTGGTGGTGTTGGTGGTGTTGGTGGTGTTGGTGGTGTTGGAATTTGCGTTTGCGTTGCCGTGACGTGATCTGGCCTTTGCCCAGGGGCCCTTGCCACCAGAGGCGGGTGGCTGTCGCTTCCTGCCCTGAGGCCGAGGCGCTGCGCTGGCATTGCTTGAGCCAGTCTTCGAGGCTGGCTTCCTGACGGGTTTCCGGCCCGGGGCAGAGGCAGGGGAGTCCCCGGTGGGTGCCGATGCGGCTGAAGGATCCGCCAGTGCGATATGCTCGGGATGAATGACGATTCGCCGCTCCCGGTACAGGCTGCTCAGGGCTTTCTTGAAATTCTTCTTGCTGACCTGAAACAGGGCCTGAATGGCGTCTGGCGAGCTCTTGTCGCTCAGAGCGCAGACACCGTCATGGTCCTGCAGATAGTTGATGATGGCATCGGACAGCTCCGGCTGCAGTGCCTTGCTCGGCGGCTGCAGGGACAGATCGATACGGCCATCATGGCGCAGACGCTTGATGTAGCCCTGATGCGCTTCACCTACGCGAATGTCCTGAAAGATCTCGTCCTTGTACAGCAGACCAAGGGCACGATCGTCGACCACGGCCTTCAGGCCCAGATCGGTTCTCTGGTAGATCAGCAGGGACACCGGTTGCCAGGGGCGAAAATCATCGGCGGTTTCCGGCAGATGATGATCCAGTCGGCTGCTGGCCGCCAGGCGGCGGCTCTTGTCCAGATACACCAGCACGCTCTCGTAACGACCGATTTCCAGTGGTCGGCGTTGTTCGGCGAAAGGCAGCAGCAGGTTCTTGCTCAGACCCCAGTCCAGAAAGGCACCGGCATTGGTGATGTCCACCACTTTCAGAGAGGCGCAGTGGTCGCGTTCCACCAGCGGTTTGCGGGTAGTGGCGAGCGGCTTGCCGGAGGCATCGACGAAAATGAAGACCTCGATCTGTTCGCCCGGTTCCGTGGCATCGGCTTCCTCGATAGGCAGGGGAACCTGGACGCCATCACCACCGTCGAGCAGCAGATGATTGCGATTGCGTTCCAGAACCGTGAGTTCTTGTGTATGACCGATTTGCATGATGTGCGCAGTGTAGGCGTGTGCAGCATGCGATGCTACTACGTCGCGTCAATGATGCGGTTAAGATGGCGTCTGTTTCGCTATTGGTAGATTCCTGCGTACCGTGTCCCGCTCGACTTCACAAATCTCTGGTCTGCCCGGCTTTGTACAACCGGCTCAGCCAGTGTCCGGCATGCCGACGGATATCGGACCTGACAATACCGGCAGTAACATCGTGCTGGCGCCGATGGAAGGCGTCATTGACGCGCCCATGCGCCGCTTGTTGACCGGCCTGGGCGGTTATACGCGCTGTGTCACGGAATTCGTGCGGGTGACCAATGTGCTGTTGCCGGAACGTGTGTTCCTGCGTCTGTGCCCGGAACTGGAGACGGGGGGCCGCACCGAACATGGCGTGCCGGTCTATACACAGTTGCTGGGCAGCAATGCCGAGGTGTTGGCAATCAACGCCCGGCGCGCCGTGGCCATGGGGGCTCCCGGAGTCGATCTGAATTTCGGTTGCCCGGCCAAGACGGTCAACAACAGCCTCGGCGGCTCGATTCTGCTACGCGAGCCTGCCCAAGTGGCGAATATCGTCAGGCAGGTGCGTGATGCCGTACCGGCCGAGGTGCCGGTCACTGCCAAGATTCGTCTGGGCTATGACAACAGCGCGCAGTTGGCCGAGATCGTGGGGGGGATTCGTGAAGCGGGTGCGACCGAACTGGCGATTCATGCGCGCACCAAGTTCGATGGTTACAAGCCACCGGCCTGGTGGCATGAGGTGGCCGGGGTGGTCGCCGCCGATGACGACACTACCTACATCAATGGTGAGATCTGGACGGTCGAGGACAGCCATGCCGCACGGCGGGCCAGTGGCTGCCGACATCTGATGCTGGGACGCGGAGCCTTGTCCGCACCGGACCTGGCGCAGCGTATCCGCGCCGCGGAACAGCAGACGCCGTTTTCCGCATGGGACCGGGAGTCGGGCGATCATCAGTTTGTCCGGCCGTCCTCTGATGAAAAAGCGCCGTCGCGAGCACCGCTGTCAGCCGCGCTGCCGATGCCGTGGATCGAGATTTCACACCATGTCGAAGCGCAGTTCCGGCGTTCGGACAGCCAGAGTCCACGACATGTCGGCAATCGCACCAAGCAATGGCTGGCTTACCTGAAGCGCACTTATCCAGAGGCCAATGACCTGTTTGCCAGAATTCGTCAGCAGCGTGAAATCGGGCCGATCGTCCACGCCTTTGCCGAGCATCGGCGGGATCTGCTGCTCGAGCAGCCACTGTTGCTGTCGGCCGACGGTTGATATGTGAATCAAGAAAGTTTGCAGATTGTTGCAATAAAACTTTTTTTGGCGCATGATTATGCAAATATCTGCATTTGCTACCTCCGTTTCTTGTGTCTCAAACTCTTGATCTGAACAACCCCGATACGCGCCGCGAGGCGCTGCTCGAACGTCTTGAACGCACCGGGCAGTTGGTGGCGACCGAACTGGTGGACAGCTTCGGGGTGTCCGGGGATACCATCCGGCGCGATCTGTTGGCGCTGGAGAACGATGGCTTGCTGCGACGCGTTCGAGGCGGGGCCTTGCCGGTGGCTCGTCCGACAAGGCCATTTCATGTCCGCAGTCGAGAGACGAGCGATGCCATGCAGGCGCTGGCTTCACGGGCGGCGCTTTGCATGCAGCCTCGTAGTGCGCTTCTGGTGGATGGCGGCACCACAGCGGTGGCTTTTACCCGAGAGCTGGCGGCAGCACTGGAGCTCACCATCATCACGCCTTCTCCGGCGGTTGCCGTTGCAGCCATGGGAAGTGCCAGAGAGGTCATTCTCATTGGTGGTCGGCTCAGCGAGTCCGGCGGTATGGCGACCGGTGCACAGGCAGAGCGCGAGATTGCGCTGTGCACAGCGGACATGGCCATCATCGGGGCTTGCAGCGTCAGTGCCGAACAGGGCCTGGGGGCCGATGATCATGAGGAGGCCGGGGTCAAGCGGACAATGATCCAGGCATCGCTACGCACCATGGTCATCGCCTCGGCGGATAAATTCGGACAACGCAGCCGCTACTGTGTGGTGCCCTTGGCGGCGCTTGATCTGTTGGTCAGCGATGTCAGTGCGGACAGGCTGTCCGGCTTTCCACTCGATTCACTGGAACTCATCCATGTCTGACAGCAGCATTTCCCTGAGCAGTCCGGTGCTGATGCGGCGTCCCTGGCAGGCGGTCACGGCCATGTTCCTGCTCAATGGCGCACTGTTCGGCGCTTGGGCATCGCGCATCCCTACCGTGGCCGAGCGCTTTTCCCTGGATGCAGGGACCCTGGGGTTCGTGCTGCTGGCACTGGCATTCGGTGCCATCCTGTCATTTCCGTTGGCAGGTGGTCTGTGCGAGCGTTACGGTGCTGCTTTCGTGACGCGGACCATTGCGGTGTTGTATGCCCTCTCTCTGGTCGGAATAGCCGCAGCGCCTGCGTTGCCGTTGTTGGTTCTTGCCATCATCCTGTTCGGTGCTGCACACGGGTCCATGGATGTGGCCATGAATGCCTGGGCGGCCGAGGTCGAACGAGAGATCGGTGCGTCGGTGATGTCGGGCTTTCATGCCATGTTCAGTCTGGGGGCAGGGCTTGGGGCTGCCAGTGGCTTTGCCGCAGTGCGATTCGGGCTGGATGTTTCTGCCCATTTTCTGCTGCTGTCCCTGGTATTGCTGACTCTTGCACTGCTGTTGTCGAATATTCCCGGCACGAACAGAAAGCCGGTGGCGGCGGTGGCGAGCTCCTCGGTATTCCTGTCCGTGCCCAGAGGGACCCTGTTCTTCGTGGGCATGGTGGCCTTCGGCATTTCTCTGGGGGAAGGGGCCATGGCAGACTGGAGTGCCATCTATCTGGTGAGTGTGGCGGGTAGTCCTCTGGATACGGCAGCGCTGGGCTACGCCTGCTTCAGCACGATGATGGTTGTACTGCGCTTGCTGGGTGACAGGGTTGTTTCCCTGCTGGGTCCGGTGGTAACCGTGAGAGTCAGCGCCGTCTGCGCCATGAGCGGTGTTGCACTGGCTGTCATTGCTGCCACACCGTTGTGGTCCCTGTGCGGTTTTGCCCTGATGGGTGCCGGCTACGCGATCGTGATGCCGCTGGTCTTCTCCCGTGCTGCCAACGATCCTGACACTCCACCGGGACCCGCCATTGCCGGTGTTGCAACGCTGGCCTATGGCGGCATGCTGCTCGGACCTCCGGTCATCGGTTTTCTGGCTGAGCTGATCGGGCTCCGAGCGGCCTTCCTGTTACTGGCGGCACTGGCTCTGCTGACTGCCTTGCTGGCCGGGCACTTGCGGCTGGAACAGAGCGAAGGGCAGGGTCGGCGTGGATGATGTAGCGGAAGCCGCTACTGTCCCGCTCCCACACCCGACTGTGCTACCAGGCAGCCTACGCCTGGATCGGTGCCCACCTGAAAGGAGGGCTTGACCTTAGACACTGCCAGCAGGGTACGGCCCATGGTGGCCAGCCATTGACTGGCCTGACGTCGCTGGCCTTCACTCAGACTATTGACCAGTTCCAGTACCGTGGTTTGCCACAGGTCCCGATTGGCCTGCCATTGCTTCGGGTAATGAGATTCCAGCAGTGACCACAGCGTTGCCATGTGATCCTGCAGTACGGGCTCGTAGTCGGGCCGATCCTGCTGCCGGGCCAGGTTGAACAGTCGCCGGTTCCAGCGATCGGACAGCGTGTAATACTGCTTGCGCAGACTGGTCTGCCGGCTGAGACTCTCGCGCAGCAGCTGGCGTTGTGAAGTGTTCAGATTCAACTGGATACGACCGAGCCATTTGTCCAGTCGCTCCAGGCGAAATTCCACCCGTTCCTCCGGGGTACGGGACGCATAGCGTTCGCGATTCTTGCTTCGCTCGTTCTTGAAGCGGCGTTCGATACGGATGAGCTGCTCGTCGCTCAAGGTTCGCACGGTACCGGCGAGGAAGTTGGCGGGATAGCATTGCCGCGCCTCCAGCGAGAAGGCTTCCGCACGCTGCATCCAGGACTTCACATCGTTGGCGGTAGTGACGCCCGGCCGGGCAATGGAATCTGCAATCTGCGCCAGCAGCGCGGCATAGCGTGGCAGCTCGGACTGTCGATGCCAGACATGAAAGGTGCCCAGTGCCTGTTCAAAGGCGGCTGTCTGCTCCTCGTTGAAATCCCCCAGCTTGTGGAATTCCGAACGAATGCGGTCATCCAGTCGGTTGTAGAGCGGGCTGATGATGAGTCGGCTGTTGGTGCAGGCCGAAAGCAGCAGTACCAGGCCCAGCAATATCGACACATTGCGCCAGTGCGCAGAACGCTGCGTTGTCTCCCGCTGTCCTTGCGTAGTGGTTATCATGAGGCAAACCGTCTGCAACGCCCACCCGGGAGTGGCCCTCGAACCCAAGCCGAGCAGGTCGGCAGACCTGAGACAATAACGGAGAAACAAGCATGTCCGACGATCAAGCCCCTGCGCAGGCCACAGCGACGGCCGGTCCGGGAACGGTAGTGGCTTTTCATTACGATTTGTACGATGGCAAGGCGCAAAAGCTGGAGTCCTCGAAAGCCGGCAATCCCGTGTTGTGTCTCTACGGTGAACGCGGTGTGCTGCTGCCGCTACAGGAAGCCTTCATGGGCAAGGTGGCCGGTGATGACTTCTCGCTCACCATTCCGCATGAAAAGGCCTACGGTAGACGCTACCCCGAGCGCAAACAGCGCCTGTCCAGGAAGAAGGTAGACGGTGGCAAGCAGCAGACGTTCCGTGTCGGGCAGATTATTACATTACGGGGTGAACAGGGTCCTACGCCTGCCACCATCACCAAGGTGGGGAAATTCAATATCGATCTGGACATGAACCATCCGCTGGCCGGTGTCGATCTGACTTTCGATGTGGAAATCGTCTCGGTACGAGAGGCCACCGCCGAGGAGCGTGCCCACGGTCATGCGCACGGTGCCGGTGGTCATCAGCACTGAGGGTTCGCCAGGTCTGTCGGACCACCTCGGTTACCGTCACTGTGCGAAGGTGGCCAATGCCAGACGTTCGAATTGCGTACAACATGGGAGCACTGGTGAAATGATTCACTCGATGGCGAAATTGCTTGAACCCGTGACCGCTGGCCTTGCCGCTGCGCGTCGCCTGCGACGGCCGGGCATGATGTCTCTGGTCAGCGTCCTGCTGCTCAGCGCCTGCGTGCAGAATCCGGTGACCGGCAAGAAGGATTTCCTGCTGGTTTCCGAGGATTGGGAATTGCAGGTCGGTGCGCAACAGTATCTGCCGCTGCGCCAGGCTCAGGGTGGGGATTATGTGGTCGATCCGGGGGTTGAAGCCTATGTGCAATCGGTCGGGCAGCGTCTTGCGGCTCAGAGTGATCGCAAGCTGCCCTATGAATTTCATGTCATCAACGACTCCTCGGCCAATGCCTGGGCCTTGCCCGGCGGCAAGATCAGCATCAACCGCGGTCTGCTGGTGCAACTGCAGAACGAATCGGAGCTGGCTGCGGTATTGGGTCACGAGATCGTGCATGCTGCCGCCAAGCATGGGGCCCGGGGTCAGACGCGTGGCATCGGACTGCAACTGGGCGTGTTGACCGCCACGGTTCTGGGCGGGCGGGAAGGCTACGGTCAGCAGGCGCAGGTACTGTCCAGTGTCGGTGCTCAACTCATCAACAGCCAGTATGGGCAGGGCGCGGAACTGGAGGCCGATCGCTACGGCATGACCTACATGGACAGGGCTGGTTACGACCCGCAGGGTGCAGTCGAACTGCAGCGCACCTTCGTCAAGCTCTCGGAAGGACGGCCGACCGATGCGTTTTCCCGGTTGTTTGCCAGTCATCCTCCCTCGGAGAAGCGAGTGCAGCAGAACATGGCAACAGCGCGCACACTGGGTCAAGGGGGCGACTTGGGGGAACGTGAGTACCAGGCCGCGATAGCGCCATTGATGCGTTCGCGCAAAGCCTATGAGGCCTTCGACAAGGCACAGCTGGCGTTCCAGAAGAAGGATACGGCCAGTGCCACGAAACTGCTGCGCGCGGCCATCCGGATCGAACCACGTGAAGCCCATTTTCATTCGCTGGCCGGTGATATTGCGCTGTCACAGAAAAACCTGTCCAGCGCCAAGCGATCATTCGACAAGGCCATCTCGCTCAATGACGAGTTCTACTACTACTACCTGCAGCGAGGCCGCATCAACGAATTGCAGAACAATGCACGGGCGGCCCAGGCCGACTATGCCAACAGTGTGAAGTTGCTGCCCACCTCGGCAGCGCAGCTGAGTCTGGGCCAGTACGCCGAACGGGCCGGCAAGGAAGATGTGGCCAAACGCTATTACGCGATGGCCGCACAGGCGCAGGGTGCGGATGCCGACAAGGCCCGTGCGGCTCTGATGAAACTGGATCCACCGGTCACGCAGCAGACGCGTTTGCTGGTGCGCCAGGGCTTGACGAGTCGTGGCACCTTTGCCGTCGAGTTGATCAACCAGACGTCCCGCAACATCGCCGGGGTGCAACTGGGCATCAGTGCCGGGGAAGGCACCCCGCAACAGGTGATGATGGTGCGGCAAGCCATCCCTGCGGGTCAGAGTCGTGTAGTGGATACCGGTCGTCGCCTGACCCGACCGCAATCGGAGCGCATGCTGGTGCGGATACTGGATGCGCGGATTCAGCGTTGAACGTCTTGCGGCCCTGGGTGTTGATGGGGGTGCTCGCGGTGCTGAGTGGACGTGCGCTTGCCGCAGAAGCAACCTTGTTCCCTGACAATCGCCCCGGCTTGCCTACCCACGAAGTGCATATGGCGCGACTGGTCTATGAGCATGCCCCGCGTTCAGGGTGGGGGCCGGGGCGTGCCTGGTGGCGGATCGACTGGCCGGAGGCGGAACACCATTTTCTTGCCGGTGTGGCTCGCTACACGGCGATGGACGTGGCACCGGACAGTGTTCATGTGTCTCTGCTGGATGATGCCGTGTTCGAACACCCCTGGCTGTTTGCCCAGCAACCCGGTCGCTGGCGCCTGTCGGACACGGAAACTGCCCGTCTGGGTGAGTACCTGAGGCGGGGAGGCTTTCTGGTCGTGGATGATTTCCACGGGCCCGATGACTGGCAAGTGTTCAGGGATGCCATGCAGGAGGCCTTGCCGGGACTTGCGATCGTCGACCTCGAGAGCGATGTGTTGCTGAACATTCATTATTCGCTCAGTCAACGTACTCAGATACCGGGGCGCCGACACCTGTATTCCACGGCGGACGGCATTCAAGTGCAGATGCCGTTCGGCCCACCGCGCTGGCGTGGCATCCACGACGAGGATGGACGCCTGATGGTGGCCATCAATTTCAATATGGATACCGGTGATGCCTGGGAGCACGCCGACGATGCCGCCTACCCGGTGGCTATGACATCCTATGCCTATCGCGTCGGCATCAATTATCTGATTTATGCGTTGACGCATTGACGCTGAGTTGACGAGTTGATGGGGTAATGAGTTGGTGGGGTAATGAGTTGGTGGGGTGATGGGTTGATGGGGTGATGGGGTGATGGGGTGATGGGTCAAGGCTTTACCGAAACAACGAGCCATTGAATCAGTCAGCTTTTGAGGCCTTGAGCTTCCTTCGAGGCGTGGAAGTGACGGTTGGTCGTGTGTCTACTTCTGTGGTACGAGATACCCATACTACAAGGCTGCCTCACAGGAATACACTGGAACCCCTGTACGTCGTACTGGAGGACATCATGAGCCATAAATTTTCCGGTGGCTGCGACCACATTCACAGCCATTCCGATAATGATCCCATCGACAACCACACCTGCCATTGTTCCGTGTGCAAGAGCGTTACCGGGCAGGACAGTACCCACGTGGTGTTTTTCAATCACGATGACGTCGTGGTCGATCACCCTGAAAATCTGAAACGGCAGCCCTTCAACGCCAGCAATCCTGATGGGCCACTGGAACTGTGTACCTGTGGAACCTGTGGCACGCCCATCATGCTCGATGACAAGCAGAACCGCATTCGAGCCATCGTGCCCAATCTGATGGGGTACTCGGCCAACCATCTGGCAGCGACCTATCATGCATTTTATGACCCCTCCACGGGTGAGCCTCGACCTGATGATGGCCTGCCGATTCATGAGGGTCTGCGGCCTGATTTCGTCTGGCCGGCACCGGCATGAGGTATTTTGTTGATTGAAGTTCGTCAGGGCCCATGTCGGCAACGCCGCATGGGCCCCTGTCAATCAACGGCGAGGATCGGTGCTGCCGGTACATTCGACAGGCTCTGCGATGGCGGATCTTTCCGTTAACGAACCACCTTTTTCGAACCATCTCGAATTCATGCAGTCTTGCGCTGCACCTGTACATGACTCAATGCAAGCTCGACCCCTCGCAGCTCTGCCAGACCCTTGAGCCGGCCGATGGAAGGGTAGCCGGGCTGGGTTCGACGGCCCAGATCGTCCAGAATGTCCTGACCGTGATCGGGGCGCATCGGAATCTGCCAGTCGCTCTGGCCAGCATCGCGGCGTCGCTGCTCTTCATCAAGGGCAGCAGCAATCAGTGCCACCATGTCGGTGCTGCCGGCTAGGTGCTCGTCCTCGAAGAAGGAGCAGGGCAGGTCGTCGGTATCGCGGGTGACATTGCGCAGGTGCAGGAAATGCACTCTTGAGCCAAGCCTGCGCATCATGCCGGGCAGGTCATTGTCGGCACGTGCACCCAGGGATCCGCTGCACAGAGTCACCCCGTTGGCATGCACATCCACGGCATCCAGCATGGCCTGGTAGTCCGCTTCGGTAGACACCACACGCGGCAGACCCAGCAGGGAATACGGTGGATCGTCCGGGTGGCAGCACAGACGCATGCCCAGCTCTTCAGCATGGGGGGCGACCATTTCCAGAAACTCGTGATGGTGGCGTCGCAGACGATCAGCGTCGATGGCATCGTATTGTGCCAGCAAGGCCTTGACGTCTTCGATGGTCAGCTCCTGGTTGGCACCGGGCAGTCCGCAGACGATGGAGGATTGCAGATGCAACTGTTGCTCGTCGGTCATGCCTCGATACCGTCTGGCCGCTTCTTCCTGAACGGCTTCCGGGAAATCCGCAGCCGCCCCTTCACGTTCAAGCAGGTGGATGTCGAACAGTGCGAAATCCGTCAGATCGAAGCGCATGCAGGTGCCACCGTGTGGTCGTTGCCAGCGAAGATCGGTGCGGGTCCAGTCCAGAATCGGCATGAAGTTGTAGCAGACAGTCTGGATACCAGCGGCGGCGAGGTTGTCCAGCGTGAACTTGTAGTTGTCGATATGTGTGCGCCACTGACCATCCTGCTTCTTGATGTCTTCGGACACGGGAACGCTTTCCACGACATCCCAGTCGAGGCCGGATGGGGTGCCATCCTTGCGCGTGGCAATGGATTGCTGCCGCTTGGCGATTTCCTCTCGACTCCAGATTTCACCATTGTCGATGTGATGCAGAGCCGAGACGATGCCGGTAGCACCCGCCTGGCAGATGTCGTCGATACTGACCAGATCGTTGGGGCCGAACCAGCGCCAGGTGTGTTTCATGTGGTGTTGTCCTCGAGTGGTGTTTGTCCTGGATAACCTTTGGATGTCGCCTTGCGACTGAGGGCTATCAGCATGAAGATGATTCAGGCAGTATACTAATATATTAGTGACGAGCTCAAGTGGCAGTAGCATGACAGAGTCATCAGGACGGGATGCGATCGAACCAGGGTTGCCGCTAAGCGCGCAGGTGTACCGGATACTGAAGCAGGCTATCGTCTGCGCCGAGTTACCACCGGGAGAACGACTGTCGGATATCGATCTGGCCAGGGAGCTGGAGATCAGCCGCCAGCCAATACGAGAAGCCTTTCTACGTCTGCAGACAGATGATCTGCTGGACGTGCGACCACAGCGCGGTACCTACGTCAAACGCATATCGGTGACTGCCGTGAAGGATGCAAGATTTGTCCGAGAGGCTATCGAGGCCGA
This sequence comes from Granulosicoccus sp. 3-233, assembly GCF_052681095.1. Lineage (NCBI taxonomy): Bacteria > Pseudomonadati > Pseudomonadota > Gammaproteobacteria > Chromatiales > Granulosicoccaceae > Granulosicoccus > Granulosicoccus sp. 3-233. Next base: position 752,032 of record NZ_JBQYLE010000001.1, read on the forward strand.
TATTGTCACCTTGTTGGCTCAGGAAGCCGATGCTGCCGTGGTGCGCGAACTGGAGCAGCAGCTGGCGGCCCAGCGTGGTGTGCTGCAATCCGCCCCGCAACAGTTCATGAAGCTCGATGACGAGTTTCATCGCACTCTGGCTGAAGGTGCCGGCAAGCCCTACGCCTGGCGCGTCATCGAAGGGGTGAAGACGCAGATGGACCGGGTACGATTTCTGTCATTCAATCACTATCATGTCGAGCGCCTGATTCACCAACATGCTCTGGTGGTGGAGGCCATCGCCAATGGCCGCTCGGTGGAGGCGATGGAAACCATGCGAATGCATCTGCGGGGGATACTGGATTCCATTCACGAGATTGCGGGGGAGTATCCGGCGTATTTTGAAGAGGGGGGCGTTGAGTCATTTTCATGATTCGCTGTTATCTTTCCGGCCTTGGCGTGAGTACAGTCGAGCCAAATCCATGTTCGATCGCGAGTTGGAACGGTCAACATAGGAATATATCGCGGCCTATTGCTGATTTTGTGTCTGTTCATGGGGCATGCACCATGCGCCAGGAATGTCTTTTTTCGTCGTCGGTTTACGATACAAGAAATTTTGTTGTTTCACGAGCGTACCCGTCAGCTGCTTAGTGCTTGTGTTTCATCGTCTCCAGTTAGCTCTCTAATGTTACATATACCCCATGAATAGAATGGTTCGGGCAGTCGCTGCTGTTGTCATATTTTTCTCGGCTCTGTCGAACCTGCTTGCGGCAGAAAATGAATTGGTGCTTTTCACTTCGGCTGGCATACCTGCTACAAGTGACGATGCAGGGTCGGGGCTGATCGATGGATCCGTGATTATCAAGGATCTGGATATTGACCAGACCAGTCTGAACACCGTGTTGCAACTTTCCGCCGATGCAAGCAAAGTGTTCCCGGATTTGCTGATACCCGCTCTGGGTGATCGACGACAAGCTCAAATGCGGTTGCGTTCAACGGCGGTTGACAGAACCGAAGAGTCAAAGATCAAGCTGTCTGGGCAGGTGGCTGATGACCCCCTGAGTTCTTTTCTGCTGGCCGTTTACAGGGACCATGTCAGTCTCATCGTCAGAACCTCGCAAGGTGCGATGTCGGTGATGAAGAAACAGGATGGCGTCTACCAGATGAAAATTGTCACGGTAACATCAGGGTTTCGTGAGCGCCCACCTCTGGTGATTGAGTTGGAGCAGCAGCATGCTCCCCGCTCTTCGGAAAGCAATAAAAGCAGCCGGACTACTCAGGACAATGGAGATCTGGTTGATTTGATGGTGGTCTATACTGCTGGTGCGGCAAGCAGGGCTGGTGGTGCAAATTTGCTGGAGCAGGCTCTATCGCTCGCGGTTGACGAGGTGAATATCGGGCTGGCGGATAGCGGCATCGACCTTGAGATCGACCTGGTGCATTCACAATTGATAACCTACCAGGAAACGAACAACACCCAAGTGGACTTTGACCGGCTGCAGGCTACCTCAGATGGTTTCATGGATGAAGTTCATGGCTACAGGGACCAGCACAGGGCAGATCTGGTAATGCTTGTCATTGGTGACGGGGACTTTTTCTGCGGTAGAGCAGGTTGGGGCTATTCGGGCAGCAGGCAGAACCTGTTACCGGAATACGGCTTTTCGATACTGGCTGAGTACTGCATTCAAACCACAGTTTTTGCACATGAACTGGGCCATAATTTCGGGGCCCAGCATGATAGGTTCATCAACAATTCTGGTGGCGTATTCGAATACTCGCACGGCTTCACTGCACCATCGGAGAGCTGGCATACCATCATGGCCTATCCAGATGGTTGCAATTACAATTGCGTGGGGATCAATCGCTGGTCCAACCCCTCTCAGAGCTATAACGGTGAAACATTGGGAGTCCCCATTGGTGCAACAGATGCCGCAGACAATGCGACTACGTTGACCATGACAAAGGCCAGTGTCGCCGGTTTCCGCCAAAGCGCCAGCTCGGTGGAAACGTGCAACGGTCAGTCAGTGACTGTCGATATCGGGGCGGGAGATGTTCCTACAGCTGGTGATGACGTGATTCTCGGTACATCCGGTAACGATGTAATCAGAGCGCTGGCCGGCAACGATACGGTTTGTGGCATGGAGGGGGACGATGACATATTTGGAGCGAATGGCAGTGACTGGATAGATGCCGGTCCGGGTGCTGATTTTGTAACAGGTGGTGCTGATGACGACACGATTCGCGGTGGTAGTGGCAACGATCGGCTGGTAGGCAATGGCGGTGACGACAATATCGATGGAGAGAACGGGAATGATGTGATCTTCGGCAGTGCCGGCGATGATGTACTGATGGGCTCCGAAGGCAGTGACCGTCTGAATGGTGATAACGGAGAGGACACGCTGTTGGGAGGGGATGGATTCGACATTCTCAAGGGCAATGGCGGTAATGACATGCTCTTCGGGGGAGGCGGAATAGATAATATGTCGGGTGGTTCGGGCGATGATTTTCTGTCGGGAGGTCTGGCAAATGACATCATGGGTGGTAACTCCGGGGCAGATGTATTGATGGGTGATCAGCAAAACGATCAGATGTATGGCGGACCCGGAGAGCCGGATGAATGTAGTGGTGGTGTTGGAGGGTCGGACTTTGCCGGTGTGGACTGTGAGATCGTGACAGGCGTGCCCTGATTTTCCATCATTTTTCTGGAGTCGGATGATGTGTCCTTGTTGTCCAGAGTCACTTGCCAAACAAATGGATCATCGAATTAAGCCAATCTCGTCAACTTTTTTGTTCAGCAAGGGAATGTGAAATCTGAGAGACTGGAACCACTGCGGTTACTGTGGTCATGGAGGTTAGATCGTGAGCAGCGAAATGATTTACCTGGCAACGATGGTAGTACTGCCTTATGCAGCCTTTGTATTTTTCGGTGAAAGGCTGTTTCCTTTTGTAAAGCCAGCGGGTTTGCCTCAGCGTATTCGCTGGTACTACGGCAAGAAAATGGCTCTGGTCATGTTTCTTGCTATGGCCTGCGCCAATGCCCTTGTGTTTTTCCTGGATATATCTCCGATTCCGGCTTTCGCAATCGGCGGATTTATCTTTCTTGTTTCAGGCCTGTATCTGCACAAAAAGCGTGTGAAATTTGTTGAATCGATAACTTGATCTGATTGATGAACGGGATAGAAGCTCAGATCGCTGACCACGCAATGGGGCCAACTACTGATCACATGATCTGCCTCGACAACTCCAACAACGAGCTTACCGACAAACTGGTCAACTCCGGCCACGGATGAACACCGTCCACATCCATATGCACGGTAGACACTCCGGCAGAATGCCCGGCCTGCAGATCAAACAGATAATCTCCCACCATCACTGCTTCGTCAGCGTTTGCCTCCCAGCGTGACAACAACAGATTCAAACCAGCAGGGTCTGGTTTCGCCGTGCAGCAGTCTCTGCTGACGATGGTGCTTTCGTCGAAGAAATCATCCAGACCACAAGCCTTCAACGTCACTTGGGCTATTTCCTTACCATTGCGCGTGACGATGCCCAGGCTTGCACCCTGCGAGCGGAGTTGAGTTAGCAGGCGATGGCTACCAGGCTGAGGTCGTGCGTCTGCAGCCATTCTGAGCTCCATGGCATCCAACGCCGCGCGTTTTTCACGGGCAGTATCCGGAGTCAGAGCGGCCAAAGCTTCAAGGATCGGGACGCCGGCAGGCAGCTCAAGCTCGCTACGCATGATGTCGAAATCATGCATGGCGCAGGTAAGAGTGCCATCCATGTCGAACATCCAGAACTTTTTCTTCTTTAGCATTGCTGGGGGAGGCAGGTCTTGTTTGAGACTGTTACGTCAGAGTCTTGATATCAAGTGGGTAATAGAGAGGTGGTCTGGCTTCATCAGTGATGGTGCCAATATATTTACACCCTTTCTTCGCAACATCGTAACGTGCATCTCATGGAAATGCTCGAAAATGGTGCAAATTTTTTTTCACAGAATTATCCTGAAAAGGTGTCCGGATTCGGGTGCACCTTTGTTCTCATTGACATTGGACTACTGCTAGAATGACGTTTGCAAGCATAGCTTGTGAAGTTGGTCGGTTTAGTTGAGTACATCTGTTTGGCAGAAATCAGATGACTTCAAGCTCAGAGAGGCCGCGGTGTATCTGGTTTCGGTGGTACCGGAGTTCTGATCAAGATGTTGGATCTGTTGAATGCAATCAATATGGAGCTGGTCTATTCTGCCACCATACTGTTCATGCCGTATCTCACGTTTGTGTTCTGCGCAGAACAGGTGAATCCCTTTTTCAGATCCTCCAACACGCCCTCAAGCAAGTTCCGTAGGCAGTTCGGCAAGAACATGGCGCTTACCATGTTTCTGGCGACGCTGATTGCGAATGTACTGCTTCATCTGGTTGATGTCGAACCACTCGTAGCCTTTTCCATCGGTGGGGTATTCTTTGCGTTGATTGGTCTCTATCTCTCCATAAAACGAGTCATTTTTCTGAGAACGCTGGCCTGAGTCAGCTTCCCCTACTGCACGCCTCCAATCACACAAAGTCCAGAAATGGCACGGAAAAGTTATCAAGGTTCGGAAAAACCGATTTCAGATCGGCTTCGGACAGGCCCAGCCAGCGTCCCAATGTGGCGGCATACTGTTCAACCGACGTTGTAGGTATGAGGCGTCCGCGCGATCGGGTGTACATCTGAGCTCCCAGGTCGTATTCAGGTAGATCGCCATAGAGCTTGCCACCGTTGACCGAGCCACCGGCAATGAAATGATGTCCACCCCAGCCGTGGTCGCTGCCGTTGCCATTGTCGGTCACGGTGCGCCCGAAGTCACCCGCGGTGAACAGGGTGACGTTATCCCATACGCCCAACTCGTTCATCGAGGACCGAAACGATGCTATGGCTTCGGAAATCTCGGTCTGCAGTGTCGGCAAGGTGGCGGTTTGCTCGTTGTGCGTGTCGAATCCTGAGAGCGAGACATAGAAGATCTGCCGACTCACCCCAAGAGCCTGACGTATCGCGATGGTGGCGGCCACAGACGAGAGTTGCTCACCCAGGGAAGTCCTGGGGAATGCCGTGTTGGGTGTGATGCCTGAGTGCATGGCATCCTCGTAGGTTTCCAGATGGGAAATGGCGCGGTGGTTATAGCGTGCCATGTCCTGAATATACAGATTTGCATCATGGCTCCCTTCTGACATCAGATGCGATCTCATGATGTTCATGACTGTACTGTTCTTCGCGGTTTTCAGAAAATTCGGCAAGTTCAGAATGGTCGGAGTGGTGTTGTTTCCCAGTGGTACGGAAAACTGTTGCACCACGTTGCCGGCAAGCAGTACATCGTTCCCGGAAGTAGAAACGGCCGCGAATGATGAGTTCTGATTCCGGTACTGCATCGTGATTCTGTCCAGCATCAGCCCGCCCCAACCCTGGCGTGTACCCTCAGGCCCCATCGACATCCAGGTGGATTGCTGGTCATTATGGGAAAACAGGTTTTCGGGGATCTCGACCTGAAAGCGTTCTATCGCGTCTCGTGAGCTGGGGCTGATCAACGGGCCGACATTGCCCAGCACTGCCAATTCACCGTCCTCGAACAAGGGGTGCAGTGCCGCCATATTGGCGGGCAGTGCAAATTGCCTGCCACCGAACTCGCCGATGTTGCTGGCCAGGAGAGGCAGCATCCTGGCCAGATCCCGTGTGGAATTGCCCGAGCCTACCCGATACGCTCTCAACAACTCTGATCGTGTCTTCGCCAGCGCGTCGAAGGAGTGGCTGTCATACGGCAGAATGGTGTCGTTGTGATCAAGCCCGCCTTTGAGGAACACACACACCAGGGCCTTGTAGTCTGATGAACTGTCGGCAATGGCATTGCTGCTTCCCAACATGTTCAACGCCGAGGTACCTGCACCGAAGCCCACGGCTGCAGAGGTTTTCAGAAAAGTTCTTCGTTGTTGACAGGTCATGGCGGCACCTATTTCTCAATGGCGAATTCGGGAGCGGTGACGGCAATGAACACCGCCAGTCTTGCCCGTGTGAGTCTGTCGGTATCCGCATTTCGTGCGGTGATACGAGTCGCTGTCAAGGCATCAAGAATCGTCGCCCGCGTCGATTCTGTCATCTCTCCGGCAAACAGAAGCTCATTCAGGTGTTCTGCAACGGCATCGGGTTCGTCAGCTACCTCCGTCAAGGCGCTGTAGTCCGGAGTGAAACTGGCAGGCTGACTGGCGTGGGTGGTTCGGTCCCAGACGAAGTCAAGCATGGTATTGGCGTAACCCACCACGTAGCTTTCATTCACAATCTGAAACTCTGGAGCCGCAATGCCCTCGCGAGCGGTCAACGAGCCGGGTGCAAGGAAACCCGGTCGATAGAAGTTGAATACGGAGGGTGCCCTGAACGGACCCTGGCTCAATCGGGTCGTAGATTCCGGATTGTTCTTCAACTTGGCTTCGGTAATGGTTTTGATGGGGCTGAGAGAAAAGGCGCGTGCGAAATGCACGAAGCGAAGCACGGGCTCGCGTACCTTGCCTTCGCTGACGGCAGGCTCGATATCGTCGAAAAACTGTTTGTCGAGCAGAATGGCCGCAATGGTCGCCTGCAGGTCGCCCCGTTCGCCCGAACCAAACAGGATATTGTCTTGACTCGTATAGCTCCCGGAGTCGAAGGCACGGGCAACTCGCTCGATATACGCCGGTTCGGGGTCGCTCTGAGTAAATCGCTGAATCAGCTGCTTTGCCACGAACGGTGCCAGGTTGGGGTGCGATAGAATATGATCCAGCGCCATGTCCACGCTCTCCTGAGCACCTGTATTCTCCGGTATCGTCAGTCCGAGGAAGGACTTCTCCAGAGTGGAATGCTGCTCTGGATACAACTGCAATGGCGTGTTGTACGCGTCCTCTCGTCTTGAGCGCTCGAATCGGTCACCCGCCAGCGAAAATCCGGTGAATACACGTGCCAAGCCCACGATGTCTTCATTTGAATAGATCGGAACCGGTTTGTCATCGGCATCCGTAACGACTGACCCGTCCATGTTCAATTCGTGCAAGCCCAGGGTGAACAGTTGCAGTAGCTCCCTTGCATAGTTCTCGTCCGGCATGCGGCCCGTTCGAGGGTCTCCCTTCTTGTTCTGCAGATAGGTCAGGTACTTGGCCATGGCAGGTGAGAAGGTGATGTCGTGGATGAGATCCTTGTAATTACCCAGTGCATGCTTGCTCAGCAAGTCCGAGTAGTAAGCCAGTTCCAGCGGTTTCATGGCTTTCTTGTAGTTTGATACGACCAGTATCTGAGAGAGCGCGAAATGCATGCGCTGTCGTAATTGGTCATCCGCTGTGATGTATTGGTCCCACACCGCTGCGTTCTCGTACCGGAGGTCGTAACGTTTACCTGAATTCACCTGCTCGATGGCGTCCGGCAGAATGCCTCTGCTTTCTTTTCCCATTTCATGCGCTAGCCAGGCAGAAGCGCTATGACCGACGAGAGCATCGATTTCCTCGAGCGTGGCACCGAAGCTTGCTCGTCGAAGAAACCGGTTGGCTTGTTCCCGGTTGGTGAGCAGCATTGCGTCATTGAAAACCGGTGCGTTTTGCCATTTCAGTGAATTCGTTGGATCTTGCGCGCTTATCGCCTGGCAGGTATACCCACTCAATAGTGTACCGGCGAGGATCAGGGAGGCCATACCCCCCTTTTGCCCGGTGTGTGAATTCCATGACATGATTCAATCTCCCCGATAGATACATCAAGCGGGGCGGTCGTCTGACCCGCTCGATTCAAAAGTTTCAAGGGTTGCACTTCAATGGTGCGCTGGCGTCGCTTATCGCGGCATACACCTGAAATAATGCACTTGGTATTACACAATGCCACAGGAATCAATCGGTGGTTGGTTCGGTCATGTTAAGCGATGTTATTGAACCTGAAGATAGAGCGGGAAAACAAGCCTGTTGTTGTCGGCTCAGCGGTGATAACTCAGTCGATCAAAATCCACCTTGTAAATCTCGTGGATGATATTCCTGGACTGCTCGTCGAGAAGATCCGGCTTTACCGCTTTTGTCGTACCTTTTTTCAGTCGCTTGAGCTGTAGGCGCTTGCCCAGATGAGCGTTCAATTCTGGAAGCCGATCATCGATTTCTTCCAGTTTGAACAGATCATCAAGCAAAAACTTTCCCGAGTTGTCGGACACCCAGGACCATTGAGGTGCGACGTTCTTGATGGCTTTGCCGGACTGATTGACCTTTGCGATGTCATCCAGCCAGTGAGGAAAGTTTGTTTTCATCTCCTCGGCCGTCAGGTTCTGACGTCGGTGGCTGTAGAAATACAGCGAGATCAATCGGTCATAGGGGTGACGCACCAGTGCGAACTTGTACCTCGCATGCCAGCGCCGATCTCCCAGTTTTCTCTTGCGGTCCAACGCGGTGTCATGATTGAGCAGGGGAATACCCAATGCGCGTTCCATGCTCGTGCCTCCGCATTTGTTGATATGAATGAATACAAAGTCCTCCACGAATTTCTGGTGAGCGGTGCCCATCCTGTCCGATGCCATGGACAACATGGCGTCGTTCACCGGCATCCAGGTCTTTGCGATTCTCTTGTAGCGTTCATAGCGTGTGCTATTGAAAATGGACATTGATACAACTCCGTATGTCATGACGGCCGATCAACAAGGCCTGTTCAACTGGCATGCAAATGTGTGGTGGTCTATCGCTATTCACTGCAAAAGTGAAAAGTATTCGCCGTCCTTTTCTTGCGCTTCACGTACTGACTGTTTCGGATTCTCTATTCAGCCCACGAACCTAGTGAAAAACACGCCTGATGATCAATCGCTTGTAGAGGTTGAGAAACTGCTGCTCCAGGCCGTCCGGTCTACCAGACAGGTGCCAGCAACCAAATACGATGCTCAGATACACGACGAATGACACCGTGGCGGCCAGGCCGGTACCTAACACTAGTGGTGCACCGATGGTCAGAGCATCAATCCATGGCCGGAACAGCAACAGCGAAATGATCAGCGGAACTGATGCAAGCAGTGCCCTGAACAACTGATGGCTCTGTTTTGCTATGGATAGTGCGATCAGCTGTCTGATGAGAAAGAGGTGTACCAGCAGCATCAGCAAGGATATTCCCACCCGCGAGATCACCAGGCCGGCTACGCCATACTGCACGATGGCCACAATGGTTACCGGTAGTCCGATTGCCAGTTCGATGCCGGTGCGCATGGCCACGAGTCGTGTGCGGTTCAGGCTCATGGCCAAAGGAGCCAATATGGAAAAGGGTACCGCAAGGAGGGCTGCAATGGCCTCAAAGGCCAGTAGATGAGAAATGCCAGCCCAGCTCTCTCCCAGGGCCATGATCACCAGAGGTTGCGATAGCAGTGCCAGCGTGATGAAGATCGGGCTGGCAACCAGCCAAACCGAACTCATGGTTTTCAGATAGCCACTGCGCAACTTTATCGGGTCCCGCGTTTTGGAAAATGCCGACATGAGTGGACGTGTCAGCGGCATGATCAGAGCTCGTTGCGGGATGGATACGATGTTGGCAGCCATGGTGTAGTTACCCAGGGTTGTCTTGTCTGCGATCTTTCCCAGCAAGACCCGACCCATTTGCCAATTGGAGGCAGAGAATATCTGGGACAGACTGTTCCAGCCGATGATATCGGCAAACGCGCTCCAGCCGCTGAGACTGAAGCGAGGTCGATAGGGCGCCACCGCATAGGAGCAGGTGATCATCACCAGAGGACTGATGAGAGTGCCCGCCGCGATGGCCCAATAGCTTTCCGTGATGATGACGACGAGTGCCGACACCAGCAGCGTGGAAACCCGGCTGATGAGCAGGATCGCGGACTCAGGCCGGAAATCGAGCTTTCTGATATAGACGGCGAGTTTCGGGCTGACCAAGCCTCTGAGTACGGGAGCCAGAGCCAGAAACACCACCAGTGGTTGAACTCTGGGTTCCTCATAGAATGCCGCAAGAGGCCAGGATATCAGGAAAAGGACGAGAGCCAGAACACTGCCCCTGATGAAGGCCAGTGTGAAAGCGGTATCGAGTAGCCGCCTTGTAAGGCGCGGAACACGCGTCAGCGCCTGCAGCAGCGGAAGTTCAGCTACAGCTTCTGCAATCAGTACTGCAGACATTGCCATGGCGACAATGCCGAAGTCAGCCGGAAGAAGGAACCTGGCAAGTATCAGCAAAGTGAGAATATCAACGGATCGAGAGATCAGCTTGGCACCAGCCAACCAGCTGGCAGCCAACACGGTACTCTCGGACAAGGACATCTTCATCGTTATGGATTCGCCAATCAGCGTGCGTAGAAAACTATCACAGTGCGACTGAGGAATGCACCAGCATGATTTCAATTTTCACTATCGACCTACTGATATGTGACGGTTTGAATACCCATCTTCACTTTGAATTTCCATCCATGGATGATCCGAGGAGGCCTGAGAGGGGCGTCTGATTGCTGACTTGCATCGAGAACCATAGGGGTTTCTGAGGCACTAGACTTTTGTTTAAGCGTTATTCGGGACAAGGATTTAGTCATATTTCTCATAGGGCAACAAATCAGGCGATGACTAGCCGATAGGTCAGATATACCCGCCTTGTATTGTGTGTGCCTGTTCTCAGAAGCAGGTGTCTTGCCCATCATAAGTTGCTGTATTGATTGAAGGCCAGAGATATTGCAAGGATGTTCGCGACAGTTCGATGAATGACCGTGCTGCAATTCTTGCAGCAGCGCGATGCTGAAATGGCAGTGTTAGTTCGGAAACCTCTTGCGTATGTTCGAGCTCATGAAGTGTGGGAACGAGAGGTATTGAAATGGATGTGGAAGTGTCTGTCGACAAACGGAGACCTGTCATGGAAAGTGACAGGATTCCACAAAGCAGCATATGGACGCCGCTGTCGGAGTTGTCCAGAACTCTTGGTCAGGACGGTTCCTCCAGAAAACGCTCCGAGTATCTGCGCTCCCGAAGAATGCACACACTCTTCGGATTCGATATTGCGGGGATAATCGTTTCGGTAGCGGGAGCGTACTGGTTGGCAGCTCTTGTTCGCCATGCCTACGACCTGCCACAATCACCGTCTCACTTCGATTCGCTAGTGAGTTTTGTATTCATGGTTGGCGTGGGAATGATGGTCGTATGTTCTCTTGCCTGGAGTTGGGGCCATTACACGCGATTCAGGCCGTTCTGGACAGAGATGTTCGAGATTCTGAAGGCCGTTTTCTATCTGGCAGCCATTTCAGTAGGCTACATGTTTGCTGTGAAATTGCAGTTCTCAAGGCTGTGGGTCATCTGCTCCTTGCTGATTCTGATCGTTGCCATACCGGCAGGTAGATACCTGAGTCGCCAGTATCTGAGAAGGAAGGGCTGGTGGCTGAAACCGACCTGTATTGTTGGTACAGGTTCCAACGCGGTGAGAACGGCAAAGGCTCTGGCCAGTGATAGCTGGATGGGACATGAAGTTGTGGGGTTTGTCGATCTGGAGAACAATATCCCCGAAAATTCTGTTATTTGCGACCTACCGGTAAACAGAGTTCTGCCGAACGCAGCTGGTGATTGCGAAGGCAGGGAAAAGACCTGCGTGGTGTTTGCGCTGGATTCCAGCGAGCAGATGCATGACTATCGGCATGAGATCAACCGGTATATCGTAGCCAGTTCCTACGCGACTGTGTCGCCTCCCATTCATGGATTACCGCTTTATGGGGCGGAGATCGTCAGCGTTTATCGACATGATTCGGTTATCGTCAAGCTGCAGAACAATATCAACCGGCAGAGTTCCAGAGTGTGCAAACGGGCCTTCGATCTCGGTGTCTCCTCGATGCTGCTAATTGTATTATCTCCGCTTCTCATCGGTCTTTTCCTGCTCATACGCAGAGACGGGGGCAAAGCGCTGTACGGTCACAAGCGAATCGGCAGGCATGGCGTTGCGTTTCATTGCCTGAAATTTCGTTCGATGGTGCTGGATGCTGACAAGGAGCTGGAACGCTATCTGAGCCTCAATCCTGAAAGGCGACTGGAGTGGGAGCTCAATCACAAGTTGAAGGATGATCCGCGGGTAACCCCTGTTGGGCATTTCATCAGGCGAACCAGCCTGGACGAGCTGCCGCAATTGTGGAACGTGATCCGTGGAGAAATGAGCCTGGTAGGGCCACGCCCCATCGTGATGAACGAGTGTGAAAAGTACGGAGAGCATCTTCCTTACTACTTGTCGATGTTGCCGGGGATCACTGGGCTTTGGCAGTCCAGTGGAAGAAGTGACACGGAGTACACAGAGCGTGTCTCTCTGGATGTGTGGTACGCGCGAAACTGGAGTCTGTGGCATGACTTTGTCATTCTGCTCAGAACGCCCTTTTCCTTGCTAAAGAGCCAGGGCGCCTACTGACGACAGATGGCAATGGCCATTGACTAATCCTCCTGTCAGATCAACTGCGGAAAAAATGCCATCGTGATCAGCAGCATCGTAAAACACGTAAATCTGAGCGGCCTTGGGGAAAAGGTTCGAGCCCTTCGTACCCGGCTTTATCCTCGCAAGGTCATGTTCGTACATGTGCCCAAGTCTGGCGGCACCTCCCTGTCTCACATGCTGCGAGCCAAATACCTGTTGTCATTCGCCAAGATCAGCGAAGAGGCGAGCACGTCTGCCTGCCAGCAGATGAGCAAGGACCAGTGGTTCGAGTTCAAGCGCTGTCTCGCTGCCTATCATGCCGAGTCGGGGATTGGCTATATACAAGGGCATTTCTGCATCGATAAGAACTTTCTCGAGGCCTATCAAGGGCGCTATCGGATAGTGACGCTACTCAGGCATCCGGTGGACAGACTCATATCCCACTACTACTTCGATGATCGGTATTCGAAAGTCAGTCTGGAGGAATTCGTCAAGACTCCGGTGGCCTATTCGGAAGCGCATGTGCTCTGCCATTTCTTTGGAGACATGAAGTGGGAGCAGCCCACAGAAGACACCAACATGGAGGCAGCGGTAAGTACGGCCATTTCTAACCTTCGTCGCTTGTCGGTCGTGGGCGTACTGGACAAGGAAGATGACTTTGTCGAGGCGTGCAGGAGGGAACTGGGAATTTCACTGGCGCTGCCAAAACGCAATGTGGGCGTAGCCAGAAATGCTTCGTCGTCAAGGATCAGCGAGCAACTGCTGAACGAGATCACCCAGCTGTGTCGTGATGATCTGAGGATCTACGAATACGCTTTGCAAGCCAGTGCCAATCACGGTCTCGATGCAAACGAGTCCGAACGGGAAAACCGACACGTCAAGACTAAAAATGGAGATCAGAATGTCGTCAAACCTTATTAGTACTGCGCCGATCACACCTGTCATACTGGCTGGAGGTTCGGGTACCCGACTGTGGCCTTTGTCTCGCACGGCCTATCCGAAGCAGTTCCTGTCAGTGGGGGGTGATCAGTCTTACCTTCAGCAAACGGCACTGCGTTGTCTGGGAACCTGCGAGCATGCGCCGGTAGTCATATGCAATGAAGAGCACCGGTTTCTCGTTGCCGAGCAGATGAAATCCGTGGAGGTGCATACCGACGCCATCTTGCTGGAACCCGTGGCCCGCAATACTGCGCCTGCTATCGCCGTCGCCGCATTACACCTGGTATCCAGATCTGATGATTCCATGATGGCTGTTTTTCCCGCAGACCATCTGATCAGTGATCAGGACGGTTTTCTCGAAGCCTTGCTGTCCGCATCAGAGGCCGCGGACAAGGGGGCGCTCGTGTTGCTGGGCGCTGAGCCGGAATCCGCTGCTACGGGGCTAGGGTACATAAGAACCGAAGACTTGCCCGGGGAGAATGCGTCGGCACCTTTGAAGGTCATCGATTTCATCGAGAAACCCGGCCTCGAGCTGGCAAGAAGACTGATTTCCGAGCGTGGAACCTACTGGAATACCGGCATGTTCGTCTTCAAGGCGGCGGTTTACCTGAAGGCACTTGAGGAGTTGGAGCCCGAGATGTTTCGTCACTGTTCCGACAGTTACGATAAGGCAGTGGTTGACATGGACTTCATCAGAATCGATGAGTCCTCATTCTCCAGGGCGCCTTCGAACTCCATCGACTATGCCGTGCTGGAACGCACTGATCAGGCGTGGATGGTGCCATTCAAGAGTGCGTGGTCCGATATCGGCAGCTGGCTGGCGATGCACCAGTCCATGCCGGCCGATGTCGATGGTAATACTGCTTTGGGGGATGTCGTGATGATGGATACGAAGAACTCTCATGTTCATTCGAGTTCACGGATGGTGGCTACCATCGGCGTAAGCCGTATCAATATCGTCGAAACGGATGATTGCGTACTGGTCACGGATATCGACAAGACGGAAATGACCAAGGAGCTTGTCAATAGGCTGGTCCAGGCAAAACGCAAGGAAGCCGAGACACATGCAATCTGTTACCGCCCCTGGGGCCACTATGAGTCTCTCAACAATGGACCTCGGTTTCAGGTCAAGCGCATCACCGTACACCCCGGCGCAAAGCTGTCGCTGCAGAGTCATTTTCATCGTGCGGAGCATTGGGTCGTGGTATCCGGCACCGCATTGGTCACCAATGGTGATGAGGAGGTGCTACTCACGGAAAACCAGTCCTGCTATATCCCTCTTGGCAACGTGCACAGACTTGAAAACCCTGGCGGGATACCGCTGGAACTGATCGAAGTGCAATCCGGCAGCTACCTGGGAGAAGACGATATCGTTCGCTACGATGATGTCTATGGCAGATCTCCACAATCTGAGGATGAAGGCTCTGCGTCGGCGGTAGAGACTGGCACCGGTATGACGCCGGCTTGATCTGTCCATACTGACGAGGACGGAAACCTACCGTGGAAATCACACTGATTGGACTTGTCGTGACTGCATTCGCACTGGCTTCGCTGGTGATGGGTGAACGCGCGCTTCTGTTCCTGTGTGTGGCCTTGCTGCCTTTTGGCATGGCATCAATTGCAAACATCCATGGCTCCGGCAATCTGAGTATTCCAGCCGCCGAGGCTGTCGCGGGACTGCTTGTGCTGGGCGTCATTCACCCCTTGCTGGGAAGGCAAGGGGTGTTTGCGCTGTCTCCTTTAATGAAGGTCCGCGCCATACTGATGCTGTTCTGTCTGTACAGCGTGCTTGCCGCCATTTTTCTGGTGAGAGCCTTTGCCGGGGATGTTCTGGTCTTTCCGCTGGCCAGGGACATGGATGGACTGCGGCTTGACTCCTTCTTCCGAACCTTTGTCATCGCCTTGAGACCCTCTTCATCAAATCTAGCGCAAACCTTCTACCTGCTGTTGAGCGTGGCATCGTTTTTCGCGTTCACGAAGTTGCTGCACAAGCACTCCGTAAGTGTCTTTCATCGTGCGCTTCTGGTGTGTGCCACCCTGAACATCATTCTGGGTGTCATGGATATTCTCGGTCTGGATTCCCTGCTCGCGTTTGTCAGAACGGCCAATTATGCGTTGCTGACGCATCAGGAGACGGCCAGTCTGCCCAGAGCGATTGGCGGCTTCCCTGAGCCGGCAGCCTTCGGAACATTCACGGCGACATTGTTCATCTACTTCTCGAGGCACTTTGTCCTGTCCTCGAATTCATTGTCGGCGGCTCTGGCCATGGCGAACGGAATGCTGGCCGTCATGACATTCTCTTCCACGTCATATGCCGGAATCAGCTTCGGATTTGGTTTCCTCTGTGTCTTTGCCTGGCTGAAATTCATGGGCGGCAGAGCCAACGTGGTCGAGATATTCCTGTTGCACCTGATTCCTTTCACCGTAGTACTGCTGGTCCTGACAACGCTGTTGATCAATATCGGTATTGATTACAACGCCATCATCGATTCCGTACTTACCAACAAGCTGGATTCGGATTCCGCCAGAGAGCGAGCAGCCTGGGCTGCCTATGCATTGGGCGCCTTCTGGGAGACGTACGGACTGGGCGTAGGTCCTGGCTCCCTGCGTGGCAATGGCTGGGCGTCTGTCTATCTGGGTTCGCTCGGATTGCCGGGCACGGTGCTCATGGTCGCCTTTCTCTGGGTAACGCTGTTTGCAAGCCGGGTGCGATCTATCGTGGATCGTGAGGAAAGAGATATCAGCCTGTCAGCGAAGACGGCGGCGATGACCATGCTGGTGATGCTGATGATCACGGCCACCACACCGAACCCGGGAATATTGTTGATGCTGCTCGTGGCGATTGTCTTCAAGTCGCAATGGGCGGACCATTCGCGACCGAGTATGCCAAAGTGTCGTGATGCTCACGCCAACGCGCTTTCCAGCGCTGATGGTTTCGCGACATTTCCAGGTTCTTTCTCTTCCGTTACATCCGAATATGGGCGGGACACCTTTCATCCATGTTCACAGAGAGCCCGATGACCACCAGAATATCCATCAACGGCAAGTTTCTGCTCGCCTCTCCAACCGGCGTGCATCGTTCCGCCGAAGAACTCATCAAGAGCATCGACAAGAGCCTGCTGGACAATCCCGAGAAATACAAGGATGTGTCTGTCGAATTGCTGGTACCGCGAAATGTACGCAGGCAGTTGCAGTTGGAGAGGATCAGAACTCGTACTTGCGGAATCTTCTCTCAACGTCTGTGGGAGCAGTTCGATTTTCCGCTGGCATCGCGCTCCAGTGTCATGCTGAATCTGTGCAATCTCGGACCAGTAGTAAGCAGGAATGCGGTAACACTGATTCACGATGCACAGGTCTACAGCTCCCCGGCATCCTATTCCTTGCCCTTCAGGGCCTGGTACAAATTGCTGCAACCGCTGATCGGGCGCAGGCATCGCAGCATTCTGACCGTGTCCGGTTTTTCCAAGAAAGAGTTGGTGAAGTACGGTGTGGCCAGAGAACACAAGATCAGCGTTGTTTATAACGGCGCTGATCAGATGCGCAGCTTCCGTTCGTCTTCAGCGCCCGTGTCGAGCCTGGGTCTGCAGAAGAACGATTACGTTCTGGCGTTGTCATCGGTTCAGGACCACAAGAACATCAAGCTTCTTCTACAGGCCTTTTCCGATCCTGCCATGCGTCACATGACTCTGGCTCTCTATGGGTCGAGCAGCAAGAAGGATTTTGAATGCAGGGGAATACAGGTGCCGGACAATGTGGTTTTCACAGGAAGGGTATCCGATGAGACATTGCGTACATTGCTGGAGAATGCTGTCTGCCTGGCGTTTCCATCAACAACCGAAGGGTTTGGACTGCCACCATTGGAAGCGATGGTCGTGGGGTGTCCGGTCATTGTCAGTCGTTGTGGGGCTTTGCCTGAAGTCTGTAACGAGGCGGCCATCTACGCATCGGAATCCAATGCCCAGGATTGGATTCGGGAAATCATCCGCGTGTGGAGTGATCAGGGGCTCAGGCAGAACCTGATCGATGCGGGCAAGGACAATAGCAAGCTGTACAGCTGGGATGAATCTTCGCGGAAGATTCTCGGGCACTTGATGGAACTAGGCACATGAGCATCAGCAAAGCGGCGGTTGTGGTGGCAACCTGTGGTCGACCGGATGTGGTCGGGTTATTGATGGAAGATCTGAACAAGCAGACACGATTGCCCTGCCAGGTCATATTGTCAGTTGTCTCGGAAGAGGATGTTCCCGAGAGGAATGACAGGCAGATCGACTACGAGTTGATCATTGGCCAGAAGGGTACTTGCATACAGCGCAATGCGGGAATCGACGGTCTGCGTGAGGATGTCGAGGTGGTGCTGTTTCTTGATGACGACTACGTGCCTTCTCGTCATGCCGTTGAGAATGTCTGCGCCACCTTTGCCCGCTACCCAGAGGTGGTGGGGGTCGAGGGCAGTGTTCTGGCAGACGGTGTCACCCGAGGCGGATACAGCTATGAGGACAGTCGACGGATCGTCGATGACTATGATGCCTCACAGGATTCCGTGCAGTCTTCTTTACCGATAACAACCGGATTGCAAGGTCTCTATGGCTGCAACATGGCCTTCAGAACAGCGGCCATTGGTGCTACACGGTTTGATCTCGCACTTCCGCTGTATGGCTGGCAGGAGGATGTGGATTTTTCCTATCGCGTCGGCAAGCAGGGACAGCTTGCGAAGGCAAAGGCATTTACTGGAGTGCATCGTGGAGTCACTGGTGGGCGCTCGCCGGGTGTGAGGCTCGGCTACAGCCAGGTAGCCAACCCGTTCTATCTCAGCAGGAAAGGGACGATGAACAGCAAAGCGGCCTACACCCTGATTCTGAGGAACATGCTGGCGAATCATGTCAGGGTATTCAGACCGGAAGCCTGGATCGACAGAAAAGGGCGCGTCAAGGGAAACTGGATTGCCCTGATCGATGCGCTGAAGGGACGTCTGAGCCCCATGAATATCACAAGCCTCTGAACAAGGGAAACCAGAACCGTGCGCGTAGCAATAATACATTACTGGTTGATCAACATGCGGGGTGGCGAGGCTGTCGTCGAAGCCTTGCTGAAGCTGTTTCCTGATGCCGATATCTACACCCATGTACACGATCCCAGCCTGGTATCCGATTTCATCAATACTCATGAAATCCGAACCACCTTCATACAGAAGCTTCCATTTGCTTCGACGATGTACAAGAAGTATCTGCCCTTGATGCCACTGGCACTGGAAGAACTGGATGTGACTCGATACGATCTGATCATTTCCAGTGAGTCGGGGCCCGCCAAGGGCATCGTTCCCGGCCCCAATGGGTTGCACGTCTGCTACACGCATTCGCCGATGCGCTACGTGTGGGACCAGTACTACCATTATAAGAAGAGTTCCGGCCTGTTGAACAGACTCATGATGCCCACTCTCAGTCACTCGCTGCGGCAATGGGATGTGAGTACCGCGTCTCGCGTGGACCATTTCATTGCCAATTCCAGCCATGTATCTGCCAGAATCAGGAAATACTATCGGCGGGACTCGGCGGTGATCTACCCGCCCGTGGCAACTGACGCCTTCGCTCCCGTGGAAGAGTTTACCGGGGAGCCATTCTATCTGTGGGCTGGTGAGCTGGCTTCCTACAAACGCCCTGATCTGCTTGTGGCCGCGTTCAAGGCGTCAGGCAGAAAGCTGGTGGTTGCCGGCGCTGGGGACTGTCTGGATCAATTGAGGAAAGAGTCTTGCAGCAATATCACCTTTCTAGGCAAGGTCGATTTTCCGATTCTCAAGGAACTGATGGCAACTTGCCGTGCACTGGTCTTTCCGGGTGAAGAGGACTTCGGCATCGTGCCAGTCGAAGTCATGGCGTCGGGCCGGCCGGTCATCGCCTACGGAAAAGGAGGCGCTCTGGACTCCGTCGTCGATGGCCAGACAGGCCTGTTGTTCGCTGAGCAGACGATCGAATGTATCAACGATGCCATAGAACGCTTTGAATCCTGTCCCGATGATCAGTTCGACTCAGCCTCGCTGGTTCGGCATGCGAAGGGGTTCAGTGAGGCGACGTTTCTGGACAGATTCAGACATCAGTTGCTGGATTACGGGGTTGAGGAATCCGCCATGGTGGGCTCGGGCAGGCAAGGGACTTTACGTCTGGAGTTCGATCACGACCGACGAAGGCAGATCGCCTGATGCGATCGTATGCCGAGAAGATCAGGAACGCGGACAGGCTCATTCGATGTAGACGAGGTGGATCATGAATACCGTTGACTGGACCAGAGATCAGGAAAATCTGTATCAGGGCGCTGGCAAGGAACGAGGCACGCCGGCGGAAGGCCCCCTGTTCGGCATCGACGATTACATCCGCATTGTCAAACAGAGCAAATGGAAATTGTTGCTGGTGTTTCTGATAGCTGCGGTGTTGTCCGGCCTGTATGTCAGATCGCTTGACTCGGTCTATCTGGGTACGGCCACGCTGTTGTTCGAGGAACCTGACAGAGCCTCATTGTCTCAGTTCGAAGGTGCCTTGCAGCAGGAGCTCAGTACCGCCTACTATGAGACACAGATCGAATTGCTGAGATCCCGTTGGTTGTCCAGAAAGGTCATCGATACGCTGAGTCTATGGAAGCATCCGGAATTGCGCAGCGCGAGTACTGAGAGCACAGGGGTCGCTGAGGAGTCCGACAGGCTTGTAGATCGGCTAAAGGCCAGGGCCATCGGCATACTTGGTCAACTTCGCGCAGCAATCTGGGGCGCGTTTCCCGGACTCGTGAGTGAAGGTGATGCCGACGATTCTTCGATTACCAGCGAGGATGGACCAGCCGCTGGTATGAGCGCTGCGGCGCGTCGACAGCATGAAGAGGACAGGGTCATCAATCGCTTCATGGCAAATGTTTCGGTTTATTCGGTGCGAGACACGCGTTTGGTCAGAATAGAGTACCGCTCGGCTGAGCCGCAGCTGGCTGCGCAGGTGGCCAACTCCATCGCCAGACAGTACATCAACAATTATGCTTCCATGCGCTCGGAGCAACGGGCGCAGAACACCTCTTGGCTGGATGAGCGATTGCTGGCACTGAAGGAGACGCTGGCTGATTCAGAGAGACGCCTGATCGACTACAAGAAGGAGAACAGCCTGACGGACATCGGCGGTAGCGTACACAACCTGATCGAGCAGGAGGTTCTGCGCCTCTCCAGTGAGCTCACGGATGTACGCGGGAAATTGGCGATAGCCCAGCAGAACTTCGATGATGTGAACGACTATCGTACGCAGTCCAATATACTTGAGAGCCTGCCGGGTATTCGTGATGATACGCTGGTGCAGCGCAATAAGCTGGACGTCAATGCTTCGCAACGCAAGCTGGATGAATTGCTCAATCGCTATGGCGTGCGTCATCCATTGGTCATTGACGCGAGTTCAGAGCTGGCATCGCGCACTGCTGCGTTCAAGGACAGCATTGCAACAGCCATTGGGGCGATGGAAAAGAACTATCTTCTGCTGGTTCAGCAAGAGGCCTCCCTGGAGCTGAAACTGCAAGATAGCAAGCGGGCCATACTGGATTCTGCCTCCAAGGCCAATGACGTGCAAGCGCTGGAAAGGGAGGTCAGGACCAACCGAGAGATCTATCAATCGTTTTTCAATCGCGTCAGTCGGGAACGTTCATCCGGAGAACTGCAACAACGCAATGCGCGTGTCTCCGATTATGCGGTTGTGCCATTGGAGGCGATAGCACCCAATCGCAAGCTGATCGTGGCCTTGTTCTGTGCCGGTTCGGTATTGTTGTATCTGATGATCTTGTTCTGGCGAGAATTTCGTGATGATTCGGTGAAGACTACTTACGATGTCGAGAACAAGCTGGGCATGGTATTGCTGGGAATCACCCCGCTGATGAAGGCCGGCAAGTTCCGAAAGAAAAAAGAGGACCCGCTCGACCCCTTGAGCCTGGAGGATAGTCGACGAACATTCACCGAAGCCGTCAATTCTGTCAGGGCGTCTATCGGTCTGGACAAGGCCAACACCTCTTCCTCCAAGAAGGTGGTCATGGTGACGTCCTCGGTCGCCGGAGAGGGCAAGTCCACTGTCTCTTTGAACCTCGCTTACTCGTATGGACAGATCGAGAAAGTGCTTCTGATCGACTGCGACATGCGCAAGCCGAGAATAGCGAAATCGGTTGGTCTGAAGAATAATGCCAATGGTCTCAGCAACCTCATTCTGGATACGGAGCCGGCATGGAGTTGCATTCATCGGGGCATGTTGAATGGCTGTGTGGACGTGTTGCCCTCGGGGCCCATTCCGGTTCAACCGCTGGAACTGCTGGGATCCAAACGATTTGCCAATATATTGACGGGGCTTGCCCGGCGTTATGATCGCATCATCATTGATTGTGCACCCATTCAGGCCGTGGCCGATGCCTTGATGCTGTGTCCACTCAGCGACACCGTGGTCTACGCGGTCAAATACAATGACACCTCCAGTGAACACGTGAAGCGTGGCATTCAACGATTACGAAGTGCCGGAGCACGCGTCGCCGGTGTATTGCTCACGCAGGTCGATGTCGACAAGGTCAAGGCCTATGGTGGCAACAGTTATCATCAGGGATACTTCGATTACTATGATTCTTCGGAAGTTCAGGAGTCCAGTCCGCCTCACGGACAATTTGAACTGACTCCGGAAAGGCTGGCGGCAATCAATTCTCCAAAGGCGGGCCTGGAAATCGAGCTGGACAGGCAGCAGAAGCGAGTAAAGCCCGGTGAGTATCAGATTGAAAACCTGCTGGAGGACATTCTGTAAGTTGGCTCAGGCCGGTCATGGTCGCCGAGGTGCGGACAACTCGGGTTCATGGTTCGGATATCGCCCCCGAAACAACTCATACTCCTCTATCGCCTCATCGTATCGACCATCCTTCTGCAGCTGTCGAATCCGGGCTACCCAGCTGTCGGGCGTCTTGCGGAAGTCGCTGTCGCCAGTGCTCTTGTCGGCGCTCGACCTTTCATCACTGTCTGCGGCAAGGTCCGTTGCCGGGCCTGCCGCTGCATCAGCGGGTGCCGAGCGTTTCTGTGCCCGAATGGCCGGCACAACGGGTGAGGCCTCCGGCGTCTGCAGTCTCGGACTGGAGGAGCGGGCGATTGGCGCAGACGAGGTGCTCGCCGAGGAATCCGTCGACGGATTGGTCGAGGGCATTGACTCTCGTACAAATGACGTCAGGGATTGTGACTCGTCGACTTCCAGACCATCGGCTGCGCTATCCAACGAGATGGCTATCGAGCGTTGCAGCATCTTCTGCGACGCCAGTTCGGCAGAGTTGTCAAGGCTGGAATCCGGAGAACGCAGCATCAATGGCACTACCGTCACCGCGAGGATCACGGAAGCGGCCATGGCTATCCAGCGGTTTCGAGTCTGCCAGCGGTGATTGGCGGATCGTCGTGGCTGCAGCTGCGTCACCTCAGTGGGCAAGGGTGTCGTGACACTGTCTGCTGTACTCTCGTTTGCAATTGCCTCACGCGCAGCCGACAGAATTTGCTGGTTCAGACTATGGGGCACAACCTCATTGCCGGCATCGAGCATTGCACCAATGTCCTGACCATCATCATCGGATGGCAGCCCCTGGTCAGGCATTTTTCCCTCATCTTCGCTCATGCCAACTCCTGCAAAATCAACCGAAGTCGCGCTGTGCCATAGCGCAATCGGCTCTTGATGGTCTCTGCCCCCTGGTCCATGACCTCAGCAATCTCCTTGACGCTCATGCCCACCATGTGGCGCAGCAACACCGCCTCTCGCTGCACTGCCGGCAATTGTTGCAAGGCCCGTTCGAGCACTTCGCTCTCCTGACCAAGACTGGCAACCACCTCGGGCGACAGAGGAGTGCTCGTCAACGGAGACACCTGCGAGGCCATGGCATCCGGATCTTCAGCCGTCTCGTGCGAATCGATACGTGACTGCTGCCGATAATGGTCTGTCAGGCGGTTGCGTGCAATGCGAAACAGCCAGGCGCGAAAGGGTGCCTCCGGTGAGTATGTCTTGCGTGCATGGATCACTCGCATCCAGATATCCTGATACAGCTCATGCGCCAGTGCTTCACTGGCGCATGAGCGTTTCACGAAGCGGTACAGCGGCTGGCCATGACGGGCATACAGCCTGTCAAAGGCCTCAGCATCCCCGCGGGCATAGGCCAGCATCAAGTATTCATCTTCCTGTTCGTGGCTCAAGCTGTTTTCCGGTCAGGCTCAGTTCAACCTTCTTCACGATGCGGTGAATACTGATCCATCCGGCTGAGCCTGTCCAGACTGCCGGCCAGGTCCAGTAGCCGCAGGTATTCGGCACGATAGCCAAAGGGGTCATCGCCCATGGCATTGGCAGCCAGCCTTCGGGCATCCTGATAATCATAGTCGGCCAGACGGTCATCACCTCGCAGCAATTGCCCGAAGGCGGCGACGCTGGCAGAAAAACGGAAGTTGTCAGAGTTGGCTTGAAGGTTCTGTAGTCCCGAATCGCCCAGGCTGACGATGCGTGTGCTCAAGCGGCTGTCGTTCTCGCCGGGCAGTTTATAGCGCAGTCGCAGCTCGGCAACTTCACTCGACAACGATGCATCGTCAGCCTCATTCGAGACCTTGTCGTCCTGGCGGCCATAACGACTCGGCGAATGTCTCTCGCCCCCTTCACCGTGCAGGGCAATCTCGTACAGTGCCGTCACGGTATGGCCGGCACCAATCTCTCCAGCATCGACGCGATCATTGTTGAAGTCCTCATTGGCCAGTTGGCGATTGCTGTAGCCGATCAGGCGATACTCACTGACTACCGCCGGATTGAATTCGATCTGAATCTTCACGTCACTGGCAATGGTCAGCAATGTGGCCTGCAACTGATCCACCAGCACCTTGCGCGCTTCACTCAAGGTATCGATGTAGGCGTAGGCGCCATTGCCCGTGTCGGCCAGTTGTTCCATCAGATGATCATTGTAATTGCCAGTGCCGAAACCCAGAGTCGTCAAGGCAATCCCGGACTCCCGTTTACGCGCGATGAGCTGCTTCAACTGATCGACATCACTGATGCCGACATTGAAATCACCGTCGGTTGCCAGAATGACACGGGTTACACCATCTTCCTTGAAGTGTTCGCTTGCCAACTGATAGGCCAGCTCGATGCCCTGGGCACCGTTGGTCGAACCGCCGGCGCTCAGTCGGGACAGCGCCTGATCGATCTTGCGGTGCTGATCGCCGGCGGTGGGCTCGAGCACGATGCCTGATGATCCGGCATAGACCACCAGACTGACGGTGTCGTTTTCATCGAGTTGTTGCGTCATCAGGCTGATGGAGGATTTCAGCAAGCCGAGTTTGTCGGGGCTGTTCATGGAGCCGGACACATCGATGAGAAAGACGAGGTTGGCCGCTGCGATCTCTGAGGTCGGTGGTACATAGCCTTTCAGGCCGATATGCAGCAGACGAGTACGTGCGTTCCAGGGGGTGCGCCCGAGCTCCGTCGTCAGACTGAAAGGCTGCTCTGTGTCAGAAGCGTTGTTGTAGTCGTAGGAAAAGTAATTGAGCAGTTCTTCTTCACGAACCGAGTTTGCCGGAGGCAGACGGCCGGCCTGCAGGAAGCGCCTGACGTTGGCGTAGGAGCCGGTATCGACATCGATACTGAAAGTTGAAACCGGTTGTGAGACTGTCTGGATCGTCGCATTGCGAGTCATTTCTGCATAGTTTTCACCTCCGTAGAGGTCTGCAGTCATCATTGATCGCTCTTGTGTTGACACCGGCATCGGTGGCAGCAGGGCAGTGGCCATGTCGCTTGCCTGGCGTTTGCTGCTGACCTGCCGAATCGCCTGTCTGTCATCCGACAATACAATTCCCTGCACAGTCTCGGCACTGATTGTCGCGGTCCGGCTGAGCTTCACCGAGTGGTGCGGCGCCGGCTTGTTGGCAAGAGTCTCATCGCCATCACTGTGGCAACCGCTCAGCAGCGCAATGCTTGCCGAAAGGGTGAGTACGGCAATGATCAACGTGTCTGGTTTCATGGTCTGAGAACATTTTCCTGTGGTGTCTATTGATCAGAACGTTCGGCGTGCCGAAAAGGGGTCAGGCGATGGTGCCTTTTCCCGATTTGTAACTGTTCAGTCGGCGTGTCACGAAATGCAGGGGGTATCGGCTTACCCTTTCGCTATACAATCGTGGTATCGCAGGCACGTCTTTGGCAGTGGAAAACGGTATCAGGGCGTCAGGAAATTCGCGATCGACTGCCTTGATGGCTGCTGACAGGGACTTCAGGGAAAAGAATCAGTGATACGTTCAGGTGAACAAGCGGCATCGACCATGGGTGTGGTCAGCTCCTTGACAGGCGTCATGGCTGTCAGTCGCTGCGAAATACCGTCGTCCTGACATGGGTACACAGACCCACCAGGGAAACAGGCAGCTCGGTGCAGGCTATCTGCTGTTGCTGCCTATCATCATTGCGGGCCTGATCCTTGTGCAGTACGCGTTCACCGCCAGTGTCAAGCAGCGCACGCAGGAGCTTCGCTACAATCTGGACAACACCTACAGTCTGGCACTGGAGTTGACACAGGCACTGGGCTACGGTGGATTGATTCATAATTTCAAGAATTATCTGCTGCGTCCTGCAGAGCTGCAATATCTGGACGAAGGCTTGGCTTCCGCCGATCAAGCGACGGAACTGGTGGGCAAACTGGAAATCAATGCCCATGAACTGGGGATCGAGGCCACGCTCACCGAGACCCGCGCCATGATTGCCGGCTACCGGGCGCGGCTGGAACGTGTCCGGCCGCTGATCAATTCCGGCCTGACGCTCATGGAAATCGACGATCAACTGCGCCTCGACGATTCCTTTGCCTTACGGGAAATCAGTCAATTGCTGTCCGACCTGACTGCAGCGGTCACTGGGCAGATTGAAGACATCGACCGGCAGGGGCTCGTACTGGGCTTGGTCAGTCTTGCCGGTACCATCATTCTGTCGGTATTCATCCTGACCTTGTACATTCAGCGTCGCAATCGTATTGCACATCTGCAATCGATTGCCGGTCTCAATGCCCGGCTCGCTGAAAGCAACGCCAACCTGAGCGACGCCAACACCTCGCTCAAGCAGTTCGCCGGTATCGTGTCACACGACCTCAAGTCGCCCCTGCGTCATATCAATCTGTTCAACGAGCAGATTCTCGAGGACATCGACGACAAGAATCTGGTCCGCGAACATGCGGCCATGGTCAAGCAGTCGGTCCAGCGCATGACCGGTATGGTCAGCAGCCTGCTGGATTTCACCAAGACGGGCTTCAAGGAGCCAGAGCGCTCAATGATCGATATTTCCGAATTGATCCATCAGACTGTCGAAGAACTGCGGCCGAGGATTGATGAAACGCAGGCCACGGTCAGTGTCGAGGCAGCCGGACAAGTGTTCGCCGATGCGCAATTGTTGAGACGGGTAATTTACAATATCCTGGAGAACAGTCTGAAGTATGTGGCGGAAGGCGATACACCGGCCATCAGGATCGAGACGAAACAGTTGCATGAGCTTCCGGAGCGTCGTATCCAGGTCATCATCAGTGATAATGGCATCGGAATTGCGCCGGAATTCCGAGAACGGGTTTTCGAGCCCATGCATCGACTGCACAGCAAGCAGATTCCCTATGCAGGAAACGGGATTGGTCTGTCGCTGGCGAAGACGGTCATCCATGCCCACGGCGGAGATATAGAAATCTCAGACTCCTACCAGAAAGGGACGCGTATATGTTTTACTTTACCGTGTGATGAACAAATCGACGACGTACAAGGCTTTTAATTGACATGGCTCACGACAACACCATACTGCTGGTCGAAGATGACGATATCGATGCCATGATGCTGGAGCGCAGTATCCACAGCCTGCGCCCGGATATCAGGATCGTCAGAGCTGTCAATGGACGAGAGGCGATCGACCTGTTGAACACGGTGCGGCCCAGAATCATTGTCATGGATATTCGCATGCCGTTGATGGATGGCCGAGAGGCACTGGCACATCTGAAGCATGATGAACAGCACCAGCAGATTCCGATTGTCATGATGACGACGTCTGACAACCCGGATGACATTGAATTCTGCTATCAGAATCACGCCAATGCCTATATGTCCAAGGGCATCGACAACAAGACCATCAGAACCGACATCGACAATCTGCTGAGCTTCTGGTTCGAGACCGCCAAGGTCATCCACCCCGAACACTGACAGTAGATCGGCCTGCCCACCTGATACCGGGTGGAGGGAACACGGAAGAAAATTCCCGTGTTCGGCCAGTCCCCGCCACCTCCCTGCAGCGGGGCCAGCTGCATCAACTCAGATCAGCTCAGTGCTTGAACTTGCGGATTTCACCGCTCTTCAGGCGAGCGCTGTACGAGTTGAGCTCCTTGCGCACGACCTTCATCATGAAGTACAGGGCGGTGATGTTGACCACGGCCATGGCAAAGATCGCTGCATCCGAGAAGTCGATGACGGGGCCCAGACTGGCGGCGGCGCCGATGACGATGAAGACGCAGAAGATGAGCTTGAAGGTCAGTTCGGCTGTCTTGCCCTCACCGAACAGATAGGTCCAGGCCTTCAGGCCATAGTACGACCAGGAGATCATCGTGGAGAAGGCAAACAGCACCACGGCCAGGGCCAGTACATACGGGAACCAGCTGATGGAAGAGCCAAAGGCGGCCGATGTCAGAGCGACGCCGGAAGTGTCACCGACGGTGGCAATGGCACTGCCTGCTTCGTTCAGCACGTAGTTGCCTGAGGCAGGATCGACGATCAGCTGACCCGAGATGGTAATGACCAGAGCCGTCATGGTGCAGATGACCACGGTATCGATCAGTGGTTCGAGCAGGGAGACGAATCCTTCGGTAATCGGTTCCTTGGTCTTGACCGCGGAGTGCGCAATGGCCGCGGAGCCGACACCGGCTTCGTTGGAGAATGCCGCACGCTTGAAGCCCTGAATCAGGGCACCGACGAAACCGCCCGCCACACCCAGGCCGGTAAACGCGCCTGCGAAGATCTGACCGAATGCCCAGCCGATCTTGTCATAGTTGACGATCAGGATGACGATGGCAGCACCGACGTAAAGCAATCCCATGAAAGGCACGACCTTTTCGGTCACGTTGGCGATGGACTTGATACCGCCGACAATGACCGAGAACACGATGAGCGCGAAGATGACACCCGTGATCCATCCGGGGTATTCGCCCACGATACCGGAGATCTGGGCATGCGCCTGATTGGCCTGGAACATGTTGCCGCCACCCAGAGCGCCGAGGATGCAGAAGATGGAAAACAGGACGGCCAGGAACTTGCCGCCTGGTAGCCCGAGTTCCTTGAAGCCCTTGGACATGTAGTACATCGGGCCACCAGATACCGAACCATCGGCATACTCGTTTCTGTATTTCACACCCAGAGTACATTCGGTGAACTTCGAAGCCATGCCCATGAGGCCGGCCAGAATCATCCAGAAGGTAGCGCCCGGACCACCGATACCGACAGCCACGGCCACACCGGCGATGTTGCCCAGACCGACCGTTCCGGACAGAGCTGTAGCCAGAGCCTGGAAGTGACTGACCTCACCGGCATCGTTGGGGTCAGAGTAGTCACCCTTCACCAGTGAGATGGCATGCCCGAAGAAGCGCAATTGCACGAAAGCGAAGTAGAAGGTGAAGATGGTCGCGGCGACCACCAGCCACAGTACGATCCAGGGAAAGGAGGTTCCTGGCAGTGGTGCGAAGATCAGGCTGACAAACGGGCCTGTGAAGTTGGCAAACACTTCGTTGACTTTCTGGTCCAGCGTCATGGTTTCCTGAGCCATGGCGCTGCCGGCGAAAGGCAACAATGCAACAAGGGAGAATAGAATGCGTGAAATCGATGTCATGTGATCTTCCCTTATCCGACAACCGTGACGGGCACACTACTGCTCATCACGAGGTTGGCTGTTGATGAACCGAACAGACGTTTGGTGAAACCGCCTTCGCTCGAGCGGCTCACGATGATCTGCTGGGCATTTTCTTCCAGTGAGACGGCATTGAGAATACTGGCCACATCGCCGTGACGTACCATGCCACGGGTCTTGATACCGGCAGCCTCCAGTCTCTGTATGGCCGGGGCCACGACACGCTCGGTAGCTGTGCTGATTTCCTCTTCACGCCGCTTGTGCCGTTGCGCGTTTTCCTCCGCCGTCTGAAACGAGTAGGGCGACCACTCGATGACATACACGATGAGCAACTCGCAATCCCCGATGAGGTCTGCCATGCCCTTGCCGTAGGCCAGGGCTCGATCTCCGGAACCATGTCCGTCCAGACCGATAACCAGTTTTGTTGTCATGAAAATCTATCTCCTTGTTGAATGACCAGTATTCGCGAAACCGAACAGCAGATTAACCTTAAATTGCAATTCACATGGTCATTGTGGCCATTGAGTCTACAGATCGTTGACTGTTTGTCCAATATGAAATTCAGGTCCAGCTGGCGGGGCGTTTCTGCAGGAAGGCAGCCAGTCCTTCCTGTGCCTCTTCGCCGGTACGAATGCCGGCCAGCCGTTCGCTGAGTTCCTGTCGCAAGGTGTCGTCGATGGTCTTGCCGGTAACATCGGCGATCAGTTGCTTGGTCGCACCCTGGGCACCCGGTGCGCCGCTGAGCAGAGCCTCGATCTTTTCTTCCACCCGGCGATTCATGTTGTCCGTGGAGCACACGTCATGCACCAGTCGAAGCCGGTAGGCATCGACGGCGTCAATGCGCTCGCCGGTCAGAAAGTAGCGTCGCGCGACTCGCGGACCGATAGCCTGAATGGCATAGGGGCTGATGGTTGCCGGCAGGATGCCCAGGCGCACTTCCGAAAAGCCGAACTGGGCAGTTTCGTCGGCCACGACGATATCGCAGCAGCACACCAGTCCCGTTCCACCCCCCAGGGCCGCCCCGTGAACGCGTGCGATGGTGGGACGCGGAAAGCTGTTCAGAGTCTCCAGCATGTTGGACAGGGCACGCGCATCGTCGGCGTTCTGTTCATCACTGAGCTGGGCGGAGGCTTTCATCCAGTTGATGTCGGCACCGGCGCAGAAGTTCTTGCCGGCCCCGGCAATCACGAGGACGCGTGTATCGCTGTTCAGTTGCTGCAAAAGGGTCGTGAATTCATCGATGAACGCCCGATCTATTGCATTGTGCTGTTCGGGACGGTTCAGCGTGACTGTGGTTACACCGCGCTTGTCGGTCTCGCTTGTCAGATAGGCCATGTATGAGCTGCGTCGTTGATGTCAGGTGAGCGGAGAGAATGTCGTGCCGGAAGGTCGAGGTTGAAGCGCTTACCAGCCACCGGTCTTGATCCAGCGTTCCATCTGTTCCAGTCTGTCGTGTCCCCAGAAGGGTTCCCCATCAACGATCATCATGGGCGAACCGAACACACCCAGTTCGATGGCCTGCTCCACTTCATGGCGCAGAGCATCCTTGATTGCCGGGGAGGACAGGGCTTGCATCATGGCTTGCGAGTCCAGATCCAGGGTCTGGGCAATACTGGCGATCACGTCGTTGTCGGTGATGTCCAGGCCCTGGGTGAAATAGGCGCGATACAGGGCGTGGATCATGCGTCCGGTGAGCGCCTGCAGACGCTGATCGTCATGTTCGCGCAGCCACAGCACGGCGCGGCTGGCAGCCACGGAGGCGATCGGAAATGTCTGCGGATGCTGATAGGCAACCTGATGCTCACGGGCCGAGCGGGCAAAGTCGTGAACCGAGTAATCGCCCTTGAGCGGCGCCTCGGTCAGGGGAGCCTGGCCGGTCACGCGAAACACGGCACCCAGTAGAATGGGATGCCAGACCAGGCGGTGCTGGCATCGTTCGGCGATGGCTTCGATCCGTTCGCTGGCCAGATAGCCATACGGTGAGGAAAAATCAAAATAGAAATCGATAGTACTGCTCATGTGGCTCCGGCAAGTGCGTTTCGGCAGGCATCCGCCTCGGTTCAGCTCTGTCCAGCCAGTGCTCGGCTGATCACCAGACGCTGAATCTCGGATGTTCCCTCGTACAGCTGACAGACTCGCACATCCCGGGCTATGCGTTCAACTGCGTAGTCGCGCAAATAGCCATATCCGCCGTGTATCTGTATGGCCTCCGAACAGACCTTCTCGGCCATCTCGCTGGCGAACAGTTTGGCCATCGAGGCTTCCACCAGACAGGGTTCACCGGCATCGCGCAAATCGGCAGCACGCAGGACAAGCAACCGGGCCGCATCGATCTGGGTCGCCATGTCGGCCAGCTTGAAGGCGATGCTCTGGTGCTCGATGATCGGCTTGCCGAAACTGCGGCGTTCCCGGGCAAATGCCAACGCGTGTTCGTAGGCACTTCGGGCCATGCCCACCGACTGGGCCGCAATGCCGATGCGCCCGCCTTCCAGATTGGCCAAGGCAATCCGGTAGCCATCTCCCTCGTCGCCCAGCCGGTCGGCGAGGGGGACAAGACAGTCGTCGAACTGGATCTGGCAGGTATCCGAGGCGCGTTGGCCAAGCTTGTCCTCCACGCGGTTCACTATATAGCCGGGGTTGTCGGTTCGCACGATGAAGCTGCTGATACCCTGCTTGCCCTCTCCGGTGCGAGCGAAGACGATGGCGATATCCGCGTGTTTGCCCGAGGTGATGAACTGCTTGGTGCCATTGAGTCGGTAACCATCACCGTCGCGCACAGCGGTGCAGCGCAGGGCCGCGGCATCCGACCCGGCGTCCGGTTCGGTCAGGCAGAAGGCTGCCAGCAGGCGTCCCTCGGCCATGGCCGGCAGGTACTGCGTCTTCTGTTCATCCGTGCCGAAACGGAGAATGGGCATGCAGCCCACCGAGTTATGTACACTCATGACGGTGGAGCAGGCGCCTTCACCGGCGGCGATTTCCTCCAGTGCCAGGGCGTAGGCCACGTTATCGGCCGCCGCACCGCCGAATGCTTCGGGCACCAGCATGCCCAGAAACCCCAACTGTCCCATTTCCCGGATGGCGTCGGCAGGAAATCGTGATTCGCGATCATTGTTCGCAGCCTCGGGAGCCAGCACCGTGCGTGCGAAATCGCGCGCGGTGTCACGAATCAGCTGCTGCTCTTCGCTGAGCCTCATCATGACAGTCGCTCGATGGCGACGGCTGTGGCCTCGCCCCCGCCGATACACAGTGAAGCCATGCCGATGGATTGCGAATGGTGTTCCAGCGCATTCAGCAGAGTGACGATGATGCGTGCACCCGAAGCGCCAATGGGATGTCCCAGTGCGCAGGCACCACCATGGATGTTGACCTTCTCGTGCGGCAGCGACATTTCCTGCATGGCCGCCATGGTGACAACCGCAAAGGCTTCATTGATCTCGTACAGATCGATGTCCTTGCTCTGCATGCCCAATCTGTCCAGCAGCTTCTCCATGGCATACACCGGTGCCGTGGTGAACCAGGCCGGCGCCTGGGCATGAGTGGCATGCCCCAGGATACGGGCTCTCGGGGTCAGACCACGGCGCTCGGCTTCGGACTCTCGCATCAATACAAGGGCCGCAGCACCATCGGAGATCGAACTCGAATTGGCAGCGGTGACCGTGCCGTCCTTGCTGAACGCAGGGCGCAGGGACGGGATGCGGTCCAGGTTGGCTTTCGGCGGCTGCTCGTCCTCGCTGATGAGCTGTTCACCCTTGCGGGTGTCAAGGATGACCGGTTCGATCTCCTTGCCGAAGGCACCCGACTGCATGGCTTGCTGCGCGCGCTTGAGTGAGGTGATGGCGAACTCATCCTGTGCCTCCCGGGTGAACTGATAGTGGGTGGCCGTGGCTTCGGCGAAGCAGCCCATCAGCTTGCCCGGTTCGTAGGCATCTTCCAGACCGTCGAGAAACATGTGGTCCTTGACCTCGCCATGGCCCATGCGAAATCCGCTGCGCGCCTTTGGCAGAATGTAGGGAGCATTGCTCATGCTCTCGAGACCACCGGCCACCATGACGCTATTGTTGCCCGCCAGCAGTAGATCATGGGCGAACATCAGCGCCTTCATGCCGGAGCCGCACATCTTGTTGATGGTGGTGCAGCCGGCCGCTTGCGGAATGCCGGCTCCCAGTGACGCCTGGCGTGCCGGTGCCTGACCGAGGCCGGCAGGCAGGACACAGCCCATGATGACTTCATCCACATCCTCGCCGTTGATCCCGGCTCGCTGCAGGGCCGCACGAATGGCGACCGCGCCCAGTTGTGGAGAAGTGGCGGGAGACAGGGTGCCTTGAAAGCCCCCCATGGGAGTACGGGCCGCGTCAACGATGACGATCGGGTCGGAAGAGTGTGTGTTCATGGCGAAAATCACCTGAGTGGTGTGGGTGGCAAGTGTCGGAAAACGGGTGAGGCTGTGCGCTCGTGACATCCGCACATGGCCTGTCCGTCCCCGCACTCATGTCTGTTGCAACTGCAGCTGGCAACGTTCTTCGATCTCCTCGAGCTCCCGCAGCGCCAGGTCGATATCCTCGCGCTGCTGTTGCAGGACTGAACGGCTGTGCGAGAGTTTTCGCA
This sequence comes from Granulosicoccus sp. 3-233, assembly GCF_052681095.1. Taxonomy (NCBI): domain Bacteria; kingdom Pseudomonadati; phylum Pseudomonadota; class Gammaproteobacteria; order Chromatiales; family Granulosicoccaceae; genus Granulosicoccus; species Granulosicoccus sp. 3-233. The sequence goes on from NZ_JBQYLE010000001.1 coordinate 785,820, forward strand.
ACATCACTTCCAGCTGCCTGCGCTCACCGTCCGGGGTGTCGTACAGCTCGATCATCTCGCGTATGTCGTCCAATGGCCAGCCCAGGCGTTTGCCACGCAGAACCAGTTTCAGGCGCGTTCTGTCTGCTCGTGAGTAGACGCGCTGCTGACCACGGCGGGCGGGACGCAACAGGCCCTTGTCTTCGTAGAAGCGAATGGTGCGTGTCGTGATATCCATTTCCTGAGCCAGCTCGGCAATGGAGAACACGGGGTCGAGATCACTGGGAGAAGTATTCATGCGGGAAGAGTAGGTTAACGTTGACGTTAACGTCAAGAGGCGGCATGCTGATGGCCAGTCTGAAGGAGTCTCGACATGTCCGACGCCGCACTTTCCGTTGTCCCTGATGCCAGGGCAATCCCATTGCGATTCATCACGGCAGCCAGTCTGTTCGATGGGCACGATGCCTCCATCAATATCATGCGACGCATGCTGCAGGCATCAGGCGTTGAGGTGGTGCATCTGGGACACAACCGCTCGGTGTCCGAGATCGTGACTGCGGCCATTCAGGAGGATGCGCAGGGCATCGCCATCAGCTCCTACCAGGGCGGTCACGTCGAATATTTCAAGTACATGATCGACTGCCTGCGTGAGCAGGGCGCACAGCATATCGCTGTCTTCGGCGGCGGTGGCGGGGTCATCGTTCCGGAGGAAATCAGCGAACTGCATGAGTACGGTGTTGCCCATATCTATTCCCCCCGGGATGGGCAGAGCATGGGGTTGCAGGGAATGATCGAGCACATGATCGACACCACTCGACGCCTGTCCGCGGCCCGGCTGCCGCCGGCAGATAGCGCGCTCGATGCGGTGCTTGAGCCACAGTCGCAGACGTTCGGACAGGCGACGCACGGGCCCCTGGCGCGGTTGCTCAGTGCGCTCGAGAACGAGGAACTGACGCCTGCTCAGCAACAGTCGTTACGCACGGCTGCCGCCGGTCTGTCGCGAACTGCGCCCGTACTGGGCATTACCGGCACCGGTGGATCGGGCAAGTCATCTCTGACCGACGAGCTGGTGCGACGCCTGCGGCTGGATCAGCGGGATGCGCTGTCCATTGCCGTGCTGGCCATCGACCCCACGCGACGCAAGACCGGTGGCGCGCTGCTCGGTGACCGTATCCGCATGAATGCCATCGAGCACGAACGACTGTACATGCGCTCGCTGGCGACGCGCACTGCAGCCGCAGAAGTCCCTGCGGCACTGGATGACATGGTGGCGGCCTGCCGCCTGGCCGGAGTCGATCTGATCATCGTGGAAACGCCCGGAATCGGCCAGGGGGATGCCGGTATCGTTGATATCAGTGATGTCTCCCTGTATGTCATGACGCCGGAGTTCGGCGCTGCCAGCCAGCTGGAAAAGATCGACATGCTCGATTTTGCCGATATCGTGGCCATCAACAAGCTGGAGCGAAAGGGCGGTGACGACGCGCTGCGTGATGTCAGAAAGCAGGTACAGCGCAACCGTGCGGCCTTCGCTCAGACACCGGACGAGATGCCGGTGTTCGGCACCATCGCCGCACGCTTCAACGACGATGGCGTCACTGCCCTGTATCAGGCGCTGGCAGAAAAGCTGCGTGAGCATGGACTGAGCCTGTCCGACGGGGCTCTGCCACGTGTGTCCGTGCGTGCCAGTACCCGACAGTCAGCCATCATTCCCTCCTCGGCGCAACGCTACCTGTCCGACATCGCCATCTGTCTGCGTGACTACCATACTCAGACCAGCGCACAGGCCGAACTGGTGCGGGAAATCCAGCAACTGTCGGCGGCAGCAGCCATGTTGCATGCTGCCTCGGGATCGGGCGAGGGAGCAATCGTACGCCCGGCGCAGGAGGAGGCGGCGCCGGCAGAGCGTCGGCGCGCAGTCGATGATGCATCGAGCCACAACGCTGCGATGCAACATGTCGACGAAGCCGTTCCGGCTTCGCTGCGGGCATTGATCGATCAGCGCCAGGCGCAATTGGACGCCGATACGCGACAGTTGCTGCGAGACTGGCCCGCCACCCTGGAGGCCTACTCTGCCGATGAACTGGTCTCGCAGGTACGGGGTCGCGAAGTTCGCACCGGTACCCATGTCACCAGCCTGTCGGGTACACGCGTGTCACGGGTGGCCTTGCCGCGCTATTCCGATCACGGGGATCTGCTGGCATGGTTGCGGCGCGACAATCTGCCGGGACATTTTCCGTTCACGGCCGGCGTCTTTCCGTTCAAGCGCAGCGGCGAGGATCCAACCCGCATGTTTGCCGGTGAGGGCGGGCCTCGGCGTACCAATCGCCGCTTCAAGGCACTGTCGGAGCATGCTCCGGCAAAGCGCCTGTCCACCGCCTTCGATTCCGTCACGCTCTACGGTCATGATCCGGCTCGACGTCCCGATATCTACGGGAAGGTGGGAAATGCCGGTGTGTCTGTTGCCACCGTCGACGACATGCAGGATCTGTACGACGGGTTCGATCTGTGCGATCCGGCAACCTCTGTCTCCATGACCATCAACGGTCCGGCACCGACCATTCTGGCGTTCTATTTCGTGACGGCCTTGCGCCAGCAGCTGGCGCGTTTCGAAGCGGAACAGGGCCGTGCGGCGAATGACAGCGAACGGCAGAGCATTCGGCGCTCGACCTTTCAACAGGTTCGCGGCACGGTACAGGCCGATATTCTCAAGGAGGACCAGGGGCAGAATACCTGCATCTTCTCGACAGAGTTCAGTCTGAAGATGATGGCTGATATACAAGCCTGGTTTATCGAGAATGAGGTGCGCAATTTCTACTCGGTGTCCATCTCCGGTTATCACATTGCCGAAGCCGGTGCCAATCCGATCACGCAGCTTGCACTGACCCTGTCCAATGGCTTCACCTATGTCGAGAGCTATCTGGCAAGAGGCATGGCCATCGACGATTTTGCACCCAATCTGTCCTTCTTTTTCAGCAATGGCATGGATCCCGAATACACGGTCATGGGGCGGGTGGCCAGGCGCATCTGGGCGGTGGCCATGCGCGAGCGTTACGGTGCGAATGAGCGCAGTCAGAAGCTGAAATATCATATCCAGACATCCGGCCGATCACTGCATGCTCAGGAGATGGCGTTCAACGATATCCGCACCACGCTGCAGGCGCTGATCGCGATCTACGACAATTGCAATTCCCTGCATACCAATGCCTACGACGAAGCCATTACCACACCAACCGATGCATCGGTACGCCGGGCCATGGCCATACAGCTGGTGATCAACCGTGAGTGGGGACTGGCTTGCAATGAAAATCCCAACCAGGGTAGCTTCATCATCGATGAGCTGACCGATCTGGTGGAGCAGGCCGTGTTGCAGGAATTCGATCGCCTGTCCGATCGTGGTGGTGTACTGGGCGCCATGGAAACCGGCTATCAGCGGGGCAGGATTCAGGAAGAATCCATGCTGTACGAACATCGAAAACACGATGGTTCCCTACCCATCGTGGGGGTCAATACCTTTCTCAACCCGCAGGAAGAGCCACCACAGACTGTCGAGCTGGCGCGCTCATCCGATGCGGAAAAGGAGGATCAGATAGCACGGCTTGAAGCCTTTCATGCGGCGCATCGTGAGAGATCGCCTGTTGCCCTGCAGCGGGTTCGGAATAGTGCAATGGCGGGTGAAAACGTGTTCTCTGCGCTGATGGATGCGGTAGAGGTCTGCTCACTCGGACAACTGACAGAGGTGCTTTTTGAAGTCGGGGGACAGTACAGGCGTAACTTGTAGTCGTCATCAGTGTGGCGAAAAACCAACAAAAAACTCTGATCTGATCCGCAATTGCCAATGGACAATTAAACTATAATCAATTCACTTCCGGCAGGACCAGAGAAGTTGAATTGAACCCCGTGAATTCCAGTTGGCCAGGTGTTGAACGATCGTGCAGATGCTGAGTCGGGGCGGCGTGCCTGGACAATCTGCTGATCGTGTCGCACTCAAGGATGGACGACTGGTGTATCGCGCCTGTTCGATGGCCTTTGCGCGCAGTGTGGGTCGGCAGTCGCCCGATGAAGTCATCGGCAAGACCGATTTCGACCTGTTCGAAGGCGAGGTGGCGCGCGAACAGATGGCGCTCGACAGTCAGATCATGTTTTCGGCAGAGGCGGGCATCAGCACCATCAGCCTGACTGGCGACAGGGGGGCGGTACGCATGATGATCGTTCGCACGCCACTGATTGCAGCAGACAACAAGGTGGCTGGTATCGACATTCGTCTGCTCGGTGGCCCGCCCGCACAGCAGACTCTCGATTATCAGGCTCTGGTCAATGGTGGCATTCAGGGCAGTCTCATTCTCGATGGCGATGGTGTTCTCTACGCCAATGACATTGCTGCCAATGTGTTCGGTTATCCCAGTGCGCAGGCCTTGATGGACAATGCCAGTGCCGCCGATATCTTCGAAGACCGGGAGCTGGGACTGATCTCCAGTGCCGCTGGCAGCGGCAGCGAGATAGCCTCGACCGTCGACACCCAGCGCCTGAATCTGCAAGCCGCATCGCTGACCGGCAGCCAGGTGCGACTCATTGCCAAGGTCACTCGCATACACTGGGGGAGTGCAGACGCCATACTGCTGTCCTTCGTGGATGTGGCCATTATCGGCCAGTCAGAGCCAGTCACTGACGGCGGCACGGTGTTGCCTGCCGAAGTCATCAACCATCAGCTGGCTGACCTGAAGCGCATTCGGGCCAATGAACAGCGTTACCGTCACTATGCCAGTGCCGCTGCCGATTTCTTCTGGGAGCTTGATGCCAAGCTGACCTTCCGGGTTGCCTCGGATGGTCTGGTGCGAGTACTGGGAATCCCACGCGAGCACATCGTGGGTAGAACGCTGGATCAGTTGCTGGACCACCCGGCCAACATCAATGAGGAGTCCCACTGGACCGAGCATCTGGCCTTGCTGCGCGATTGTCAGCCGTTCCGGGATTTCGAGTTTCGCTGGTCGGTCAACGGTGATTCGCGCATGGTGCGCTACAGCGGTATCCCGGTTTTCAACATGGCCAGGGAATTTGTCGGATACCGTGGAGTGGGCTGCGATGTCACGGCCACGGTCAGGCAGGCGGAAACCATGGCCTACCATGCCAATCATGACGCCTTGACCGGCCTGATCAATCGCCGCAGTTTCGAGCAGACCGTCAAGGAGGCCCTGTGTACATCAAGACAGAGCCGTAAATCGCATGCGCTGTGCTTTCTCGATCTCGATTCGTTCAAGATCGTCAACGACACCTGTGGTCACCAGGCAGGAGATGAACTGTTGCGCCAGCTGACGCAGCTGTTCGATTCTCTGGTGCGCAAGAGCGATGTGCTGGCCCGTCTTGGGGGGGATGAATTCGGCATCCTGCTGTACAAATGTGATGTTCCGGAGGCCCTGAAGCTGGCCAATCAGATTCGTCACGAGGTGGAGAATTTCCAGTTCCTCTGGCATGAAAACCGGTTCACCATCGGAGTCAGTGTCGGTCTGGTGATCGTGGATGATCGTTGGGACAGCATCGAGTCACTGTTTGCCGCTGCCGACTCTGCCTGCTATCTCGCCAAGAACGAAGGTCGCAATCGGGTGGTGGTCTACCGTGATGGCGAAGGCAATGCCAGTAATCGCAAGGTCTCCACGCATTGGGTCGAGGAAATCAATTCCGCCCTGGAAACCGACCGGCTGCGCCTGGCCAGCCAGAAGATCATGGCACTGGACGACAGGCAGGCACGTGGTCTGCGCCTGGAAATGCTGCTGCGTCTGGAGATGCCGGATGGCGAACTGGTGGTGCCCAGAGCGTTTCTGCCTGCCGCAGAACGTTACGGTCTGATATCAACCCTGGACGAGCGGGCGATCAAGCTGACACTGAACTGGCTCTCTGCCAATCCGGGAATGCTGGAAGATATTCGGCATGTGGCCATCAACCTGTCCGCGGGCTCCATCACGGACCCGGAATTCGCTTCCCGACTGATCGGATTCATTGAAAACAGCAACGTGCCGGCCAGCAAGCTGTGTTTCGAGATCAGCGAGACTGCCGCCATCGCCAATCTGTCCAAGGTGGGAGCCTTCATGAGCGAACTGGCCATGATCGGCTGCCGATTCGGCATTGATGACTTTGGTTCCGGCCTGTCCTCGTTCGCCTATCTGCGAAAACTACCGGTCGAGTTTCTGAAGATCGATGGTCTGCTTATCAAGGATATATTGCAGGACCACACCGATTTCACCCTGGTCAAGGCCATCAGTGATATCAGCAGGTCAATGGGCAAGCGTACGGTGGCCGAGTTCATCGAGTCCCCGCAGTTGCTTCGGGCAGCGAAGAACATTGGCATCGACTTCGGGCAAGGATTTCATCTTGGTAAGCCTGAGCTGATCAGCTGAGGTGTTAAGCGAGAAATTCGAAGCGTGATGTCGCTCGAAATTCAGGCATCATAATTCCTGCAAATGTTCTGAAAGCCCATTCTGGCGCCATCTTAGCTAAGGCGTTATCGTTGCCAAGCAGTCACTAATAACACTTGTGCAGTAATTGCAAAGGTTATGGCACGGCCATTTCGGCACTTGTTCACTCGTTAATCATGTCCAAATCCTCACGAATAACAAGGCAGGATTGGCCGGATTCGTGGGTCTTTTCCTTTAGACTTTCCATCAGTTGAGATTGTTTACGTTTGCCTCTGCATGGCGTCCTGAAATCTTCAGGGCGGTTCTGCAGGCGGCTGATTTCATGTGCCGTATTTCATTTACCGCGAGAGGAACGATTCGTGGGGGATGTTTACGGCCTATCCAAATGTTTAGTGACGATTGTGGCGGTGCACCAGGGTAGGGCCAGTGCTGCTCACGAAAATCACTTCGATACTTTAGACGATTAACGATGACTAGTAAGAAGATTGTAATTAGGTCATGCCTGTTACTAGCCTTGTCCGGTTTCCTTGCCACTCCAAGCTATGCCATCGAGGTTCCCAAAGACCCTCGGGGCACAGAAATTGCCCAATCCGTAGTCAAGTGGGAGTGGGCCAGTGTTCCCGGCGCCGTGACTTACGAAGTCTCCATTGACGGCAGTTACAAGGGCATCACCCGCGATCCTCAATACTACAGTCGTGATCTGTGGCCGGGTGATCACTCCATGCGAGTGCGAGCGATTGACGCCAACGGCAATTATTCCTCCAGCACGGCAACGGTCAAGATCGTCGTCAACTCCCGATTCAACCCTTCATCACTGGCTCGCAGTGTCGTGGTTGGCGGAAGTTCCTCATCCAGCACTTCATCCTCTAACTCTGCAACCGTCAGCACGACACCGGTCGCAGCCAGTGCCAGCAGCAGTTTCCAGGCGCCACAGAGTCCTCGCGGCAGCGAAACCGGAAATGGTGGGGTCAAATGGGAATGGAATGCCGTATCAGGTGCCTCTCGATACGAAGTCACTGTCGACGGTGCTGTCGCAGGTGAAACCAGCAATCTGCAATACAGCAGCAGCAACCTCTGGGTTGGTGAACATTCGATGACGGTCAAGGCCATTGACGCCAGCGGTAACAAATCAGTACAGTCAGACACTGTCAAGATCAATGTTACCGGTGCTGCCAGTAGCTCCACCTCTACAGCGCAAAACGATGCTGTCAGCAGCGCGGGCCTGGCACCGGCACCCGTACAAGGTGACCAGAACGCCGCCAGCGTCCAGAGCCTGATCGATCCCGCCTCCTACAACTATCCCGAAGTCACCCAGAAGGACGGCTACGAACTGGTCTTCAGTGACGAATTCAATGGCACCGCACTGAACCCCTATCGATGGCACTCGCAGCTGCGCTGGGACGGTGAATTCAACGGCGAACGATACGAGTACCGTGTCATCAATGGTGAAGATCAGTTCTACGTGAACGTTCTGAGTCCGGACAGCGAACATCAGAACGATATCGTTCCGGTCTACAACCCCTTCCAGTTCGACGGCTCGACGTTGTCCATCCGGGCTGCCAAGAACCCGTTGAAGAACCACAGCAACAAGAAGACCTACGGTTCACTGGATGAGATCTCCACACAGCAGACATTTCTGTCAGGCGCTCTGTCCACACACGAGAAGTTCAGCCAGAAATATGGCTACTTCGAAGCTCGCATCAAGATTCCAAGTCACGTCGGTACGTTCCCTGCCTTCTGGTTGTTCCATGAGAATCGCGCCTGGGAAGGTACTCAGCGGACTGAAATCGACATCATGGAGAACCTGGGTCACGCTCCCTGGTACATCTACAACTCTTTCCACTACTTCAAGAACGTGACAGCCACGTATAGCGGCGATGCCAACTTCATCAAGCCGCAGCCCAGTGGTCAGGTTTACACCGGTATCGACTACAGCCAGGACTACCATGTCTATGCAGTAGAGTGGACTCAGGGCAAGGTAGTCTGGTACATCGATGGTGAGAAGATGAGCGAGATGTACAACAGCGAAGCGGATTTCGAAGAGCTTTACCTGATGCTGAACCTTGCAATGGGTGGCAACTGGACCAACTTCCCGACCAATTCAGGTGGTCTGGGTCGAGCATCCAACGAGCGCTACCCCAACGCCAACGATCTGAACGAGTTTGCCAATCCTGCTCTGGAGATCGATTACGTACGGGTCTACAAGCGCAAGTAGCAGCAAGGGGCTCTCTGCAGCCTGTTCTGAACCAGGCGGCAAGGGATATGCCGCTGAAAGAAAAAGGGCGCCCTTGTTCAGGCGCCCTTTTTTGTGGGCAGTGATTTCACCCTGAAGCGTTTTTTTCCTGCCCCGTGAACCACCGATCCTGAAGGGCTGTTACTGCCGACTGTAAAGAGGGCGACATGTCTAGAGACAGGATTGGCTGGTGTCAGACCTGTCTTTCGAGGTGTCGGGATGGCCGATCAGAGCGACCAGGAAAAGCCGGTATCCTTCTCCGAACGCTCCCACAGTCTGTTCATGACCGGCTTGTCGTAAGCGTAGGGTTCGAGCGTACCGCGACCCACCGGGCCAACCCATTCCATGCGTCCGGTGGGGCCGTAGAGGGCGCGCTGTTCGAGACCTTCTTCAGTGGCGCACATGACTTCCGGATAGGCTCCCTTTTCTGCCGATTGCACCAGAGGCGAGAGTGACATGAGCCCGAACATGATCCTGGTGCCGAGTCCGCCGCTGGTCTTGATCAGCGACGTCGCGGAAGAGCCAGGGTGACAGACAAGGATTTCGATGTGTCTGCCAGCCTCTTTCACCCGGTCCTGCAACTCGTAGGCGAACATCATCTGCGCCAGCTTGCTCTGGCTGTAGGCCGGGTTGGCGCTGTAGCCTACGTCCCAGTTCATGTCGTCGAAGCGAATCGTGCGCAGTCCCATCTTGTAACCGAGACTGGCCACAACGACGATCCGACCTCCTGATTCCTCGATTCGGTCGAAGAGCATGCCGCAGAGCACGAAGTGTCCATAGTGGTTCGTGCCGAGTTGACTCTCGAACCTGTCGGGAGTCAGCTTGCGGCCTGGAACCTGAGCGATGGCAGCATTGCAGATCAGTGCATCGATGCGTGGCACGGTTCTCGATATTTCCTCTGCCGTCGCGCGTACGGATGCGAGCTCCGCCAGATCCATGCGGATGAAACTCACTTCGGCTGTCGTACCGAATTCCTGCTGCAGATCGTTCACGGCAGCATGCGACTTCTCGGCGCTGCGATTCAGCATCACCACTCTGGCCTTCTTTGACAGGAGAATGCGTGCAGCCTGAAACCCTGCGCCCGCATTGGCGCCGGTAATGACGAAGGTTTTGCCCGCGAGCGAGTCGATACGGTCTGGAGTCCATCCCGCAGGGCCGAACAGTGCATCTTTCATCTTCTGATTCCTTGTGATCGTGAGGGCATCACCCGATAGTTGGCTGCCCGATTCTCCAGGGCTCGGCTTTCGAGCGATTCGTAGAGGCTTTTACCGCCAGTCTGATCAGGAATATAACTATCGTTCTTGTCTGGCAACAGGCGAATTCGTCGCGAATGATTGCCTGATTGTCTCAATGCGCATGCGCAGACTGATCTTCACCTCATCGCGCATGTGGTCGTTGCCGAGAACCCGGCAACGTGACGATGTGCCCGTGTGAGGTTATGAAAGGATGAAGGGATGAAGGGATGAAGGGATGAAGGGATGAAGGGATGAAGGGGTGAGGGTGTGAGGGTGTGAGGGTGTGAGGGTGTGAGGGTGTGAGGGTGTGAGGGTGTGAGGGTG
>NZ_JBQYLE010000001.1:796097-828126 GCF_052681095.1 Granulosicoccus sp. 3-233
TGAGGATGTGAGGATGTGAGGATGTGAGGATGTGAGGATGTGAGGATGTGAGGATGTGAGGATGTGAGGATGTGAGGATGTGAGGGGGTGAGGGGGTGAGGGGGTGAGGGGGTGAGGATGTGAGGATGTGAGGGGGTGAGGGGGTGAGGGGGTGAGGGGGTGAGGATGTGAGGATGCTCGCAATCGGCGATCAGCCTGTGGTGGTGCCGCCCGCGCCACCTGTGCAGCGAGTCGCTGCCTGATACCGGATGGCTTGAGCCATCCGGCATGAACTACTCGCCCTCAGAGGGTAGGGGAAACGTCTGGACCCATCGTTCGAAGCCGGTTAACAGGCCCCGTATTGACACGATTCACTACTACGGAGCGGGAATCAGGGCTGCATGGTCAGCCACGACGCCAGGCATGGAATTTCTCGACCCATTCCAGCACCTTGTGAGGCTGGTGAGCTCGTTTCCATTCGCCTGCGGCGTACTTGTTGGACTCTGACAGGGTGGGGTAGATGTGAATCGTGCCCAGTATCTTGTTGAGTCCCAGGCCGTGTTTCATGGCCAGTACGTATTCTGCAATCAGGTCGCCTGCATGTTCGCCTACGATGGTGACGCCCAGAATCTTGTCCTTGCCCGGTTTGGTCAGGACCTTCACCACGCCGTAGTCACTGCTGTCGGCGATGGCCCGGTCCAGATCATCGATGCCATAGGTGGTCAGTTCGTAGGGAATGCCTTTTTCCTTGGCATCGGTTTCATTGAGGCCTACCCGTGCGACTTCCGGGTCGGTAAACGTTGCCCAGGGAATGACGCGGTAGTCGACACTGAATTTCTTGAACATGCCGAACAGGCCGTTGACTGCGGCATACCAGGCCTGATGGGCCGCTACATGAGTGAACTGGTAGGGACCGGCAACATCGCCCACGGCATAGATGTTGGGGAAGTCGCTCTGCAGATAGTCATTGACGGCCACGGTACCGCGATCAGTCAAGGTTACCCCCAGTTCTTCGAGGCCAAAGCCCTGCGTATTGGCCTTGCGACCCACAGCGACAATGATCTCATCGAAGGGCACCTTGATGGTCTTGCCATCCTGTTCACAGACCAGTTGCTTGTCTTCACCATTGACCTCGACACCGACCGCATTGGTGTTGACCATCACCTGGATACCTTCCGCGACAAATCTCTGACGAACCATTTCAGCCACATCGGCATCCTCTCGGCCCATGATCTGGCCTTCACGTTCCACCTGGGTGACTTCGCTGCCCAGGCGTCTGAAAGCCTGTGTCAATTCACTGCCAATGGGGCCTCCACCCAGGACGACCAGGCGCTTGGGCTGAGTCTTCAGTTCCCACAGATTGTCGGAGGTCAGGTAATCGACCTGATCAAGGCCCGGAATGGGAGGGACAAACGGCGAGCCACCCGTGGCTATCACGATATTGCGGGTGGTCAGTGTCTGACCATTGACCTCAACCGTCCAGGGGGAGGTAATGCGGCCTTCTCCCTCGATGACATTGACGCCCAGACCCGTGTATCGCTCGACCGAATCGTGTGGTTCGATCTTGGCAATGACCTCGTGGATGCGTTGCATGGTGCGTGGGAAGTCGATCTCGCCGCTGGCATTGTGCACGCCGTACTTGTCACTGTGGTTGATGTTGTGCATCAACTTGCCGCTGCGGATCAGGGCCTTGGACGGTACACATCCGGTGTTCAGGCAATCTCCGCCCATCTTGTGCTTTTCGATCAGCGTCACCTTGGCCTTGACCACAGCGCCGATGTAGGACGTTACCAGGCCGCCGGAGCCGGCGCCAAGCACAACGATGTCGTTATCGAACTTTTCGGGGCGGGTGTAGCCGTCGTAGCGTTTTTTGGCTTTGATCATGTCGATTACCTTTTTGGCAACAAGTGGAAAGATGCCTAACAAGGCAAACGAGAAGATGATGGCCGGTGAAAGAATGCCGCTCAGGCTGTCGATCTTCGCCAGTTGAGTACCGGCATTGACGAAGACCATGGTGCCCGCCAGCATTCCCAGCTGGCTGACGATATAGAAGACACCTGTGCGAATGGAGGTGAGGCCCATCACAAGGTTCACGAGGAAGAACGGGAAGACCGGCACCAGTCGAACGGTGAACAGGTAGAAGGCACCGTCCTTGTCGATATTGCGATTGAAGGTTTTCAGCTTCTCGCCGAACTTGTCCTCGATGCTGCTGCGTAACAGGTAACGGGACACCAGAAACGCCAGAGTTGCACCAATGCTCGAAGCGAAGGAGGCGATCAGTGTGCCCGTCACCAGGCCGAACAGCGCGCCGGCAGCCAGCGTCATGATGGCCGCACCGGGGAGGGACAAAGCGGTGACTCCCACATAAGCCAGAAAGAAGACGCCGATGACCAGCCATGGGCGAGAGTCGTACAGCGCTTCAAGGGCGGCTTGTTCGCTTTTCAGGTAGTCGAGGCTGAAGAAGCGACCGACATCAAAGAAGAAAAAGGCGGCCACACATAGGGCCAGTGCCGCGAACAACAGCTTGCGATTCTGCATCGGTGCGTGATAGTCCTGTTCGGTTGAAAGAGTTTAGTGTTGATAACAAGAGCCCGCACTAACCAGAGTATGATGGTCGGCCGATTCGCTGTTGATGTGACGGCCGTTGCAAGCCTGCAATGCGCAGCCACATTGCTGAGTTGTGAGTGTTCCCCCTTTGAAGAGTTCCCCTGCCATGGCAAGCCCTGTCGTCAACGTTACTTTGCTGGCTCCCGGATTCGGGCGTGATGCGTCGACAAGTGCACTGCGATGGAGCAATGAGGAGGCATTGCAACCCTGGCAGTCACAATTCTGCAAACTGCTTGCCCAGAATCAATGGAACGAAACCCATTTGCCGGTCGCGGAACTACTGGTGGGAAGGCAACGCGACATCGATCACGAATCCGGCAAGAAAGAGCCGGCGATGCTGATCTGTGCCGATCCAGTCCACTTGCGGGCGGATCGTGACACGGCAAGTCTGGTGCCGGCGGCCATGCTGTCGATCAGTGACGCCGAGGCGGATGCCTTGCTGGGCTCGATCAACGAGTTTCTGGCCGAGGATGAGCTGCAGCTGTGGCGCACGGATACCGCTCACTGGTACATGCGGGGCAGGGACGGTCGTGCCTTGCTGACGTTTCCGCCGGAATTTCTGTCCCAGCGCAATGCGTCGGCTTTTCTGCCGGAAGGTGAAGCAGCGGGTCACTGGAAGCGACTCTTGACCGAGTTGCAGATGCTGTTGCACTCGCATCCGGTCAACGCGGAACGACAGCAGCGGGGTCTGATGCCGATCAACAGTCTGTGGTTCTGGGGCGGTGCACCTTTGTATGCGAACAACGCCGACGCGACAGTGGGCGAGACGTCGATCATGACTACCGAACCTTCCGGAACGGAAATGCCACTGGCAACTGCAGATTCGGGGGGGAGAAATGCAACGACACTCGATCCGACTCGATCAGCCCCATGCATCCACGCCGATGAGCCGTTTGCCGTCGAGCTGGCTCGGCACCTCGGTCTGGACTGCCGACCATTGGCCGCGTTCGATCCAGCCAGGCTGGAATCACAGGTGCTGATCGTCGATCGCCGACTGGAGCGGTCCATGCTGGCTGCGGATGAGGCAGGCGTGCTGCAGGCGCGCCAGCGCATCGAGCAGGAATGGGTAGACAACTGGCGGCAGCGTGTGCAAGACGGCGAGAATCTCACGCTGGATATTCTGGATGAGGATGGCATGCACGGTCGCCTTGATTCACAGGTTCTCCGGCAAATGGCTGAAGCCAGAGATATCGATGCGCCCAGACAGGGGACCGCATTGTCAGCCGTGATCAAGCGGCAGGCAACGCGAGCTTCGCTGCTGTGGCGCCGGCTGACCGGTTCACGCTCATGAGTCCGGAGATATCATCAGCGCGAGTTCGGGTAAGCCAGCGCACGGTTCCCGAGCTACCGGATGAGCTTCACCCGAATTCACTGGTACACCGTCTGCTGGCCGCTCGTGGGGTCACCGACCCGGGTGAGTTGCAATTCGGGCTGGCCGACCTGCCGCGGCCGGACCTGCTGCCGGATATCGATGCCGCGGTGGCACGCCTGCTGGCAGCACGCGACAGCGGCGAACGGGTTCTGATCGTCGGTGATTACGACTGTGATGGTGCTACCAGCACCAGCGTGGCTCTGCAGGGGCTGCGCATGCTTGGCTTTGAACAACTGGACTTTCTGATACCGGGACGCTTCGAGTTCGGTTATGGGCTGTCGCCCGGCATCGTCGATGTCGCGCAGCAGGAATACCGGCCCGGCCTCATCCTGACAGTCGACAATGGCGTGGCGTCAGTGGAGGGGGTCGAGCGGGCAAGGCACTGGGGAATCGATGTGGTGGTCACCGATCATCATCTGGCGCCACAGGTCCTGCCGACGGCGATCGCCATCGTCAATCCCAATGTGCCGGGCTCACGATTCCCGGCGGTGAATCTGGCGGGTGTCGGTGTGATTTTCTACACCCTCCTGGCCGTTCGTGCGCAGTTGCGCCGGCAGGGCGATGCGCATGCCACTGCCGATCTGGCGGGGCTGCTGGACCTGGTGGCCATTGGCACGGTGGCTGATGTGGTGCCACTGGATCGTGTCAACCGCACCCTGGTGGAGCAGGGGTTGCGACGTATCCGGGCCGGCCGTACTCGTGTGGGAGTTCAGGCCCTGCTGAAAGTGGCTGGCAAGGACAGTGTCGGCATGTCGACGCAGGATATCGGCTTTGGCATCGGGCCTCGTCTGAATGCTGCGGGCCGACTGGCAGACATGTCGGTAGGGGTGCGCTGCCTGATGACCGATTCGGGCAGGGAAGCACTGGCGCTGGCCACCGAACTCAACGATTTCAACCAGCAACGGCGCGCCATCGAAGGCGACATGAAACGCGAAGCCGAGCAGCAGTTGCTGGATCACGATCTGGATGACTGGCAGCAATCGAGTGCGTTTTCGGTGTGCCTGTTCGACGAGCACTGGCACGAAGGGGTCATCGGCATACTGGCCGGTCGAATCAAGGAGAAACTGCACCGGCCCTGTGTGGCCTTCACCGCTGATGGCGATGATCGACTCAAGGGGTCGGCACGCTCCATCAAGGGGGTGCATGTTCGTGATGTCCTGCAATCGATCGCGAGCCGGCGTCCGGACATGATCGAGAAGTTCGGTGGCCATGCCATGGCGGCGGGCATGACCCTGCGGCGAGACTGCTTCGAAGCCTTCTGCGAACTGTTCGAAGCCGAAGTTCGCTCGGTGCTGGCCGAGCGACTGCCGGAACGTGAATTCATGGTGGACGGTTCGCTGGGCAGCGATGAGAGAACGCTGGACAACGCTCTGCTGCTGGGTAATCTGATGCCCTGGGGGCAGGAGTTCGAGGCACCGTTGTTTGTCGATCGGTTCCGGGTACGGCGGCAGCAGGCAGTCGGCAAGGACCAGGCGCATCTGAAACTGCTGCTGGAGAGTCTGGATGGTGGGGAGGTGCTCGATGCCATTGCCTTCAATTGCCGTCTCGACACCGAGGTCGGCGACATCCTGCTGGCCATTTATTCGCTGGATGTCAATGTCTGGCGTGATCGGCAACAGATGCAGCTACGCGTTCATCATCTGGAAGCGTCCGGATTGAGTTAAACTCCCCAGTCGTATTCCCACGTCCAACTTCGTACAGACATGATCGAAATCAATCCCTACATCACTCACATCGAGGATCTGCGGCTGCGTGCCGACTCCCTCCGGGGGTATCTTTGACTACGAAGGCAAGAAGGAAGAGCTAGAGGAGGTTCTGCGCGAACTGGAAGACCCGGCTGTCTGGAACGATCCCGAGAAGGCCCAGAAGCTTGGCCAGCGACGCGTTTCCCTGCAGGACACCATCGATGTCATCGAGGCTCTGGACTCCGGGCTGGGCGATGCCGGCGATCTGCTGGAGATGGCCCGGGAAGAGGATGACGAGGATACCGTCACCGCGGTTGCCGACGATCTGGCCAGTCTGGAAGAGCGAGTGGCCAGACTCGAGTTTCGGCGCATGTTCTCCGGTGATGCCGATGCGTCTCCGGCGTTTCTGGACATCCAGGCGGGCAGTGGTGGCACCGAGGCTCAGGATTGGGCCGAGATGCTGCTGCGCATGTACCTGCGCTGGGGAGAAGGCCAGGGCTTCAAGACCGAGCTGATCGAAGCCTCGCCCGGTGATGTGGCGGGTATCAAGTCCGCCACCATTCGTTTCGAAGGTGATCACGCCTTTGGTTGGCTGCGCACTGAAACCGGTGTGCATCGTCTGGTACGCAAGAGCCCCTTCGATTCCGGTAGTCGTCGTCATACGTCCTTTGCCGCCGTGTTCGTCTCTCCGGAAGTGGATGACAACATCGATATCGACATCAATCCGGCCGACCTGCGCATCGATGTCTACCGGGCCAGTGGTGCCGGTGGTCAGCACGTCAACCGGACCGAGTCCGCGGTTCGTATCACACACGCCCCCAGCGGTATCGTGGTGCAGTGCCAGAATGACCGTTCGCAGCACAAGAACAAGGCCACGGCCATGAAACAGCTCAAGTCCAAGCTCTACGAGGCCGAGCTGCAACGTCGCCAGGGCGACCAGCAGCAGGTGGAAGAAGGCAAGTCGGATATCGGCTGGGGCAGTCAGATTCGCTCCTATGTACTCGACCAGTCCCGCATCAAGGATCTGCGAACCGGTGTCGAGACCAGCAATACGCAAGCGGTACTCGATGGCGATATCACCGCCTTCCTGACCGAGAGTCTCAAGGCCGGCCTCTAGGGGTGTCTGCATCGGGCCCTGTCTGCGTCATGAAGCGCTGACTTCAGACGCAGGCGGGCCTGCCCCATCAATCAATACCTTTCCGAGCTGGCGGCAACGGTCTGTCAGAGCGATACAACAGGATTTTTCGGACCCGAACATGAGTGACGATGACAATCAGCTGATTCAGCAGCGCCGCGCGAAGCTGACTGAACAGCGTACCGTTGGCAATGCCTTTCCCAATACCTTTCGGCCATCACACCAGGCGGCGCAGTTGCTGGCCGAGCACGGTGAGAAGGCCAAGGATGCGCTGGCGGAAGAGGCTGTCAGTGTCAGGGTTGCCGGCCGCATGATGTCACAGCGCATCATGGGCAAGGCCAGTTTTGCCGATCTGCACGACGTCAGTGGCTCAATTCAGCTGTTCTTCCATCAGGGCACCCTGGGAGAAGAATCGTATGAACGGTTCAAGCACCTGGATCTGGGCGACATCCTGGGCGTCAGTGGCGTGCTGTTCATCACCAAGACCGGCGAGCTGTCCATCAAGGTGCAGGAGTTCCAGTTGCTGACCAAGTCACTGCGTCCCTTGCCGGAGAAATTCCACGGTCTGTCCGACATGGAAACGCGCTATCGCCAGCGCTATGTCGATCTGATGACCAGTGAAGAGACCCGGCGCACCTTCCGATTGCGTTCAGCCATCATTGCCTACGTCCGCAACTTCTTTCTGGAGCGCGATTATCTGGAAGTGGAAACGCCGATGATGCACGTGATTCCGGGCGGTGCCGCAGCCAAGCCGTTCGTGACGCATCACAATGCGCTGGATATGGATCTCTATCTGCGAATTGCACCGGAGTTGTATCTCAAGCGTCTGGTGGTCGGCGGCTTCGATCGCGTCTTCGAGATCAACCGCAATTTCCGCAACGAAGGTCTGAGCACGCGACACAACCCCGAGTTCACCATGATCGAGTTCTATCAGGCCTATGCCGATTACATCGATCTGATGGACATGACCGAAGTCCTGTTCCGAGGTCTGGCCAGGGACGTGGTGGGCAATCTGCAGATACCGTCGGAAACCGGTGATCGGACCTTCGACTTCGAAAAGCCCTTTACTCGTTTGAGCCTGTTCGATTCCATTCTGGCGCATAACCCGGAAGTCAAGGCCGAGCAGTTGCAGAGTCTGGAGAGTGCCTCTGCACTGGCGCGCTCGCTGCACATCGATGTCAAACCCAACTGGGGTCTGGGCAAGGTACAGACCGAAATCTTCGAAGCCACGGTGGAAGAGAATCTGATGGATCCCACCTTCATCACGCTCTACCCGATGGAAGTCTCACCGTTGTCGCGCCGCAACGATGATGACCCCTTCGTGACCGATCGATTCGAGCTGTTCATTGGCGGACGTGAAATCGCCAACGGCTTCTCCGAGCTCAATGATGCTGAAGACCAGGCCGAACGATTCCGCTCTCAAGTGGCCGACAAGGATGCCGGTGACGAAGAAGCCATGCATTACGATGCCGACTATATCCGTGCTCTGGAATACGGTATGCCGCCAACGGCCGGGCAGGGGATCGGTATCGATCGACTGGTCATGCTGTTGACCGGTTCTCCCAGTATTCGTGATGTGGTCCTGTTCCCGCACATGCGACCGGAAGCCTGAGGGTTTCGGGTTGTACTATCGATAGGCTGTCCGGAGTCTTGCGCCTGACATGAGAACGCTTGCCATCGCTCAGGACGAGATCCTGCGATTGTTGTCCACACGCCGGGGGCTGTTGTCCCTGCTGGGCTTTGCACTCATCTGGGCGGGGGTTCTGAGCTACGGGATCCTGCCGGCGGCAGCCTTCTTCGCGGGAGCTCGGGAGTCGGGCCTGAGCGAGATTCTGCTGCCTCGGCTGGGACTGAGCGCCTGGGAACAGTGGCCCGCTCCGGAACTGGCGGTCTACTGGGCCATCAGTCTCTATCTGCTGCCCTTCATGGCATTGCTGACCTCGGCCGATCAGACGGCTTCCGATCGCAGTCGTGGCACCCTGCGTTTTCTGGTGCTGCGCTGCTCGAGGCTGGAGATCTTTCTGGGACGTTTTCTCGGGCAGTGCGTGATCATGGCGCTGCTGATTCTGGTTACCCTGGGTACCGTGCTGCTGGTGATTGCCGGAAATTCGGGGGAATTCATGACGGCATCGCTGGCCCGAGCTCCCTTGATCATCATCAATCTGATTCTGCTGGTATTACCCTATATCGCGCTGATGGCCTGGGTCTCGGTGATGGCGCGTTCGGCACGGCAGGCAACGCTGTATGCCATGGTGGTGTGGCTGAGCGTTTCTCTGTTGATCAGTTATCTGCAGGCGCGGTTCGGACCCCTGGCTCTGCTTGACTGGATTCTGCCGGGTTCGCAGGTCGGTCAGTTGTTGCGTCTGGCGGACTGGCAGACCCTGGACTATGCGCTGATACCCGTTCTGCATACCATCGTGCTGCTGCTGATTGGCGGCACGCTGATGTGGCGGCGCGATCTGTAACAGCTGATTTCAGCGACGCCAGCGTTGCGGTCACCCTCAGGCAGCCTTGTCGATCATCAGCTGGCTGGAGAACACGACACTGCGATTCCTGCCGGTGTCCTTGGCGTGGTACAGGGCCAGATCGGCATTGGTGGTGAGTACCCTGATCAGCTGGTCCTGTGCCAGCCGTGGATAGTGTTGAATACTACCGATCTCTGCAATACCCAGACTGCAGGTGACTGACAGCAGCTGATCGTCCATCACGATCTCGACCGCTTCCACTGCGCGGCGAATGTTCTCGGCGATCTCTTGAGCCTGCGTACCCGCGGTGCCAGGCAGAAGCACGCAGAATTCCTCACCACCGTAACGGGCCAGAATGCCGATACCCTCAACCGCCCGGGCAATGGCCAGAGCCGCAGCCTTCAGTACGGTATCCCCGGCGACATGGCCATGGGTGTCATTGATGGACTTGAAGTGGTCCAGGTCGATCATGATGAAGGAGAGTGGTTCATCGGCCTGCAAACCTTCGGCAACTTGCTCGGCCAGGGCTTTCAACAGGTAGCGGCGATTGAAGACGCCGGTGAGTGCGTCGTTGTGGATCAGCTGTGCAATGTCCTGTCGCATGGTCTCGAAGCTGTTGGCCAGATCGCCGATCTCGTCATGGCGTCGCACGATGTTCAGAGGCGTCGAGTAATCATGTTCCTGTATGCCGCGTGTCGCACTGGACAGTGAAATGATCGGACTGGATATGCGATGTGCAACGAGAAGCACGATTCCGAGTGCGATCCAGAAAGTCAGCGCAGTGGCGGTGATGATGCGGTTCCGGAGTTTGATCAGATCGGCGATGAAGATGCTCTCGGGCATGACGGAAAACACATGCCAGTTCAGCAACCCCAGCTCGCTGCAGACGATATAGTTGGCACCCACCTTCATCAGCTCGTTGTCGTGCCCGGCCATGTACTGAGCGATATCCAGCAGCTTCGTTTCATCGCTCATGAGTTGCTTCAGTGCTTCATGATCATGTGCGTCGTGTGCGTCGTGTGCGTCGTGTGCGTCGTGTGCGTCGTGTGCGTCGTGTGCGTCGTGTGCGTCGTGTGCGTCATCGGAATGCGACTCGACCGGGTTTTCGCCGTGTTCGGCCGACTCGGAATGGCCTTCTGGTTCATGGTCATGCAGGGACTCCGAATCATGGCTGTCTTCTGCGTGATCGGACGCGTCGTGGTGACTTCGGGGAGCACTGTGACTGCTTCCTTCGTGGTCTGCCGTGTGGGTCAGGTGTTCACCCGTTTCCAGGTGTGCCACGATCAGCTCCGAATGATCTGTCACGAAGAACAGGGTGCCGTCTTCGCGAGAATTCTCATGCAGAATGGTTTCCCAGATGTGCTCCTGATCCAGGCTGAAGAACGCTGCCATGCCGGGACCCATTTCCAGGGGTAAGGTCTTTCGAACCCAGGCTTGATGGCCGGCTACCAGCAGACCGTGGTGCAAACGGTGGTGCGCGGCGGTGTGGGGATCGCTCAGTGCCGCCTGCAAGCGGATCGCGTTAGGGGAATCGACTCTGGAGATGACCGTACCGTCTCTGACCAGCATGAAATCGGACAGATAGGGGCTGGATTCGGTCTTGGCTGCCAGCGATTCCTCCAGCTCCGAGATAGCGCCTGTCGAAAAACCGAGGTCCGATGCAAACAGTGTGTCACCGATATCGTGCTGCAGTTTCTCCACCAGGTCGTGGAATCCCAGGATATGGTTTTGCAGCGTCAATTCGGCAATGCGTTTCTTGCTGGCGCCGATGGAATCCTTGAAGGTCAGATAGGTGATTGAGCCGAGCGCGGACAGAAGCACGATGATTGCCACGCTGAAGCTGAAAATGAGCTTGCCTCTGATTCGCAGCGATAAGCTTTTTCTGCACCATTGATATATCTTTGTCATCCAGCGAGCCGGTAAGGGGAGAGGCTGGGATCAGATCGACCTGTCTGGAGATCTTGCACCCATTGATCTGTGTCAATTTCCTTTGTCAATGAATCGGCAGTTGCCCGCTGAAACTTAGCCCGTGTAACAATTCCGGAATGAATGAACCATTGATCACATGTCAGGGGCTGGGCAAGCGCTATGGCCGTCAACAGGCGCTGGAGGATGTATCCCTGAGCCTGAGTGCTGGTGAACCGATTGCACTGGTCGGTCCCAACGGGGCAGGCAAGACCACACTGATCAGTCTGATCTGTGGATTCATAGGCAAAAGTGCCGGTCAGATCCGGGTTCTGGGTGAGTCGCCCGGCTCTTCTGCCTTGAGT
The DNA here is from genome assembly GCF_052681095.1 of Granulosicoccus sp. 3-233. Taxonomy (NCBI): domain Bacteria; kingdom Pseudomonadati; phylum Pseudomonadota; class Gammaproteobacteria; order Chromatiales; family Granulosicoccaceae; genus Granulosicoccus; species Granulosicoccus sp. 3-233. Next base: position 807,611 of record NZ_JBQYLE010000001.1, read on the forward strand.
GGGCAACTGGCAGCCCTGCCGCAGGATGCCCTGCTGGATCCACGACTTGGTGTCGGTCGACAACTGCGTTTTCTTGCACGGTTGCAGGGAATGTCGGCAAAGGCTGCGCGTCTGGATGTACAGCGAGTACTGGAAACGGTCGATCTGCTGGATTCCATCGATACCAGGCCGTCGGAACTCAGCCACGGCATGCGCAAGCGTATTGCCATTGCCCAGGCCTTGCTGGGTGCGCCGCGGCTGGTTCTGCTGGATGAACCGACTGCCGGGATCGATCCTCCCAATGCCAAGATGATCCGCGATCTGATTCGCCAAGAGTCCGGCGCCACCACATTCATCGTCAGCTCGCACAATCTGGATGAACTGGAGCGGCTGTGCAGTACGGTGGTGTATCTGGAAAGGGGACGACTGATTTCAGTCGGCCCGGTCGTGGATGACTCAGCGCAATCCTTCATTACCTTGCGTCTGGTTGATGTGCCCTCGAACGAATTTCTGGAAGCGGCAGCATCCCTGCCTGACATCCGGCAGATGAGCCGCAGTGCGCAGGGTGATTATCTGATTCAGACGCACGACGATATGAGTGCAAGTCTGGCACTCATGCAGCTGCTCAATGAGCGACAATGGCGCTACCGCCTGATGAGCCGCGGCAAGTCACTGGAAGAGAGGCTATACGGTCAATCCTGATATTCGAACAGGAGCGTCTGTGATTCGAGCTTCGAGCGTCGTGATGTCTTGCGCTGTCCGAGTCAAATACTGCAGCAGGTGCACAGAGTTCGTCGGACGCCTCAGGCGGGAACCTCGCGAGTTCTGATCGAAAGATTGCCGGTCAGTGTACGATGCACCGGGCAGCGATCGGCGATTGCCATCAGTCGCTGCCGCTGCCCATCATCAAGCTCGCCGTGCAGCGTGATATCACGATCGATGACATCGATCTGCATGGGTTTTTCATCGCAGTCTTCGCAATCCTTGACATGATCCCGGCTGTGCCGCAGAACCACCTCGGCGTTGTCCAGTGGCCACTGCTTGCGTCCTGCATACATGCGCAGCGACATTGCCGTGCAGGCGCCCACCGATGCCAGAAGGTGTTCGTAAGGATCCGGACCTGCATTGTTGCCTCCAAGCGAGCTGGGTTCGTCGGCTATCCATTGATGGTCGTCGGTGTGGATATCCAGCATGAACTTGCGATTGCGTTCGCTGATGCTGACTTCGCCCTTGCTGACCTTCGGGCGGGCAGGTGCAAGGTTGTCGGCAGATACTCGAACCTGGCGCAGGGCCCAGGCAGCAATCATGTCGGCGACATATTCGGAATCGGCAGCCTTTGTCAGCAAGTGGTCGGTATTGTCCAGGCTGATGAAACTCTTCGGATGCCGAGCTGCCTTGTAGATGCGCTCGGCCTCGGCGATGTTGACGGTGGCATCGATCGGGGAGTGCATGATCAGCAGTGCTGCCTTAAGACGGGCAATATGAGCCTCCGATGTCTGATTGATGTCATCGAGAAACTGCTTGCGAATGGTGAACTGGCGGCCAGCCAGGTTTACCTGTGCTTCGCCCTCACGCTCTATGGTGTCGATGTCGCAGGAGAATTGTGCCGAGACATGGCGAGCATCGGCGGGCGAGCCGATGGTGACTATACCCTTGCACTCGGGGATGTCATGTGCGGCGGTCAGAACGGCTGTTCCGCCCAGACTGTGGCCGATCAGCAGCGATGGCGCGAGGCCGTCGGCACGCAGGTGATCGGCTGCAGCAACCAGATCCTGCACATTGGATGAAAAATTGGTGTTGGAAAAGTCACCGTCACTGTTACCCAGCCCCGTGAAGTCGAAGCGCATCACCGCATAACCTCGTTTGACCAGTGCCCGGGAAATTCGTGAGGCGGCGGCAATGTCCTTGCCGCAGGTGAAGCAGTGCGCAAACAGGGCCGTTGCAATGGGCTCCTGATCGGGGGTTTCCAGCAAGGCGGCCAGGGGGGCACCCTGTGATCCCGTGAATTCGAATTTGCGTCTGGCTGGCATTTCAGCTGTCTCCGGTGACAAACTCTCTGATGAGAGGAAGGGCATGTTCCATGATGAGCGGCTGCGCATCGGCCGTCGGGTGAATACCATCGGCCTGGAAGTAGTTCCGTTCCGTGGCAATAGGTTCCAACAGAAAGGGCAGAAGCGTGCTGCCGGAGTTCCGAGCAGCGTTCACGAAGGCCTCGGCGAACATCTTGCGATAGTCCGGACCGTAGTTGCTGGGTATCATCATGCCCGCTATCAGTACATCGGTACCGGCATTGTGTGCGATGTCTGCCATGTCCTCCAGATTCTGCTGCATGGCAGCGGGTTGGTAGCCACGCAAGCCGTCATTGCCGCCCAGTTCTATCACCAGCAGGTCGGGTTCGAATCGCTCGATGGCATCGGGCAGGCGACGCAGACCCCCGGCGGTCGTGTCACCGGTGATGCTGGCATTGATCACCTGCACATCGCTGCCCTCTTCCTGCAGGGCCTTCTCAGCCAGACTTACCCAGCCGTCCTCCTCATCCAGACCATAGGCAGCGCTGATGCTGTCGCCCATGACCAGTACGGTATAGCTGTCGGCGCGTGCAGCAAACGACGCCAGCAGAACCATCAGCAGTAAAAATGTTCGAAGCAGTGCAAAGAGTTTCATGACTTGTGCATCCTGAATGTATCCCCATTATCCGCGTTTCAACGCCGGCATGAAGTCACGCTGGCAAACCCATCGTGAGAGCGCATGAACAATCCGACTCCCGCAGGCAGCAATAGTGCCGCAGGTGCCAGTAGTTCCGTGTCTGCTTCCTCGGAAGCCGTACTCCATGGACATCAGATCGCCAAGCGTGTCAGTGGACCGGAAGGTGAGCTGACTATCCTGCACCAGCTGGATATCGAAGTACATGCAGGTGAAGCGATTGCCATTGTCGGGCCGTCGGGTTCGGGCAAGTCCACCTTGCTGGGCATACTGGCCGGGCTCGATACTCCGTCCGAAGGTCAGGTCGAACTGCTGCATCAGCCCTTGTCTTCCATGGATGAAGATGCCCGTGCACGACTGCGGGCCGGCCAGGTCGGTTTCGTGTTTCAGAGCTTTCAGTTGCTGCCGGGGCTCACTGCGCTGGAGAATGTCATGCTGCCGCTGGAACTGACTGGGGACACTGACGCGGTGGACCGTGCTCGCGCCATGCTTGAAAAGGTCGGGCTGCAGCATCGTTCCGGTCACCAACCCCTGCAACTGTCGGGCGGTGAGCAGCAGCGTGTTGCCCTGGCTCGAGCCTTTGTCTCCGAGCCAACACTATTGTTTGCGGATGAACCCACGGGTAATCTGGACAGTGAGACGGGCGGGAAGATCATCGAACTGATGTTCTCCATGACTCGGCAGCAGGGAGCGGCCATGGTTCTGGTCACGCATGACGACAATCTGGCAGCGCGTTGCGACCGTATCCTGCGTATGGGGAACGGCAGGCTGGAAGCTCTGTGACCACGGCAAGCTCGGTACACGCAGCAGGCAGTGCTGCGCCACGCCCGCACAGGCCTGTCTCGGGTTGGTGGCGGCAGATTCGCTTCGCGTTGCGCTCTCTGGGGCGTGATCTGCGCGCAGGAGAACTGCGTGTGCTGGCACTGGCGCTACTGGTCGCCGTTGCCTCGGTGACTGCCGTCGGATTTTTCACGGACCGCATCGGACGCGCCGTCGAGCGACAGGCCAGCGATGTACTGGCAGCGGATCTGATCGCCACCTCGGGGTTTGCCCTGCCTGAGCAACTGCTGGCCGATATCGCGCAGACTGATCTGCAGACAGCACGTCATGTGCGTTTTCCCAGTGTGGTGATCAACGAGCGTAACGAATCTCAGCTGGTCGCCATGAAAGCGGTCTCCGACGGCTACCCACTTCGTGGCAGCCTGCAACTGGCCGACATTGCCGACCCTGCCACGGTGTTGACGGACGGGCAGGGCGTTCCCGCACGGGGAACCGTCTGGGTAGATAGCCAGCTGCGGGCCGCACTGGCATTGGTGCCCGGTGACAGCCTGACGCTGGGCACGGCCGAGTTCACGGTGGACAGGATCATTCTGTATGAGCCCGATCGTGGCGAGAACGCCTTCGAATTTGCCCCGCGGGTCATGATCAATCTGCAGGATCTGGAATCGGCCGGTCTGCTGGTCGAAGGCAGTCGTGCCCGATATACCCTGCTCATGGCGGGTGAGCCGGCTGCGCTGGAATCTGCCCGCGACCTGCTGGACAGCGATTACAAGACAGACGTGCGGGTACAGGGCGTGCGCGATGGCAGCCCGCAGATGAAACGCGCACTGGATCGTGCCCAGCGCTTCCTCGGTCTGGCATCGGTGGTAACCGTCTTGCTGGCCGGTGCCGCCATTGCCCTGGCCGTGCGTCACTTCGCGCTGCGTCAGGCTGACGCCAGCGCCGTCATGCGCACCCTCGGTGCCACTCGTGGCGAGGTCATTGTCTGGCTGTGCACGCGACTGATGCTGATCGCGCTGGTGGCATCTGCCCTTGGTATCACGGTTGGCTGGTTTGCCCAGTTGATACTTGCCAATCTGCTGCAGGGCTGGTTCGGCCTGAACCTGCCGGCACCGGGGTTCATGCCACCGCTCATCGGCACGCTGACAGCGTTCATCGCCCTGGCAGGCTTCGGCCTGTTGCCGATCATCCAGGCGGGGCGGGTCAATGTCATGCGGGTGCTGCAGCGCGATTACAGCGGTATGGATGCCAGTGCGATCGTGACCGGTCTGCTGGGGCTGCTTGCCACGTTTCTGGTGGTGCTGCTGTTGTCCCGTGATTTTCTGCTCAGTGCCATCGTGGTTCTCGGTGTGGTCGCCATGCTGTGCCTGTTCGCCTTTGCCGGGCGCTTCATCATCCGCTCGGTGCGCGCGCTGGCCGGACCCCGGTTCCGCCTGAGCACGGCCGGTCTGCAACGCCGCTCGGCCAGCAGCATCGTGCAGCTGGCGGCCTTTGCCATGGGGATCATGGCCTTGCTGCTGATCGCCATCGTGCGAGTCGATCTGCTGTCCGCCTGGGAGCAGGATCTGCCGGCCAATGCACCGAATGTCTTCGTTCTCAACATCCAGGCCGATCAGGTGGACGGGCTGGCAGCGGAGCTTGCCTCCAAGGGCATCGAGACCACGGGTATTCATCCGATGGTACGGGCTCGCCTGGTAGCCCATAACGGTGAGCCGGTGCTCGACGAGGACTCCGATGAGCGTGACGAGCGTCGTGCCCGTCGCGAGTACAATCTGTCCTGGTCCGACACCTTGCCGGAGGAGAACAAGGTGGTTGCCGGAGAGTGGTGGGCGACTGATGGCAGTGCGCCTCCCTTGCTGTCGATAGAGCAGGAATGGGCCGAGGAACGCGGTTATGCCATTGGCGATACCCTGACCTTCAAGAGTGCAGGTGTCGAGACAACAGCGAGCATCGCCAACTGGCGTGAGGTCGATTGGGAATCGTTCCAGGTGAATTTCTTCGCCGTGGCATCCCCCGCAATGCTGAAGGGAATGCCAGCTACGTATGTCACCAGCTTCCATATCGACGGCGATTTCGTCTCCACCACGACAGACTGGGTACGCCAGTTTCCGGGGATTGCCACGCTCGATGTTGGTGCAATCATCACGCGAGTCAAGTCTTTGATGGATCGGGCCTCTTTAGCGGTAGAATATGTCTTCCTGTTCACATTACTGGCCGGATTCTGCGTGTTGCTGGCAGCCGTGCAAAGCAGTCAGGGGGAGCGAATCCGAGAGTCCGCTCTGCTGCGTGCTCTGGGGGCTTCGCATCGGCAGTTGCGTGAGGCCGTGATCGCGGAATTTGCCATTCTGGGTGCCATTGCGGGCTTGCTGGCAGCGTTTTTCGCGACCCTCATCGCATGGTCTCTGAGTCGGTTTGTGTTCGAACTTCCGTTTCAACTGAACGTCTGGTTATGGATTATCGGAATATCTGGCGGCGCGATCGGTATAGCCACTGCCGGTTATCTGGCTACGCGACGGGTGATGCATACTCCGCCGATCGTGGCACTACGCCATACCAACTGACGGCGGTTGCAGAGGCTGAGCCAATGGCCGGCCTCTCTGAGGTACGTCGAGGTAACTGGACATGAAGCATGCCTTCACGGCGGACGAGGCCGCGTTTGCAACACTGGAGTCCACCAAGGACTACCTGACCGAGAACTGCACGCGCAATCAGGCCCTGGTCATCAAGCGGGCCATCGACCATTGCTGGGCGGTACGGGAGTTCAGAACCAATTATCCGCAGCCGATTCACGTGGCTGCCCAGCTCAAGCACATGCGAGCCGACACACCCATTCTGGTGGCGGCCTTGTTCGGCACGGATGTCTCCGCCGAGCATTATTCGATCGACTTCATCCGTGAGCATTACGGACAGGAGATTGCGCAGCTGACCGACAGCGTACGCTGGCTGAACGAGCTGACCATCAACGACGTCTTCGGCTCGGGCGATCAGGCCGAGACATTGCGGCGCATGGTGCTGACCATGGTGGCCGACGTGCGGGTCGTTCTCGTCAAGCTTGCCTATCGCACGCAGCGCCTGTATCTGCTGGTCAAGTCCGGACAGCCGGACATGAGTTATCAGGTGGCTCAGGAAACACTGTCCATCTACACCCCGCTGGCCAATCGTCTGGGTCTGGGACAATTGAAGTGGGAGCTGGAAGATGTGGCGTTTCGCATTGTCGAGCCCGAAGCCTACAAGCGCATTGCCAAGGCTCTGGAGGAAAACCGCGCGGCCCGTGAAACCTACATCAAGGAGTTCGTGGCCGATCTGTCGCACCGTGTCGAGACGCATGGCATCAAGGGGGCATCGGTGTTCGGCCGCCCCAAGCACATCTACAGCATCTGGAAGAAGATGCGCGACAAGCACATCGGTTTTTCCGATCTGTTCGATGTGCGCGCAGTCCGGGTACTGGTTGACGATGTGCAGCAGTGCTACAGCGTACTGGGTGTGGCTCACAGCATCTGGCAGCCGATCAGTCGAGAGTTTGACGACTACATCGCCAACCCGAAGGGCAATGGCTATCGTTCGCTGCATACTGCCGTCATCGGCCCACGTGGCAAACCGGTCGAGATACAGATACGGACGCGTGCCATGGATGATGACGCCGAGAACGGGGTCGCGGCGCACTGGGCCTACAAGGAAGGCGCGCCGGTCGATCTCAATCTGCAGAAAGGCATCAATGCACTGCGCCAGTTGCTCGATGACAGCGAAGACGAATTTCTGGTCGAGGGATTCTCGCAGCAGATGGATTCGCAGCGCGTCTATGTGTTCACACCCAAGGGGGAAGTCATCGATCTGAGTCGTGGGGCGACCCCGCTGGATTTTGCGTATCACATTCACTCCGAGATCGGGCATCGCTGCCGCGGTGCCAAGGTCAATGGTCGGATCGTGCCACTGACCTATGCGCTGGAAAACGGCGATCAGGTGGAAGTCCTGACCACCCGGGAGGCAGCTCCCAGCCGTGACTGGCTGAACCGTTCGCTGGGCTACATCAACAGCAGCCGTGCCCGCAGCAAGGTGCGCGCCTGGTTCAATCAGCAGGACCACGATCAGCAGCTGGCGGAAGGGCGTACCATTCTCGATCGAGAGCTGAAGCGTTACAAGGCCAGCTCACTGTCCATCGATACGCTGGTCAAGCGGCTCAAGTTCGACAAACCGAACGATCTGTTCGTGGCCATCGGTCGCAATGATGTCACGGTGGCCCAGATTGTCGGGGCCATCGATCATCTGGCCGTGCCGGTGGTGCGCGCTCTGGAGCCGGTCAATCGTCAGGCCAAACCCCTTGATCCGGCCTCCGGTGCGATTCACGTGCGCGGTGTGGGTAACCTACTGACGCAGATTGCACCGTGCTGCCAGCCCGTGCCACCGGACAGCATCATCGGATTCATCACCCGTGGCAAGGGTGTCACGATTCACCGCGCCGATTGCGCCAATATCCTCAACCTGCGCGAATCGGAACGTGAGCGCCTGATCGATGTGGACTGGGGCGATGATGACAGCAGCCGGTATCATGTGGAAATCCACATCATGGCCTACGACCGCCACGGCTTGCTGCGCGATGTATCGACCGTCCTGTCGGCGCTGAACGTCGATGTCGTCTCGGTCAATACCCTCAGTGACCAGACTTCGCAGACCGCTGACATGAAAATCGGCGTGCACATTGCCAATACCTCGGAACTGGCCACCATCATGGACAAGATTCGGCAGCTCCGGAACGTCCAGGACGTTGAGCGAGTCAGTTAGCGCGGTATACTCTCGCTCATGGCAGGTAATACTTTTGGCAAGCTCTTCACCGTCTCAACCTTTGGTGAGAGTCATGGCCCCGCATTGGGTTGTATCGTGGACGGCTGCCCTCCGGGTTTGCCGCTCTCCAGCAGTGATCTGCAACGGGATCTGGACCGGCGCAAGCCGGGCACCAGCCGTTATACCACCCAGCGGCGTGAGGCCGATGAGGTGGAGATCCTGTCAGGGGTGTTCGAAGGCAAGACCACCGGTACACCCATCGGTCTGCTGATCCGCAACACCGATCAGCGTTCACGCGATTACGACAAGATCAAGGAGCAGTTCCGGCCGGCACATGCCGACTACACCTATCAACAGAAATACGGTTTTCGTGATTATCGCGGCGGCGGGCGCTCCTCGGCGCGAGAAACCGCCATGCGTGTGGCAGCCGGTTCGGTAGCCAAGATTGTGCTGGCACAGCCGTCCATGGGTGGCGTGAAGATCCGCGGCTATCTGTCGCAGCTGGGTCCCATCGAGCTGGATCGTTCCGGCTTCGACTGGGAAGAAGTGGGTAACAACCCGTTCTTCTGGCCCAATGCGGCGCAGGTGCCCGAGCTGGAAGCCTATATGCAGAAGCTGAGCAAGGAAGGCGACTCCATCGGTGCCAAGGTCAATGTGCAGGCTGACAATGTGCCGGTAGGCTGGGGAGAGCCGGTGTTCGATCGACTGGATGCCGATATTGCCCATGGCCTGATGAGTATCAATGCCGTGAAGGGCGTGGAAATCGGCGCAGGTTTTGCCGCCGTTGCGCAGCGTGGCACCGAACATCGAGATGAAATCACCAGTCAGGGCTTTCTGTCGAATGAAGCCGGTGGTGTACTGGGTGGCATTTCCTCGGGTCAGAGCATTACCGCGGCGCTGGCTCTGAAGCCGACTTCCAGCCTGCGTCTGCCCGGTCGCAGTGTGGACATTCACGGCAATGATATCGAAGTGATCACTACGGGCAGACACGATCCCTGTGTCGGCATCCGCGCCACCCCCATCGCCGAGGCCATGCTGGCGCTGGTACTGGCCGACCATGCCTTGCGTCACCGAGCGCAGAATGCCGATGTCAAACGCGGCACACCCGTCATACCCGCTGCCCGCAGCTGACGCTGCCGGCAGGAACCTTCATACACGAATCAAGCGAGCAGTAATCCATGGGCTACAAAGCCGAAGGCAAGTTGGAAAAGATTTTCGATACCGAGCAGAAGAGTGCCTCATTTCAGGCGCGCGAGTTCGTCATCGAGGTAGAAGATGGTCAGTATCCGCAAATGGTGAAATTCCAGCTGGTGCAGGATAAATGCGCCCTGGTCGACGACTATTCCGAAGGCGACCGTATCGAAGTGGAATTCGATCTGCGTGGTCGAGAGTGGAACGGCAAGTACTTCACCAATCTGCAGGCCTGGCGTATCAACCGTGCCGGCGAAGGTGGCGGGCAGGGCGGGAATGGAGGCAGTGCCAGCGAACAGAAAAAGCCCAGCACCAGAAGTGAAACTACTACTACTGCTGATGGTGGTGGGTTCGACGACGATATTCCGTTCTAGAACCCGAGAAAATCCTGATCCTCTCAGGCTGAGTCTCGAAGGTCTCGAAGGTCTCGAAGGTCTCGAAGGTCTCGAAGGTCTCGAAGGTCTCGAAGGTCTCGAAGGTCTCGAAGGTGCCGTGACCGCGTCTCGTGTGTTCGGGCTGCCTTCTTATCCGGTGGATTCGATCCCACGCAGGTTGCGGCGTCGCAGGGACGCCGCGACTTCCCGTTTGGTCGTCTCGATATGGGCGCGCAGGGCATCGACGGCAGCATTCACTGCTCCCTCCCGGCACGATTGCAGAATCTGCCTGTGTTCTTTCATCGGTCTCTCGAGGCCGGTTGCCTCGGTCACCCGCAATCGCACCAGGGGGCCGACCCGCTGTTCGAAGTCATTGATCAGTGACAGCAATTGCCGATTGCCACAAGGTTCCAGAATGCAACCATGGAACCGTCTGTTGAGTTCGCTCCACAGCGCCTTGTCAGGCGAAGCCTGATACTCATCCAGCACCTCCTGCGCCAGTTGAAAATCGGAATCCGCCATGTTGGGTATGGCCAGTTCCAGGGCCCGGCATTCCAGCGCAATACGGATATCGAGCATCTCCAGCAGATCGTCATCGCTGACCGAGCGCACGATCGCCCCACGTCGTGGCAGAAACTCCACCAGGTTCTCCATCTCCAGGCGACGCAGGGCTTCGCGTACCGGTACCTTGCTGACACCGTGCTGCCTGGCGATATCGTCCTGGCGCAACGCCTGCCCACCGTCGAGCTTGCCTGCCAGGATATCCCGGCGCAAGGCCTGATACACATTGAAGAACGCAGCTGAGGGGTCGTTGCTGGAGTGTCCGGGCATGGCAGAAAAAGCTCGTGAAAGTCTCATGATTATACACTTCTGTAATCTAGGATTCTTTATTGAAAAATCGTATACGATTGTGAGAAGATGCGATCAACCCTTGAGAAACGACACAAGGGGCTGATCCGGTTCAGGCGAACCGATATTCCCGTACAGAGCAGCGATGAAGAAGACGCATTTCAAGGTAGCCGTTGTCGGCTGTGGTTCCATTGGTCTGGCCAGTGCCTACTATCTGGCGCGTAACCATGGTATCCATGATATTGCCCTGATCGACAGTGGTCAGCCGATGGCCTTCACCTCGGCACAGTCCGGTGAGAACTATCGCAACTGGTGGCCGCACCCCTCCATGGTGGCGTTTACCAACCGTTCCATCGACCTGCTGGAAGATATCGCCCGGCAGACGGACAATCGCATCAACATGAACCGGCGCGGGTACGTGCTGGCAAGTCGCAATGACGATATCAGCGAGCTGATCGGGCAGTTGCATGAAGGTCTCGGCGACGATGCCTCGAGACTGCTGCGCTACCATGAAGATGCTCAGGCAAGCCAGTATGAGAGACCTCTGCATGCCGACTGGCAAGGCGTGCGAACCGGGGTGGACATCCTGCGCAACCAGGATCTGATCCGCTCGGTTTTCCCTTCCTATGCCGAGGATATCCAGAGCATCATTCATATCCGGAGAGGCGGTGATATCAGTGGTCAGCAATTGGGCATGGTGATGCTCGAATACCTGAAGTCGGTGGGTGCCCGGCGAGTCAGTGGCGAGGTGAAGGCAATCAGAGCCGACGCTCACTTCGCGCTGGAAGTGAACGATGAAGCGTCAGGAACCTTGCAGATCACGGCCGACAAACTGGTCAATGCAGCGGGCCCCTTCGCTGCGGAGATTGCCGACATGCTGGGTCAGTCGCTGCCTGTGTTCAACACGTTTCAGCAGAAGATTGCCTTTGAAGATCGAGCGCAGGCCATCCCGCGCGACATGCCGTTTTCCATCGATCTGGACGAGCAGCAGATCGACTGGCTACCCGATGAACGGGAATTGCTGCTGGAAGAGCCTGACTTTGCCTGGTTGGCGGAGACCATGCCCGGTGCCATTCACTGCCGGCCTGACGGTGGTGATAACGGCAGCTGGATCAAGCTGGGCTGGGCCTATAACGACAAATCTGACACGCCATCCCGGGATCTGCCACTGGACGAGAATTTTCCCGAAGTCGTGCTGCATGGTGCTGCCCGACTGAATCCTTCCTTGAAGGCCTACTACGGGCAATTGCCACGCAACATGCATCACTACGGCGGTTGGTACACCATGACCGATGAAAACTGGCCTCTGATCGGCCCGATGGCTACCGAAGGTGCGTTCATGAACTGCGCCATGTCAGGTTTCGGCACCATGTCCGCCTGTGCTGCCGGCGAGCTGTGCGCCGCCTGGGTTGCCGATGCGGAGCGACCGGCCTATGCGCGCGACTTTTCGCTGGCTCGGCGGGACGATGCCGCGTTGATGCAGCAGCTTCACGCCGGCAGCAAGGGGATTCTGTAGGCGATTTCCCGGGGCGGGGTCAGCGCCGGGCAGCTTCGCAGTTCTCAATAGAAATAGTCATCGATCAGATAGGATAATGCAAACCCGGTGACGGCCAGGCCTGCCACGGCGATGATGAAGCGATTTGCCGGAAGGCCTCTGGCGCGCTGACGCAACAGCAGACCCGCAGCAATCACGCAGTACAACAGGCCCGCTGCCAACAAGCCCATGGACGCACCGAAGGTAAAGGCATTGCGGGGAGTAACCGATTCTGCGCTGGTATCGCTGCCTGCCTCCGAGGCAGTGCTCGATGCTGTGCCCCCCGTCGTATCCATTGCAGTCGTGTCACCGCTTGCGGCATCCTGAACGACGGGTGTATGCGGGATGATGCCATCGGGATTGAGGTTCTCTGCCCAGCGCCCCAGAGAGAATGCGATGGCTGCCATGAGGGCAGCCAATATGAGCAGGGCAACAGTCTGACGGTGGGTCATTCGAATCGATTATCGCGTGAGCGGGTGGTGGCGGAGTGGTTGCTTGCATCGGGCCGGCATGCCTGTCATACGGCACCGTTTCCTGTCCCGTCTGCAGTCGCATTACTAGCGCTGACACTACCATAACAGTCCGTTTTCGGTACATCCGCGGCTCCGACAGGCGGTACGAGGATCCGTGTTACTGAGGAGGCCCGCCTGGACCGCCGGGGCCGCCGCCGGGAATGTCATCGTCGGAGATCGCCGTCTTGCCATGGTGGCAGCCGATGAACATGTTCTCTCCGGCGCTGGCAGCATGGTAGTGATAACCACGAATCTCGTCGGTGGCACCACGGCATTCATCCAGCACTTCGGTCTCTGCGCCGTCGATATCCAGCTGGCCGTGGATGCCATATCCGTCCAGGGCATAACCGAGCAAGGCTGCATGCCCGTCTGCTTCAAATCCGCCGCTGGAGGCTTCAGTACAGCCGGTAGCGGCATGATAGTGGTAGCCATCCACCGGGTTGACATGTCCACCGCAGTCATCGAATGCCGCAATGGTGTAATTGCTCAATATGTCGGAGACCGGTGCAGGAGCGGCCAGTTCGACGCCATTCAGACTGATTCCCACCGCCGTTCCCGTTTGACCGATGCTGTCGGCAGGCACGGGTGTCACGGGGATGAGAAAGGTCTGCGATACGCCACCGTCCACGTAACTCAGTGAGCATTCAACACAGTGATTCTGGTAGGCCGGATCGACGTCTGGGCGTGCCGCAGCCTCGCAGGCTTCCTGGGTGTCGGTGATGTTGACCAGACCGGTTTCGCTGTCGTAAAGCAACCAGTCGCTTCCCGGATACGCACTGCCGTACAGGTTGGGAAGATCGAGAATGAAGTTGCCGTCGGCTTCGTGAACGATGCCGGTGCCATCCTGCCAGATGCCTGCTTCCTCGGCTGTGCTGTTGATGCTGGGAGGACAGAATGGGCCGACAGCTGCGTCAGCGGGAACACCAGCGATCTCGATCTGGTAACAGCTGGAAGTCGTGCCGTCATTCAGGGTGCAGTCAACGACAACAGGCTCGGAAGCCAGGGCGCCGGCGACGAAATTCTCCGGGTCAAGACTGCTGATTGCAGTGTCGGTATCAGTATCAGTATCAGTATCGGTCTCTGGCGTCTGTTCCGCTGTGTTGCTGTCGTCATCGGACGAACAGGCAGCCGCCAGAAGGCTGGCGATACTCAGTGCCGTGACAGCGAGCAATCTACGGGGGCGGCAGACGGCCCCGGGTATCGGAGTGGGTGTCATGGGAGTGCGTTGCGTGTGGGTGGGCTACGCAGCATGACGATCAAATGTGCAAACAGATCGTAGACGCTCGCCTCAGGCGTTACTCGATTGCAGGCTGAGTGCCTGCTGGAGTATCCAGTCGCGGATTCCGAGTATGCCGGGTGATGCATCGCTTTCGATCATGCTCATGTAATAGCCTGAATCGGTACTGACACTGTCGGGAAACAGGGTCACCAGCTCTCCGTCGGTCAGCAAGTCGTCGATCAGTCCATGCCAGCCGAGTGCCACGCCCTGACTTCGGCGTGCAGCATTGATGATCATTTCGTAGCTGTTGAAGCTGGTCTCGGTAGGCAACTGAGGGCAGAAGATGTCGTGTGACTCGAACCATTGTCGCCAATCGATCCAGCATGAATTACCCGCGGGCGAGGCCAGGTGCAGTAGCAGGGAAGGGTTGTTCGAAAGGTCTTGGACTGATCGGATTTCCCGGTGGCTTGCCAGAAAGGCGGCGGAGCAGACAGCAGAGACCCTCTCTGCCAGCAGGCAGACAGATTCAGCAGCCACTTCGGCAGGTCGAGCCATGAAAATGCGGATATCCGCCTCCGGAGTTGCGCTATTGCGAGGATCCTGGGAGCTGATGATGCAGATGTCGGTTGTTCCGGACTCTTCGCGCAGCTGGGGAAGCCTGGGTAACAGCCAGAATGATCCAAAGGCATGATCGACCGAGATGACGATTCGCTCCGTGCCGGTATGCGTCAGGAACTGATCGAATCGAGTGGCAGCTTGCTCGAGTGGCTGACCCAGCAGACGTAACAGTTCCCTGCCGGCATGCGTCAGATCGACGCCAGAGGAGTGCCTTGTGAACAGTTGTCTGCCAAGGGTGGTTTCCAGGTTTCGGATGCGTTGGCTGAGGCTGGGTTGCGACAGTTGCATGGCCTGCGCTGCCAGGGACAGTTTGCCATGCTGGCAGACGAGCATGAAGGCGCACAGGTCGGCGGATGAGCGCGCCAGAGCGCCATAGGAATTTCCTTTGCCTGTCATCGTTTTGAAGCTACTACAAAAGTTCAGGTGATTCAATCAGGATGGAGGCATCGTCAGTGCGATTTCTCGGCGCTGGGCCCGAGCAGGGCTGACGAAGCATACTTCGATTTCACTAATGGGCAGGCACTGGGCATGAATATTCTCGTTCTGATGGTCGATCAACTGAATGGCACGCTGTTCCCGGATGGTCCGGCGGACTGGTTGCATGCCCCCAATCTGAAACGCCTGGCCGAGCGATCAGCGCGATTTGCCAACTGCTATACGGCGTCACCGTTGTGCGCGCCGGGGCGAGCCAGTTTCATGTCAGGCCAGTTGCCGTCCGTGACCGGCGTCTACGACAATGCAGCCGAGTTTCCGTCCGACCTGCCCACCTATGCGCATCATCTGCGATCCGCAGGCTATTACACCTGCCTGTCGGGAAAGATGCATTTTGTCGGTCCGGACCAGATGCACGGTCTGGAGGAGCGCCTGACGACGGATATCTACCCGGCGGATTTCGGTTGGACGCCGGATTATCGCAAGCCGGGTGAACGTATCGACTGGTGGTATCACAATCTGGGCTCGGTCACCGGGGCAGGGGTGGCAGAGATCTCCAATCAGATGGAATACGACGATGAGGTTGCCTATCATGCCTGCGCCAGGCTCTATGATCTGGCGCGTGGTCATGACGAGCGTCCCTGGTGTCTGACTGTCAGCTTCACTCATCCGCATGACCCCTATGTGGCGCGTCGCAAGTTCTGGGATCTGTATGCCGATTGTGAACACCTGCTGCCGGAGATCCCCGCGTTCCCGTATGAGCAGCATGACGCGCATTCCCGCCGAATATTCGATGCCAACGACTGGCGGAGTTTCGATATCAGCGAGAGCGATATCCGGCGCTCGCGTCAGGCCTATTTCGCCAATATCAGCTACCTGGACGAGAAGGTCGGGCAGATTCTCGAGGTGCTGGAGACCACCGGCCAGGAGGCCACCATCCTGTTTGTCTCCGACCATGGTGACATGCTTGGTGAAAGAGGCCTGTGGTTCAAGATGAGCATGTTCGAAGGGTCGGCCCGCGTGCCATTGATGATAGCGTCACCCGGCATTCCGGCAGGTCGCATCGATACCCCGGTATCCACGATTGATGTCTGCCCGACTCTGGCGGAGTTGGCCGGTGCCGACATGCAGTCCGTATCTCCCTGGACGGAAGGTCGCAGCCTTGTCGGGGTTGCGCAAGGAAACGTCGAGCGTGGGCCAGTGGCCATCGAGTATGCGGCGGAAGCATCCTATGCACCCGTGGTGGCTCTGCGAGACTCGAAATACAAGTATGTGCGCTGTTCACTGGATCCGGATCAGCTTTTCGACCTCGACTATGATCCGCATGAGCTGGTGAATCTGGCTCAGGACCCTGAGCATGCCGATGCAATGCAGCGATTGAGTAGTCTGGCCGACCGCCGCTGGGATCTCGCCCGTTTCGATGATGATGTGCGACGTTCCCAGGCACGTCGCTGGGTTGTCTACGAAGCATTGCGTAATGGCGCCTATTACCCATGGGACTATCAACCGCTGCAGAAGGCGTCTGATCGCTACATGCGCAATCACATGGACCTGAACGAGGTGGAAACCAGGCAGCGCTATCCCCGCGGGGATTGAAGGAACTCACAACAGCCCGGATGCTGAGTCCGGGCAGTGGTGTTGTTCGGACCGAGTGTGATGATCAATGTTCGTGTGTGACAGGAGGTGGGCAGGGTACCGGTTCTGTTTCTGACAGGCTTGCCTGCCGATCGTCTCGTATCAGGATGGGAGACGATCGGCAGGCAGCACGCGTGCGGGATCAATGCATGGTTCAGTGGTGAAACGCCCGGCTGATTGCGTAACTGTCTTCAAACCAATGCCAGAGAATCACCTGGCCATCCCGGACCTTCGCTCTCAGGGCGAACGAGAATTCGCCGGTTTCTGCGCCTGATTCAGTGATGATGGCATTCATCCTTCCGAAGACAGCGACCGTATCGGCAGATGCAAATGCATCCGTGTTTTCCCACTGGGTAGTCTGAAAATTCTTGCTGAAGATGCCCAGGAACTCGAAGATCTGCTCTTTGCCTTTCCAGGGGCCTATCCAGGGAACGCTCTTGTCCCCCTCGTTGTGCCACACCATGTCATCCGCCATGAGAGCCGACATCTTGTCCATGTCTCCGCCGCCCATGGCTTCCATGAACGCCATGACGGTATCAAGACTTTGTCGGCTGGTGTCATCCATATCCTGAGCACTGGCAAATCCGCTCAGAAGCAGCGCCAGCGAGCCACCGAGTGATGATGCCAGCAAGGTTCTTCTATTCATTGTATTGTCCCTTTATCGGAATCCGGCAAATACCGGGTGGTGTCAGATGTCGATACTTCCGAGCCAATCATGGTGGAAGTGTGAGTGTTTTCATCATCGTGATGAAGAGGTCGTGTTGTCTATGCCCCAAACTGCCTTGGCAGGCCGGGGGTTCAGTACACCGTCAGAATTGGCTGCGCAATCCCAGCAGGACTTCATGAGCTGTTGAGTCAACACGAAAGCCATCGGTAAAGTAATCCTGTCCGGTGCTGCCATCTCCGAATGATGCGTATTGATACTCGCCAAACAGAGTGATGCGATCATTCAGTGCGAAGCTGCCGCCCAGCCCGATGTTCCAGGCAAATTCGGTTGAATCCCGGTCTGCATAAGCGTCGTAGTAGCCGTCAGACGTACCGTCAAATGCGTCGAATTCGGCAACACCTGCGCCGCCGAGACGTGCCGAGTAACGGTTGCTGGATACACCGATGCCGCCTTTCACATATGGTGAGAATGCCCCGTTGGTCGGGATATCATAGAATCCATCAATGGTCAGGCTTGTGCTTTCAATGTCGCCATCGAGAATATACTCTGCGCCATTCCTGGCCCCGGTGCCGTAGCGCCGGCTGTTGAAGTCTGCCTGATGAAAGCTCAGGCGTCCCTCGATTCTGAAAGGGCCAGCCAGATCATGGCCGACACCCAGAACGCCCACGATGCCATCGCCAGAGTCGAACGCACCAGGGAAATCGGCATCGGCGGCCACATTGCTGCCGAAGGGCTCTGCGTCGCTGTTCTGGAAACTTGCGCCAATACCGACGGTGCCATTAAGGCCCTCTGCGTGTGCTGTGCCAGTCAGGCTCAGGGCCATGGTCATTGCTGCGAACAGAAGCTTGCGCTTGCTTGAATACATGGGTCTCGTCTCTGTCTACGTGATTTGCCGAATCGATCCGGTCCGGTATAACTTGCCGATGCGGATCGTGAGCGATGCATCAGATCTGCAATGGAACAGGCCAATACTTCGGCTGCTGCTTGAATGCCTCTCAGGATATACAGACCGAGACCTTTCGATTAGACCGTGACTGGCGAAAACAGAATCGCAGTAATTCGAAAGGTGAAATCAGTGCCCGTGTCAACCTCATGATGACTGGCCTGTTCGTGTATGAAATATGATTCGGAGGTGTTCCGAGTCACTGCTTGTTCAATGTGGCAAAGTAATCGTCCCAACCCAGATGAGTGCGCCCCGTGGCTTGTTCGAAATCGCTGCTGCGGTCGAGAGCGCCATCATGAATACCCTGGTAGATTCCGGCGATGACCGTACCCATGAATTCTCCCAGTTCGGCGATGCGATCGGCCTTGAACGCTTGGTGGGACATGGCGCGATATTGCAACTCGGTCCCAAAGGCCTTGTTCATGTGTTCCACCAGCTGTGACTGTGTGAGCAGATCACCATGCAGATTGTATGTCTGGAAACTGTGCCTTGTTTGTGTCAACAGCTGCGCATAGGCGAAGGCCAGCTCGGAGCGAGTGGTATACGCACACCTGCCTGCGCCTGCCGAATTGGCAATCCCGCCGGTCTTTCGATAGCTGTCGATATACTCCACATCAGGCTCGATATAGATGCCATTTCGACCGATGACCCAGTCCAGGCCGCTGGCGCGAATATCCGCTTCGGTCTGGCGATTGCTTTGCACGATCGGTGAAAATGCAGTTCCCTCTTCAGCGCCCTGAATGCTGGTGTAGACGATCCTCTTCACCGCCGCAGCCTTGGCCGCCTCGATGACATTGCGATGTTGCCCGATGCGCGCTTCCGGTGACGTATTGCCTGAGACCAGCAGCAGCGAATCCACCCCCTGCAGGGATGTTTGCAGTTGGTTGCGATCTGTATAGTCACCGGCACGAATCTCCATACCCAGGTCGCTGACCTTGCCAGGACTGCGGGCGAGTCCGATGATGCGCTCATCAAAATTCAGGGAAATGAGCGCGTGCGAGATGGAGGCTCCCAGTTGTCCGGAAACGGAGGTGACTGCAATGGTCATGGTGTGCTGTCCAGTTGCTGATGGGTGGTCTGGCAAACCGGGGAACATTTTTCGAATGGTGCGACTCGCCAGCCGTAACGGGTGCTGATCGTCTTCGTCAGGTTCTTGCGGTTTTTCCGCAAGCTCGAAGTTGTAAGACTCGCATGGAGGCTGAAATTGCGACCATTTACCCTGAATTCGATCATTGACCGTTACCTTGCGTTCGAACTGCACATCATATTGCGGTAATGCTTGTGCGACTTGGTCCTATGGGTTTGAATGACTCTCTCATCAAATCGAAAGCCGACATTCATGATCGACGATTTGCGCGCACTGGCGATATTCGCCAAGGTTGCCGAGGCAGGCAGTTTCAGTGCCGCGGGGCGATCACTCAGGTTATCCACCTCGGTGGTCAGTCACCATGTGAAGGCGCTGGAAACGCGCCATGGTGTGAGCCTGTTCCACCGCTCGACCCGATCCCTGTCCCTGACGAACGAAGGGCAGCGGCTGTTGCAGGCGGCCAGGCGAATGGTCGAAGCGGCGGAGGAGGGCTTCAACGCCATTGCCGAGATCAGTGACGACCCCACCGGGATGCTTCGCGTCAGCGCACCAGCGTTTCTGATGAACAGTCCACAGGTGGACGCACTCTGGTGTTTTGCCCGTCGTTACCCGGGTGTTGGTGTGACGCTCTGCAGCAGCGATGAGCAGATCAACCTGGTGGCGGAAGGGTTTGATCTGGCTATCAGATTGGGAAACATGGCCGACAGCACACTCAAGAGTCGCAAGATCGGTACGTTCGAACGAGTGCTGGTGGCAGCCCCTTCGTATCTGGAATCCATTGACCCCTTGTCGAGTCCGACAGACCTGGCGCGCTGTGATTTCGTTGTGCTGGACATGCTGCCGGAAAAGTTCGTATTGCAGCAAGGAGGCAAGGAGGTCACGGTGCAGCCTGAACGGTCGCGTGTGCTGTCCAATTCGATCAGCGGTGCGCGTTCAGCCGTTCTGGCCGGTCTGGGCATGCAGAAATTACCCTTGAGTGAAGTTGCCGAGGACCTGGCTGCCGGTCGGTTGGTCGCAGTGTTGCCGGAGTGGTCGCTGGCGACATTCAATATCCATGCAGTCTGGCCCGAATCGAGCCGACGTGGTGCATTGGTCGGTCTGTTGTTGAAAGACCTGGTTGATGTGCAGAACAGCTGACAGCTTTCGCAACGAGCAGCCCGGCGAGGCACCACTTAGTGCAGTTCGGCCATATACCGGATACATTTGCCACACGG
>NZ_JBQYLE010000001.1:828223-868855 GCF_052681095.1 Granulosicoccus sp. 3-233
CGGCACACGGCACACGGCACACGGCACACGGCACACGGCACACGGCACACGGCACACGGCACACGGCACACGGCACACGGCACACGCCACACGCCACACGCCACACGCCACACGCCACACGCCACACGCCACACGCCTTTCGATCAGGGCGAAGTCAGCCGAAAATGCAAGTCTGGTGAGTTGGGGCGTCGAGAATCAGCAAGGGAGTTGTCGTGAGTGTCTTGCGTGATTGAAACTGCCCTGGCTGATCAGTAGATCCAGATGCCGTTTACCCAGCGCCAGTAGTAGCGATAGCCTGAATACCAGGAGTTGTAGAAAACCGGACGCCAGCGAGTTCGCAATTGATAGGCAGCATCTTCATTCTGGCGGGCTGCACTCGCTTCGGCCAACAGTTCTTCGGCTTCCTTGTCACCACGTCCTGCTGCAATGGTCAACCATTTCTCGGCTTCCCGGGGGGCGGCCCCCATTTCTTCCAGACCGGTCAGATAAAGCCGGCCGACAGCTTTTTGTGCTCCCAGGTCGCCGCGTTCGGCGGCATCACGCATCCATTGCAGTGCCTGATAACTGTTGCGCCTCACCCCATCGCCACGAAAAAGCCGCAGCGCCAGATCATGTGCTGCGCGCGGATCCTCTTTTGCAAGCTTTTCCAGCGCTGGCATGCGGCCTTCCGGGTCGGCATCAGGGACCGTGCTTGAAGGGTCGAAACGCGCCGTGCTCTTGTCTACTTCTTCACACCCGCTGGAGTCGCAAAGACGCACCGTGTTGCTGTCAGGCGCTGGTGGTGTCGCACAACTGGCCAGCAGTCCGACCAGCAACAGTATGAGACTTTGGTTTGGTTTCATCGAAGGCTCCGCTTGTGATGTCAAATTCCAAGTGTATAAAACAGTGGAATTCTGTATATTTGACGCACACTTGTCCTTTGTGTCAAGACGACTACGAACAAAGAACGGAGCTTTACATAGTCATGAAATGTCCTCAACAGAAAGTGGCTGGCGCCATGCGCCTGAGTCTGATGGCGCTGTCTGCCATGGCTTTGACGGGCTGTCTTGCCAGTACCGTCACACAGGGAACCGGGGGGACTTCCATCAGTGGTGCTGCTGGCGGTGGAACCAGTGCCGGTGCCAATTCCACGCTGGAGCGTTGCGATCAGACGCTGGGTACGCTGGCTGTTGACGATGGTAGTGGCGCGGCCTGGTACACGGATTTCAACTCGCGCACCAAGGTCACGACAATCGAACCGCTGCTGCGTCTGGCCGTTCAACAGTCAAACTGCTTCGTCATTACTTCCATCGGCAACTCGCGTACAGAGTCCCGACTGTCTGCCATCACCGACAAGCAACGCAATTCCGGAGAGTTCAGAGCCGGGTCGAATCAGCAGAAGGGGCAGCGGGTTGCGGCAGACTATTACATGGAACCGGCCATCATCATCGACGAATCCACGGTCGGCAAGGTGGCAGGTGGTATAGCCGGCATCCTCGGTGGCTCTGCGCTTGCAGGTCTGGCCGGTGGTGCGACATCCAAGGAATCGGTTGTAACCCTCTCCCTGTATGACATTCGCTCCTCGGTACAGATTTCGGCTGCCGAAGGCAGTTCCTCTTCCAGAGATTACGGCGCTGCCGTCGGTCTGCTTGGCGGTGGTGGTGCCGTGGGGCTGGGAGGTTTCTCCCGCACACCGGAAGGCAAGGCCACCGTTGCGGCATTTCTTGATGCCTATAACGGCATGGTTGTCTCACTGAAGAATTACCAGGCACAGGAAGTCGAAGGTGGCCTGGGTACCGGCGGTACATTGAAGGTCAACTAGTCTGAACGGCCAGCCCCGGGTAGCGGGGCTGGCTGTTGCAACAGGCAGTGTTGCCTGTCAACCGAGCGGCAATGCAACTGCGCCGGGTATCTGCCAGTCACTGTCATGGTCAGTCAAGGGCCGGGCAGGTGTCGGAACCATTCAATGTTGATCCTGACGAGCTGGCGTCCGTGAGTTCGATATCGGCATGAGATTCCGCCCAGCGTCTTGCTGAATTCCCACAACGGGCAATAAGCGCTACTGTCGATAGTCAGTAGGAGGTTGCCGAGCAACCCCGTGTTTATCAACCTGCTCCGAGTGCGCCGAGTGCGCCGAGTGCTCCGAGTGCTCCGAGTGCTCCGAGTTCGCCGAGTGCTTCAAGTACCCCAAGCAGCCCGGCTGGTCAAACAGCCCAACCGTCGTGCTGCGATCCCACCAGTCATCTCGGGACGCTGACAAGCCTCCCATTCATCAGACTTGTATCTACCTTTGATTGACGGCAATCATTTTTTGATTGACGTCAATCATCTTGCGTTTCATACTGCCTGCCAATGAAAGCGAGCAACAGCAAATCGACTGGCGATGCCGGCAGAAAGCCGACCCTGAGCGATGTTGCGCGCACGGCCGGGGTCAGTTATGCAACGGCCGATCGGGTAATCAACGAGCGTGGCAATGTCGCCCAGAAATCGGTTCGAAAAGTCCAGGAGGCGATGGCAGAGCTGGGCTATGTGCGTAACGTTGCGGCGGCCAATCTGTCACGCCAGCGAACCTATCGCCTGGCTTTCCTGCTGCCCAAGGGGCGCAACGCCTTCTTTTCACGTGTGCGTGCCCATCTGGATGGGCTGTTGGGTCATCTGATCGCCGACCAGGTCAGTGTTGATGTCATCGAAATCGATGCCTTCGAGGTGACAGGGCTGAAGAACAGTCTTGTTGGCATTGCACATACCGGCTACGATGGATTGGCGGTGGTCGGCTTGCAGGCCGCCGAGATCGAAGAGCCACTCAGAGCCTTGCAGGAACAGGGTACGGCCATCGTCGGCCTCGTATCGGATCTGCCTGCGCAATTCCGCGCTGCCTATGTCGGCATCGACAACGTTGCCGCAGGCCGTACCGCAGGCCGCTTGTTGGGTCTGTCACATGCTGGCCGCAAGGGACGAGTGCAAGTGATTGCAGGATCGCTGGAGGCCCGTGACCACGTGGATCGCCTGAGCGGATTTCGCGAAGTCATCGGCCAGGATTATCCGAAAATCGAATTGCTGGAACCCATCATGACGCGTGATGATGCGCGCCTGGTTGGTGCCGTCGTGCAACAGGCCCTGACTGCTGACCCGAAGGTCACGGCGGTCTACAACGTGGGGGCCGGCAATAGCGGGCTGGTTGCCACGCTGGAACGAAGTGTTCGCCCCAAGCGTTTCTTCTGCATCGTGCATGAGCTGGTACCGCATACCCACAAGGCACTATCGAACCGACAGGTTGATCTCGTGATCGACCAACGACCGGATGTGGAAGTCAACCGCGCACTCACGATTCTGAAAGCCCTGATCGATGGACGAGACATACCTCCCATGCAGGAGCTCGTACCGACGATTTACGTCAGGGACAACCTGCCATCCCATATTCCCGACACCAAGTGGAACGACATAAAAGACCATGACTGATTTCTTTACCGGTATTGACAAGCTGGAATACAACCCTGACTCCACATCGCTGGCGTTTCGACACTACAATCCCGAGGAAATGCTGCTCGGCAAGCGTATGGAGGATCACCTGCGCTTTGCGGTAGCCTACTGGCACAGTTTTGCCTGGCCGGGTGGGGACCCTTTCGGTGGGGCAACCTTCGAGCGTCCCTGGTTCGGCGAGACGATGGAACTGGCGCGCCTGAAAGCCGATGTGGCTTTCGAGATGTTCGATATTCTGGGGGCTCCCTACTTCTGCTGGCACGATGCCGACATTCGTCCCGAAGGAGACAGTTTCAAGGAAAGCCGCAGAAATTTCGAAGACATCATCGATTATCTGGCGGAGAAGATGGAACACAGCCAGACGCGCTTGCTGTGGGGTACAGCCAACATGTTCAGCCATCGCCGTTTCATGTCCGGCGCTGCCACGAACCCCGACCCGGAAATCTTCGCGTGGTCTGCAGCCACGGTCAAGTTGTGCATGGACGCCACGCAGAAACTTGGCGGCGAGAACTATGTCCTGTGGGGTGGTCGTGAAGGTTACGAGACGCTCCTGAATACCGATCTGAAGCGCGAAAGGGCTCAGGCCGGGCGTTTTCTGCAGATGGTGGTCGACTACAAGCACAAGATCGGTTTCAAGGGGGCCATTCTGGTGGAGCCGAAGCCGCAGGAGCCATCGAAGCATCAGTATGACTTCGATGTCGCGACGGTTTATGGATTCCTGAAGGAATTCGGTCTCGAGAGCGAGGTGCAGATGAATATCGAACAGGGACACGCCATCCTGGCAGGGCATTCGTTCGAACATGAGCTGGCACTGGCGGCTTCGCTGGGCATTCTCGGCTCGATCGACATGAATCGCAACGACTACCAGTCAGGCTGGGATACCGACCAGTTCCCCAACAATGTGCCTGAAGTGGCCTTGGCTTATTACGAGGTTCTGCGAGCCGGTGGCTTCAAGACCGGTGGCACCAACTTCGATGCCAAGCTGCGTCGTCAATCGCTGGATCCGCTGGATCTGATTGCTGGACATGCTGGCGCGATGGACGTCTGCGCTCGTGGGCTGAAGGCGGCAGTGGCAATGCTGGAAGACGGTACGCTCGAGAACAAGCGCAATGAGCGCTACGCCGGTTGGGACAGCGAGTACGGCAAGTCGCTGCTGCAGAGCGACCTTGCCAGCATTGCCGATGATGTCGAGTCCAGCGGCATCGATCCACAGCCCAGATCAGGTCAACAGGAAGTGCTGGAAAATCTTGTCAATCGTTTCGTTTGATTGATCAGTTCAATTGCCAAACCGGAGGAAGAGATCATGAGGAACCTGAAAGGCCCAGCGCTGTTTCTGGCTCAGTTTGCCGGGGATGAAGCCCCGTTCAACAGCTGGGACAGCATCACCAAGTGGGCAGCGGACTGTGGTTACAAGGGCGTGCAGGTGCCCAGCTGGGATGCGCGCCTGATCGATCTGGACAAGGCCGCAAGCAGCAAGGACTATTGTGATGAATTCAAGGGCAAGGCATTGGCAAACGGTGTTGAAGTCACTGAACTGTCCACCCATCTGCAGGGTCAGTTGGTAGCCGTACACCCGGCCTACGACACGGCATTCGATGGCTTTGCCGACCCATCCGTTCGTGGCAACCCGAAAGCGCGACAGGCCTGGGCTGTGGATCAGGTCATGAAGGCCGTCTCGGCATCAGCCAATATGGGTATCAGGAATCATGCATCGTTTTCCGGCGCTCTGGCCTGGCCGTATCTGTATCCCTGGCCACAGCGTCCCGCCGGGCTGGTAGAGACCGCTTTCGATGAGCTGGCTGCCCGCTGGCGTCCGATTCTCGATCATGCCGATGAAAACGATGTCAATATCTGTTACGAGATTCATCCGGGTGAAGACCTGCATGATGGCGTGACCTTCGAGATGTTCCTGGAGCGGGTGGACAACCACGCGCGTTGCAACATGTTGTATGACCCATCGCATTACGTACTGCAATGCCTGGACTATCTCGACAATATCGACATCTACAAGGACCGCATCAAGATGTTTCATGTCAAGGATGCCGAGTTCAATCCGACCGGTCGCCAGGGTGTGTACTCCGGTTACCAGTCATGGGTGGATCGTGCGGGGCGTTTCCGATCATTGGGCGATGGTCAGGTTGACTTTGTGTCCATCTTCTCCAAGATGGCTGCCAACGATTTCGATGGCTGGGCCGTTGTCGAGTGGGAGTGCTGTCTGAAGCATCCGGAAGACGGTGCAAGGGAGGGGGCTCAGTTTGTCGCCGACCACATCATCCGTGTCACCGAGCGTGCCTTTGACGATTTCGCGGACGGGGGAACCGATGAGGCTGCCAACCGCAAGATGCTGGGGATCGACTGATGGCACATTCGGGTAGAGTTCGTCTGGGAATGGTCGGTGGTGGCAACGACGCTTTCATCGGCGGTGTTCACCGGATTGCATCGCGCATAGATGATCGGTTCGAGCTGCTTGCCGGCGCCCTGTCATCCACGCCTGAAAAGTCACAGGCCTCGGGTGAGGCGCTGGGTCTGCCGCGCATCTACGATGATTTCACGCAGATGGCTACAGCGGAGGCGGCTCTGGATGACGGCATCGAAGCGGTCTCCATCGTGACACCCAATCACATGCACTTCGCCGCGGCGAAGGAATTTCTGGAACGCGACATCCATGTCATCTGCGACAAGCCTCTGACCGCCACGATGGAGGAAGCCCAGGCCATGGCCAAGGCGGTGGAGAGCTCCAAAGCCCTGTTCGTGCTCACGCACAATTACACGGCCTATCCCATGATTCGTCAGGCCAGGGCCATGATTACCGCTGGTGAGTTGGGGGAGATTCGTGTCGTTCAGGCCGAGTATCCGCAGGACTGGTTGACGGAGTCTCTGGAAAAGGAAGGTCTGAAGCAGGCGGAGTGGCGAACCGATCCGGCGCGCTCGGGTGCAGGTGGTTCGGTAGGAGATATCGGTACGCATGCACACAATCTGGCCTGTTTCGTCACGGGCCTGACAGTGGAGAAACTGGCCGCCGATCTGCAGTGTTTCGGCGCAGGCCGGGAACTGGATGACAACGTTCATACCTTGTTGCGCTTTGCCGGTGGCGCGCGCGGCATGCTGTGGTGTAGCCAGGTCGCGCCCGGTAACGAGAATGGCCTGAAGCTGCGGGTCTATGGCAGCAAGGGTGGCCTGGAATGGAGTCAGGAGGACCCGAACTATCTGTGGTTCACCCGACAGGGCAAGCCGAAGCAACTGGTAACGCGATCCGGGGCCGGGGCCAACGAGGCCGCAGCCTCTGTCTCTCGTGTACCGGCAGGTCATCCGGAAGGTTATCTGGAAGGGTTTGCCAATCTGTATACAGAAGCCGCTGAGGCAATACGTGCCGTACAGTCCGGCGCCTCGCGGGAAAGCGCGATGGGCCTGTTGCCGGGGATCGAGCAGGGTATGGCCGGCATGGCGTTCATTACTGCCTGTGTCGAGTCTTCAGCCCGGGATGCTGCCTGGGTGAGCCTGTAATGACCACCTCCGTTCTCGCTTTGCAGGGCGTCAGCAAGCGTTTTGGCCCGATCGAGGTGCTGCACGATATCGACCTGACGCTGCGTTCGGGCGAGGTGCATGCCCTGATCGGCGAGAACGGGGCGGGCAAGTCCACCACCATGAAAATCCTGGCGGGTTATCAGCCGGCAAGCGAGGGTGAGATTCTGCTGGACGGCAAGCCGGTCAGATTCGGCAGCCTGCACGAAGGTGAAGAGGCCGGCATCGTCATGATCCATCAGGAATTCAACCTGGCCGAACAGCTGACGGTGGAACAGAACATCTTCCTGGGACGCGAGCTGAAAAAGGGCTGGCTGCTGGACAAGTCCGAGATGCGGCGTCTGACCCGACGCTATCTGCAACGAGTCGAATGTTCGGTCGATCCGGATACTCTGGTGTCAGACTTGTCGAATTCCGAAAAACAGATGGTGGAGATTGCCAAGGCCCTGTCGCGCGACGCACGCGTACTGATCATGGATGAGCCCACCGCCGTGTTGACCAACCGGGAAACCGGAGTCCTGTTCGAACAGGTTCGTGCCTTGCGCTCTGCCGGTACGGCCATTCTGTTTACCTCGCACAAGCTGGATGAGGTGGCGGAAGTCTCCGATCAGATCACCGTCATGCGCGATGGCTCCGTGGTGTATTCGGGACCGAGCGCGGATATTGATGAGGATCGCATGGCCACGACCATGGTCGGCCGGGATGTCTCGGACCTCTACCCGGTTAAGCCGGCTCTGCCGGATACCGGGGAAACGGTACTGCGCGTAAGGGGGCTGACCGTACCGGGGTTTGCCAACGACCTGTCGTTCAGCCTGAAGAAGGGGGAGATACTGGGCATTGGCGGCTTGATCGGTTCCGGACGAACCGAGGCCATGGAAGGGCTGTGCGGTCTGCGAACGGCCACGGCCGAGTCGGTGGAACTGTTCGACGAAGAGGTGCAGCTGAAGACTCCCGGTGAGGCTCAGCGTCGCGGACTGTGCTATCTGACCGAAGATCGCAAGCTGCGAGGTCTGGTTCTGGACTGGGGTATGCGCGAGAACCTGACCTTGCAGACCCTGTACAAGTTCGGTTCGTTCATGATCGACAGTCGTGCGGAAGATGTGGCGCTCAACCAGGCCATTGCCGAGTTCGATATTCGTTCGGGCAGCCGCACGGTGCGGGTAGGCAATCTCTCCGGCGGCAATCAGCAGAAACTGTTGCTGGCCAAGGTGATGCTGTCCGAACCCCGGATCCTGATCGTCGATGAGCCAACCAGAGGCATCGACATCGGTACCAAGCAGCAGATATACGTGTTCCTGCGCAAACTGGCAGCGCAGGGACATGCCGTCATCATGATCACATCGGAAATGCCGGAACTGATCGGCCTGGCAGATCGCATCCTGGTCATGCGGCTGGGACAGATCGCCGGTAGCCTGGACAGCCAGGCAATTTCCGAAGATTCCATCGTTCGCCTCTCCATGGGTCTTGAGGCAACCTCATCCAACACAGCTGCGGATTCACCGTTGGCTCACGACAGATTGCTATGAGCGACGCGACAACTTCACCATCACCGACCAGAATCAAGCTGCCGTCCATGGCCGTTATCGGCCCGGTACTCGCGCTGATCGTGCTGGTTGCCATCGGTGCGATGATGAATTCCAATTTTCTCAGCGCCGCAAACATCACCAATGTGCTGGCCCGGTCGGCCTTCATCGGCATCATTGCCGTGGGCATGACATTCGTCATCACCTCGGGCGGACTGGATCTGTCCGTCGGGTCCATGGCTGCCTTCATTGCCGGCCTGATGATACTGGTGATGAATGCCGCCCTGCCCAGTCTCGGGGTTGGCATACCGATCATTCTTCTGGGCATGGCAGTTGCCCTGATTGCGGGGCTGGCGGCGGGTCTGCTCAATGGTTTCCTGATCACGGCCCTCGGCATTGAAGCCTTCATTGTCACGCTGGGGTCCATGGGCATCTATCGCAGCCTCGTGACCTGGCTGGCCGATGGCGGCACCCTGTCGCTGGATTTTTCACTGCGAACCTTTTATCGGCCAGTGTATTTCGACGGCATTCTGGGTGTCAGCTGGCCCATCATCGTGTTTGCCGTGGTGGTCATCGTTGGCCAGATCATCATGTCCCGCTCGGTGTTCGGCCGACATTGTGCCGCAACCGGCTCGAACGAACATGTCGCTCATTATTCCAATGTCAACGTCAACCGCACGCGGCTGATCACCTATGCGGCGCTGGGTATTCTCGTCGGTATTGCCACGATCATGTACGTGCCCAGGCTCGGCTCCGCATCTTCCTCCACAGGGGTCTTGTGGGAGCTGGAAGCCATCGCTGCGGTGATCATCGGGGGCACGGTGCTCAAGGGCGGCTTCGGCCGAGTCTGGGGCACCGTCATTGGCGTACTGATCCTGAGCCTCATCGACAATATCCTGAATCTCACGGAT
This sequence comes from Granulosicoccus sp. 3-233, assembly GCF_052681095.1. Lineage (NCBI taxonomy): Bacteria > Pseudomonadati > Pseudomonadota > Gammaproteobacteria > Chromatiales > Granulosicoccaceae > Granulosicoccus > Granulosicoccus sp. 3-233. The sequence goes on from NZ_JBQYLE010000001.1 coordinate 837,639, forward strand.
TTTGTGTCGCCCTATCTCAATGGAGCGATTCAGGGAATCATCATCATTCTCGCTGTCATCCTGCAGCGTGAGTCCAAAACGGCCAAGTCATGATCGAAGCCGTCATTCTCAACCTCTTGGAGAAGAGCAAGTGAAGAAAACCACCCTAGTGTCCGCGGCTATAGCTGCAAGCCTGTTTGCCGGTTCCGCGATGGCAGAAAGCAAAGTCATCGGTGTGTCCATCCCTGCTGCCACACACGGTTGGGCAGGCGGCATGAATTTTCACGCCAAGCAGACGGTTGAGCGTCTGGAGGCTGTGTACGAAGATCTGGATTTCGTGCTGGCCACTGCGTCCGATCCGGGCAAGCAGGTCAATGACATCGAAGACATGGTTGCCACACGCGGTATCGATGCGCTCGTGGTCCTGCCATTCGAATCAGACCCTCTGACGCCACCGATTCAAGCGGTAGCAGACAGCGGTGTCTGGGTAACCGTGGTAGACCGAGGCCTGTCCATCGACGGTATCGAGGATCTCTACGTGGCAGGGGACAACTCCGGCTTCGGCAAGGTCGCTGGCGAATTCATGACGTCCAACATGCCTGATGGTGGGGACATCGTGGTATTTCGGGGTATTCCCACCACGATCGACAACGAGCGGGTGGATGCATTCACAGCCGCTATCGAAGGTTCAGGCATCAATGTGCTGGCCATGGAGCATGGCAACTGGAATCGGGATGACAGCTTCACGGTCATGGAAGATTTCCTGTCGAAGTACCCGAAGATCGATGCGGTCTGGGCGTCAGACGATGACATGGCGATCGGTATCCTTGCAGCCATCGAGGCGGCCGGTCGTGATGACGTGCAGTTCGTTCTGGGTGGTGCAGGCATGAAGGAGATGATCAAGCGCACCGCCGATGGCGACAAGATGATCCCTGCCAATGTCACTTATCCGCCAGGCATGATCGCCACCGCAATTGAATTGACGGCTGTGGGCATGACGTCCAGTGCTCCGGTATCCGGCACCTTCACCATCGGTTCCGTGCTGGTGACAGAAGAGAATGCGATGGACTTCTACTATCCTGACAGCCCGTTCTGATCCCTGCCGGTATAGCTGCAATCATTGCGCGAACAGTTGGCTGACACATTCAGCATGGCGCCCGCAGACAGGCACCATGACGTGCCGATAGCGGCGCCATGCTGATGGTCAGGGTCCAGTCCACCGCCTGCCAGTGATTGCCTGTCATGTCGAGTCCTGCCGGGGTCGAGCGCATGACACACCCGGCAGGCAGTTGAATGCCTGCCGGTATTACCCTTGCAACAGACCGATGAATGCCTTGGCCGCTCGCGACAGGGTTCTGCCACGCAGACACACCGAACCCAGCCTTCGCTGCATCTCCAGACCACGGACGGGCACGGCAATGACGCCTTCATCGATCATGTTGCTGGGCAAGGCACTCCAGCCCAGCCCGACAGACACCATCATCTTGATGGTCTCCAGGTAGTTGGTTTCCAGTGAGGTCTCCACCGAAACGTTGAACGGTTGCAGGGCCTCGAGCAGAATGGTGCGTGTCACCGTACCGCGCGCCGGCAGCACGGCATTGTAGGAGGTCAGTGTCTCGGCGGTAATCTCGATACCCGCCATGACCTTGCTGGCCAGTGGGTGATCCGGTGCGCACACGATGCTCAGGGGGTCCGGCCACACCAGTTCAGTGAGCAGCGCATTCTCCAGCTGATCGGGCAAGGTGACAACCGCCAGTTCGATGTGACCGCTGAGCACCTCATCACAAGCCAGTTCCGAATCCATGAACAGCAGATCCAGCTCCACATCCGGGTAGGTCTGTGTGAAGCCCTTCAATACCGGGGGCAGGCGGTGAATGCCGACATGGTGACTGGTCGCCAGTCTCAGTCGACCACCGACGTCCGCACCGAGTGACAGGACCTCATCACGACTGATCTGGATGTCCGCCAGGATGCGCCGACTGCTGGTCAGAAATTTCTGGCCGGCTTCGGTCAGCTGGATGCCGCGCCCCAGCCGGTCGAACAGGGTAACGCCCAGATCATCCTCCAGCGCGGCAACGCGTTTGCTCACCGCTGGCTGGGTCATGAACAGCTGTTCCGAGGCTCGGGAGAATGAACCGGACTCGGCGACGGCCACAAAGGCCTTCATGGTTGCAATATCCATCACTGTATTCCACCATGGAATACAATCAATAATCAATATGCATTTGAGTTATTTGATTGCAGCCGATAGAATTCACTTCCCGTAGAATTTCCAGAAAGGCGCAGGCAAATGGCTGGCAAGACCTTGTATGACAAAGTGTGGGACGCCCACGTCGTTAACCAGCAGGAAGACGGCACTGTGCTGCTCTATATCGATCGGCACCTGGTTCACGAAGTCACTTCACCACAGGCCTTCGAAGGGCTGAAACTGGCGGGGCGCAAGCCATGGCGTCTCGATTCCATGCTGGCCGTGGCTGACCACAACGTGCCGACAACCGATCGCGCCAATGGCATTGCCGATCCGGTATCCCGTCTGCAGGTGGAAACCCTGGACGCCAATTGCGAATCCTTCGGCGTGGTCGAATTCAAGATGAACGATCTGCGTCAGGGTATCGTGCATGTCATCGGCCCCGAGCAGGGCGCCACCTTGCCGGGCATGACGGTTGTCTGCGGTGATTCGCACACCTCGACTCATGGTGCATTCGGGGCACTGGCCTTCGGTATCGGTACCTCGGAAGTCGAACATGTCATGGCCACTCAGACTCTGTTGCAGAAGAAGTCTCGAAACATGCTGATCAGCGTCGATGGCGAAGTCGGTCCCGGCGTCACCGCCAAGGACATCGTACTGGCCATCATCGGCAAGATCGGTACGGCTGGCGGAACAGGCTGCACGCTGGAGTTCGGTGGCGACGCCATCCGGGCCCTGTCGATGGAAGGTCGCATGAGCGTGTGCAACATGGCTATCGAGGCGGGTGCCCGTGCCGGCATGATTGCCGTGGACGAGACGACGATCGATTACCTCAAGGGACGCCCGTTTGCTCCGCGGGGTGAAACCTGGGACAAGGCTGTGGCTGCCTGGCGCGAGCTGAAAAGCGATGACGATGCCGTTTTCGACGAAGTGGTGCATCTGGATGCCTCAGAGATCGAACCGCAGGTATCCTGGGGAACCTCTCCGGAAATGGTGACATCGGTCAATGGCATCGTCCCCGATCCGGCCGCCGATGAAAACGCGGCGAAGCGGGAAGGTTTCACACGAGCGCTGGAGTACATGGATCTGAAGGCCGCATCTGCGGTTACCGACATACAGCTGGATCGTGTTTTCATCGGTTCCTGCACCAATTCCCGCATCGAGGACCTGCGTGCCGCGGCGGCCGTGATCAAGGATCGCAAGGTGGCCGACACGATCAAGCAGGCCATGGTGGTGCCGGGCTCCGGTCTGGTCAAGAAGCAGGCCGAAGCCGAAGGACTGGACAAGGTGTTCATCAACGCCGGCTTCGAATGGCGCGAGCCTGGCTGCTCCATGTGTCTGGCAATGAATGCCGACCGTCTGGAGCCGGGTGAACGCTGCGCATCCACCTCGAATCGCAACTTCGAAGGCCGGCAGGGGCAGGGCGGGCGTACCCATCTGGTCAGCCCGGCCATGGCGGCGGCGGCGGCGATCGCCGGTCATTTTGTCGATGTCCGCCACTTCTAGGATCAGGAGAACAGCATGAAAAGCTTCACACAGCTGAAAGGTCTGACGGTCCCGTTGATGCGGGCGAATGTGGACACCGATGCGATCATTCCCAAACAGTTCCTGAAGTCGATCAAGCGCTCGGGATTCGGGGTCAATCTGTTTGACGAGTGGCGTTACGAGGACGCCGGCTACCCCGGTCAGGATCCGGACAGTCGCATTCCCAACCCCGATTTCGTGCTCAATGAGCCTCGTTACCAGGGAGCTCAGGTGCTGTTGGCCGGTGAGAACTTCGGTTGCGGCTCTTCACGCGAGCATGCGGTCTGGGCCCTCGACGATTACGGTATCCGATCGGTCATCGCGCCGGGCTTTGCCGATATCTTCAACAACAACTCCTTCAAGAGTGGCTTGCTGCCCATCGTGCTGGACAAGGAGATCGTCGAGAAGCTGGCCGATGAATGCAGCCAGAGCGAAGGCTATCAGCTGGATATCGATCTGGAAGCGCAGACGGTAACCACGCCGGCTGGTGACGTCTACCCGTTCGAGGTGGATGAATTCCGCAAGCACTGTCTGCTGAATGGCTTCGATGATATCGAGCTGACACTGCAGCAGCGTTTTCGTATCGAGGAATACGAGGCCAAGCGTCGACAGAGCGCTCCCTGGTTGTTCGGCTGATCATGGCCTCCGAGAGCCTGAAGCTGGTTATCGGCAACAAGAACTACTCGTCGTGGTCGCTGCGGCCGTGGATACTGATGCAGCATGCGCAGTTGCAGTTCGAAGAAATTGCCGTGCCACTGGGAACCCCTCAGGGCGAGGCACTGCTGCAGAAGTGGTGTCCTGCAAAGCGGGTGCCGGTATTGCATGAAGGCCCTCTTGTATTGTGGGATTCACTGGCCATCTGCGAGTACATCGCCGACAAGGTCACGGATCACGCATTGTGGCCCGAGCGCGCCAGTGACCGGGCTCGTGCACGTGCCATGAGTGCCGAAATGCACGCTGGCTTCACCGATCTGCGTGCAGCCATGCCGATGAACTGTCGGCGTCTGATCGAAGGCTTCAAGCCCTCTCTGGCTGTGCAGATCGACATCAATCGCATCGTGCAGCTGTTCGAAGACGCCCTGCAGCAAAGCGGTGGTCCCTGGTTGTTCACCCATTACACGGTGGCCGATGCGATGTTTGCTCCGGTTGTGTCGCGCTTCCACAGCTACGGCATAACCCTGCCACGCCTGTCACGTGATTACGTGGAAAGAGTGCTGGCCGATCCTCCGATGCGCGACTGGTACAGCGCAGCAGCGGCAGAAGCCCACGTCATCGAAAAATTCGAAATTCGAACCTGATTCGACTGGTCAACCCAGCGAAACATCCTGTCTCAAAGGTATTTCCCACATGTCTCAAGCACGCAAGATCGTCATTCTGCCTGGCGATGGTATCGGTCCTGAAATCATCGCCGAAGGTCGGCGGGTCCTGGAGACCGTCAATCAGCAGTACGACCTCGGTCTGAGTCTGCAAACCTGTCTGTTCGGCGGTGCTGCCTATGATGCGAGTGGCTCGCCGCTGCCGGAGGACACGCTGAGCGCCTGCCGCGAAGCCGATGCCATTCTGTTGGGTGCCATCGGTGGCCCCCAGTATGATACAGCGCCGCGTGATCTGCGCCCGGAGCGTGGGCTACTGGGTTTGCGCTCGGAGCTGAAGCTGTTCTCGAATCTGCGTCCGGCGCTGCTCTACCCGGAGCTGGCGGATGCCTCCTCTTTGAAGCCAGAACTGGTCGCCGGTCTCGATCTGATGATCGTGCGTGAGCTGACCGGTGGAATCTACTTCGGCAAGCCGCGCGGTATCGAGGAGCGTAACGGTGAGCGTGTCGGCTTCAATACCCTGGTCTATAGTGAATCCGAAATTCGGCGGATCGCGGTCAGCGCCTTCGAAATCGCCCGGCAGCGCGGTTCACGGCTGTGTTCGGTCGACAAGATGAACGTGCTGGAAGTGTCGGAGTTGTGGCGAGAGGTGGTGATCGAGGTCGGCAAGGACTACCCGGATGTCGAGCTGACTCACATGTTCGTCGACAATGCCGCCATGCAACTGGTGCGCGCTCCCAAGCAGTTCGATGTCATCGTGACCAGCAACATGTTCGGTGACATCCTGTCCGATGCTGCGGCCATGCTCACCGGGTCCATCGGCATGCTGCCGTCGGCCTCGCTGGATGAGGCAGGCAAGGGCATGTATGAGCCCATTCACGGATCGGCACCCGATATTGCCGGTCAGGGGGTTGCCAATCCGCTGGCAACCATCCTGTCTGTCTCCATGATGCTGCGTTACACACTGAAGGAGACGGCTGCTGCCGATGCCATCGATTCCGCAGTTGCACAGGTGCTGGCCCAGGGCTATCGCTGCAAGGACATCGCATCGGGCGAGGCCAACGAACAACTGATCAATACGACACAGATGGGTGATGCGATCATCGCCGCCCTCCAGGCAGGAGCAGATTCATGAGCAAGACTTACGATGTCGCCGTCGTCGGCGCAACCGGTGCTGTTGGCGAGACCATGCTGTCGATCCTTGCCGAACGCAATTTTCCGGGAGGCAAGGTGTATCCACTGGCCAGTTCTCGCTCGGCAGGCAAGCGAGTCGCCTATGGCGACAAGCAGCTGCTGGTTCAGGACCTGGAAGAATTCGACTTCTCACAAGTGCAGATAGGCATTTTTTCACCGGGTGCCTCGGTGTCGAAGATCTATGCACCGAAAGCCGCCGCCGCCGGCTGCGTGGTGATCGACAATACCTCGCAATTTCGCTACGACGATGACAAGCCGCTGATCATTCCGGAAGTGAACGCCCATGCCATCGCGAAATACAAGGACACCAACATCATTGCCAATCCGAACTGCTCGACCATTCAGATGCTGGTGGCACTGAAGCCGCTGCACGATGCGTTCGGTATCACACGTATCAATGTGTGCACCTATCAGGCGGTATCCGGTACCGGCAAGGAAGCAATCGAGGAACTCGGTACACAGACAGCCCGGCTGCTCAACGGCCTGCCGATCGAGCCGTCCGTCTATCCGAAGCAGATTGCCTTCAATGTCCTGCCGCACATTGATGACTTCCAGGACAATGGTTATACCAAGGAAGAGATGAAGATGGTGTGGGAAACCCACAAGATCATGGAAGACTCCTCCATCGCGGTGAATCCCACCTGTGTCCGGGTCCCGGTGTTCTATGGACACTCCGAGGCCGTACATATTGAAACCCGCAAACCGATTTCTGCGAATCAGGCCCGAGAATTGCTCGGCACAGCACCAGGAGTGGTAGTTATGGACGAGCGAAAGGCTGGGGGCTACCCCACCGCCGTAACTGAGTCAGCCGGAACTGATGCAGTGTTTGTAGGGCGGATTCGCGAAGACATTAGTGTTGAAAACGGACTGAATCTGTGGGTTGTGTCCGATAATGTCCGCAAGGGCGCAGCACTTAATAGTGTTCAGATCGCCGAGTGTCTCGTTCAGGACTATTTGTAAACGCTGATCTATATCTGAATAGATGTAATAATTGGGCTATAGATAACGTTGAAACAGTTAACAACGTTCGATTGACACTGGCGATTTTCGGGCGCCGAGTTGTCGGATCAGACGTCTGAGTGGGACTCGATACGTGCGAAAATTAGCAACGGCTGCAGCAGTTAGTCTGGCGTTAGCCTCGGGTGGCGCCTTCGGACTGGGTCTGGGTGACATTGAGATGCGCTCGGCACTGAATCAGCCCATGGATGCCGAAATCAGGCTCACCTCGGTTCAAGCGGGTGAGCTTGACGGCATGATCGTGAAGCTGGCCTCACCGGCGGCTTTCGCGCGTGCCGGCATCGAGAGATCCACGGCGCTGACCAATCTGCGATTCACGGTGGACCAGAGTTCCGGTTCACCGGTCATTCGCATCACCAGTCAGCAGCCTGTGGTCGAACCCTTTCTGAACTTCCTGCTCGAGATCGACTGGCCGCAGGGCAGGATGGTGCGCGAATACACGGTATTGCTCGATCCACCCGTGTTCATGACGCCCACCGCTACCGAGCGTAATACCAGCGCCGATCAGCCAGCCGTTGTGCAACGCGGTAATGAAGCTCTGGTGGTGCCGACACCCATCGAGCGCGACAGTGGCGAAGAAGTCGATCTGGCAGGCCTGACGGAGGAAGCCACGGCTGCAGTGAGTGATAATGCAGACGAGGGCGAGATCGTCTCGCTGGAACTGTTGCCCGACGACGCCTTGCTAGGTGGCGCGTCCGACATCAACCCCGATGCCGGTGAAATCGTTTCCCTGACCGATCTGAGTGCGCCCAACAGTGCCGCTCTGGAAGAACGCGAGCAGTTTCTGGCCGAACAGCAGGCCAGACTGGATGCCATTACCGTCGAGCTGGCTGATTCAGTCGAGGAAGTGTCGGATACCACCGTCGTGGCCGGCGAGCCAGAGCCGGAGCTTGCAGCGGATGTCGATGGCTCAACCATCGTCTCGCTGGATGAGTTGTTGCCCGAAGTCGAAACGCCGACGGTCACCGCTTCTGCCGATTCGGGCAGTACGGCAGGCCGGCAGGTGACAGTCGGGCAGGGCGATACGCTCTACGAAATTGCCAAGGACAATGCAGGTGGCGTGTCCGTGCAACAGATGATGATGGCTCTGCTGGCGGCGAACGAGTCGGCATTCATCAACCAGAACATCAATCTGGTCAGGGCAGGTTCGATACTGCGCGTACCGGATTCCGAGGAAGCGAGCAGCCTGACACAGGCACAGGCCCTGGCGGCCATCGGCCAGCAGAACCAGTTGTGGCAGGAATATCGTGACACGCTCAGTGGTGGTAATACCCGCATAGCCTCCGGCACCCGCAGTGACTCGGAAGCTGCCACGACGCCCAGCTCCGATACCACCGCCATTGATACCGCCGCGCTGGATCCGGAGTTGAGCTCCGATGATGCACTCGATGGCCTGTCGCCGGAAGCCCGAGCCATACTGGACAATGCGCGCAACGAAATTCTCGAACGGGACGAACTGCGTATCGTTGCCGACAGCGCACCCACCAGTACCACCGCCAGTGCTACAGCCGATGAAACCACCGACAATGACGCCAGCCGTCTGGGCGAGGTCAATCTGAAGCTGCAACTGGCACGTGAGGAACTGGCTTCCACACGACTGCAGGCGGATGAGCTGGCGGATCAGGCGAATGAGCTGCAGGGAACCACCGAGAATCTTGATGCCCTGGTTACCCTGAGACAGAACGAGATTGCACAACTGGAATCCCAGTTGGCCGAAGCACGCAAGGCGAGCGAAGAAGCCGCTGGCATCGCAGCCTCCGCGGCCGAGAACACGCTGGCGGATGCCGGTGATGCAGCTGAATCTGCGGCTGACTCGGTTGCAGGCGCAGTGAATGAGGCAACTGATGCTGCAGCGGCGGCCGTGGACAATGCGACTGATACGGTGGCAGGCGTGGCCGATGATGTCGCGGCCGATGCCGAAGAGGTTGCCAATGCCGCAGCTGACACAGTGGCCGATGCAGGCAATGCCGCCGAAGAGGTGGCCGACTCGGGTGTCAACGCGCTGACTGAGGCCGGTGAAGAGCTGGCCCAGGTCGAGCTGCTGGGTGATGAGGAAGCAACAGGCGCCAGCGAGGCCGACGAGAGCGAGGCTGTCGTACCGCCACCACGCATCCAGAGCAGCTGGTATCAGGATTTCATCAACGATCCCAAGCGCATGATGATTGCCGGTATTGGCGGCATCGGATTGCTGGGCGTTGCCGGTACTCTGCTGTTCCGTCGCAGGCGTCGCGATGAGCAACTTCTGGACTTCGATGAAGCCGAGTTCAACGATGAAGAACTGGCGCAGTCGGGCAAGGGTGTCAATCTGTCCGGTGCCGGTCTGGCCGCTGGAGCGGCGGCCGGGGCAGCAGCCTTCACGGGGGCGCGTGATGTGGACCCTGCAGCGCCAACGGCGGAAGAGCTGGCCGACGCCAGTCTGGAATCCAGTGCAGGCAAGCAGGCGGTTGCCGCCAGCACCGACACCATTGATCAGGATGACACCATCTCCGAAGTGGATGTCTATCTGGCATACGGGCTACATGGTCAGGCCGAGGAACTGTTGTCCAGAGCCACGGAACGTGATCCCGGCAATCAGGAATACGCCAACAAGCTGTTGCAGACGTACCATGCGCAGGGCAATGCAGACGGTTTCCACGAGGCTGCCAGAAATTTTCATGCGCGCTTCGGTGGAGAGGCCAACCCCGAGTGGGCGGCCATTGCAGCCATGGGCGCCGAGTTGCGACCGGGTGATGAGCTGTATGCGGCAGCCAATGGTTCGGTGGAACGCATCGGTAGCGGACATTCGGACGGTCTGGCGCTGGGAGATGACGATTTTCTGCCAGCACACGAGACGGATGAAGGCAGTGTGAGCCGTGATTTCGGCAGCAGTGCCCAGGCTCTGGACTTCTCGTCCGAGGATGAATCTTCCCTGCTGGAGCAAAGTATCGATCCGGCTTTCGCATTCGATGAAGATGACCTGGAAGCGACCGGAGACTTCTCGGGCATTGCCGACGAGCTGGCCGCCGAAGAGGGTGATGGCAGTATCGACTTTCCGGGGTTCGGTGATGCTGACAAGGCGGCTCAGGAGATCGAGTCCGATCTGACTGACGCGGCCGGACAGGCTGAAAACCTGGCGAGCGAGCGGGTCGCAGATGCTGCAGGCGGCCTTTCAGGCGACCTTTCAGGCGACCTGACAAATGAACTGTCTGCTGATCTGACCAGTGGTGATGAGCTGCTGGGTGATGCCTTGACCATGGACGAACTGGATCGGGTGGCCTCGGTTGATGATCTGACTCTCGACCTCGATCAGTTGTCGGGCGATCTGGATCTGGACAGTTCCGAGCTGCTGAATTCGGACCTGACCGATCTGGAGCTGCCTGATCTGACGGCGGACGATGACCTGATGCTGGACAATGCCGGCAATACGGATAACACCGATGAGATGGACACCATGCTGGATCTGGCCAAGGCCTATATCGACATGGGGGACAAGGATTCTGCCAGCAGTGCGCTGGACGAAATCGTCAAGAGCGGCAATCCGGAGCAGGTGACCGAGGCTGAAACCTTGCTGCGCAAGATCTCATGACCCACAAGCGCCACTGATCGACTTTGACAGAAAAGAGAATCGCCCTCGCCGTCGAATATGACGGCGAGGGCTTTTGCGGTTGGCAAAGGCAGCCGCACTGCCATTCGGTTCAGGCTGAACTGGAAAGGGCACTCGGGCAGATCGCACAGGAGCCTGTGACCGTATACTGTGCCGGTCGAACGGACACCGGCGTCCATGCGGCAGCCCAGGTCGTGCATTTCGACACCTCGCTGGATCGTCCGCTGCGGGCATGGAGCTTCGGTGTCAATTCACATCTGGACAGACGTGTCTCCGTCCACTGGGCTGCTGTCATGCGGCCGGATTTTCATGCACGGTTCTCGGCCACCCGGCGCAGCTATCGCTACACCATCCTGAATCGAGCCACCCGACCGGGCTACCAGGCGGGTACGCTGGGCTGGGAGCGTGTCCAGCTGAATGAACAGCGCATGCATGAGGCTGCTCAGGTGCTGGTGGGTGAGCATGACTTCTCCAGTTTTCGATCGGCGGAGTGCCAGGCGAATCATGCCATCCGCCGCATGCTCCGAATCAGCGTTCATCGCGTAGAAGACCGCGTGATGGTCGAAGTGACCGCCAATGGCTTTCTGCACAATATGGTGCGTATTCTGACGGGCTGCCTGCTGGCGATCGGTCGGGGCGACCGACCGGTGGACTGGATGGCGGACTTGCTCGAGGGCAGGGACCGGACAGCAGCAGGCGTGACGGCTCCACCGCAAGGGCTGTGTTTTCTGCAACCGGGCTACCCGGTTGAATTTGGCGTGCCGGATTTCGAGGCCATGAAGGCAACTCCCTGGCACCCCTGACATTCTTTCACGGCTGAACGGCCATTGAGACCGTTATCGCGCTGTTGCGTGGATGCCGCATCTGTTAAGGTTGAGGACTACCATGGCGCGAAGAACCCGAGTCAAAATCTGTGGAATCACACGCCTGCAAGATGCGCATCTGGCGCAACAGCTGGGTGCGGATTCGCTTGGCTTTGTCTTTGTACCGGCCAGTCAGCGGTACCTGAGTCCGGAAGCGGCAGCGAGCATCGTGAGTCAGATGTCCCCCTTCGTTACACCGGTGGGACTGTTTCTGGACGCACCGGCCGATGAGGTCACTCGGGTATTGAGTCTGATGCCGTCGCTGGTCCCGCAGTTTCATGGTCGGGAGAGTGCTGACTACTGCGAGCAATTCGGCAGACCCTATCTGAAGGCCATGGGTGTGGGCAGTGCCGGGGCCCTGCCGTCGGAAGATCAGCTGGCACCCTATGGCCGAGCCCTGGGCTTTCTGTTCGACAGTCATGAACCGGGTCAGCTGGGAGGAACCGGCGAGGCCTTCGACTGGACCCGGCTGGGAGATGAAATGCGCAAGCCGCTGATCCTTGCCGGTGGGCTGAACGTCCATAATGTAGAGCAGGCAATCCGTCAGACGAGACCCTATGCGGTGGATGTCAGTTCGGGCGTGGAACAGGCCAGGGGTATCAAGGACCCGGAAGCCATGCGGAAATTTCTGGAAGCGGTTCGGCTGGCCGATGGGCAGCCGGATTGACGCCTCCGGAAGGCAATTGAAGAACCAAGGAATTCGATGAATACAGTATCAGAGCCGAAAGAGGGCCTCATGACAGACCAGTTCCCTGACGAAAAAGGGCATTTCGGAGTCTACGGTGGCAGTTTCATCGCGGAAACGCTGATGGATCCTGTCAGGGAACTGCAGGAAGCCTATGAGCGATATCGTCTGGACAACGAATTCATTGCAGAATTCGAATGGGAGCTGAAGAACTTCGTTGGCCGGCCCAATCCGCTCTACCATGCCCGTCGCTGGTCCGACGAACTCGGTGGTGCGCAGATCTGGCTCAAGCGTGAAGATCTGAACCACACGGGTGCTCACAAGATCAACAACACGGTTGGCCAGGCCCTGCTGGCACGACGAATGGGCAAGAAGCGCATCATTGCCGAGACCGGCGCAGGTCAGCACGGCGTTGCAACTGCTACCGTCTGCGCCCGCTGGGGGATGGAATGTGTGGTCTACATGGGTGAAGAGGACATCGTGCGGCAGGCACCGAATGTCTTTCGCATGAAGTTGCTCGGCGCCAGGGTCGTTCCGGTCACCTCCGGTTCGAAAACGCTCAAGGATGCCCTGAACGAGGCCATGCGCGACTGGGTCAGCAACATTGACGATACCTTCTACATCATCGGAACAGCCGCCGGTCCGCATCCGTATCCGACCATGGTGCGCGACTTCAACAGTGTCATCGGCAAGGAAATCAAGGAACAGTCACTGGAACACACGGGGCGTCTGCCGGATACCGTCATTGCCTGTGTCGGTGGGGGTTCCAATGCCATTGGCGCGTTTCATCCCTTTCTGCAAGACGAGGGCGTGGAACTGATCGGGGTCGAAGCCGGTGGCGATGGCCTGGAAACCGGACGTCATGCCGCGCCGCTGAGTACCGGCAGGCCCGGTGTGCTGCATGGCAATCGTACTTACCTGATGGAGGACGAGGCCGGCCAGATCATCGAAACTCACAGTGTGTCTGCCGGACTGGACTATCCGGGCGTCGGGCCCGAGCACGCCTGGCTCAAGGATATCGGACGGGTGCAATATGTCGCGGCTACCGATAGCGAGGCGCTCGATGCAACTCACAAGTTGTGTCGAATCGAGGGTATCATTCCTGCCCTTGAATCAGCGCATGCACTGGCCCATGCGGTCAAGCTGGCGCCGACGCTGAGCAAGGACAAGAACATTGTCGTCAACCTCTCGGGACGCGGTGACAAGGACATCAACACGCTGGCCGAAAAAGAAGGGATTACCCTGTGACACGAATTGCCACACGATTCTCAGAGGCATCCGGCCGCAAGTTGCTGGTGCCCTATATAACGGCCGGTGACCCGGATCTGGAAACCACGCTTGCATTGATGCATACCCTGGTCAAGGCCGGTGCCGATGTCATCGAACTGGGTGTGCCGTTCTCCGATCCGATGGCGGATGGTCCGGTCATTCAGGCAGCCTGTGAGCGCGCCCTGAAGAACAAGGTATCACTGGTGCAGGTCATGGAGACTGTCAAGCGTTTCCGCGAGACCGATCAGGACACGGCGGTGGTGCTGATGGGCTACATGAACCCGGTCGAACGACTGGGCTATGCGCGGTTTGCCGAACTGGCAGCCGAGTCCGGAGTCGATGGTGTATTGACCGTGGACATGCCGCCGGAAGAGGCCGGGGACCTGGTTGCAGAGTTGCGCAAGCACGATCTGGACAGCATCTTTCTGCTGTCACCGACCACGCCTGATGCGCGCATCGAGCGGGTCAGCGAGATGGCCAGTGGTTACATCTATTATGTGTCGCTCAAGGGCGTGACCGGGGCGGCGAACCTGGATACGGCGGAAGTCGCTGGCAAGGTGGCGCATATCCAGTCCCTGACGGGTACCCCGGTGGCCGTCGGCTTCGGTATCCGTGATGCCGACTCGGCAGCAGCCGTGTCGGAAACGGCCGATGCGGTCGTCGTCGGCAGTGTACTGGTGGCGCTGGTGGGTGAGCACGGTGCACAGCCCGATGTCCTGCATTCCAAACTCTTCGATATCGTCAATGGCATGCGTCAGGCCATGGACGCAAAAGCCGGAGCTGCTGCATGAGTACCGATGACAAGCCGGACATCGAGCCGGATAACACGAGTGACAAGGAAGAGGTGAAGGAGCAGAAGGAAGCGCCCAAGCGTCCCTTCCTGACTTCCATCCGGCCCATGAGCTGGTTCGAGCGAATGATTCCGGCAAGAATCGGCACGCGCAACGAAGACAAGGGCGCGGTTCCGGAAGGCCTGTGGGTGAAGTGCGACAACTGTTCGAATGTGCTCTACCACGCCGAACTGGAACGGGCTCAGGATGTGTGCATCAAGTGCGGGCACCATATGCTGATCGCGGCTCGCAAACGCATCGAACGACTGCTCGATCAAGGCACCAATGAGGAGATCGGTGCATCGGTGGAGCCTGTTGACATGCTCAAGTTCAAGGACTCCAAGCGCTACAAGGATCGCCTGACTCAGGCAGCCAAGGACTCTGGTGAAAAGGATGCGCTGGTCGTCATGGAGGGCAAGCTCAAGGGCATGCCGGTGGTGGTAGCGGTATTCGACTTCAATTTCATGGCAGGCTCCATGGGCTCGGTAGTAGGGGAGCGCTTCAGTCGAGGCTGTGATCGTGCCCTGGAACGCGGTATCCCCTTCATCTGCTTCAGTGCCAGTGGTGGCGCCCGTATGCAGGAAGCGCTGTTCTCATTGATGCAGATGGGCAAGACCAGCGCGCAACTGCGACGCCTGGCCGATCGCGGACTGCCGTATATCTCGGTTCTGACCGATCCGACCATGGGTGGTGTCTCGGCGTCGCTGGCCATGCTGGGCGATATCATCATTGCCGAGCCGGGCGCTCGTATCGGTTTCGCCGGACGCCGGGTCATCGAGCAGACAGTGCGTGAAAAACTGCCTGAAGGTTTTCAGAGCAGTGAGTTCCTGCTCGAGCACGGTGCCATCGACATGATCTGCGACCGTCGTGACATGCGTGACACCCTCGCCAGATTGCTGGCCAAGCTCAGTGACAAACCTGTCCTGAAATTCGATGATCCGCACGTTGTCACACCCGCCTGACGTTCCAGGGACAGCCGCGCCACTGGCGCAATGGCTGAGCTGGCTGGAGACCATCCACCCCGTGGCGATCGACATGGGGCTGGATCGAGTCAGTCGTGTGGCAGACCGGCTGCAACTGCGCCCGGTAGATTGCCCCGTGGTGCTGGTGGGTGGAACCAATGGCAAGGGGTCGACGGTAGCGATGCTGTCCGCCATCTATGGTGCTGCCGGGTATCGCGTCGGCGCCTACACTTCACCCCACATCGACGACTTTCGAGAACGTATCCGCATCAACGGCGAGATGGCGTCTGCTCGCGATGTCGTCGATGCGCTGGCCTTTGTCGAAGCCGGTCGCCCCCCTGAAACGCTGACGTATTTCGAGTACACCACGCTGGCAGCCATGCAGATCTTCAGACAGGCGCAGTGTGATGTCTGTCTGCTGGAAGTGGGGCTTGGCGGTCGACTGGACGCCACCAATCTGTGGGACGCCGATTGCGCCGTGGTGACCAGCATCGCGCTGGATCATGAGGAGTTTTTGGGGTCTGATATCAGCGTCATTGCCACGGAAAAGGCAGCCATAGGCCGAACCGGCAGAACCCTGGTGGTGGGCGAGCCTGATCCTCCAGCCTCCCTGTCGTCATTTGCCAACCGTGAAGGGATTCGACTGGAGCAGGTCGGTGATCTGCCCTCCAGTGCACTGCCGCTGACCAATCTGCAGGGCGAGCACCAGCGCCGCAATGCAGCCTGTGCCGCTGCCGTGGTGACTCAGCTGGACGAGCGCCTGCCGGTGTCGGCCGAGACCCTGCGCACGGCACTCCTGAAGGTCGGTATCCCGGCGCGATTCGAACAAGGACATTGTGACGGTGTCAGTGTCGTCATGGATGTGGCACACAACCCGGCAGGGGCAGAAGCCTTGTGCCGAACCTGGCAGCAGGTGTTTGCAGGGCAGCGGGCAGAAGTCGTTTTCGCGGCGCTGGCAGACAAGGATCTTGCTGGTATTGTCGCAGCGCTTGAGCCCGTGGTCGCGCACTGGCATTGCGTGCAACTCGACGTCGCCCGGGCCATGCCCCTGGAACAGCTGGCGCAGTCCGTACAGGAAGCCAGCGAGCATCCGCTGAGTCAGCACGCGAGTGTGGCTGATGCCTGGCAGACAGCCAGCGCTGCGGCCCGGAAGAATGGCACGGCTGTACTGGTCGCCGGTTCCTTCCACACGATAGCCAGTGTGCACGAGGTTCTGGATCCGGATCAGGTGTCCGGTCGTGAATGATTCTTGCTAGTCAGTGGCGGTGAGCTCCCTGGACAATCAGGAACGTGGCAATTTGCGGCAGCGCCTCTGGGGTGCTGCCGTTTTCATTGCGGCCATGGTCATCGTCCTGCCATTGCTGCTGGACGGTGCCGGCAGCGAAAGTCAGTTTCGTCGAGTGGAAAAACTGCGGCAGGAGCCTCCGAGCATTGTCGATGCCGATGGCAAGCGCACCACGCAGACCATTCCGGAGATGCAACCGCTCGGCCCCGATGGTGCATCGCTGCTCGATCCCGAGGATGTCGTATCCCGGTTTCGTCCCGACATACGTGTGGGAGAGGACGACCCACCCGATTACATGAAGGCCGAGCAGGAAGTGCGGGAGGCGCTTGAACAGACACGCAACAAGGCACCTCTGACCGCCTGGGTCGTGCAGGCAGGCAGCTTCAACGATCAGGCGAATGCGGTGGCCGTGCGTGACCAGTTGCGTCGTGGTGGTTTTGCCTCCTTCGTACGGGATCGTGAATCGGTCTCGGAACCGTTCCGGGTGCTTGTCGGACCGATGATCAGTGAAGAGAGCGCCGACACGGCACGGCAACGGGTGATCGAACTCCTCGGTGTCGAGGCACTTGTCATGACCTATCCGTGATGGGGCGTTTCCGGCTACTGCTGCCGCGTCCTGTCCGAAGGCCCCGCTGATCCTGTGGAATTCGTGAATCCCTCGGCACAGACCTGCATCCCTTCTACACGCTGTGTTTTGTTACCATTCGCGCGTATATATCCCAGCCTGCAGGCGGAATACCCCCGTGTCTGAAGTCGATGTTGTCATTCTGGCTCTCCTGGCCATTGCCGCGGTGGTCGGAGCCCTTCGCGGTTTTCTGCGCGAAGCCATGAGCCTGCTCGTCTGGCTGGCCGCGATTCTGCTCACGCTGGTATACACCAGCCGTTTTGCCGGTATCCTGCCCATCGAGAAAGTGGGCAGCGGCCAGACACGGGCGAGCATCAGTGCCCTGGTGCTGTTTGCAGGTACACTGATGGTGGGCAATTTCATCAACTGGGTGGTGGGTCGCGCGACCAGACGCAAGGCCATCGCCCCGCCTGATCGCATCATCGGCGCTGTGTTCGCCTTTGCCAGGGCCCTGGTGATGATGACCTTGCTGGTGCTGATGGCCAATGCGGTACCCGATTTGCGCGAGGAAACATGGTGGCGCGAATCCCGGACGCTGCCGATGTTCCAGCAAATGGCCCAGTTCATACATGCACGTCTGCCGGACGGTACCTGGCAGTATTTCGATTTTCCTCTGACCGGTAACTGATCACATGTGCGGCATCATTGGTATCGTTGGACAAGAACCCGTCAGCCCGCGTCTGTATGACGGTCTGACACTGCTTCAGCACCGGGGCCAGGATGCGGCCGGCATCGCCACCTGTCACGACGGCAGGCTGGTACTGCGACGAGGAGGCGGCCTGGTACGTGATGTGTTCAGCGCCAGTGACATCCAGCGACTGGAAGGGCGCATGGGAATCGCCCATGTTCGCTATCCGACAGCCGGAACCTCCGGGCAGGCGGAGTCCCAACCCTTCTACGTCAATTCTCCCTATGGCATCGTCATGGGGCACAACGGCAATCTGACCAACTCGGAAGTGCTGCAACGTGAATTGTTCGAATCGGATCTGCGTCACATCAATACGCGTTCCGACAGTGAAGTCTTGCTCAATGTGTTTGCCCATGAACTGCAGGATCTCAATCCCAGCACCCACCTGACTGCCGACATGATCTTCTCCACGGTGGCAGCCGTGCATCGCCGCTGCAAGGGCGCCTACGCGGTCATCGGCATGATCGTCGGGCGGGGTGTGTTTGCGTTCCGGGATCCACTGGGCATTCGACCGGCGGTCATCGGTCATCGTGAAAGCGCCACCGGCACCGAGTACTGCATAGCCTCGGAAAGTGTGGCCCTGCAGGGTCTGGGATTCACGCTGTTGCGCGATATCGCCCCGGGGGAGGCGGTGTATATCGACATGGAAGGCAATCTGCATAGCGAGCAGTGTGCGCAAAGCCCGGCGCTGTCGCCCTGCATTTTCGAATATGTCTACCTGGCCCGACCCGACAGCATCATCGACAACATCTCGGTGTACAAGTCACGACTGCGCATGGGCGAGACTCTGGCGCGACGCATTCTGCAGGAGCGTCCCGATCACGACATCGATGTGGTCATTCCGATACCCGATACCAGTCGTACCTCGGCGCTGGAAGTTGCCGTGAATCTGGGCGTGAAATACCGCGAAGGGTTCATCAAGAATCGTTATATCGGTCGTACCTTCATCATGCCGGGCCAGCAGCTGCGCAAGAAATCCGTACGGCAGAAGCTCAGCCCCATCGATCTGGAATTCAATGGCAAGAACGTGCTGCTGGTGGATGACTCGATCGTGCGAGGCACGACATCAGGCCAGATCGTGCAGATGGCTCGTGATGCGGGCGCCAACAAGGTCTACATGGCCTCGGCAGCCCCTCCCGTGCGCTACCCGAATGTCTATGGCATCGACATGCCGGCAGCCGAAGAGCTGATAGCCCATGAGCGCACGTCCGAGGAAATCGAGAAAGTCATCGGCGCCGACTGGCTGGTGTATCAGGAGCTCGAGGATCTGATCGAGGCGGTGCGCTATGACAAGCATCCGATCGAACATTTCGAGACCAGCTGCTTCTCGGGCGATTACATCACCGGTGATGTGGACAGGGAATACCTGGAGTCGCTGGAGAAACAGCGCTCCGACAATGCCAAGCGTCTGCAGAACCCGGCTGATGACCTGATGGTGCTCTGAACGGCACTCAACCCATGCGCAGACCGGCGCGCTGAAAGTCACCGACATCGATGCCATAGGCACCATCGCTGTGGGTCGTCTTGATCTGGTAGATATTACCTTCGTTGTCGGTATCCATCTGTGACAGGTCGACGATACGCTGCGCTGTCGGTTCGCCGGCGGCATCCAGAATCATGATGACGCGTGGTCGGAGCTTGTCGCTGGTATTGGACAGAACGATACCCACTTCCCGATTGATCATCTCGACGATGCTGCCCGGCGGGAAGATACCGACCGAATCGATGAAACGGATCACCAGGTCTTCATCGAACTGCTTGCCACGCTGGGCATACAGTTCCTGAATGGCGTCCGAGGGTGAGAACGCAGCCCGATAGGGCTGGTTGATGGTCATCGTGTCATAGGCTTCGGCAATGGCCACGATCCGGGCGTACATGGGAATGCTGTCGTCCGGCAGACGCCGCGGATAACCCTGACCGTCCGGGCGCTCATGGTGCGAGTGGGCCACATCGGCTGCCCCGGACATCACGCTCTTGGTCGAGAGCAGAATGTCGCGACCGTAGCGAGTGTGCTTCTGCATTTCGGCCATTTCCGCCTCGTCGAGGGGGCCAGGCTTGTTCAACACCTCTTCGGATACGCTGGTCTTGCCGACATCGTGCAGCATGCCGCAGACGCCGACGTCTTCCAGTTCACGGTTGTTCATGTTCATCGACTTGGCGATGATGATGCTCAGCGCAGCCACGTTCAGTGAATGCTGGGCGGTGGCGGCATGCTTGGCCTGGATGCGAGTCAGCCAGACAGAGGCATCGGGGTTTCGCAGGATGCTGTCCACGCAGCCATTGACCGCCTGCTTGACCTTGGTTCCGTCCACTTCAGCGCCCAGACGGATCTCTTCGAACAGGTTGGTAATGGCCTTGCTGGCCAGCGAGTGCACTTCGGTGGCTGCATCCAGTTCGTCCTCGACCTGAATTTCCTTGTCCAGAATGGAACCCACGCCCGGGCCGCTCATGCCGGTAGCAGGCGGTGCACTCTGCAGACTGAATTCGTCGTAGTCCACCCAGACGAACTTGCACTCCTTCTGCACTGCCAGTACGTCGGCTGGGGACTTCAGTTCCAGACCCTGGAACATGAAGCTGGATTCTTCCCAGGGTTTGTCCAGCTCGACCACGAACATGCCGACACGCAGATCCTTGACGTCGATCTTTTCATGGTGCTTGCGAGTGCGTTGTGTGCGCTCGCGCACAGGTTGAGCGGGCCGTCGTCGACGTCTCTCCGGTTCCTTTTCCTCGCTTTTGAAGAATCTAGTGAACAGCATTATGGTCCGTGACGATGAGCCGCTTGCCAGTAGGGGGACACTTCCAATGTCTATGGTGGTGAGCGGCATGTAACGGAAAGACTTTAACCCACCGTTCAGCTACTCATGCTGTCCCATTGTTCGGTCAGCAGTTGCCATTGGCCATGCAAGTTCTGCCCCCAGTAGAGGCTCAGATGATACTCACCGGCCTCGCCAAGTCGCATGTGCATCACGATTTCGGGCTGTGTCGCCCTGGCATGGCCCGTCTGGCGCGCGACAGGCATGAAACGCGCGGTCTCGCCTCTGCCTGCCCCTGGCAGGGAAGGATTGTGGAAGATGCTGATGTCACGCTTGTTCACACGACCGAGCAGCACTGGAAGCATCTGTTCGGTCGTGCTGGTCTGTTGCAGGCGTGTCTGCAGCTGTTCCGGCGAGGCATACAGATCAAGCAATGCGCGTTCATCACCTGCCTGCCAGGCACGCTGGTAGCGTTCGAACAGGGTCTGGAAGTTCATTTGCTCGCGGTGCCTGGCACTGGCCTCCTGCCACTGGACGTCATGCGTGAGCAGAACGATGGGCTCGGCCGAGGAGATGGCCGATGAGGGAGGCTGGGTCAGCAGATTCCTGTCGCCGGACAATCGTCGGTACAGGGCGTTGAAATGATCGTTGGACATGGTGACACAGCCTTCGCTGGAGCGAGGAGAGCGACTGCGCTGTCTGTGCGGTACGCCATGCAGCCAGATCCCCGAACCGGTTCGGCCAAGATGGCGATCCAGCGCATTCGGGTAGTTCAGCGTCAGGGCACCGGCTCCATACAGATCCGGCAGTGAGGCATCGGAACGATAGCCCGTTATCCGGTAGACACCCAGAGGTGTTTTGTTGTCACCTTCGAATCGCTTGTCGAAACCGGCCTTGCCACTGCCGACGTAATGTTGCTGGATCAGGGTCGGAACGCCTGCGTTGACGGCCAGATGATGCATCGAGGAATCGGCCAGATCGACCACCAGCAAGGCGGAGACTGCCTTGCCCAGCTGTATCACTTCGGTGGGCAGCTTCTCTGGCAGCGGGCCGTGGTCGGGACTGGGTCGATCATGCAGTCTGGCCCGCGCTTCCAGCAGCAGTTCCTGCAGTGGCGCGTCATGGTGGGCCGCACCGCCTGCGGCAAGTACCTGACGGTGAGCGGCGCTGGCGCCCAGTTCTGCTGCCAGCAGCTGGGCGAGTGCGGATCGGGGGAATCGTCTGGCGGCCTCTCTGGCCAGCACCCGTGCTTCTGCGATATTGCCATCACTCAGACTCTGCAGCGTGGCGGCCAGCTGTTGATCCAGTGCTTCGGCGGATTGGGTCAGCAGGTGCGGCGCTGTCCATGCCGGGGTGCACAGGCACAGGCAGGCGAGCAATGGCAGTGACTTCACAGACGGGTCTCCTGATAGATCTTCCAGCGTGTGCCGACCAGCCGCAAGAGCAACAGGCTCTGTCTGCGGCTGGCCGTTTCGATGACTACCACGGCATCGCTGGCGGTGAAACTGATCTCGCGCTGCAGGTCATCCCAACGTTCATTGGCATGCCGGCGCTTCGATTCTCTGATGGATTCTGGCGGAAAATCATCGACATAGAACTGTTCGATCCCCCGCGCCGTGTGCAGGGCCTGCCACCAGGCGAAGAGCTCGTACTCCAGCGTGCTGACCGATCGGAGCGATTGCTCGATGTCATCATGCGAGTGAGCACGTCCCTCGACTCTTGCCCTGGCATCGGCATTGAGTCGAGTCGAGTCTTGCCACTCCAGGTCGGGCGGACGCACATTGAATGGGGTGTCCAGCGCCTTGGCATAGGCCAGTGAGGCCTGGTATTCGTGGATGCTCTGCAGCAGTCGGTAAGTGTCGGCTGCACGGGGATCCTGCAGCAACGAGCGTTCCAGATGCGCCAGCGCTTCCGGCCAGCGTTCGACACTGGCAGCCAGTACGCCGCGATTATGGGCCAATTGAGGCAGGGAGGGGCAGCGTGCCTCCAGCTCAGCCAGACCGGCATCGACCGCCGGGCGATCGATGGTGGCTGCCAGAGAACCTGCTGCGGTGACGGCCGCCAGATTTCGCCGGATCTCGTTGCTGGCCAGGGATACGATGGAATCCAGTTCCACCAGACACTGCGAGTACGGCAAGGCTTCGACTGGCACATCGTCGGTCGTCGAGCCTGACTGTGCCAGCAGTTGGCAGGGCAGGATAGCAGCCAGTAGCAGTAACGATGTGAGCGGACGCAAGAGGGCGGTAATCATCGCAGTCGGGGCAGATGAAGTAGTATAACCAACCCCTTACCTCAACCCACTTTCAGGGCCAAATCCGTTGAGTAATAGAAACAGGTCAGATTCAGAGTCCGGATTCCCGTCGTGGGCCGACGATACGTTGGCGATTCGGAGCGGTTTCGAGCGTTCGCAGTACGGTGAACACAGCGAACCCATCATGGCGACGTCCAGCTATGTGTACAGCAGCGCAGCCGAGGCGGCGGCCCGGTTCAAGGGAGAGAGCAGTGGTCCGGTCTATTCGCGATTCACCAACCCTACCGTGCAGCTGTTCGAGCACCGGCTGGCGGCGCTGGAAGGTGGGGAGGCGTGTATTGGCGCAGCGTCGGGCATGGCGGCAACGGCCACCCTGTTGCTGGGTACGCTGCAACAGGGTGACGAGATCGTTGCCACGCGCAACATGTTCGGCAGCACGGTCAATCTGTTCAAGAATTTTCTGCCACGTTACGGCATTACCGTGCGCTGGGCCGACAGCCTGAACGTCAATGACTGGGCACCTCTGGTCAACGGCAAGACCAGGTTGCTCTATCTGGAAACACCCACCAATCCGCTGACCGAACTGGCCGATATCAGGGCCTTTGCCGATCTGGCGCATGCACATGATGCGCAGCTGGCCGTCGATAACTGTTTCTGCACGCCCGCGTTGCAGAAGCCGCTTGCCCTCGGTGCCGATATCGTGGTGCATTCCGCTACCAAATACCTGGATGGACAAGGCCGCTGCGTGGGCGGGGCAGTCGTGGGTTCCGCCGAACTGATCGAGACGCTGACCTCCTTCATGCGTAGTGCCGGCCCCTGCATGAGTCCTTTCAATGCCTGGGTCTTCATCAAGGGCCTGGAGACACTGAGTCTGAGAATGCAGCAGCATTGCTCGAATGCGGCTGAACTGGCCGGTTTTCTGGAGTCTCACCCGGCCATCCGCCATGTCTACTACCCGGGACTGGCTTCACACCCTGATGCCGAGCTGGCCCGGAAACAGCAGAAACTCCCCGGAGGCATTCTGTCGATGGAAGTCGATGGCGATCAGGCAGCCGCCTGGCGAAT
The DNA here is from genome assembly GCF_052681095.1 of Granulosicoccus sp. 3-233. Classification (NCBI taxonomy): domain Bacteria; kingdom Pseudomonadati; phylum Pseudomonadota; class Gammaproteobacteria; order Chromatiales; family Granulosicoccaceae; genus Granulosicoccus; species Granulosicoccus sp. 3-233. Next base: position 861,713 of record NZ_JBQYLE010000001.1, read on the forward strand.
GATCGACGCCGTTAAGATCTGCTCGATCACCGGCAACCTTGGCGATGCTCGAACCACCATCACGCACCCGGCAACCACCACGCATGGCCGCATGACGGCAGAGGATCGAGAGCATGCCGGTATCGGTGAAAGTCTGATCCGTCTGGCGGTGGGGCTGGAAGATGTCGAGGACCTCAGAAACGATCTGGAACAGGCACTGAACAGGATATGAGTCAGGATTCAACGACCAGAGCAGGTCAGCTGCACACCTTGTTCAAGGCTGGCGTCGATGCCGTTGGTGGTCGGCAGGCAACCCAGCGCACCTTGCAGCAGTTTTCCCTGTCCGGGCAGGTTCATCTGGTCGCGCTGGGCAAGGCGGCGGATGCCATGGCCGCCGGTGCGCTGGCCGTGTTGGGGGACAAGCTGGTTTCCGGGCTGGTCATCACCAAACATGACCATCTGAGCCAGGCCATCCGGGAGGATGAGCGACTGGAGTGTCATGAGGCGGGACACCCGGTCCCTGACGAGGCTTCCCTGATCGCAGGCGAGCGCCTGTCCGATTATGTGGCCGCCATCCCGTCCGAGCACATGCTGGTATTTCTGGTGTCTGGCGGTACCTCGGCGCTGGTCGAACACCTGAACGATGGGCTCGATCTGACCGATCTGAAGCGGGAAACCGATCAGTTGCTGGCCAGTGGGGCTGCCATTGGCGAGATGAATCGCCACCGACGCACACTGTCACAGATCAAGGGAGGCAAACTGGCCCGGCGAGTCCGGTGCCCGGTCCTGCAACTGCTGATCAGTGATGTGCCTGGGGACAAGCCGGGCGACATCGGTTCGGGACTTCTGGTACCCGATGAAGCGACCGGCATGGGGCCTGAACTGGCGATCTGGGACACCATCGACACGCATATCATCGCCTCTTCCGGCATCGCGCAGGAAGCGGTTGCGGATGCAGCGGAATACCTGAGCTTACCGGTGCGTCAGGCAAGGGGGAGTCTGGATGGCGACATGCCGGAGGTTGTCAGCAGACTCGCTGGCGTCCTGTCCGATGAGACGCTGCAGCCTGGCGTCTATATCTGGGGCGGTGAGCCGACACTGGTACTGCCCGCCTCGCCGGGTCGTGGAGGGCGCAACCAGCATCTGGCGCTGTCGCTGGCCGAGCATCTGGTAGATGGGCCACCATGCTCGGTACTGGTCTGTGGCACTGATGGCACCGATGGTCCGACCGCCGATGCCGGCGGCCTGGTCAATGAGCAGACTTTGGCGAAAGCTCGCGACGGCGGATTGAATATCGACGACTATCTTGCCCGCGCTGATGCCGGCAGCTGTCTGGAACGGCTTGACGCACTGGTCACCACCGGTCCGACCGGCACCAATGTCATGGATCTGGCCATCGCGGTGGTGGGTGAGCGCTCGGCTGACTGATTCTATTCGCGAATCTCTACCTTGGCGGCGGCGCGCAGCTCTTCGACATGCTGTGCCAGCGCCTTGCGTACAGCCAGATTGGACAGGCCGGATTTCACGGAATCGAAATCCGGCAGAGCCGCATCACGACGATCGACCAGTTTGATCACGTGGTAGCCGAACTCTGATGCAACCGGCGCCGTGCTGGTGTCGCCCACTTCCATTTCGGCAACGGCCGCGGTGAACTCAGGCACCATCGTGGTGGCCTGGAACCAGCCCAGGTCGCCGCCGTTCTCGCCGGCAGGATCGATGGAATGCTCCTTCGCCAGCGTCTCGAAAGACGTGCCGGCAGCCAGATCGGCGATCATCTGCTGAGCGTCTTCTTCGGTTTCCAGCAGAATATGGCTGGCACGGTATTCCGCCCGGTCGACGTTTGCCGATTGAGCGTCGTATTCGGCGCGCAGTTCCTCTTCACTGAATGACATGTCGGCGCCTTGCCTGGCCAGATAGGCGTTTGCCATGGTCTGCGTGTACTGCAATTGCAGCGAGGCGGCGACTTCGGGAGTCTCGTCCAGACCCAGCTCTTCGGCGGCCTGAGTCAACACTTCAAGGTTGATCAGCTCATCGAGAATGCGGTCCTCATCGGCCTGTTGACCGCTGGCGGTGATCTGCTCCGCGACATTGCCTATCGAAAGCTCCGATATGGGGCGTCCATTGACCGTGGCCCGTGCGTCGTCGGGAATCGTGCTGTCGCTGGCATCCTGTGCATGGGCGACGCCCAGGGAAAGTGCGGCAGCCACTATCAGCGCGGGTACCGACAGTGGAGTGAAAGAGGCTTTTTCTACAGGCATGAGTAATCCGTTGAGTTCAGGTCAGATGTAGAGTAGGTCATCAATTATGAGAATGAGTTCGAACTTTCTGCAGCTTATGCAAGCACTGCACCGCATCGGCGTACAATAGCTCGGTGTTCAAGCTGTTGTCCCCACCATGAGCCAGTTTTTCGAAATTCACCCCGTGAACCCGCAGAAGCGCTTGATCGGGCAGGCAGTAAGCATTATCCGCGACGGTGGCGTTATCGTCTATCCCACCGATTCCTGCTATGCGCTGGGATGCCATGTAGGTGACAAACAGGCAATGGAGCGAATCTCACGCATTCGGCGTACCGATGCGAAACACAACTTCACCCTGGTGTGTCGGGACCTGTCCGATATCTCGACGTATGCACGTGTCGATAACGCCATGTACCGCACCCTGAAGTCCCTGACACCGGCTCCTTACACATTCATCCTGAAGGCGACCAACGAAGTACCACGCCGTTTGCAGAACCCGAAACGCAAGACCATCGGCATCAGGATCCCCGATAATGCCATTTGTCAGGCTCTGCTGGAGGAATTGGGGGAGCCGCTGATGAGCAGTACCTTGATCATGCCGGGCAAGGAGTTGCCGGAAACCGATGCCGAGGATATTCGTGATCTTCTGGAAAAACAGGTCGACCTGATCATCGATGGTGGTCATTGCGGATTCGAGCCGACATCGGTGCTGGCCATGGGAGACAACGGTGAAATCGAGGTCACGCGCAAAGGACGCGGCGACCTGAGTTTCCTCGACTGAGTGTTGGAACCGGTTCTCGATTGCGTCGGATCAAGGGTTAGTGGGGCGAACCTGAGGCATTGGGGCACGTTATAATCCCGGCAACCGGGAGCCCTTGATGCAAGCAGATCCACCGCCGACAGCGAAGTCGGACCCACCGAACGATGCCGTGGTGGACCAGACAGTAGACCAGGCAGCCGCTCAGATTGCGGCGAAGCTCGTACCCATTGCGAAGGTGCAGGGAGAACCCTTCACCCAGCTGCCGCTTGATCTGTATATCCCTCCGGATGCGCTGGAAGTGTTTCTGGAGGCATTCGAAGGCCCGCTCGATCTGTTGCTGTATCTGATCAAGCGCCAGAATCTGGATATCCTGAATATTCCCATTGCCGATATCACGGCGCAGTACATGAAGTACATCGGCGTGATGGAAACCATGCGTTTCGAACTGGCGTCGGAATACCTGCTCATGGCAGCGATGCTGGCCGAGATCAAGTCACGCATGCTGCTGCCGCGGGTGGAGGAAGATGGCGAGGATGAGGACGATCCTCGAGCCGAGCTGATCAGACGCCTGCAGGAATACGAACGTATCAAGAAAGGAGCGGTTTCACTGGATGAAATGCCGCGTCTGGAGCGCGAGCTGCATGTCTTGCAGGTTGTCACGCCAACGATACAGCGAGATGTGCCGCTGCCTGACATCACCATGAAGGAGTTGATGAAGGCGCTGTGCGATGTCGCCGACCGGGCTCATCTGACCGGCCATCACAACATCTCGAGGGAGACATTGTCCGTCAGGGCCAGGATGAGCGATATCCTGTCCGCCCTGAAAGTGGGTGAGTTCTGCGAATTCTCCACCCTGTTCAATCCCGAAGAGGGGAGATTGGGCGTAGTCGTTACGTTTCTGGCCATTCTCGAGCTCTGCAAGGAGGCGAGTATCGATATCATGCAGTCAGAGCCGTTCGCGCCAATCTACCTGAAGCCGCGCAGTGAGGCGGTAGAGCCAGTTGACACTTCGACCGGACCTGTCGAAGTGCCTGACGGTGAATCGTAGTATTCGGCCACTGCCGAAGCCCCCAACGTACCAGAGTCACGATACTTACGATGGACGCCCAACAGACGAGAAATATTCTCGAAGCCTGCCTGCTCGTTGCCGGCAAGGCGATGAATATCGGTCAGCTCGAGAGTCTGTTCGAAGCAGACCTTGACAGGCCTGATCGCAACGAGATCAGAGAGGCTCTGGCCGGCTTGCAGGCCAGCTATGAGGATCGAGGTATCGAACTGGTTGAAGTCGCATCAGGATGGCGGCTGCAGACACGTGCCAGTATGGAGCACTGGGTTGCCCGACTGTTTCAGGAGAAGAACCCGCGTTATTCCCGTGCGTTGCTGGAAACACTGGTACTGATCGCTTATCGCCAGCCGATTACCCGGGGTGAAATAGAAGAAGTCCGTGGGGTTGCCGTCAGTTCCAATATCATCAAGACGCTTCAGGAACGAGAGTGGATCAAGGAAATAGGCTACAAGGATGTGCCGGGCAAGCCTGCCTTGTGGGGAACGACGCGACAGTTTCTGGACTACTTCAATCTCAAGCGACTGGACGAGCTGCCCACTCTGGCGGAAGCGCGCAGTCTTGAAGAAATCGATTCTGCGCTGGCAGCTGCTGCCGAGGCGACGCTGGGCGATGGCGAAGCAGCCAATGACGGTGCAGTAGACGGTGCCGAGGGTGCTGAAGGTGCTGAAGGTGCTGAAAGTGCTGAAAGTGCTGAAAGTGCTGAAGGTGCTGAAGGTGCTGAAGGTGCTGAAGGTGCTGAAGGTGCCGAGAGTGCCGAGAGTGCCGAGAGTGCCGAGAGTGCCGAGAGTGCCGAGAGTGCCGAGAGTGCCGAGAGTGCCGAGGGTGCCGAGAGTGCCGAGGGTGCCGAGGGTGCTGAGGGTGCCGAGGGTGCCGAGGGTGCAGAGAGTGCCGAGAGTGTTGAGAGTGTTGAGGGTGCCGAGGGTGCCGAGGGTGCCGAGGGTGCCGAGGGTGCCGAGGGTGCCGAGGGTGCTGAGGGTGCCGAGGGTGCCGAGGGTGCAGAGAGTGCCGAGAGTGCCGAGAGTGTTGAGAGTGTTGAGAGTGTTGAGGTTACTGAAAGTGCTGAAAATGCTGAAGATAACGACAGTGGCACAAACGATCTCGCTGCATTGGCAAGCGGGCTTCCTGGCTCCGGCAATGAGGAATCACGCGCTGGATTGAGTGCGCTCGTCGATCGCTTCGTTGATAACACCAGCATCGAAATGGAGGCTGATTCCGAATCTTCAGTCGAGATCATATCCACTGATCAGCCGATTGAAGAAGGAGGCAACCAGAGTCTGCGGAAAGGCGATGATGTGCAAGGAGCAGTTGGAAGTGAACAGGAGCATCAAGAGGCGATCGATTCGCCAGCCAGTTCGAAAGAATTACCAGAGCTGCATTCCGACACACCCGTGCTGTTTTCCGCGGGCCTGTTGACGTCCGAGCAGTCCGAGCAGTCCGAGCAGTCAGAACAGTCAGAACAGTCAGAACAGTCAGAACAGTCAGAACAGTCAGAACAGTCAGAACAGTCGGAGCAGTCGGAGCAGTCGGAGCAGTCGGAGCAGTCGGAGCAGTCGGAACCTTCGGGAGAGGTTGAGCATTCTGAGGGTCTGGAAGATCAACTGGCCGCGTTGGCTCGGGGCTTGCCAGGTGCCGATTCTTCGTCGAACAAGGAGGCATTGAGCAGTCTGGTCAGCCAGTTCGTGGATGATGCCGCGGATGAGACGGCGGAAGATGGCAGCATTGTGGAAGCCGAAGCCGAAGCCGAAGCCGAAGCCGAAGCCGAAGCCGAAGCCGAAGCCGAAGCCGAAGCCGAAGCCGAAGCCGAAGCTGATGCTGAAGCTGAAGCTGAAGCTGAAGCTGATGCTGATGCTGATGCTGATGCTGATGCTGGCATTGAGCATCAGGTAGAGGAGTACGTCGAACCTGATGCCGAAGTCGCTCATGAAATCGTTTCGGCACACGATCTCCTTATCGAGGAGTGGCAACCTCCCAAGCCTCGTGCAGTCGATACCGAGAAGGCGGAGGGTGAGTCGGATGAGGCGCCAGCTGTGGGTCCGGCACCGTCCATCGATAACGTGGATACCGATGCGCAAGATGATGATTCATCAGGAGACGCGGAAACCAGGCTGAGAAAGGTCATTGACGATTTCGCCACTGAACACCGGCAGGAAGTGGAGGCGAGAAACGAGTACGAGTCTCGTACACTGAAAGCCGGCAAGACAGAGCAGCATTCGGACGCAATACCGTCTGCATCGCCGAGCCAGATCAAGAAGACGGTCGATTCTGTCACGGGCGGTACCGGTGGCATCGGTTGGCCTCGAGCTGGAAATACAAGTCTGTTCGGTCTTTCGGGTGTCGTTCACGCTGAACTGCAGTCAGAGGACCCCGAGGCTGAAAGCGCGGACGCTGAGAGGCTTTCCGGAACAGAAGAACAGTCCGTCACAACGACCGACGAACACGAAGAGAGCTCCTCGTCTGCGTCAACAAGCATTCTGGAGTCTTCCGAGGATGCAGATCAGAGGGGTGGTGAAACATCGGCATCGACTGAAGAGGAATCCGACATTCTCGAGACCCGCGATGGTTTCTCCTCTGATGTCAGTCTGGACGATAGCGGTGACAGAACTCGCGAAGAGTTCAACGGACGTGACGGCATTGATCTGGAAAAGAAGAAGCCGGATCTTCCTGACAACAGGAATCTGGACTCCTCGAACGAGGTTCCGGATAACCGGGAATCAGAGCCTTGAATAGCTAGGGAGTACGACGCAGAGCGAAGGATCGCTACCAACCAGCAGGAACAAGACGCATCAGCCATGTCGGTCGATGCGTCGGGCGATGTCGTGCCCGATGGCACGACTCTACCTGGGCCTGTCGATATCGCGCCTTTCTCTGCAAAGGGTATGGATTCAGTCCCAGTGTCTGGTTTGCAGGAAGCACCATCAGAACCTGATATGACGGAGGCGGATGAATCGAAAGAAGCAAATGAGATGACAGTCGTTCCGGACCCTCAGGAAACGCTCGAAGTACCCGAAGTACCCGAAGTACCCGAAGTACCGGAAGTACCGGAAGTACCGGAAGTACCGGAAGTACCGGAAGTACCGGAAGTACCGGAAGTACCGGAAGTA
>NZ_JBQYLE010000001.1:868951-977144 GCF_052681095.1 Granulosicoccus sp. 3-233
CCGGAAGTACCGGAAGTACCGGAAGTACCGGAAGTACCGGAAGTACCGGAAGTACCGGAAGTACCGGAAGTACCGGAAGTGCCGGAAGTGCCGGAAGTGCCGGAAGTGCCGGAAGTGCCTGAAGTGCCTGAAGTGCCTGAAGTGCCTGAAGTGCCTGAAGTGCCTGAAGTGCCTGAAGTGCCTGAAGTACCTGAAGCACCTGAAGCACCTGAAGCACCGAGTGCTGCTGGCTCGCCAGAAGCACAATCGCTGATTGGCGAACCGGGGGAACCGGCGGTCGAAAAGCTGCGGGAATCAGAAGGTGTGGTCGGCTCCAGTGCACTGATCAGTGTCGAGGATGAGCGGGACATCGTGCTTGTCGCCGAGGCAGAGACAAACAGTGCTGACGTCGATAGTGAACACGACGTACAGACAGTTGTGAAGGAAGGCTTTGTAAGGCGCTGGACCCGCAAGGTCGTGTCCTGGGTCAAGAAGGTTTTTCGATGGGGATCTCGCAAGACTGAGTGAACGAACCGTTCGTCTGCAGTATGGATGCCACCTGCCTGAATGGATCGTTGCCCTTGAAGTTCCCGCTAAAACAAGGCTTTGGTGATCCGATGACCCCTTGCATTGTCCTCGCCTTGACAGTAATGCCGTCACGTATTCTGCGTCGAATGCTGCCTGATTCGATCATTGCCCGACCGTTGCGATGGTTCTCCGGCTGTCCACATGGTATGCGACAACGTTCAGTCGATTTTTGCACTTTAACAATCGGTAAGATCCCAGCAAGCATGACGAAATGATGTGAGACCAATATTTTCCTGCGGCTTGCAAAGCGGACGGGCTTTGCAGACAGAAGACAGCGCTCCTCGCTGCCAGACGATGTAACAGGAAATCAGGACAATGAAAAAATCTTTAGTGACCACCGCTGTAGTCGGTGCCTTGAGTTTCGGTTCCAATGCCTACTCTGCGGAAATTCTCAACAAGGATGGCACGAGCTTCGACGTGTACGGCAATCTGCAATTCGCATTCTGGAGTCTGCAGCAGCCTGATGGCAGTGGTGATGTCGATGCCAGCAATGAATTCGGCGACAATGGTTCGACCCTCGGATTCAAGGGCGAGCATTCGGTCAATGACGATCTGACTGCCTATTTCAAGTACGAATTCGAATCCGATGCCGATGAAATCAAGACGGGCAATGGCCTGGATACCGGTGATCAGGCCTATTTCGGTCTGAAAGGAAATTTTGGCGACGGCCGAGTCGGATCCTGGGATGCCTTGATCGATGACTGGGTGCAGGATCCCGTAAGCAACAACGAATTCTTCGACGTGTCCGACTCGAATGGGGCCATACAGGGGATCAGTGGTGTGACGACGCTGGGTGATACATCGACCGATAGAGAAGGGGACAAGTTTCAGTACGTTTCTCCCAGCTTCAGCGGTTTTCGAATTGCGGCCGGGTTTCAGTTCAAGGGAAGCTCGGAGAGCGAGAACATTTCAGATTCGGACAAGGCGGCATTCTTCGGTGGCGCCGAGTACACGACAGGACCGGTTCGCGTTGCCTTCGTTTACGACTCTCTGGACAACTACGATGGCGATGTGACCGGCCGACAGAACCTGGACGCCAACGGCGCTGCAGCAGGCAGCTTTGACGCGGGAGACCAGTTCGGTCTCAGCGTTCAGTACACCGTCAACGACGATCTGCGATTGGCCGTCAAACTGGAACAATACAATTCCGGAGATGATGATTTCGTTGCTGACGAAAGTCGATACGCTCTGGCGGCACGTTATCACTACGGTCAGGGCGATATCTACGGCACCTATCAGTTCGTCGATGTCGGCGATACACAGTTCAGCAATCTGGCTGGCGGTGCTGCAGACGGAAGCGACGATTCCTTCAATGAAGTGGTGGTGGGGACGACCTATGAAATCACGCCAGCGTTGTATACCTATGTCGAAGCGGCATACTACGACAGGGAAGATGACCTGGGTGATGGCATCGCGGTAGGTGCAGCCTACCTGTTCTGATCCAGAGCGAATCCTCGACCATGAGACAGCCTCCCGCCAACAGTGCATTGGTGGGAGGCATCGTGGTGTTATGGGTTACCATCGACTATCTGAACTGGTCACCTGAGGGTTGTCACGATAACCATGAAAAAGATATTGGTATTTGCCGGTAGTTCCCGCAAGGACTCTGTCAACAAGAAGCTGGCCGCTGTCGCCGCCAGTCGTGCTGGCGCCGCCGGTGCGGAAGTCACGCTGCTGGACCTCGCCGATTATCCGGCACCGGTCTACGATGGTGACATCGAAGAACAGGATGGTCTGCCGGCCACCATGCAGTCATTCAAGGCGCTGTGTGCTTCGCATGATGCTCTGATCATCGTCTCGCCGGAATACAATGGATGCATACCACCGTTGTTGGTGAATGTGATGAGCTGGGCATCGCGACCGGAAGGTGATGAGGCATCCTGCGCTGCTTTCAAAGGGAAAAAGGTAGCCATTGCCGCAGCATCACCCGGAGGATTGGGTGGAGTGCGGGTCATACCTCGTTTGCGGGATTTTCTCGCCGAGCTGAGTTTCGAGGTCGTGCCGGGATTTGCAACACTGCCGGGTGCCTACAAGGCCTTCGATGATGAGGGCGAACTCGTGAACGAAACTTCGTCCAGGACGTTGGGAGCTCTGGTGGATCGATTGCTGGCATCCCTGCCTTGAAGAAAGCGCTTCGGGGCGTCGCTCAAAACGCAAGCATGGTGTAATCAGGGTTTTTCCGACCGGTGTTGTCGCGACATCCGTCGCAGTTCCGGCAGTACTCGATCACGCCAGACTGGAGTTGCCTCTTCGAGTTCATGCTCTCGCTGTAGGCTAGTTCAACAGTATGCCAACCGTGGTGAACGACAGTATGGAGACTGTCAGGGCTGCCAGCATCAGCCAGCCATCGTGTACCAGCAGGGCAATGCCGATCATGGCAATGGCTGCCATCGGAGCGGTACTCGCAAAGGGGATGAACTCCAGGGGGGGGACGGTCATCGCCAGCAGAATACAGGCCAGCGCTGCCAGATTGGTAACCGGGGACTGCGTCAGTGACGAGAGTCTCTCGTGCGAAAACCAGCGATCCATGCGGTTGATGGCAGGATCGATTTTCTCCAGTGCCCCGGACAGCTTGCGACTACCCAGTGAGCGATTGCGCAGTATTTTCGGCAGCCAGAGATGGTTGCGCCCCAGGAACATCTGTCCGGCAACCAGTATGACGATGAAGGCCAGAAATGTCGGCACGCCGGGCAGTCCCCCAACGGGGCTGATTTCCAGCGCAGCAGGCACGATCAGAAAGGGCGCGTAACCGCGGTTGCCCAACTTCTCCAGCACACGGCCGATGGAAACCGAGTCATCCTCCTGTGCCAGGTCGTTCAAGGTGCCGGCAATGTCGCTCAGGCGCATGGCTTGATCGTGTGTCTCTGCAGATGTTTCTGATGTATTCACGCGAGTATATTGTCTGAGAGCTGTGGAACTGTCTGTTGCAATTGATACAGACTCCGAAAACACAAAATGGGAAGACGTTGATCATTCTGGAGTGCATGATATCGCCACTGCTCAACAAAAGCTTTCACAATGACGACACCAGACGGAACAGGAATCAGCACGACCATGGGGGCCGGAATCTGGTTGATGCTCGCCGCCTTGTCGATTCTCTGGGGCGGTTCGTTTTTCTTCGTCAGTGTGGCAGTGTCGGCTCTGCCACCACTGACCATCGTGTTGATCAGAGTTGCCCTGGCTGCTGCGGTACTGTGGAGTGTCGTGATGCTCATGCGCGTGCCGCTACCCGGGTCATTCGCTGCATGGCTGGCGCTGCTGATCATGGGGATACTCAATAACGTCATACCGTTCACGCTGATAGTCTGGGGACAGACGCATATCGAGTCGGGACTGGCATCCATACTCAATGCCACGACACCGCTGTTCGGTGTCCTGCTGGCCGGTCTGCTGCTCAGCGACGAGCGATTCACCAGGATGAAGCTGCTGGGTGTCTTCTTCGGCTTCAGTGGCACCGTCGTCATGATCGGTCCCTCGGCCTTGCAAGGTCTGGGAGCGGACACACTGGCGCAGCTGGCAATAGTCGGTGCAGCTCTGTCCTATGGGCTGGCCAGCGTGTTCGGGCGACGCTTCAAGGGCATGGGTATCAGTCCGGTGATGGCGGCAACGGGGCAGGTGAGCCTGTCGACACTGCTACTGCTGCCGCTGGTATTGTATGTCGACCGGCCGCTGTCATTGCCGATGCCTTCAGTGACTGTCTGGTTGGCACTGATTGCTCTGGCGGTGCTGTCAACGGCGCTGGCCTATATCCTGTATTTTCGCATCCTGGCTTCGGCGGGTGCGTCAAACCTTTTGCTGGTGACGTTTCTGATCCCGGTATCTGCCATATTTCTGGGCTACAGCTTCCTGCACGAGCGACTGGAATCAGCGCATTTTCTGGGCATGCTGCTGATCGGTGTCGGGTTGTCTGCCATCGATGGACGACTCTGGCGGCTGCGCCGGCGAAAAACCCGGCGCAGCGCGTCCTGACGTTTGCGGCTGAGGTCAGCGGTTGTTGCGGTAACGTTCGATGGTCTGCAAGGAAAACTGCTGCATGTCGTCGCCAGCCACCCATGCCGCGTGCCAGGCAGCGATTTCCCGGAGACATTGGTCGAGTCCCCAGACCGGATTCCAGCCCAGCTGTTGCCGGGCCCTTGAGCAATCGAGTTTCAGGTGCTGGGCTTCGTGAGGTTGGGCTGCGGTTTCACGGCGCCACTGGGTCGAGCTGTTGCATTCCCGAATCAACTGTTCGACGATCCAGGATACGCTGCGAGCATCGGCGTCATGCGGACCGAAATTCCAGGCCTGGGCCCAGCGATCACCTTCCTGGTAGAGTTTTTCGGCCAGCATCAGATAGCCTGCCAATGGCTCGAGAACATGCTGCCAGGGACGTATGGCTTCCGGGTTGCGCAGCACCAGATCCTGGTTGCCGGCAATGGAATCGAGCAGATCGGGAACCAGGCGGTCCCTGGCCCAGTCACCGCCACCGATGACATTGCCGGCACGGGCGGTGGCCAGGGCACAACGTCGCTCGTCCTCACCGCCTTCCCCCATGAAGGACAGGCGCCATGATTGAGCGACCAGTTCGGTGCAGGCCTTGCTGGCGCTGTAAGGATCATGGCCGCCGAGAGCTTCGTTTTCGCGGTAGCCCCAGTCCCATTCCCGGTTCAGATAGCACTTGTCGGTAGTGACGACAAGCACAGCCTTGACCGTTTCACAGCGACGTACCGCTTCGAGCACATTGATGGTGCCCATGACATTGGTGTCGAAGGTTGTTACCGGATCCCTGAACGATTCCCTGACCAGAGGCTGCGCTGCCAGGTGCAGCACGATCTCGGGCCGCGCCGCCTGCATGGACTGTTCAAGCTGATCACGATCGCGGATATCGGCGATGGTCGAATCCAGCAGATCGTCGACACGTGCCAGCTGATACAGGCTCGGATCGGTGTCAGGTGCCAGTGCATAACCGTGAACACGGGCTCCCAGTGACGACAGCCAGAGGGCCAGCCAGCTCCCCTTGAACCCGGTGTGGCCGGTAAGCAGGACGCGTCGTCCCTTCCAGAAGGTATCGTTCATGATCGCAAGCTCATAGTAGCGGCCATTGTGCGTCCTTGTCGGACATGTGTTGCACGGGTACAGGCCACTGGATGTTCAGGGCCGGGTCGTTGTAGCGCAAGCCCCGTTCACACTCGGGGGTGTAATAACCCGACACCAGGTACATGACCTCGGAATCATCCTCCAGTGTCTGAAATCCGTGGGCAAAGTTTGCAGGCACGAACAGGGCGCGACGGTTCTCGGCGCTCAGCTCCACCGCAATATGCTGGCGATAGGTCGGAGAGGACTCGCGCATGTCGACGATGACATCGACGATGGCCCCGCGTGTGCAGCGGACCAGCTTTGTCTCCAGAGCCGGCGCCACCTGATAATGCATGCCGCGCAGAGTGCCCTTGTTCACATTGAACGACACATTGGCCTGCACCACGTCGCTGTTCATCCCCAGCTGCTCGAACTCTTGACGGCAGAAGGAGCGGGCAAAGAATCCGCGCTCGTCTTCCAGCCGCTGAAGATCGACGATCATCGCACCTTCCAGTGCTGTCGGTGTGAACTGCATGATCTACCAGACCTTCCAGGGGGCGGCTCTGTCGTGCCACAGTGACTCGAGGTACTGTTTGTCACGCAGGGTATCCATCGGCTGCCAGAATCCCTTGTGCTTGTAGGCGCTGAGCTTGCCCTGGTGTGCAATGCCACTGAGAGGCTGCTGTTCCCAGGAGATCTCGTCACCGTCGATGAAATCGATGGCCTCAGGCTCCACGGCAAAGTAGCCGCCGTTGATCCAGGCGCCGTCGCCTTCGGGTTTTTCCAGAAACTGCGTGACCTTGGTCTGCGATTCTCCCAGCGCCAGCGCACCGAAGCGTCCCGGAGGCTGGACAGCCGTGAGGGTGACGAGGGAGTCATCCTGCCGGTGAGCGGCCAGCAGTTCATCGATATTGACGTTGCTGACGCCATCGCCGTATGTCAGCAGAAAGGTGTCGTCGCCGATATAGGGTCTGGCGCGCTTGATGCGTCCGCCGGTCATGGTGGATTCGCCGGTATCCACCAGTGTGACCTTCCAGGGTTCCCGCACCGGATCCAGCAGTTTCATCGAGCCATCGTTCAGGTCGATCTCCACTGATGAGGCGCGCATGGCATAGTTGGCAAAGAAGTCCTTGATAATGTGGCCCTTGTAACCACACAGCACCACGAACTCGTGCACACCGAAGTGCGAGTACGTTTTCATGATGTGCCAGATGATCGGCATGCCACCGATTTCCACCATGGGTTTGGGGCGAATGTTGGTTTCCTCGCTGATGCGAGTTCCCAGCCCACCGGCGAGAATGACTGCTTTCACTATGCTCTAAGCCTGTTTGTTGAAGAATCGTTCGTTTTGCTGGTCACGCAGCTGATCCACCAGCCGGCCTTGCGGCAGGCGCACATCGTCCAGTGTCAGGCAGGTGTCACGTGGCAGATCTCGCAACAGCACGGCACCTTCGGCCAGGCCGATGGGCAGCAGTCTGTCGGCGTGTACGACATCAGCGTTTTCACATTGACCATAAGTCATGTAGTGCCCGATGCCATCGATGGTTTCTCCGGCTTTCAGATCGCGTTTGGCGGTGGCAATGACATCCACGCAGGGACCAAAGGTTGGTGCAATTGCGGCATCGTCGAACAGCACGGCCCGGGCGATGGTGTTGTGGACCTCGAAATGACACAGATGGTAGGGGGTGTAGAAGGCGTACAGCGGTCCGGTACCCAGTTTGTAGAGTTCGAGCAGATGCTGCTGCGCCGGATCGTCGTGGGTGCCGAGTACGAATACGCCGGGTGCAGGACTGGCGCCGACCACGTAATCCACGATGCCGGTAGGGTGCTGCGTCAGATCGAGCGGATACCAGTTGCCGGCATCATTGATGTGCTCGCCATTGTCCACGGTAGGGCCGAACATGCCACGTTGGCCAACCCGCATGCCGGTGGCATTGGCAACCAGTGCCTGTTCGAAGGAAATCTTGGAGCCATCGGCAAAGGAGGTGACCATCGGTGCGCTCTGCTTCCAGCGCTCGGCAAAGGCTTGTTGAGTGGTCGGAGTACGATACGGGTCCTGCAGGCCCTTGATATTGCCGCACAGCACCGGTTTGACGCCGATACCCTTGACGAAACGGTAGAGATTCATCAGCACGCCGGGTTGATCGCCATCGACATTGGTCAGCACCACACCAGCCTTGTCGGCATGGGTTTTCAGAATCGGCCCGACCGTGCTGTCCAACTCTGCATTCATCATGACGACATGCTTGCCATGGGCGATGGCATCCATGACCACATGCGCACCGAATTCCACGGCGCCGGTGATCTCCACGATGACGTCGAGATGGGGACAGGCACACAGCAGGTGCGGATCTTCCATGATGCAGTGTTTGCCGGCAAGCACTGCATCATCCAGCGTTTGCTGATGAGTGGCCGTGATCAGGTCCAGCACCTCTGCCTCGTTGTAGAGGCGCCGTGCTCCGTCAACATGCCGGTTGCTGACGCCGGCCAGGTGAAAGCCGGGGCAGTACTTCAACAATTGCAGCGCCACACCGCGAGCCATGGCGCCTGCGCCGACGATGCCAACGCGTATGGGCTGGCCTGCATCGGCACGCCGCTGCAGAGCTGTATCGAGGATTATCAAGGTTCAGATTCGCTTTAAAAGTACGTAGACGGCACCGGTGCCGCCATCGTTCATTCGGGCCGAGCAAAAGGCCAGGACCTGCCGATTGCGTTGCAGCCACTGATTGACGGCCGGTTTCAGACGTGGCGCGCGTTCGGCATTCTTGCGTCCCTTGCCATGGATGACACGGACGCAGAGATGCCGGCGCTCCTGCGCGGCGTGCAGGAAGTCGGCGAGTTCCTGACGGGCTTCATTGACCGTCAGGCCGTGCAGATCGATCTCCGACTGCACCGAATAGCGGCCACTCTTGAGTTTCTTCAGCACCGATCGCTGTACGCCTGGCTGGGTATACGACAGATGCTCGCCGGTCTCGAGCAGGTCGTACTCGCTCAGATCATCAAGCAGAGACTGCATCACGGAACGATCGTCCTGCTCGGTATGTCTGAGCAGAGGACGCTGTGGTCGTTTTTCGTCTTCAACCCGGTCGTTGTTCACCGAGCGCACTTCTCCAACGGCCTCGCGGAACATGGCCATGTCGTCGTCGCTGACTGTTTTTTTTGCGCTCACACCCCCATTATACGGGGTCTGTGAGTAGGCTGGCAGACAAACCAATTTCAGGGGAGAGACTTGTGGCACGAAAGGTAGAGAAATCACTTGAAGAATGGGCCAGAACGTTAACGCCCACGCAGTTCCGGGTAACCCGGCAAAAGGGGACCGAAGCACCGTTTACCGGTGAATACGACGGCCACAAGGCCGATGGCACCTATGTGTGCATCTGTTGTGGAGAGCCATTGTTCGAGTCCGAGCACAAGTTCGATTCCGGCTGCGGCTGGCCCAGTTTCTATCAGCCGGCCAAGGAGGAGGTCATCGAGGAAGAGGCGGACAATTCAATGGGCATGCAACGCACCGAGGTCATGTGTGATGCCTGCGGTGCACACCTGGGGCATGTGTTTCCCGATGGCCCGCCAGACAAGACCGGCTTGCGTTATTGCATCAACTCGGCGTCGCTGGATTTCAAGGAGCGCAAGTGAGCATGAGAGTCTCTGTATGGACAGGGGCCTTGAGCCTTTCTCTGGCGTTGTTCGCATCCAGCACACTGGCTGCGGAACCACTGCTGGATGATGTCGACCGGGCGCTGCCGACATTCGATCTGGCGTCGGTCGGCGACGGGCAGTGGCAGGCGGAGCGTCTGCTGGGCAAGCCGTGGGTCATCAATTTCTGGGCAACCTGGTGTCCACCCTGCGTCGAGGAGATTCCGTCGATGAATGCCGCCTGGCAAGCGCTCGAGTCTGAGGGTGTGGGCATGCTCGCCATCAACGCCGGGGAAGGTCAGGAGGCCGTCGATGCCTTCCTGAAGAAGATTCCCATCGATTTTCCGACGCTGCTTGGCGATGTCAACAGCCTGAACAACTGGTCAGTCATGGCCCTGCCTACGACGTTGATCGTCAATTCTCAAGGCCAGGTGGTGCATGAAGCATTGGGTCCCCGGGAATGGGATGATCCCGTTCTGCTTGAGAAGGTGCTCGAGCTGCGCGAATCGACTGACGACGCCGCATCTGTCGAGACATCGAACTGAGCTCAGCGGCTGCTGACACCGGCAACGTCGATGTTCGCTCGAATCGACGGCTGCCGGGATAGTCAACGGCTACTCGCCGCCTTGTCGACTCAGACCAGGTTGGCCCGATGTTCCACCAGACCGTCTACCACGCCGGGGTCGGCCAGCGTCGAGATATCACCCAGCGTCGAGACGTCATTCTCGGCAATCTTGCGCAGGATACGACGCATGATCTTGCCCGAGCGTGTCTTGGGCAAGCCCGGTGCCCACTGCAGCAGATCGGGGGTGGCAATCGGGCCGATTTCCGACCGGACGTGTCTGACCAGTTCGGCTTTCAGTTCCTCACTGGGTTCGGCATTGTTCATGAGGGTGACATAGGCATAAATGCCCTGACCCTTGATATCGTGCGGATAACCCACGACCGCGGCTTCGGCGACGGCTTCATGCAGCACCAGGGCACTTTCGATTTCTGC
Source organism: Granulosicoccus sp. 3-233 (assembly GCF_052681095.1). Taxonomy (NCBI): domain Bacteria; kingdom Pseudomonadati; phylum Pseudomonadota; class Gammaproteobacteria; order Chromatiales; family Granulosicoccaceae; genus Granulosicoccus; species Granulosicoccus sp. 3-233. The sequence goes on from NZ_JBQYLE010000001.1 coordinate 879,204, forward strand.
GGTTCCCAGACGATGCCCGGAAACGTTCAGCACATCATCCACACGACCAGTGATCCAGTAGTAACCGTCCTCATCGCGACGTGCCCCATCACCGGTGAAATAGTAGCCCGGATACATGGAAAAGTAGGTGTCGCGGAAGCGTTCGTGATTGCCGTAGACCGTGCGCATCATGCCGGGCCAGGGCCTGGCAATGACCAGATTGCCACTGGTCGCCCCCTCCAGAACATTGCCCTCCTCATCCACCAGTGTCGGCTCGACACCGAAAAACGGCTTGGCTGCCGAACCCGGTTTGAGCGCTGTGGCGCCGGGCAGAGGGGTGATCAGAATGCCACCGGTTTCTGTCTGCCACCAGGTGTCGACGACCGGGCAACGTGAGTCGCCCACCACGCGGTAGTACCATTCCCAGGCTTCCGGGTTGATGGGTTCACCCACGCTGCCGAGCAGTCGCAGGGAGCTTCTGTCGACAGAGGTGACGGCCTCATCGCCCTGCGCCATGAGCGCACGGATCGCAGTGGGTGCAGTGTAGAAGGTGTTGACCTTGTGTTTCTCGATGACCTGCCAGAAGCGGCTGACGGTAGGGTAGGTGGGCACACCTTCGAACATGAGTGTGGTGGCACCATTGGCCAGCGGACCATAGACTATGTAGGAATGGCCGGTTACCCAGCCGACGTCGGCCGAACACCAGTAGACCTCGCCGTCCTGGTAATCGAACACGTATTTGTGCGTCGCCGCGGCATACAGGATGTAGCCGCCACTGGTGTGCAGGACACCCTTGGGGGTACCGGTGGAGCCGGATGTGTACAGGATGAACAGTGGATCTTCAGCGTCCATCTCCACGGCCGGGCAATCATTGGAGGCGCCGGAAATCAGTTCGTGATACCACAGATCGCGGCCATCCTTCCATTCGATGTCATCGCCGCCACGCTTGACGACCACCATGCGCTTGACGCAGTCGCTCTGCTCGCAGGCGATGTCGGCATTGGCCTTGAGCGGCAGCTTGCGTCCACCGCGCAGGCCTTGATCGGCCGTGATGATGAGCGAGCAGTTTGCATCCTTGATGCGATCCTTGAGCGCATCGGGCGAGAAGCCGCCGAAGACGATGGAATGAATGGCACCGATACGTGCACAGGAGAGCATGGCCACGGCCGCTTCCGGGATCATGGGCATGTAGATGCAGACGCGATCGCCTTTCTTGATTCCGATACCTTTCAGGGCATTGGAAAAACGGCTGACCTCGTCGTGCAGCTCGCCATAGGTGATTTCACGTGACTCGGAAGGATCATCGCCTTCCCAGATGATGGCCGTCTGGTCGGCCCTTTTCTCCAGATGTCGATCCAGGCAGTTGTAGGCCACATTGAGTTTGGCACCGTTGAACCAGCGAATGTCCCCCTTGTGGAAATCCCACTCCTGGACGGTGTCCCAGGGCTTGAACCAGTCGATGAACTCCTCAGCCTGCTCGGCCCAGAATCCATCGGAATCTTCGATGGAGTGGGCATACATCTCCTCGTAGCGATCCTCATTCACATGAGCAGAATCCGCCAGTTCGGAAGGAACAGGGTAGATATGATCTGTCGACATACGCAGGTCTTGCTTTAAGGCTGATGTCGGCAGTGTACCCTTCAGCGAGAATGAGTCAAACAAAGTGAATGTGGTAAATCCAAGTCCCTCAGGAGCTTGAAATCACTCACAGTTTGCTGTAGTCCCCGAGAGTCAGTCGTCAACCGGGCAGTTCTTCGGCAGAGCTGCGCGGCAAGTCCATCCTGGTACGCCTCTCCCACAGGGCCTTGCGGCTGATCCCCAGTCTGGCGGCCAGTTCGGTCTCGGACAGATGCATCTGGTTGCGAATCACGAAATACCGAAAGTACTCGTCGAGACTCATGTTGCGTTCACTCAGGGCGCCTTCACCCAGCCCCAGGTTGTCGCTGCTGATGGTGTTGCCGCTGGCCAGAAACACCGCGCGGCTGATCACATTGTCCAGTTCAGCCACATTGCCGGGCCAGTCATTGGCACGCAGCACCGCTTCGGCATCGGCGCTCAATTTCTTTCGCGGGAAACCCTGACGACGTTCCATGGTGCGCAACTGTTGCTGCGCGAGAGGCAGAATGTCGTCTCGGCGCTGTCGCAATGGCGGGACGGCGCACTGATCATGCACGAACAGGTTGCCCAGCTGCGGCACCAGCTGTCCACTGGCCAGCAGGGTTTCGATCGACTCGAGACCGATCGTGATGATCTTGACGTTGATGGAGCGTCGATGACTGCTGCCTGGCAGGTCGACGGCCCCCTGTTCCAGTACTTCTGCCAGCCTTTCCTGAGACTCGGTAGACAGGTTCTCCGGGTGGCGAAGCACCAGAGTGCCATTGTGGGCCGCCTGCAACAGTCCACCACGTGGCAGTTCATCCAGTGGAACCTCGCCGCTGTTGCCCAACAGAGCCATGGCATCGGAGCTGGCCGTATCGGCGCCGACGTCAGCCACGACGAAGGGCGCATCGCAGCGACTGCTGTTGGCGTGAACGAGGCGTGCCAGGCGTTCTCGATCGGTACCTCGTTCGCCGTGCAGGTGCAGGAAGGGCTGAACGTCCTTGCGGTCTTCCAGCTGGCTCAGCATGTCATCCAGTGCCGTGCCCTTGAGGGGTTGCTGGCAGGGCTGTATGCGCTGCACATCCAGGCGCAGGGCGCGATTCTGCGCCTGCATCAGGTTCTGCATCAGAGCTCGTTGAATGACCATCAGCAGCTCGTCATGATCAAACGGTTTGGCGATGTAGTCGATGGCCCCATGGCGCATCGCATCGACGGCAGAGCGTACGCTGGCAAAGCTGGTCATGATGATCACCGGTACCGGATCGGCCAGTGGAATGACGCTGGTGCCCTCGTCACCGGGCAATCGCAGGTCTGCGAGGATCAGATCGAAGGAGCGAGGCTGGGCGGCAATGGCCTGCTCAACGGTAGTGGCTGTCTCGACGATGAAATGATTACGCTCAAGCAAACGGCGCAAGGCCTTGAGAATGACTTCTTCATCTTCTACGAGCAGCAGTCTTTTCATGAATCACTGTCATAAAGGGGTAGAGTCACTATCATACGCGTGCCCTGTTCGCTGTCGCCGATACGCAATCGACCATTGTGGTTTGTCACGATGCTGTATGCCAGCGACAGGCCCAGGCCGGTCCCCTGGCCGACGGGCTTGGTGGTGAAGAACGGCTCGAACACGTGATCGCGGATTTCCGGCGGTACACCGCTGCCCTGATCAATGGTTTCGACCACCAGCATGGCATCCTGAATGGTGCCCTGAATGATGATGCTGGATCCTGCCGGTGAGGCGTGGCAGGCATTGTTGATGAGGTTGACGAACACCTGCATCAGCAGATTCGAATCGCCGTTGACCAGGACCGAATCTGGCAGACTCATCTCGATGTTCAGCTGGCGCGTGTCGGGTGACAGGCTGACCAGGCGCACGGCTTCTCGAATGCAGTCGCTGACATCCACCGCCTCGTAGGGCTTTTCCGCGACGGCATCGGCATGCGAGAAAGTCAGCAGAGAGCGCAGGATCGAGTTGATTCGGGCAACCTGGGTGAGGATGTCATCGGTCTGTTCCCGAACCAGCGGTTCCTGATCGCTGTTATCGATATCGTCAGGCAGGTTCTGCGCGATGCTGGCGATGCCGGTCAGCGGATTGCCGATCTCGTGGGCAACACCGGCCGCCAGTCGTCCGATGGAGGCCAGTCTCTCATTGTGTGCCAGCTCGGCTTCGAGCTTGTCCAGGTCGGTGCGATCTTCCATCAGTATGACCTGGCCGGGCAGGGCGTCGGCGGACATGCCGATATCGGCACCCAGATCGGCCTTGTGCAGGTTCACGGTGGTCGGGCGATCGCCCGGGAACGCCTTGCGGCGGAACTGGTGATCGTCGCTGGAGCGGGCAAAGTCTGCCAGCAACGGTCCCCAGGGGGCCTCGAGCTGATCCAGCGACTTGTCATAGGCGTCGCGTTCAGCGATGCCGGTCAGCGTCTGCATGGCCGAGTTCCAGATATAGATCTGCCCGTTGGCGGATATGGAGCACACGCCCAGTGGCAGTTGTCTGAGCACATCCTGCAGATACTGTCGCAGGTCATCCAGCTGCTTGGTCAGACCACGCATCTGTTCACGCGATGTCTGCAACCGGCGTTCGAGCATGCGGGCATCGGGTGTGTTGCTCAGCAGGCCGTCATGACTGCCCGGCTGCCGGCGCAGTATCTCGCGCGCCAGGGTCGGACCCAGAAGGCCGGTCAGATTGCGTTCCAGACGTTCATGCAGGACACGCAGTTCGGAGCGGCGTGTCTCCTTCTTGCCGATCCCGGTCTCCTGCAGCGCCCGGGCTATCTCGTCGCGAGCCACTTCGCTGCCCAGGGCCTGGCGCAGGGCATAGCGATAATGCACGACCGATTGCGCGATCGTGGCGCCCGAAGCCAGCCCTGCATAGGCATTGCTGGCCTGTGATGCGGCAATTTCATCCTCGGAGGGCCGACTCAGCAGTGAGCCCAGCACGAACAGCAGGCAGTTGATGCTGAGAGTTGCCGTTGTGGTCAGGGTCCAGATGTCCGTGTCCGGGGCCAGCCACTGCACCGGGTCGAAGCGGTTGACCATCAGCGGCAGGATCAGCAGGAAGAACCAGACCAGAGCACCCCCACTCAAGCCGGCAATGAAACCGGCCTGCGTGGCACGAGCCCAGAACAGCAAGCCGATGATTCCCGGCAACAGCTGTGCGGCGGCGACGAAGGAAATCAGTCCGAGACTTGCCAGACCTTCCTGCAGCTCGATGATGATGTAGAAGCCATAGCCTGCCGCGATGATCGCGGCAATCACCAGACGCCGGCCCCACAGCAGGCGCCGGTAGAAATCACGGGGGCGGTTGACAGACAGGGCCGCCGGCAGCAGGAAGTGGTTCATGCACATCGAGGACAGCGCCAGCGTGGTGACGATCATCATGGCGCTGGCAGCCGACAGACCACCGAGAAAGACCAGGATGGCCAGCCATTCGCGCCCCAGAGTCAGCGTCATGCCCAGTACGTAGAAGTCCGCTTCCATGGACAATGACAGATAGCGTCCGGCAAACAGGATGGGAATGATCGGCAGGTTCAGGATCAGCAGGTATAGCGGAAACAGCCAGTAGGCGGTATTCAGGTGCTTCGGGTTTTCATTCTCGGTAAAGGTCATGTGGTACTGGCGCGGCAGCGTGAAGGCGGCGCAGAACGACAGCAGCAGCAGAGTTGGCCACAGTCCGGCAGTGGCCGGTGCGTACAACTCGGCGACCATGCCCGGCTGGCTGTCCGCCCAGCGGCTCATCGCCAGAGGCGACTCGAACACCTGGGTGACGGCGAACAGGCCGGCCACCACCATGGCGATCAGCTTGATGGCAGACTCGAAGGCAATGGCCACCACCAGACCGTGGTGTTTTTCACGTGGCGTCAGGTGGCGGGCACCGAACAGGATGGCAAAGCCGGTGATCCCGGCGCAGAAAGCCAGTGCCAGCAGATTGGGGGGCGCTCTCTGGCTCAGTACCTGAATGGATTCGGTGACGGCCCTGATCTGCAATGAGATATAGGGCAGAATGCCGAACAGCATGAACAGGGTGACGGCAAAGCCGGTGGCCCGGCCGCCATAGCGAAATGCCAGCAGATCGGCCAGCGAGGTCAGCTGATGTTCCCGACACAGACGCAGCAGTGGACGCAGCAGATAGGGACCGAGTATGAAGGCACCGGTCAGACCGAGATAGATATTGAGAAATGCATAGCCGCTGGTATCGGCCAGGCCGACGCTGCCGTAGTAGGTCCATGAGGTGGCGTAGACACCCAGTGACAGCGAGTAGATCAGTGGCGAGCGTATCAGCCGGTCAGGGAGCCAGCCTCGTTCCGTACACCAGGCAATGACGAACAGCAGGCCGAGGTAGCTCAGCGCAATGACGAACAGAAACGCAAGGTCAATCCCCACGGTCGAGGTTCCGTTTCTGGCGATGCTGGTTCAGTGCCAGCAGGGCAATGATCAGCAGCCATGGCAGGTACATGGCATACCAGGGCAGTGACAGGGTTGACCACCATTGCCTGAGCGGTGAGTTGACCAGAAACAGCGCCAGCAGGAATATCAGCAGGCTGTGATCGGTGGGCAGAGGGCGCTGGTTCACACGCTCATTTGCCGGGTGCGCGGTACGCGGCTCATCTGCCAGGCAGGTATGGCCTGTTGCCAGAAATCGGTCACGGTGCCGATGTCTGTCAATGTCTGCTGACCGAGCAGTTGCCAGGTGCGTTGCAGGATTTCCAGCGGGTCGGATTCGTCGACAGGAGGAGCCAGGGAATGCTTGCTCAGCTTGTCGCCATTGGCGTCCAGTGCAACCGGGACATGTGCATAGTCCGGTGGTGTCAGATCCAGTGCCTTGATGATGCCCAATTGCGCTCCGGTGCCTGTCAGAAGATCGGCGCCTCGGACCACATGCGTGACCTCGTCGGCATCGTCCACGGCACAGGCCAGTGCGTAGGACACCAGGCCATCGCGGCGCCAGACGATACTATCGCCAACATCGCGGCTCAGGTCAAATTCCTGCAGCCCCTGAACCGCATCGTGAAACGCGACCTGGCCGACGAGTCGCACACGCAGGGCATGATCGGCGACCGGGAAGGCCTCGATCCGGTTGGCGCGACAATGACCGGGGTAGATTTCACCGCGAGGCAGGCTCTTGCGACTGCACTGACAGGCGAAAACCAGACCCTTGTCGATCAGGCTCTGCAGGGCAGTCTGGTAGAGGTCGAGGCGGCTGCCTTGCCATCGTATCGGGCCATCCCATTCAAAGCCCAGAGCTTCCAGCGTTCTGCGGATGGCATCGGCCGATCCGGGCATGGAGCGTGGCCCATCGATATCATCAATGCGCAATTGCCAGAGACCCCGGCGGCTGCGAATGTCGCAGTAACTGGCCAGGGCGGCCAGCAGGGAGCCCAGATGCAGCAATCCGGTAGGCGAGGGGGCAAATCGACCTACCGCCCGAGCCGTCAGATCGTCATTCCGACAGCCCGGGGTTGGTGTGTCGCAGATCAGGCAGTCTGCCGCTCTCGAATCTCTTCGAGCGTCTTGCAGTCAATGCACAATTCTGCTGTTGGACGAGCTTCAAGCCGGTTGACACCGATCTCGATGCCACAGGTCTGGCAATAGCCGTATTCATCGTCGTCGATGCGCTTCTGGGCTTCGTTGATCTTCTTGATCAGCTTGCGCTCACGATCCCTGGTACGCAGTTCCAGGCTGAACTCTTCTTCCTGAGTGGCGCGATCGTTGGGGTCGGGAAAGTTGGTGGCATCGTCTTTCATGTGGCCCACGGTACGGTCCACTTCTTCCATCAGCTGTTGCTTCCACTCCGCCAGCTTCTGACTGAAATGGGCCAGCTGCTCGGCGTCCATGTAGTGGCCATTGCCACGCTCGTAGGGCACAACGGTGGATTTGCTGGTGGTTTCCAGTTCTCCGTTGTCTCCATCATTCTCGTCGTAATCCATATCATTCGGAGCCGTTGATGCAGAGGTGGTTTTCTTTGTCTTGGATACTGGCACTGTCTTCTTTGAACCCTTCGTTGAGGATGATGTTTCTTCCGCTGACCCGGTAGCGCTGTCGATCGCTTGATCCGGCTCCGCAGGAGTCGCGGATTTTTCGACGGCGCCTTTTTCGCCTGTCGTCTTCTTGCTGGCCGTTTTCCCGGCAGTGCTTTTCTTCGCAGCCTTCTTCTTGCTGGATGCCTTTTTCTTGCTGGATACCTTTTTCTTGGATGACTTGCTGTCGGCTGAAGTGGACAAGATCGTGTTCTCCGTGGAATCCTTACTCGGCGTTCGTACTACCGCTGTGCTTCCGTGAATTCGAAGTGCCAGCTGCACGACTGCCAGAAACTGCACTTGACGTATCGTTTACCGTTTGACGACATGCACCTGTCAGGAAATTCGCAGCGCTGCGTTTTACCAGTAATAAACCAGAAAAGCAACTTGTGTCCATGTAATATTCACTGTTCTGATGTGTTACCAGACTTCACGATAGCGCTGATTTCTCCTTTTGAGAAGCGTGCACTGATTTCATCGCCTGGCGCGAGACTGGAGGCCTGCGTCACCAGTTTTCCCTTCGCCATTACCAGTGCATAACCTCGGTCCAGAACGGCAAGCGGGCTAACCCCGTGCAGGGCTCGTGCCAACAATTCGAAGCGCGAGCGGGCGAACGTCTGGCGACTTGACATGGCCACGTTCAGGCGTGAGTCCAGTGCCTGCCAGCGCGCCTGGTGCCGAGTCAGCTGCATGGCGGGGGAATGAGCGTCCAGACTGGCCCGCAGACCCTGCAAACGGGACTGATGACGCTGCAGTCGTGACTGCCAGGCTCTGGCCAGGCGCATTTCCAGTTCGTCGGCCCGTTGCAGCTGTTCGTTCAGCCGGCGTTGCGGATGTCGCAGTTGCAGTCGCGCCACCTGCTGTGACAGGCGTTGCTGGCTGCTGCCGAGTCTGCCCAGTGCTGCACGATGCAGGCGGCGGGTGGTCGAGCTCAGACGGTGTTGCAGGCTGCTGGTGTCGGGGGTGGCCAGTTCGGCAGCGGCCGAGGGTGTCGGTGCGCGCAGATCGGCAACCAGATCACTGATACTGATGTCCACCTCATGGCCGATGCCGGCGACGACGGGAATCCGGCTGTTCCTGATGGCTTCGGCGACGGCTACCTCGTTGAAGGCCCAGAGATCCTCCAGCGAGCCACCACCACGCACCAGCAGCAGGACATCGGTCTCGGCGCGACGGTTGGCGGTTTGCAACGCTCTGACAATGGCCGGGGCCGCACTGGCACCCTGGGTCAGCGTCGGGTAGATGATGATATCGGCCTGCCGGTAACGTCGCGCCAGCACGTGCAGCACATCGCGCAGCGCCGCGCCGGTGGGGGAGGTGACCACGCCGATGGTCTGCGGCAGTGCCGGCAAGGGCTGTTTGTTTTCCTGGTCGAACCAGCCGCGCTTGTCGAGCTCTCGTTTGGTGGCCTCGAAGGCGGCCTGCAGTTTTCCGGCGCCCGCCGGTTCCATGTGTTCGACAATCAGTTGGTAGTCGCCACGAGCGGCATACAGGCCGAGCTTGCCGCGAACCACCACGGCATCGCCGCTCTCTGGCCGAAAATCCAGAAATCGATTGCGTCCCTTGAACATGGCGCAGCGAATCTGCGCCTGACTGTCCTTCAGGGAAAAATAGTAGTGACCACTCGACGGGCGACTGAAATTTGACAGCTCTCCCTGTAGCCAGAGCGTGCCAAAGCCCGATTCCAGTAGCTTCTGCACCTCCTGGTTGAGGCGACTGACTGTATAAATCTTTTTATCCACAAGGTTAAGCATACACCGGCAGAGCTCGTAATCACTGTATACTTCGCCCGCATCCTGTCTCTGCTCAAGGTTGCTTTTCGATGCTGGTCTCCCAGGAAGCTCTCACTTTCGACGATGTACTGCTGACTCCCCGACATTCGCAGGTTCTGCCGCGCGATGTCGACCTGTCAACCCAACTCACCCGGTCACTGCGACTCAACATTCCGTTGCTCTCAGCGGCAATGGATACCGTCACCGAATCACCGCTGGCAATAGCGTTGGCGCAGGAAGGCGGTATCGGTATCATTCACAAGAATCTGTCCATCGAGCGTCAGGCGATGGAAGTGTCACGAGTGAAGAAGCACGAAAGCGGTGTCGTGACCGAACCCATCACCATTTCACCCTCTACCACCATCCGTCAAGTGATGGACATGATTGCCCAGCATGGCATCTCCGGCTTGCCGGTTGTCGAGGGGCAGACGCTGGCCGGTATCGTCACACAGCGCGACCTGCGCTTCGAGACTCGACTGGATCAACCGGTCTCGGCCATCATGACACCGCGCGATCGGCTGGTCACCGTGCATGAAGATGCGCCTCGCAGCGAAGCTATCGAGCAGTTGCACAAGCACCGTATCGAAAAGGTGCTGGTGGTCAATGACAACTTCGAACTGCGCGGCATGATCACGGTCAAGGACATCCGCAAGGCGCAGGACTTTCCCAATGCCTGCAAGGACACACAGGGCCGTTTGCTGGCAGGGGCTGCCGTGGGTACGGGGGCCGATACCGATGAGCGGGTTGCTCAACTGGTGCAGGCAGGTGTGGATGTACTGATTGTCGACACCGCTCATGGCCATTCCCAGGGCGTGCTGGACCGGGTTGCCTGGATCAAGGAAAACTTTTCTTCCGTACAGGTCATCGGCGGCAATATTGCCACTGCCGAGGCGGCTACCGATCTTGTGGCACGCGGCGCTGACGGCGTGAAAGTGGGTATCGGTCCGGGCTCGATCTGCACCACGCGCATTGTGGCCGGTGTGGGTGTACCGCAGATCACTGCCATTCACAATGTGGCGACCGCTCTGGCGGATACCGATGTGCCACTGATTGCCGATGGCGGCATTCGTTTCTCCGGTGACATGGCCAAGGCCATTGCCGCGGGTGCCTCGTCGGTCATGGTCGGCAGCATGTTTGCCGGTACCGAGGAAGCGCCGGGTGAGGTCGTGTTGTATCAGGGGCGCTCCTACAAGTCCTATCGTGGCATGGGTTCGGTTGGTGCGATGCGCGCCGGTTCCAGTGATCGCTATTTTCAGGATGACGAGGATGTGGAAGACAAGCTGGTGCCCGAAGGCATCGAAGGTCGTGTGCCCTACAAGGGCCCCATGTCCGCCATCGTGCATCAGATGGTCGGCGGTGTGCGTTCCAGTATGGGTTACTGTGGCGCGCCCGATATCGCCAGCATGAAACGTGACGCCACCTTCGTGCGGGTCACTGGTGCCGGCATGCGCGAGAGCCATGTGCACGATGTGCAGATGACCAAAGAAGCCCCCAACTACCGGATCAGCTGATTGCCATGACCGACTTGCACGATCAACGAATACTGGTTCTCGACTTCGGTGGGCAGACCACTCAGCTGATAGCGCGGCGTGTTCGCGAATCCGGAGTCTATTGCGAGATTCATCCCTGGGACATCAGCGACCAGGTGGTCAGGGAGTTCCAGCCAAGAGGTGTGATCCTGTCGGGTGGACCGGAGTCTGTCATTCAGGAAGGCTCACCGACCATCCCGTCAGCCGTGCTGGGGCTGGATGTACCCATTCTGGGCATCTGCTATGGCATGCAGGCCATGGTGCATCAGTTGGGTGGTGAGGTACAGGCACAGGCGGCTCACAGTGAATTCGGCCACGCACGTGTCACACTGCAGGACAGGGCTCGTCTGTTCGACGGTTTACAGGATCACTCCAGCGATGGCAAGGCGCAGCTGGATGTCTGGATGAGTCACGGGGACAGGGTCGAGCAGTTGCCGGAAGGGTTCACGCTGATCGGCACCAGTGCCAATGCACCCGGTGCCATCATCGCCAATGAAGCCGCGGGCCGCTACGGTATCCAGTTTCACCCGGAGGTTACCCACACGACTCAGGGGGCGGAGATTCTGCGTCGATTCGTGCTGGATATCTGCCAGTGTGATGGCCTGTGGACGCCGGACAACATCATCGACGATGCCGTGGCGCGAGTGCAGGAAACGGTGGGCGCGGATGAAGTGATACTGGCATTGTCCGGTGGTGTTGATTCCTCGGTGGTCGCTGCCCTGCTGCACAAGGCAATCGGCAAGCAGCTGACCTGCGTGTTCGTGGACAACGGGCTGCTGCGTCTGCACGAAGGCGATCAGGTCATGCAGACCTTTGCCGATAACATGGGCGTACATGTCATCCGGGTCAACGCCCAGGATCGATTCATGGAGGCACTGGCTGGCGTGACCGATCCGGAAGCCAAGCGCAAGATCATCGGCAATCTGTTTGTCGAAATCTTCGAGGAAGAGGCGGCGAAGCTGAAGAATGCCAAGTGGCTGGCGCAGGGCACCATCTACCCCGATGTCATCGAATCGGCAGCGAGCACCTCCGGCAGCGCGCATCTGATCAAGTCGCATCACAATGTCGGTGGATTGCCGAGCGAAATGCGCCTCAAGCTGGTCGAACCACTGCGCGAGCTGTTCAAGGATGAGGTGCGCACCATCGGGGTCGATCTCGGCCTGCCACCGATCATGGTGCAGCGTCACCCGTTTCCGGGGCCGGGTCTTGGCGTGCGTATTCTAGGTGAAGTGAAGAAGGAATATGCCGATATCCTGCGCGAAGCCGATGCCATTTTCATCAACGCCCTGTTGCGTCATGATCTGTACAACAAGGTGTCACAGGCCTTCACCGTCTTCCTGCCGATCAAGTCCGTGGGTGTCACCGGTGATGGGCGTCGCTACGACTACGTGGTGGCTCTGCGGGCCGTCGAGACCATCGACTTCATGACGGCCAGGGCTGCGCAGTTGCCGTGGGACTTTCTCGATGAGGTATCCCGCACCATCTGCAATTCCATTCCGCGTATCTCCCGGGTGACCTACGACATTTCGAGCAAGCCGCCCGCGACGATCGAGTGGGAGTAGTGTGTGGTCGCGTCGTTCTGCCCGAAGAAAACGGGCCGGACGGCGTGTCTTGCGTATTCGTTCGGCTGTCTGGCGGGCTCGGTATAGTGAGTGTATTGCCTCTGGACGACACAGACTGTTGATCTGGTGGTGAGCACTGTCGATGATGATGGCGGGCAGCCTGATAACCAATTCGACGTCGCAGGTGGCCCGGATGGCACGGATGGTGGATTACCAGCGTTATCTATACGCCGCGGGATCTCGATGGAGACGTTGCTCATGAACCATGTGGAGTTCGTACCGACTTCGATTCAGCACACTGTGCCGGATGAGAAGGCTGCGGATATGATTCACATGCAGCCACGCTCTGATGCAGGTCCTGTTACATCACCCTGGATGATGACGTGCCAGGGGCAGATCCGGAAGGGGACGTGAGCACCGGGCTGGGTGTGAGGCTGCTCGATTGCATCGAGTGGCAATCATCCTTTGCCGCGTCTGTTGACAATCATCAGCGCGATCATGCTGAATCGGCGTTGTAAACCTGGCCGTGGACAAGCGAATGAAAAGAGAACGAACCAGCACCATGAACACCATCAGATGGGCCGTTTTGCTCGGCGCTGTACAGATCGTAGTTGGCTGTGCATCCGGGAAGGCGCCGACAGGCAGCGTCGAGAGCGTCAGTCTGCCGGAGCCGGCCTTGTCGACAAGCGGCAAGATCGAACCGGTTGCGCAGAGAGTGGATGAGGACAAAGACCGCGACGGAATCGCCGATATCGGCGACCGGTGCCTGGATACCACCTCCGGCGCTCTGGTGGATTCCTCAGGTTGTGAAATTGTCACAGGGGTGATCGAAGGGCTGAAATTCGAGCCCAATGAATCGGACCTGTCGGTCGAATCCCGCCTGATTCTGAGCAAGATGGTCGATGCGCTGCTGCGATATCCGGATACAATGATCACGGTGGAAGGCCATACGGACAACCGCGGCTCGGCCGCAGACAATCTGGAACTGTCCAAACAGCGCGTGTTGTCGGTCGTGCGTTACATGGTGTCGCAGGGGATGTCTCCCGATCGCATCAAGCCTTTTGGCTACGGTGAAAGCCGCCCTCGGGCCGCCAATGCAACCGCCGAGGGCAGGGAACAGAACCGCAGAATCGAGATCAACATGGTGGAAGGCTTGCTGTAGCCGAATAAGCTAGGCAAAATGCGCCTGCAGACTCCCAGGACAACATGATCATCCTTACTTCATCCCCCAGACGATCGGTACAGGCATTAGTCGTATTGTGCTCAGTGCTGTTTCTCCATGCGTGCGCGAGTACGCCAGCTGCCAATGATCACGCACTTGTGCCTGATACGCCGCCGCCCGCCGACGATATCGCCCGAGGTGATACCGATGACCAGCAGGTGGCGCAACTGTGGTCGGCGGCCGAAAAGGCTCGTCAGTCCGGACAGGACGCTCTGGCCCTGAAACTGGTGTACGAAGCACTGGATGTCAGTCCGCAGAATCCACTGCTGTGGAGTCGTGCGGCCGAGCTGCAACTGGATGCTCTGGAGGCGGCTCTGGCGGAGAGTTATGCGTCCAAGTCCAATGCCTTCGCCAGTCCGGACGACAGAACCCTGCTGTATCGCAACTGGCTCATCATCGAACAGGCTCGTCAGGTCCGAGGTGATCTGCTGGGTGTCAGGAGCGCGCACAGGAAAGTGCAAGAATACCAATACCGATAAGAGACAGGCTGCCGATGCGCAGCTGCCACCCGGAGCAAGGAGGCACCGGCAATGGACATGATTGATTCGATAACGGATGTGCTTGGCCAGGATGGGCCGATTGCCAGACATCTGAAAGGCTTTGCGCCACGCGCGGAACAGCAGCACCTGGCTGAGGCCATCTTCAGCACGCTCGAAAAGGGTTCCGTGCTGGTCGGTGAGGCTGGTACCGGCACCGGCAAGACCTTCGCCTATCTGGTGCCGGCAATTCTGTCCGGTCAGCGCATCATCATCTCCACCGGAACACGTCATCTGCAGGATCAGCTGTTTTACAGTGATCTGCCGTTGATCAAGAAAGCTCTGTCTTCGGGGGTGTCAACCAGCCTGCTGAAAGGGCGAGCCAATTATCTGTGCAAGCACCGTCTCGAGCGTGCGATGCGCAATCCGGCCCTGCTCGATGAGAAGCACCAGCAACATCTGCGTCTCATTGCCGATTGGGCGCGCCGAACCACCACCGGCGACATCGCTGAGGTGATGAACGTGCCGGAAGACTCCATGGCCTGGAGCTTCGTGGTGTCCAACATCGAGTTCTGTTCCAAGCACGAGTTCGAGGATCTGGAAGACTGTTACGTTCACCATGCCCGCAAGAAGGCGCAGGAGTCGGACATCGTGGTGATCAACCACCATCTGTTATCGGCTGATCTGGCGCTCAAGGAGCAGGGTTTCGGGGAGCTGCTGCCCAGCGCCAATGGTTTTGTCATTGATGAAGCACATCAGCTGCCTGATATTGCTGCACAGTTCTTCGGGCACAAGTTCAGCAGCCGCCAGATACTGGATCTGGCCCGCGACACGGTCGGCGAGCAATTGCACGAAGCCCCGGACATGCGAGAGCTGCGTGATCTGGCGCAGGAACTGGAGACCGGCATTCGGCATTTTCGGCTGGCCTTTCCCATCGAGCCGGGGCGCGATGCCTGGGTGACAATGAAGGATACCGCTGCGATCGAGCGTGAGCTGGAGCGGCTGACCATCCTGCTTGGCTCTCTTGAAGAGGCCTTGGCTGAAGGAGCCAGTCGCGGCAAGGGGCTCGAGAGCTGTCACAAGCGTGCCTTGCAGCATGCCGAGACACTGAAACGATTTGTCCAGAATCCGGCTGATGGCGAGTATGTGCACTGGTATGAAACCTTCCGTAACGGCTTCAGCCTGAACATGACTCCGATGACGGTCGCCACCCCGTTTCAGAAGGCCATGGAGGCGATGACGTCCAGCTGGGTCTTTACCTCGGCAACGCTGGCCGTGGGTGGGGACTTCAGTCATTTCAGCAGTCAGCTGGGGCTGGAAGATTGTCGCGAGCTGCAGGTGGATAGTCCGTTCGATTATCGGCACAACGCCTTGCTGTATCTGCCGGAAGGTCTGCCGGAACCCCAACACGCCACCTATACCTCGGCCATCGTGGAGAAGATCAAGCCGGTGTTGCAGGCCAGTGAGGGGCGCGCCTTTCTGCTGTTCACCAGCTATCGAGCCCTGCACGAAGCGGAGCGACTACTGGAAGGTCAGGTCGATTACCCGATACTGGTGCAGGGGCAGATGCCCAAGCGAGAGCTCATCGAAGCCTTTCAGGCCGTCGGCAATGCGGTGTTGTTGGGTACCAGCAGTTTCTGGGAAGGTGTGGACGTGCGTGGTGATGCCCTGTCTCTGGTGGTGATCGATAAATTGCCATTCGGATCTCCCGGTGACCCGGTCATGAGTGCTCGTATCGACCACATGAAACGGGCAGGCGGCAATCCGTTCTTCGAGTTCCAGATGCCGCAGGCAGCCATCGCACTGAAGCAGGGTGTCGGGCGATTGATTCGTGATGTAACCGATCGCGGTGTACTGATGCTGTGCGATCCACGCATTCGCAGTCGTCATTACGGTGAGGTGTTCATCACCAGCCTGCCACCCATGCCCATCACGCGTGGTCTGGATGAAGTCCAGGAATTCTACCAATCGGCCAGGCAAGTCCTGGATGAGGAAGTTGCACAATCATGAACCTGCTGGCCATTGAAACCTCCACGGATGCCTGTTCGGTCGGCTTGTCCGTTGATGGCGAGCTGCTGCTGGATCACCGCATCGCCGCACAGCAACATGGTGTGCTGGTGTTGCCGATGGTTGATGCCCTGATGAATCGCGCGGGTATGGCACCCGCGCAGATCGATGGCGTGATATTCGGTCGTGGTCCGGGCAGTTTTACCGGTGTGCGAATCGGAGTGGCTGTGACCCAGGGTATCGCGCTGGGAGCCGACGCCGGTGTGCATGGCGTTTCCACGTTGCAGTCGCTGGCGCAGGGATGCTACCGGGTTCATGGCGAGACTCACGTCGCCGTGAGTCTGGATGCGCGCATGGATGAAGTGTATTTCGCCGCCTTTGCCTGTGACGATGAAGGCGTGATGCAACCGGTCATCGATGAGATGCTGGTCGCGCCCGGGCAGGTGCCTGACTTGCCGACAGGCAGTGACTGGTGCTGGGCGGGTTCCGGGGCTGAACGCTATCGGGAGCAGGTACTGGCCTCGGCGCTGGATGCGCGTATTCATGCCGACTGCTGGCCGATGGCGCAGGATCTGCTGAGGCTGGGTTTGGCGGCTGTTTCGACTTCGGCGCTGTTGCCTGCCGAACAGGCAGCGCCGGTCTACCTGCGCGACAAGGTGGCGCAGACCACGGCTGAGCGTGCCGCGCTGGCAAGATGCGACTGACGGATGCGTTGACCGTCAGCCGCTGTCGCCATGAAAGGGTCTGACTGCCTAGGCGAAGATGCCCGCGTAGAGCTCGGGTTTGAAACCGACTTCGATGCGATCTTCCATCGTCAACACCGGCCGCTTGATGATGCTCGGGTTGTCCAGCATCAGTTCGATGGCCGTGGCCTCATCGATGTTGTCCTTGGTCTCTTGCGGTACGTTTCGCCAGGTGGTGCCGCGGCGGTTCAACAGGATCTCCCAACCCGTGACAGCGATCCAGTCTCGAAGCCTCTCCTCGTCGATACCGGCTTTCCTGTAGTCGTGAAACTCATGTTCGATGTCATGTTCCACCAACCATTTACGCGCCTTTTTCATCGTGTCGCAGTTGGGGATGCCGAATATCCGGATAGAGGCCTGTTTCATGAGTCACACACTGGAATGGTCGTTTGCGGAAGGGCTATCTTGTACACCAGTCAGATGATTTTTTGAAGCCGGATCTTTTCTGTCGCCACTGGTGCTCTGGCTGTTGCAACCGGGCTCATTTCTGACTGGCTTGCAGCATCCAGAGGGTCTTCTCGTGAGTCGCCAGGCGGTCCGTCAGCAGGCCGGCCGTGACCTCATCGCCTTCATCGGCTGCCTGGGCAATCGCTTGCCGCAGGGTGTCGGCGAGGGTACGATGGGCCGTGATGGTATTCGAGATCATGTCCGCAGCACTGTGGGCAGGGGCCGCGTCATCACCGGCGTAGGACATCATTTCTGCAACGGATACCGGAGCGAGGGCACCCAGAATACGGATGCGTTCCGCGATGTCATCCAGCGCCCCTGACAACTCGGTGTACTGCTCTTCGAACAGGCCGTGGAGTTGGCGGAAGTTCGGGCCTTCCACATTCCAGTGATAGCTCTGAGTCTGGAAATACAGATTGAAAGTCTGTCCCAATACGTGTCGCAAGTTGTCGACAGTCTTCTGATTCGTTCCGTTCATTGACATTTTTCGCCTCGTCTCTGTTCTTGAGACGAGACTATATGGTATGAATGAATATTCATGAAATTGATAATTTGAATGTTCGTAATCGAGTGTGTCTATCATGATCACCTTGCAGCAACTTCGATTTCTGGCGGCACTGGCTGCAACCCTGAACTTCTCCAGGGCTGCGGAACTGGCTTTCGTCACTCAGCCGACATTGAGTTCCGGTATCAGGGAGCTGGAGGATCGCCTGGGCGTCGCCCTGGTCGAACGGACGCGGCACAGCGTCATGTTGACCCCGATCGGTCGCGAGATCGTGGAACGCTCGAAGGATGTACTCCATCGTGTCTCGGAAATCGAGAGCGTGGCCAGCGCGCACTCGAATCCCGAGCAGGGAAAATTCACTCTGGGGGCGATACCCACGGTCGGGCCTTACCTCGTGCCGGCAGCGCTGCCGGCAATCCGTCGACGATTTCCCGACCTTGGTCTTTATCTGCGTGAGGAGGTGACGGAAAGTCTGGTTGAAGGGGTTGCTTCAGGCCGGCTGGACATGGCGCTGATTGCCCTGCCATTTGATATCGCCAATCTGGAACATGTGACATTGTTCGACGACGGTTATCAACTGGCCGTGGCCAGAACGGAGTCGAAGGAGTCCGGCGAGGAGGTTAGAGATTCCCTGTTTCGTGGCCGGGATCTGATGCTGCTGGAAAGCGGGCATTGCCTGCAGCGACATGCCCTGGCGGCGTTTCCCGGCCATGAGTTGTCACTGGATGACAGTTTTGCGGCCACCAGCCTGCTTACTCTGGTGGCAATGGTGTCAGAGGGCCTGGGTGTCACCCTGTTGCCGGAACTGGCGATCGATGGTGGGGTGGCGGCACATGCCGCTATCGATCTGGTGCCCTTGCCGGATGCCTGCCCACGAACCATCGCGCTGGCCTGGCGCAAGAGTTCGCCGCACAATACCTTGTTTCGATCAATAGCCGGGATCCTGGCAGCCAGCCAGGATCGATCTCCCATCCATCAGACCATGGCATGACGGCGAGATCGCCTTGCGTTATGGTTCCGGACAGGCAGGCTGGCGTCCCGATCAGTGATCGGGACAGGCTGCGGTGAATCAGTCAGCCAGACGCAGCAGTTCGTTGATACCAACCTTGCTACGCGTCTTTTCATCCACTCGCTTGACGATGACAGCGCAATACAGGCTGTACTTTCCGTTGTCCGACGGCAGATTGCCGGAAACAACCACCGAGCCTGCAGGAATGCGGCCGTAGCTCACTTCATCGCGCTCACGGTCATAGATGCGCGTGCTCTGGCCGATGTAGACACCCATCGAGATGACAGAGCCGGCTTCCACGATCACGCCTTCCACGACTTCGGAGCGCGCACCGACAAAGCAGTTGTCCTCGATGATGGTGGGAGATGCCTGCAAGGGCTCGAGCACGCCACCGATGCCGACACCACCGGACAGATGCACATTCTTGCCGATCTGTGCACAGGAACCCACCGTGGCCCAGGTATCGACCATGGTGCCGGAATCGACATACGCACCGATATTGACGTAGGAGGGCATCAGCACTGTGTTGGGAGCCACATAGCTGCCTTTGCGGGCCATGGCCGGCGGGACGACGCGCACGCCAGAGGCGGCGAATTCCTCGGTACTCATGTCGGTGAACTTGCCCGGCACCTTGTCGTAGAATTGAGTGAAACCACCCGCCTGGATGGGCGCATTGTCACGCAGCCGGAACGAGAGCAATACGGCCTTCTTCAGCCACTCGTTCACTTGCCACTCGCCGGGGGCACCCAGAGGCTCGGCGACACGAGCCTTGCCTGAATCCAGCAGTGCAATGGCTTGTTCGACAGCCTTGCCGATTTCGCCGTCAGCCTGTGCGGTGGTGATATCGGCACGGTTTTCCCAGGCATCATTGATGATGCTTTCGAGTTCGCTCATTGTGTGGGTTCTCAGTAGTGGGTGAATGATTGATTTAAAGACACTGGACGATACGTTGCGCTGCCGTGATGCAGTCATCCAGTGGGGCTACCAGCGCCAGTCGCAGATGATTGGCGCCCGGGTTGTAATTGTCTCTGCCCGGGGCCCTGGCCAGGTAGCTGCCGGGAACCGCGCGCACATTGAATTCTGCCAGCAGACGCTGCGTGAACTGCTGATCATCGACGGGCAGCTCCGGCCACAGGTAGAAGCCGGCGGGCGGGGTGCTGACGGTCAATGCCGGATTCAGGATGTCGGTGACGGCCTGGTATTTCTCATCATAGGCTGCTCGATTTTCGCTGACATGCGTTTCATCATTCCAGGCGGCGATGCTGGCAGCCTGAACGAAGCCTGACATGGAGCATCCCTGGTAAGTGCGGTATTCGACGAAGCGTTTGATGAGAGTGGCGTCGCCAGCGACGAAACCGGAGCGCAGGCCCGGCAGGTTGGATCGCTTCGAGAGCGAATGGAAGACCAGGCAACGCTCGTAGTCGTCAAGCCCCATGGCGTGAGCCGCCTGTAACAGGCCGCAGGGTGGGCCGGAGGCTTCACGGTAGATTTCGCTGTAGCACTCGTCACTGATGATGATGAAATCGTGTTGCTGCGCCTTGCGGATCAGGCGCTTCAGGGCGGCTTCGGAGACCACGGCGCCAGTGGGATTGCCGGGTGTGCAAAGATAGATCATCTGGCAGGCCGCAAACTGCGCATCGCTGATGGCATCCAGGTTGGCATCGGCATTTTCGTCAATGGCGTAGAATTCCGGTGTGCAGCCGGCGAGCAGGGCCGCACCTTCGTAGATCTGATAGAAGGGGTTGGGCATCAGCACCTGGCGATCGTGCCGGCTTCTGTCCAGTACGCACTGGGCGATGGCATACAGGCCTTCGCGTGTACCGTTGACGGGCAGTATGTGGTGTTCCGCCAGAGCGTCGGCACCGGTCAGTGCGTAACGCTGACACAGCCAGTTGGCAATCGATTGGCGCAGTTCATCGATGCCGCGGGTGGTGGGATATTTCTCTACCGTCCGCGCTGCAGCCTGCATGGCATCCAGAACGAACTGGGGGGCCGGATGCTTGGGTTCGCCGATGGACAGGGACACCGCAGGCAGGTCTGCGGGCGTGATGCCATCGAGCAGCTTGCGCAGCTTCTCGAACGGGTAGGGTTGCAACAAGTCGAGTTCAGGGTTTGTCATTGCTCTATTATAACGGCAGACCTGAATCACAAGAGCCCGACTTGAGCAACAACTTGCCCGTGAATGACATCACCGCCACCATCGAGCACTGGCTCGATGCCATGGTCATCGGCCAGAACCTGTGTCCGTTTGCCAATGCAGCCAGGCGGCGCGGACAGGTCAGCATCGTGGTTGCCGCCGACAGCAGCACCGAACAATGCCTGCAGCAATTATCCGATGAAGCGCATCGCCTGGTAGACAATGAGGAAGAGCGAACTACCTTGCTGGTTCTGCCCGCGGGCTTCGAGGATTTTGATGACTATCTGGACTTGCTGGCTCTGGCCGAAGCCCTGTTCGAAGATCTGGAGTTCGATGGCATTCTGCAGATCGCCAGCTTTCACCCGGATTACCAGTTCGATGGTACCGACAAGGACGATGTCAGCAACTGGACCAATCGTGCACCCTTTCCGATCCTGCACCTGCTGCAGGAGGACAGTGTGGAAAAGGCGGTAGACAGCCATCCGGATCCGGACAGTATTCCGCAACGCAATATCGACCGCCTGGAACAACTGGGACTGGCGGGTGTGCTGAAGTTGCTGGAACGAGGGCACTGACGGCGGCGCGGGAAGGTCAATGCTCAGTTGGTGAACTTGCCAGTCTCGGTTTGTCCTTTTTTTTCTTCAATCTTGTCTCAGACGCTTTTCCGGCGCCATCTTGTCGGAAAGTTCAGGGTCATACAGATGGCAGGCGACAGCGCGCTCCTCATCGACGTTTATCCATGCCGGATACAGCTGACGACAGTACTCGGTAGCCCGTGGGCAGCGCGGGTGAAAATGGCAGCCGTCGGGTGGGGCGCTGGCTGAGGGGACTTCGCCGTCAAGTTTTTCCAGCTGCTGACCCAGAGCCGGATCCGGAATCGGTGAGGCACCACGCAGAGCC
This sequence comes from Granulosicoccus sp. 3-233, assembly GCF_052681095.1. NCBI lineage: Bacteria > Pseudomonadati > Pseudomonadota > Gammaproteobacteria > Chromatiales > Granulosicoccaceae > Granulosicoccus > Granulosicoccus sp. 3-233. The sequence continues at coordinate 901,105 of NZ_JBQYLE010000001.1, forward strand.
TGAGTGTAGGGGTGCAGGGGTTTGTCGAATATCTCCGGGACACGGCCCTTTTCCACAATACGTCCCAGGTACATGACCGCCAGGCGCTGGCAGAAGTAACGAACCACTCCCAGATCGTGGGAGATGAACAGGATGGACAGATTGCGCCGTTCCATCAGATTCTTCATCAGTTCCAGCATCTGCGCCTGAATGGACACATCCAGTGCGCTGACCGGTTCATCCGCGACAATGAATTCCGGATCAACCGACAGTGCCCGAGCCAGTGCGATACGTTGCCGCTGACCTCCTGAAAACTCGTGCGGATAGCGTTCTGCCGCGGCAGGCGACAAGCCGACTTCAGTCAGCAACTCGGCGACGCGATTGCCACGTTGTTGCGGCTCAACAGTGCCATGTACCTTCAGGCATTCTTCAAGAATCCTGCCCACCCGCATGCGCGGGTTGAGCGATGAATAGGGGTCCTGGAAAACCATCTGCATGCGCTGGCGGAATTTGCGCAGCTCCGGTCTGGATGAATGAGTGATGTCGTGTTCATCGAAGACAAGGCCGCCGGCGTCAGGGTCGAGTAGTCGCAGCACCAGTCGGCCTACGGTGGATTTGCCACAGCCGGATTCACCGACCAGTCCATAGGACTCACCACGATCGACGTTGAAGCTGACGCCATCCACGGCACGCACTGTATCGCCGGCGCGGCCGAAGGGGCCACGTTGAGTCGTGAAGAACTTCTGCAAATCACGCACCTGTACCAGCGGCGCTTTGGAGGGTGTCGTCATCTTGTTCATTCGCTGTCAACGGCGGCGTCTGCCCGGAGCCAGCAGCGCGCCAGGTGTGTGCTTGACCCTTGCACGGAAGTTATCGGTGGGCTCTCCAGGTGGCAGCGGGACTCACTGATCGGGCATCGATCCGCGAACCGACAACCCGCTGGCATCTGATCGATCGAAGGCACCGCGCCGCCGATGGGCTTGATGGCTGCGATGTCACGGTCCGAGCGGGGTATGGAGCGAATGAGCGCTTCGGTGTAAGGGTGAGCCGGATGCGAGAATATCTCCGCCACTGGTGCAGTTTCCACCACTTCGCCGGCATACATGACGGCAACACGATCGGCTACTGCAGCAACCACACCCAGGCTGTGAGTAATGAGGATCATACCCATGCCGCGGTCAGCCTTCAGCTGTGCCAGCAGGTTCAGCACCTGCGCCTGAATGGTGACGTCCAGTGCCGTGGTAGGCTCATCGGCGATCAGGATATCCGGGTTGCAGGCCAGAGCCATGGCGATCATGACGCGCTGACGCATGCCGCCAGAGAATTCATGCGGGTAGTCATCAAGACGTCTTGCCGCGGCGGCTATGCCGACCTGCTCGAGCAGGCTGACGGCTTCCTTTCGAGCTTCGCGTTCCGACATCATGCGGTGAAACATCAGTGGTTCTGCTACCTGCAGGCCAATGGGCAGTACCGGATTCAATGCCGTCATCGGTTCCTGAAATATCATGGCCAGGCGATTGCCGCGTAGAGTCTGCAGCTCCCTTTCCTGTAGTGAGAGCATATCCCTGCCGGAAAATCGGATCTCGCCCTGGCGGATGCGGCAGCCATGTTCGGGTAAAAGCTGCATGATGGACATGGCCGTCATGCTCTTGCCGCACCCGGATTCGCCCACGATGGCCAGGGTTTCATTGGAATGAACATCCAGCGAGACATTGCGTACGGCGGCATGCCAGCTGCCGCGAACCTTGAACTCTGTGGTCAGATTACTGATGGACAGAAGGGGCGATTCGCCAAGACTGTCTGTGTTCCTTGTCTGCACGTCAGAGATCTCTCAAGCGGCTGAGCCGTGGATCAACAGCATCTCGAAATCCATCTCCTGCCAGATTCAGGGCCATGACAGCGAGAAAGATGCACAGGCCGGGAAACAGGCTCATCCAGGGCGACTGGAAAATGAACTCGAAGCCTTCTCTGATCATGCCGCCCCAGGTAGGCGTTGGCGGACGCACACCCAGACCGAGAAAACTGAATCCCGCTTCGATCATGATGGCATTGGCGGTCCACAGCGAGGCCATGACGAGAATCTCGGCAAGGACATTGGGAATGATGTGAAACACGATGATTCGCAGTTCCGAATAGCCCATGGCATGGCAGGCTTCGATATAGGCACGCTCTCTGATCGTGATGGTGGGCGCTCTGGCCACTCTTGCGAATTTTGGTATCAGGGTTGCGGTAATGGCGATGATGACATTGGGCAGGCTGGGGCCGAGCAGGGCCACGATGATGATGCCCATGATCAGTGTCGGAAACGAAAGCATGACATCCATGATGCGCATGATGATCAGGTCCGTCAATTTGCCGAAATAGCCGGCAATGACACCCAGAGAGCCACCGATCAGCATGCCCAGCAGGACGGACACGGTGCCGACAAACAGCGATACACGAGCTCCGTACAAGGCTCGGGTGAACAGGTCTCGACCAAACTGGTCGGTGCCGAACCAGTGGTCCATGGACGGTGGCTGCATCCGGTCCATGATGCTCTGGTCGATGGGGTGGTAGGGAGCGATCAAAGGGGCGCAAAGTGCCAGTAGGGCCAGCAGGAAGAACAGGCCGAGCCCGACCCAGGACAGCTTGTTGTAATTGAATGTGGAGACCAGCTGTCGCCAGCGCGAATTCGATGGCGAGGGAGGCTGCAGGGTGCCGCTCATGAATGCTTCACTCTGGGGTCAATCATGCTGTAAGTCAGATCGGTCAGGATGTTGATTACCACGATGATCAGGGCGTATACCACCAACAGCCCCTGCACCATTGGATAATCGCGGTTGTCCAGTGAACCGATGATCAGCGAGCCGAGCCCGGGTCGCGTGAACACGGTCTCGATCAACACCGAATTACCGATGATGAGCGCGAAGTACAGGCCAATGATGGTGATGACGGGAATGAGTGCATTGCGCAGGGCATGCCGGAGTATGATCAGGCGATACGGTGCGCCCTTGGCGCGGGCGGTGCGGATGTAGTCTTCGCCCAGCACTTCGAGCATGGATGAACGGGTGGCGCGAGTCATCATGGCAACCAGTGGCAAGGCTCCTGTCAGAGCCGGCAGAAACAGATCATTCAGGCGTGCGCCGAGATCACCCGGGTGGCCCGAGCTGATCACCGGAAACCAGCCGAGTTTGACGGCGAACAGTAGTATCAGCAATATGGCGATGAAGAACACCGGAATCGAGAAACCCACCAGAGACAGAGTGCGGGTGATGTAATCCAGCGTGCGATTACGATGAATGGCCGAGAGTATGCCCAGGGGAATGCCAATGAGGCTGCCGATCATCACCGAGGCCACGGTAAGCTCCAGTGTGTAGGGCAGGACTCGTGCAATTTCATCAATCACCGGTCTGTTGAAGACCAGTGAGGAGCCGAAATCTCCCCGAAAAATGCCAGCAACGAAGTCGATATATTGGGTTGCGACGGGCTTGTTGAGACCCAGAGTCTCACGCAGTGCGGCAACTGATTCAGCGGTTGCGACGTCGCCCAGAATGGCGTAAGCCGGGTCTCCCGGCAGAGTACGCATGGCGAAGAAAATGACTGTCAGTACCGCCAGAATGGTCGGTACTGCCAGCGCCAGCCGTCGCAAGGCGTACCACAGGCCAAGTGTCATCAGCGTGTGATCGTGGTGTTCTCGGTAATCGGTGGGCCCAGATTCAGGGTACCGGTCAGCTCATAACCCAGATCGAGTGATTGGCGTCGCCCCCATACTTGTTGTAGTTCAAATATGGGAACCACGCAGGCAGCTTCCATGATGCTCACTTGGGCCGCGGCCCAGGCTTCGAGTTGTTCCGTCGAATCGGCTGCAGAGCGAGCCTTGTCAATCGCGGCGTCAGCCACATTGCAGTGAGAGAAATTGGTCTGCGCGGTAGCTGTTCCGACAATTGAAGCTGAATGGAAGAAGGGTGTCAGAAAGGCATCAGCCTCCGGAAAGGGGGCCGCACCATAGATGACCAGCGGGCTTTCATTATTGCGAATCAGGGCGTGCCAGGCACGGTGGTCAATGAAGTCCACTTCCAATGTAATACCCACACGACGAAGCTGCTCCATGATCAGCTCGAAGGGCAGCTTCAGACTGCCTATCTTGCTGGTGGGTACCTTGAGTGTCAGACCATCCGGATAGCCGGCTTCAGCCAGCAGAGTCCTGGACTTGTCCTGATCGAAGTCATAAACAGGTACGTCGATGTTCTGACCCAGGAAACCGCTGGGCACGGGCGCTCGCAACTGTCGAGTGATGTCCTGTCCGATCAACATCTGGAACTCATCACGGTTGATCGCGTGTTCGATGGCCTGACGTACCCGGATATCATCCAGTGGTTTGACGCTCTGATTCAGGTGCAACATGCGAGACTGACTGGGTGCAAAGATATCGATGGCAATGTCATTGGCGTATTGCTTGCGCATGCGATCAACCCAGTCCTGTTCGCGTTTGCCGTAGAAAAGATCGATCTCGCCTGCGGCAAAAGCCAGTTCCCTCGCATTGTCGGATTCGACATAGCGATAGTTGATACGGTCGACCTTCGGAGTTCCGCGGAAGTAGTCGGCGTGCGCTACCAGAACGGTCTGGCTCTTGGGCGTGTAACTGTCGAACTGGAAGGGGCCGGTGCCGATCAGCGCCGCCTTTTCGTCACCTGCGAGCTCTGTTGCTGCCTGCTTGCTGATGACAAGGCCACCAGCGGGGTTGGCCAGCAAGCCGATGAAAGTTGGTGTACGTTCACTCAGTGTGATACGCACCGTGTGAGTGTCCAGAGCTTCGACACTGCTGATGACACCGAAGGTGTTGGCAAAAGCGGACGTATCCGGGCTGCGAGCCTTGTCAAGAGAGAAGACCACATCCTCGGCAGTCAGCTCACCGTAGCCATGATGAAACTGCACCCCCTTGCGCAGCACAACTGTCCAGACGAGGCCGTCATCGGAACCGGTGATCGACTCAGCCAGATCATTCTCGATGTCATCCGGATTCATGCTGCCGGGTGCGAATCGTGTCAGGCCGTTGAACATGTAGCCAAACAACGCACGATCCTGGCCGCCACCTGACAGGTGAGGGTCCAGCTTGTTGGCGTCTGCACCGAAGGCGCCCACGTTGATGACTGTCTCTGAAAATGCCGGGGTGGTACCCAGCAGGCAGGCAGCCAGCAAAAGCGACGTTTTCAGTCGGCGAATATTCATGCTCATGTCAGATAAGATCTCGGTGGTGATAATGGGCAGACAGTCATTGCCTTCCAGAGATTCAAACAGCAGACGAGAACTTGCAGCTCGCAGGGAGAGTTCATTCTCTCGCAAGCGCTCCATGCGGATCGGACAGCGGTCTTTCGGTTCACGAACCTACCGGCAAGGGTCAGACCTGTCGGTATTTGGCAAAATCACAATAGTTCATAGTTGTCCCGCGTGTCAAATCGTTGGCTTCCGCGCATTGTCGTGGTGCCATTGCAGCATTACAGTGCGAAGCCCTGAACGTCGCTTGTTCAGGAAATCCTCGCTCAGCAGTCTATGCTCTGATGTTGGCGGAGGATTTCATATGGCGGGTAATGACGCGCTCGACAATTTCCTGAAACAACTCAAGGGGGCACGGGCCAGCACCGGTGGTCCATTTGGTCCCAATGTGACACGCGGGGCCTTCGGGGGCGGCAAGGGCAGCAAGAACCGATTGCTTGGCGGGCTAGGGCTGCTCGGCGCGGCATTGCTGGCACTGATTGCCTACACCGCATCCTATACGGTACCCAGTGACTCGGTGGGTATCGTGCAGCGATTCGGCAAATACGTTGCCGAGCAGGATCCGGGATTGCATTTCAAGCTGCCACTGGGTGCTGATACCGTCACTATCCTGCCGGTCAAACGACAACTGAAGCAGGAATTCGGATTCGCCAGTTCGGGGGTGACAAACCCCAGTCAGACCCGGCCGGATATTGCTGCGCAGTCGCAGATGGTCACCGGCGATCTGAATGCCGCTCTGGTCGAGTGGGTCGTGCAGTATCGCATCGCCGAGCCTCGCAAGTTCCTGTTCGATGTCCGCAATCCGGGGGAGACGCTGCGTGACCTTTCCGAATCGGTCATGCGTGAAGTGGTGGGTGATCGCACGGTCGATGAAGTCATCACCATCGGCCGTCAGGAGATCGAGTCGGAGGCGCTGACGAACATGCAGACATTGGTGGCGAAGTACGAAATAGGCGTCAGTATCGACCAGGTACAACTCAAGAACATCAACCCACCTCAGCCGGTGCAGGAGTCGTTCAACGAAGTGAATCAGGCCCAGCAGGAGAAGGAAAGCCTGATCAATGCCGCACGCCGTGAATACAACAAGGTGATTCCCTTGGCAGAGGGCGAGAAAGACCAGCGTATCCGCGCCGCCGATGGTTATCGACTCAAGCGAATCAATGAGGCCGAAGGTGATGCGGCACGCTTCAACTCCGTGCTGGTGGAATACAGCAAGGCGCCGGAAGTCACGCGGCGTCGCATCTACATCGAGACCTTGCAGGAGGTGCTGCCGGGTCTGGACAGCAAGCTGATCGTGGATGAGCAGTCGCAGCAGATACTGCCCCTGATGCATCTGAACGCCATCCAGGAGGCCGCACAATGAAGATCACATCCATCATACTGGCCATCGTTGTGGCTGCTGCCTTGCTGATCCTGTCCGGCGCCTTGTACACCGTGGATGAAACCAGGCAGGTCATCATCACGCAATTCGGCAAACCGGTCGGAGAACCGAAGACCGAAGCCGGTCTGAAATTCAAGATTCCGTTCATCCAGCAGGTCAATCCGGTCGACAAACGCATTCTGGAGTGGGACGGTTCTCCCAGCAACATGCCGACCAAGGACAAACTGTACATCGCTGTGGATCTGTTCGCGCGCTGGCGCATCGTTGATCCCCTGCAGTATTTTCTGCGTCTGCGTGACGAGCGCAGTGCACAGTCTCGCCTGGATGACATTCTGGGTAGTGAAACACGCAATGCGGTTGCCAAGCACGAGTTGATCGAACTGATCAGAACGACCAAGGGGCGGCAACCTCTGCGCGATGCTTCCTTGTCGGAATCCGATCTGGCAACCCTTGGTGGATTGGTGCCCATCAGCAAGGGCCGGGCGCTGGTCGAGCAGGAAATATTCGAAGCGGCGGCGCCCAAGGTGGAAGTCTTTGGTATCGAACTGACGGACATTCGCTTCAAGCGAGTCAATTACAACGAGAGCGTTCGACCCAAGATCTACGAGCGCATGATCAGCGAGCGTCGACAGATTGCCGAACGCTTCCGCTCGGAAGGCAATGGTGAGGCTGCGCGTATCAATGGTAATCGCGAGCGGGAGTTGAATCGGATCCGTTCGGAGGCGTACCGGGAAGTGGAGGAAATTCGCGGCGATGCCGATGCCAAGGCGACCGAAATCTATGCCAGTGCCTATAATCAGTCCGCGGAGGCTGTGGATTTCTACGAATTCCAGAAAACGATGGACATGTACCGGACCGTTCTGCAGAACAACTCGACTCTGATCATGTCCACCGGCAGTGAGGCCTTCGAATATCTCAAGTCAATGAACCCTGCTGAAGAGGCTGATGAACCATGAGCACTGATTACGCCGCAGATGTATCCAGATTCGTGGAAAACCCCGACCAGACCTGCATCGATAACATCGTCAAGTACTGCGGTATCGCGCTGCGCAGCAGCAAGGATGCCGCGCTGGTCTCCAGTTCCGACCAGAGTGAGCTGAACCGTGTAAGAGACGGCTTTGCGGCGAAGAAACTGGATCTGGACCAGGCCGCTGCCGAAGAGGGTATCAAGCAAGTTTGCGAGCAGATGAAGAGTACTCGGCAAAAGAGTCGTGTCACCTTCTACTACCTGCTGGCACAGCAGACCGGAACGATGGACAAACTGGCCTGAACCAACCGATAGCTTCTCCTTGACATGACTGTGCAGGACAACAATCCGGCCAAGCTGGATTCACGGCGGCGTTTCAGGCGTCGGTTCAAGACATTGCTGCCAAGTCTCGGTGTGTACGGCGGTACTGCTGTCCTGATTGCCGCGGCACTGTGGATCAGTTACCAGTTCATCGAGCCGGCGCCACCGGATACACTGGTGATGGCTACCGGTAATCGTGAAGGGGCATACCATGCCTTCGCGATGCAGCTGTCAGAAGAGTTTGCCAAGGAAGGTGTGACGCTGCAGCTGCGAGAGACCGCAGGGTCGGTGGAAAATCTGGCCTTGCTGGAAGAAGACAGCGATGTCAAGGTGGCCTTTCTGCAGTCCGGTATCGCTTCCGCGGCAGAGCATCCGCAATTGCGAGGCCTGGCCAGTGTGGACTTCGAACCCCTGTGGCTGTTTTCGAATCAGCAAACACGACTGCGCAGTATCGGTGATCTGAAAGGCCTGCGAGTCGCGGTAGGCGCACCGGGTAGTGGTACGCGGCAGGTGGCATTGAAACTGCTCGCCGACAATGCACTGACCGACGCCGAACTGACCCTGTTGCCACTGACCGGTTCCGCCGCAGTGGACGCCTTGCTCGATGGGTCGATCGATGCGGCGCTGACCATCTCGTCAGCCAATGCCGGCATGGTGCAACGACTGCTGGCAGAGCCGGATGTCCGCTTGATGAGTGTGGGCAGAGCCGAAGCCTATGCGCGACGATACTCCTGGTTCTCGCACCTGACGCTGCCACGCGGGGTGATCGATCTGGCGCAGGATCGACCACCGGAGACCATCGATCTGATTGCGGTGGCTGCCACTCTGGTGGCCAGCGACGATCTGCATCCGGCGCTGGCAGATCTGATGATGCGGGCAGCTGCCAGTGTGGCGGCTCGTGACACCCTGTTCTCACGAGCCGGCCGATTTCCTTCCCGTGACTTCCTGGACTTCCCGGTCAGTGCCGATGCCGAGCGCTATTACAAGTATGGCGTGCCTTTCCTGTTGCGCTATCTGCCTTTCTGGGCTGCCAATCTGGTGGACCGTCTGAAATTGCTGGCCTTGCCACTGTTGGCCTTGCTGTTGCCGCTGTCGCGCATGTTGCCACCGGCCTATCGCTGGACCGTCAGAAAGAAGGTGTATCACTGGTATGACGAAGTACAGGCGATTGATCAGTCGACATCCGACGACAGTTCTCCGGCGGCACTGTCTCGCTGCCTGCTGGAACTGAAGCGTATCGAGGATGAGGCTCGGGCAATCGAGGTACCGCTGAGCTATGCGCACGAGCTGTATGCCCTGCGCCAGCATATCGACATGCTGACACAGCAGATAGAGCGAAGGCAGGAAATCGATGTGCCAGCCTGACACGTTTCGCTGGCGAGTTCTGGGCAGAGATTCTCCCCGTATCGGTTGAATCGGTTTGTAAAGTCTACAATCACGGTAAGGCAGGCGGGGTTCGGTGTGTGCCTGAAATATGATGATAGCCTGAATTTACACTGTACGATCAACAAGTTGACGATACTTCACCATCACTGTCAGGAATCCTCCGCGTGAGATGTCTATCATTCAACGACTCCTGACCCTGCAACGACGGAACCGGCGTGCGCCAGATGAAACAGTTCTCTACCAGCCTGGCCCAGGGCAGGGCATTTCCCGAGGCTCTTGGGCATGCTCTGCTGGCTGTACTCATGCTGCTGGTGCTGCAGCCGAGTGCCGTGTTGGCCCAGAGCGATGCCAAGGCGACGGTCGCCGTGTCAATCTCGGGCGTAGATGATGAATTGCTCAGCAATGTCCGCGGTTTTCTACCGTTGTACTCCTTCGATGACAAGGAAGCACCAACCGAAGGCCGTCTGCGTTATCTGCACGGGCAAGCAGAAGAGTCGATTCGTCAGGCCCTGGCGCCGTTCGGCTACTACCGTCCGACCGTGACGTCCACGCTGGAGCGGAACGATGGCGTCTGGCAGGCCTCGTACGTGGTCGATCCACAGGACCGTATCCTGACGAGTAAGGTGGACGTCTCGCTCAGCGGGGAGGCCGAGACAGACCCGGAATTTCTTGCGGCCATCCGGGAGTCTTCTCTGCAGGTCGGCAAGCCCCTGGTGCACGAGGACTATGAAGCGCTCAAGCAGCGTTTTCAGGTTCTGGCATCGCAGCGAGGGTATTTTGACGCCAGGTTGCAACAGGGTGCGATTCGAATCGATCTGCAGAAGTACGAGGCGGCGGTGGTTCTGCACTTCGACAGTGGTGTTCGCTATTTTCTGGGCGAAGTGAGCTTCAATCAGGACAAGCCCTGGCTGAGCGATGACATGCTGGCGCGCTACTCGGAAATCGAACCCGGTCAGCCCTATCTGGCGGAGGATCTTCAACAGCTGCAGGGTGATCTGAGCAATACCGAGTACTATCAGGAAGTCACACTCGACGTCTCTCCCGAGAATGCCAATGACGATCACGTCATTCCGGTCGTCGTCAACCTGACGGCACGCAATCCGACGCGCTATTCCTTTGGTGCCGGCTATGGCACGGACACGGGGGCGAGGATCAAGGCGGGCATGACGCGTCGGCGAGTCAATCAGGCAGGTCATCATTTCACCGGCGAGGCGCTGATCTCCGAGCTCAGATACGGGATCGCGGCAGACTACACCATCCCCGGCAGTGATCCGCGTACCGATTCCTGGGGTATTCGTGGTTCGGTGGAAGACGAACACTCGGATACCAGCGATTACACCACCGCCAAGCTCGGTGGATACTATCGACATCGGGACGGGCTCTGGATGAAGACCTATTCAGTGGATTACCTGGTAGAACGTTATGAAGTGTCGAATGAGGATGAAAACAGCAAGCTGCTGATTCCCAGCGTGGAATGGACTCGTACCTTTCCGGCGGAGCTGAGTGAACGGATCTATCCGGCGTATGGCACTCTGTTGCAGCTCAGTGTTCGAGGTGCCAGTGAAGATGCCTTGTCCGATACCAGTTTCATTCAACCCATGATCAGCGGCAAGTGGATCCATTCCTTTGCCAACTCCACCCGTCTGATCGCACGAGGCGCGGCCGGTACCACTTCGGTCAGCGACTTCGATCAGTTGCCGACCTCGCTGCGGTTCTTCACCGGGGGCGACAAGACTGTTCGGGGGTATGCCTACAACGTCATCGGACCGAGTATCGGTAGCGATGTCGTGGGTGGCAAGCACCTGCTCGAGAGCAGCCTGGAATATGAAGTGCCGGTCAGCGAGAAATGGAGTATCGCCGCTTTCGTCGATGTCGGTGATGCTTTCGACGACGAGCCGGATTACAAGACCGGGGTCGGTCTGGGTGTTCACTGGCGCTCGCCCATCGGGCCGGTTCGTCTGGATTTCGGACATGCACTGGATGAACCGCCGGGCAAGGAGCTGCGCCTGCATCTGACTATCGGATCCGACCTGTGATCAAACGTATTCTGAAAATCGTCGGCCTGGTTCTGCTGCTTCTGATCATCGTGATCATTGGTGGGGTAAGCTGGATTGTCGGCACCGAGAGCGGCTTCCAGCAGGCATTGGCCATGGGCAAGAAGTTTGCGCCTGGTACGCTGGAATGGAAGGAGGCCAGCGGCAAGCTGGCGGGGCCGCTACAGCTTCGCGGGTTGCATTATGTACAGACCGACGGCATCGAGGCCCACCTGGGTGCATTGGATTTCGACTGGCGGCCGAGCGCCTTGCTTGGCAGGGAAGTCGCAGTGGATCAGTTGCATCTGGACGGCGTGGAAGTGCATTTGCCCGAGGCAAGCGAACAGCCGGAAGAGGACAGCGCCACTGGGGGCGGACTGCCTGATATATCGCTGCCTGTGGCCATCACGCTGAACGACATTGCCGTGACGGATATCGCCATCTACCCGGCAGGTCAGGATACTGCCATACAGATCGATCGTGTCGCATTGAGCGCCAGTGCTGAAGCAGCTGATATCCATCTGGCGGAGTTCGAGGTCATTGCGCCGCAGGGTGAGCTGCATGTCCAGGGTGATGTGACGAGCCGTGATGACTACCCGATGGATCTGTCGCTGGACTGGTTGGCCGATGTCGGGCAGTCTGCTCCGCTACAGGGTGAAGGAACGCTGGCGGGCAGTCTGGCCCGATTGCAGATCGATCACCAGATCAGCGGATTCGCGGAAGCGGACATCGCGGCGACTGTCAGCGATGTCATCGAGGCACCGGCCTGGGAGGCTTCGGTCGAGGCTAGTGTGCCAAATCCCGAATCACTGTCCGAAATGCTCACGTCCAGCCCCCGGATATCACTCCAGTCCAGCGGCACGCCGGACGATTATCAGGCTCAGGCGACCGTCAATGCGGCTACCGCCGAAACAGGTCCCGTTACTCTCGATGCCGATGTCAGCGGCTCCACGCAGAGCCTCGACATTCGATCGCTGCAGCTCCTAATCGAGGAGAACGGTGGCCAGTTATCCGCAGCGGGGCAGGTGACCTTTGCCACGCTGCAAGGCGAAGTCCAGGGGCAGTGGCAGAACCTGAGCTGGCCGCTGGATGGTGAAGCGCAATTCAGCAGCGCCAGCGGCACCTTCGATGCCAGTGGTTCAGCGGAGGAATTCACGGCCAGCCTCAGCACCGATGTTGACGGTCAGGCCATTCCCGAAGGGCAGTGGACTCTGTCACTGAATGGTTCGGCCACCGCACTCAGCGATTTCACGCTGCAGGGGCAGACTCTGGATGGAACCGTGTCAGCCAACGGCGTTGCCAGCTGGGAGAACCAGCCGGACTGGGATGTGGAGCTGGTGACGGAAGGGATCGATCCTGGTGTTCAGTGGAAGGATTTTCCGGGCAGTATCGATCTGTCGGTCAGCTCGACGGGGCAGATTACCGAACAGGGTCCGCAAGTGTCCGCTGACATCAAGCGTCTTTCGGGACGCCTGCGTGATCAGGCCTTGTCCGGTGGTGGGCAAGTCCAGCTGGACGGGAAAAAACTGAACATCGATCAGCTCAATGTGACACATGGTTCGACCAGGCTTGATGCAAATGGCGAAATCGATGAACAGATGGCGCTCGATTTCACACTTGAAGCGCCCGATCTGGGTAGTCTCATGCCGGAGCTTGCCGGTTCGATCAGCATGGCAGGTACCGTGTCGGGGACTCAGGAAGCACCCGTGATCGACATGAGTGGTGAGGCGGACGATGTGGCTTATGCCGAAAACCGTGTAGGCAGCTTGCAGTTTGATATCGATGCCGGCCTTGCCAGCGATGCGGCTCTGGATGTGTCGCTGGAAGCTGCGGACATCACGGCGGGTGGGCAGACTGTCAGTGATGTCGATCTGAGCGTTCAAGGCAGCCAGGCCGATCATCGACTCGCATTGTCGGCCGATACGGACCAGGGGAATCTCGCCACGCAGCTGACGGGTGCCTATCGAGATAATGCATGGAATGGCTCGCTGACTTCCCTGCAACTGGAAGAGACGCCCGCTGGTACCTGGCAGTTGCGTGAACCGGTCAGTATCGGCGCATCGGCGGAAAAGGCCGAAGCCTCGCAGCTGTGTCTCGACAACAGCGATGCCTACGGCAGCCTGTGTGTCGATGCCAACTGGCTGGCAGCCGGTGATTCCACCGTAGCGTTGAATATCAGCGGACTGTCCCCCGACCTGGCGGAGGCCTATCTGCCACCGGGATTCATCGTGGACACGGAACTCAATGGCGATGTCACGGCAAGTCTTGGTGCGCAAGGAAGCATGAACGCCGAAGCCAGTCTGGTGCTGGACTCGGGCAAGTTGACCTTGAACGCGGACACATCGCCGGTCGAGATCGGTCTCGAGCCGACACGCATCCAGGGCTCCTGGTCCGGTAATGATGCCGTGATGGACTTGACGACAGCCTTTACCGATTTTGGCGATCTGACGGCGAAGGCGTCGATATCGGATCTCGCTGGCGAAGGCAGACTGGCTGGTAGTCTGAATGCCGACTTACCGGATCTGACATTGATCAGCGCGTTTGCACCACAGATCCAGCAGGTGTCTGGCGCACTGAAGAGCAATCTCTCGATGGGAGGTACATTGAAGACGCCGCAGATCGAAGGCGAACTGAGTCTGCTGGATTTCACGGCGGAGATACCCGAAACCGCCATGTTGATCGAAGACACCCGATTGACCATCAGGGGCAATCCTGATGGCACCTTGCTCATCGATGGCGAATCCAGTTCGGGGGAGGGCAAGCTGGATATCAACGGTAGTGTCGACCCGGGGACTCGAACGCTCTCGATCAGCGTTGACGGCGAGAACTATCAGGTAGCCAACACGGGCATGATGCAGGCAGTCGTCAGTCCGGAACTGGACATCGCCATGGACAACAGTGGCATGAAGGTCGATGGCAAGGTCACCATTCCCAGTGCCTATATCAATGCCAATGGCGGCAATGATGGCATCAAGACCGTCAGTTCCTCATCCGATGTGGTGTACGTCTCGGAGGAAGGAGAGCAGGCCGAGACGCCGCCCAGCCAACTCGAACTGGATGTGCAGATCATTCTCGGTGACAGCGTGGAAGTCGAGGCGGGCGACTTTCGAGGGCGTCTCGAAGGTGATCTGCGTGTTCAGCAGACCCCGGAAATCGCCCCTCGGGGCACAGGTACGATCAATGTGCTCAATGGTGACTACGTGATTTACGGTCAACAGCTGAATATGGAACGTGGTCGTATCCTGTTCAGTGGAGGACCGGTGGACAATCCCAGTCTGGATATGGAAGTGGCGCGTGAAGTCCAGGAATATGACGTCATTGCCGGTGCAAGGATCAAGGGTACGGCCCAGTCTCCGAGACTGGAGTTGTACTCGGAGCCACCGATGCCGGATGCCAGCATTCTGTCCTACATCCTGCTGGGGCAGCCGCCTGGCGCCACAGGGGGTAGCTATACCCTCGGAAAGTACCTGACGCCGGACTTGTATGTCAGCTACGGCATTGGCCTGTTCGATGCCATCAATACGTTCAACATGCGCTATCGGCTGACTGACAAGTTGGCGGTGGAGGCCGAAAGTGGTAGCGGCAGCAGTGCGGATCTGATCTACACCATCGAGAAATGAGTAGTGACGGAGCACTGATGGGCTCGCTGTGGGGGCCAAGGCGAAGATCGATTGCCTGGGGGCCAGACAAGATCGAACTTGCCGGATGCCGCCCCGCCTCGAGGTGGGGCTGACTGCCTGTTTGAGAATGACGTCACAGCTTGCCGTCAATTCAGCGGTGATTCGGTTTTCAGATGAACGCGAGTTGGCCGATAGCCTGCGTTACACCCGAAAAAATCCGATTCGAATCATGCCTTGTTTTCCTGAACAGACCCGACGCTAGTGGCAAGGCTGGCTGACCGCATGGCACGACTTGTGGGGGGGCGTCGTCAGATCAACGCTGCAGAGCCAATCACCCGGTTGCATTACCTCATGGTGGGCGTCTCCGTCGTGGCGACAATCATTGCCTGGCAAATGTCTCTTGCCGGTGTGCAGGAGCGCACCCGGTTGCAGTTCGACGCTCAGGCACATGACGTCATTCGTGATTTCGAAGAGCAGATGCGTCGTTACGAGGATGTGCTCCATGCAGGCGTTGGCTACGTCTCCGGCAATGAGGGGATTCTGCCCGACGAATGGCAGGCTTTCACTGACCGGATGGACTTGGCGGGACGGCACCCCGCTCTCAACAGTCTTGGTGTCGTCTACAAGGTATTGCCTGAAGACGCGGCTTCGTTCGAGCTGGAACAGCGCAGAATGCGTCCTGAATTCGGTATCAATCCGGCCGTCGATTCTCGATCCATTGACAGCCGACCGTACTATCTGCCAGTAACCTTCGTCGCTCCGCGGAAGCTCGAAAAAAGAGCATTGGGTCTGGATGCCGCACGCGAGTCGCGCCGTATGCAAGCCATCGAACGAGCAATGGATACCGGCGAGGTGCAGATTACCGAACCGGTTCAGTTTGGACTGGACAGAGATTCAGGCCTGCTGCTGTTTGCCCCGATCTACGATGCGCAAACTCCGGATACCGTCGCGCAACGACGAGCGAGCTTCAGGGGGGCAGTCGTTGCCTCGATATTCACTCAGAATCTGGCCGCTGTGGTTCTGGAAAACGACAGTCGTCAGGTATCGCTCAAGGTCTCGGATGAAGGCCAGGTGATGTACGACGAGCAACTCGCCGATCGTGCTGATCTCGATCCCGAACCGATGTTGCAGTATTCCCGAGAGATGTTCTTCATGGGTCGTGTCTGGCGATTCGAGGTCGATAGTACGCTCGCTTTTCGTCAGGCCCATCAGCGTCTCGAGCCGGCACTGATATTGTTCGGCGGACTGATCATCAACGCCCTGCTGGTCTGTCTGCTTGTCTACATGGCACAGGCCAACCGACGAGCGCTGGATTACGGCAGGAAGATCGCCGCCAAGTATGATCGCCAATCGGAAGCCCTGCAGCAAAGCAATGCGACGCTTGAAGAACTCAATGAAGAGCTTCGATCATTTTCCTATGTGGTGTCACATGATCTGAAAACACCTCTCAGGGGCATCGCAGCGCTTGCCAGCTGCATTGAAGATGACATGGCGGAGCAGTTTCCCGGTCTCGAGGAATCGCAACCTGAATTCGCAAGACGGCTCGGGCTCATTCGGAAACAGGTGACACTCTCTCAAGGCCTGATCACCGGTGTTCTGGAATATTCCGGTCTGGGGGCAGATGCGGAGATTCCGGAGACCGTGAACGTGCTGGAACTTCTGCATGGCATTCGAACCATGCTGGGTGTCAGGGAGGATCAGCTTCAGGTGCTGGATGAGATGCCGGTACTGACCACCTGTCAGACGCAGTTGTTTCAGGTGTTCATGAACCTGATGGGCAATGGCTACAAATATCATGGCAACCCGGAGGATGCTCTGGTCATCGTCAGTGCTGTAGATAGTCCGAAAGCCGGTTTTCATCGCTTTGTCGTGTCGGACAATGGTCCGGGAATCGACGCCAGGTACCATGAAAGGATATTCGAGGTATTTTCCACCTTGCAGCCAAAGGATCACTCCATGAGCTCCGGGGTGGGCCTGGCCATTGTCAGAAAACTGGTGAGTCGGCATGGCGGTGAAATCACCATCGAATCGGAGCCAGGGCATGGGGCAAGCTTTCTGTTCGACTGGCCTTGCGAGGTGGAGCCGTCCTTGCTGTCGGGGCCCGGCATTCTGCCGAAAGCCGCCTGATTCTCTTGCGAGCCGGCTCGGTTACGCCTGCGCCGGTGTTCGACGCCGCATCGAGCAGTGACGATGGTCAGGAAGTCTCGGATGCCCCGGCTTCTGTCACCGGTTCATCGCGCAGCAGGTGTGCGATGGAATTGGCGTAATAGCGAATGATGCGCTGTTCCGTTTCGGCTGCTCGGTAGATGCCGTCTTCTTCAAGCAGTATGCCGCGCAGCGTCAGCATGCGAACGCCGACATCCACGGCGTAGTGATAATCGCTGCGTGGTATATAGGCGCGATGACCGCGTTGCTCGAGACTGTTCAGCAGAGCCAGTACCTGCGCTTTCAACTCCATGTCGGTAAATGTCTGTTCAGGAGCTCGTGCGAACAGGGTGGTGACCAGCGCCACTGGCAGAATGGGGGTGATATCCCCGATCCGGGACATCAGTGCCTCGGCCAGTGGCCCGACGTCCTCCAGTTCTCCGGCTTTCAGGTGGCGCACCCGCATCCAGTCGCGAAGTGACACGGGCTGGCCGAAGTTGACGCAGGCATAGCCGTTTCTGAATCGCCTGCCGCGTACGGCTTGCCACAGCAGTCTGCTGCTGTAGCGAAGCAGGATGCCGAGAGAATCACCGAGATTTCGGCGAGGCAGTTTTTCTGCGTCTCGCAGCAGGCTGCGATCCTCGATGACACGGTCGTAATTGATGCCCACCGGAATGAAAACGATGTCGCGACCACTGTCCGGATCGAACCCTCGCGTCATATAGCCCAGCAGCCCCAGCCGAGCTGGACCCAATTGCCCGTCACGACTCAGACGACCTTCTGGAAACACGGCTTGCGGTACACCGCCATCGGCAGCCATCTGTACGTAGCATTCCAGTACTCGCCGATACAGTGCATTGCCCGAATCGCGTCTGACGAAATACCCGCCCATGGCGCGGATCAGCTGTTGCAGAGGCCAGATGCGTGCCCATTCCCCGACCGCGTAGGACAGAGCCGTCTTTTCAGCGGCGAGATAGGTTGCCAGAATGTAGTCCATATTGCTGCGATGGTTCATCAGGAATACAACGCTGGAACCGGCGGGCAATCGTTGCAGTGCATCGTCATCGGCAAAGCCGAGGCGCACCCGATACAAGGAGTGCACGACATGGCGAGCAATGAAATACGCCGCCTTGAAGTACAACAATGCGTTGAAGGCCGGAACGATTTCGCGGGCATAGATGCCTGCTTTTCTCATCAGGGCTTCGCGGGGGATGTCTTCGCTCTGCGCCATCCGGTCAACCAGTTCCACCACACGAGGATGAAAGGTCAGGCGATCCACCAGCACGGAACGGCGCGTCAGCTTGAACGAGGGAATCTGCAAGGCCAGACGCGTGTTGACTTCATCGATCAGGCGATTGGCGCGCCGCCGCAGAATCCAGCGGGCCGAGGGCAGCAGGAAGTGCTGGAGCAGCCAGAGTGTGGCAAGCAGCAGGCCGAGCAGGACACTCCACAGAGGCAACTCGACACTGGTGTTCATCGGACTTTCACGATTGAGGTGCTGGCATGGCTATCTCGACAGCTGGCTGAACAGTTGGCTGACGGAACAGTGCAACCATCATCAGGTGAGTCGCTCTGGCATGGCAGCCGGTACACGGCAGATTCGGTTATCGTTTGCTCATTCTATTTTCCATAGACCAGTTCGGGAAGCCACAGGGCAATGCCCGGGAACATCATGACGATGGCCAGAGCGAAAACCATGACGAGAACAAATGGCGTGATGGATCGGTAGATGTCGGTAATCGTGATCTCCGGAGGGGCCATGGCTCGCATCAGAAACAGGTTGTAGCCGAAGGGCGGCGTCATGTAGGCAATCTGGCAGGTGATGGTATAGAGAACCCCATACCAGATGAGGTCGAACCCCAGAGCGCCCACCAGGGGAACATACAGGGGAGCCACGATGACCAGCATGGCGGTGTCATCGAGAAAGGTGCCCATGAGCAGAAAGCTGAGCTGCATCAGGATGAGAATGACCCAGGGGTTCAGGTTCAACTGGTCGACAAACAGGCTTTCAATGGCCTTGACCGCGCCCAGTCCATCGAAGACGGCTCCGAAGGCCAGCGCAGCCAGAATGATCCACATGAACATGCAGGACACGCCGAGCGTTTGCCGAACGCAGTTCTCGAACACCTCGCGGGTCATGCGTCGTTTGACAACCGCCACCATGAAGGCTGTCATGGCACCGATGGCGGAGCTCTCTACCAGACTGGTCCAGCCATTGAGAAACGGGACCATCATGGCGATGAAGATCAGCAGGGGCAGTAGTCCGGCCCTGAGCAGGCGCAATTTCTCCCCGAGCGGTACATTGCGTTCTTCGGCGGGCAGTATCGGACCCAGGTGCGGCTGGAATCTGCATCGGACAACGATGTAGATGATGAACAATGCCGCCATCAGAAGACCCGGCAGAACGCCTGCCAGCCACAACTGACCGACCGGCTGGCGAGCAATCATCGCGTAGAGCACCAGGACAACTGACGGGGGCACGAGTATGCCCAGAGAGGAGCCGGCCTGCACCACACCGGTGACCATCTGCTTGTCATACCCGCGCTTCAGGAGTTCGGGCAGAGCAATGGTGGCACCAATGGCCATGCCGGCCACCGACAATCCGTTCATGGCAGAGACCAGTACCATCAGTCCGATGGTGCCGATGGCCAGGCCGCCGTGCAGCCCTCCCATCCAGACATGAAACATTCTGTAAAGGTCGTCTGCGATGTGGCTTTCGCTCATGACATAACCCATGAAGATGAACATGGGCAGGGTGAGCAGGGGATACCATTTCATCAGTTTCATCGCCGCGGAGAAGGCGATATCCACGCCGCCGGTTCCCCACAGGAAGACCGCCGCTACCACCGCCACGAAACCGATGGCAGCAAATACCCGTTGCCCTGTCGCCATCATGAGCATCATGAGGGAGAACATGAGCAGGGCGATCATTTCATACGACATCTTGGCGTCCTTCGCGAATGGTACGAATATCCTTGAACAGCTCGGAGACGGCCTGCAGCAGCATCATGACGATGCCGACGATCATGATCGACTTGATAGGCCACATGTAGGGTCGCCAGGCCGAATAGCTGCGTTCCGCGTATTCGAAGGCATACAGCGTGCTGTTGAAGCCTCCTATCAGAAGAACCACCAGGTAGTAGATGAGAAAGAGCACGGTAAAGCTGTCTACCCAGGCCTTGCCCCTCGGAGACCAGGTGCCATAGATGAGGTCCATGCGCACATTGGAGCCGAGCTGCAGGGAGTAGGGGCCACCCAGCATGTAATAGGCAACCATGACGAACTGCGCCATCTCCAGCGTCCAGAGCGATGGGCGGGCAAACGTCTTGGTGAACGAGGAATACAGCAGTACCCCGATCATCACGAAAATGAGATACATCGCAAAACGGCCGATCCGGTAATTGAACCCGTCAATGATCCGGATGTAATTGTTCATGAATGCGGTCATGGCCCTCCCTCTTGCTGCGTTGCCGATGCACCCGAGTACCGTCATGCGAAAGGCGTAGCGGTACGAGCAAAAAAAACGGCGGAGTCTGCAAACTCCGCCGTTCCCGTGTCTGACCCTCAGCTCTTAGGCGGGGCAGGTATAAGGCTGTCCGGCCTTGCCAACGGCGTCGTTGTAGTCGCGGAAGATCTTGACCACTCGTTGTGCCCGTTCTCCAGATTCGGCAATCTCGTCCCAGAAGTCCTGAGCCGCCGCTTCAACCTGCTGCCACTCGGCAACCGGGATGGAGGTCAGTTCCAGCTTGTCGCCGGTGGCACGCAGTTTGGCTTCTCCACCCCAGTACCACTGATTGCGGTAGTGATGACCGGCCTGGATGGCGCTCATGACAATCGCCTGCAAGCGTGGGCTCAGTTCGGACCAGCGTTCCTCATTGACGAAGAACGAGCCGATCCACGCACCCGAGATGTTGTTGGTGGTGATGTAGTTGGTGACGTCGGCCCAGCCTACCGTGTAGTCCTCGGTGATTCCAGACCAGGCCATGCCGTCCAGCTCTCCGGTCTGCACGGCCACTTCGGCATCCTCGTAGGGAATGGATACCGGCACGACGCCAAAGCGGGACAGGAATCGTCCCGCCGTCGGGAAGGTGTACAGTCGCAGGCCATCCAGATCTTCCAGGCTGCGGATGGGATCGCGGGTATTGAAGTTGCACGGATCCTGTCCGGCGGCCGACAGCCACTTCACTCCGTCGACTTCATTGTAGGCCTCTTCCCAGATTTCCTTCAGGCCATACTGGTAGAAAAGGGTGGGGACGTCCAGCGCATGGCGGGTTGCCATGGGGAAATAGCCGCCAAACACCGAGATGTCGACGGGGGCAGACATGGAGTCATCGTCCGAGTGCACTGCGTCGATGGTGCCGCGCTGCATCGCACGGAACAGCTCGCCGGTCGGTACCAGCTGGTCTGCATAGAACAACTCGATTTCCAGTTCACCCTGAGCGGCCTCGTTGATCATGTCGATGACCGGTTTGGTGACGAACTGGCCCAGTGTGGAGCCGGCATAGGTCTGAAAGCGCCAGCGGATGGGCTCGGCAGCAATAACGGCCGGCGCTGATATTCCTGTCGCCATACCGGTAGCTGCTGCCAGTCCACCCGCGCCTTTCAGAAAATGTCGTCTAGTTTTAGCTGTCATGGTTTCATCCCGTTGTATTACCCATTCCTGAGCACTTGCCAGCATTGCGTTATCAACGTACATGAACTTGCCGTGGATAACGCTGCCAGCGTTGCTTGCCGGACACATTACTGCCTTGACAATTCCTCAGGTTCGCACATCCGACCTCGAGGCATTTCGCTATTCGCCTCTGCAGCCATGCAGCAACTATAACCAAAGTCCTGTTTCCGTGTTCGATTGCATGACCGGCACGACTGTCAGCCGATGACGAGTCCGTGATCGACCATGCCGTGTTGCCCGCGGCATCATCACGGCACCTTGAGGGGGCAGTCGTGCATCGTTCCGGCACAGCGTCGTCGGCTAGCCCTGCCGCAATCGGGGATGCGGATCCTGCTGTCAGGCAGCACCGTTGCTCCGAGGGAGCTGTCAAGTGGCGGACTTGCAGTAGGGCTCTGCCACTCGTTCCTGTTGCAGGCCTCGAATCTGCACTGCCACTGCCGGTTGCGTTCCGGCGTCACCCTTCGGCATTGAACTTCAGCGTCAAGGTAAGGCTACGTCTTGCGGCCTTGAGTACCGGCGCCGATTTGTATCTCCCTATCGCGATTCCACGCTCCGGCAGAGTTCGGGGTTGCCGGACAACACGCGTGTTGTTCCCACCGAAGAACACCACGGCCAACGGATGATCGGCGCTTCAAGCACGGTCTTTCCTCCGTGCGCACGGAGTATACTGTGGCAACATTCAACCGCCCGTCGGCTTTCAAGCATGGCCATGAGCCCATCTCCGGAATTCAGCTGCCGCCTCGATCATCTGGTGATCTGTGCGCATGAACTGGCGGCAGGTGTCGACTGGTTTGCCGCACGCAGTGGTCTTCGACTGCCCGCCGGGGGGCGGCATCCGCTGATGGGGACGCACAATCATCTGTCAGCACTGGGCGACACCAGTTTCCTGGAAATCATCGCCAACGACCCGGACGCTGACGCACCGGCTGCGGACAGGTCACGCTGGTTCATGCTCGATAATGCAGAGCACCAGGCGCAGTTGGCTGTTGCACCAAAACTGACCACCTGGGTGGTGGCGACCGATGATCTGGATGCAGCGCTGGACGTCACAAAAGCGGTCGGGATCGATCCGGGCGAGCCCGTCACGCAAACGCGCGGCGACCTGCAGTGGCGTATTGCACTGCGAGCGGATGGTTCGCTGGCCTGTGATGGCGTCTTTCCCGTACTCATACAGTGGCCCACCGGGGTGAATCCGGTGGCCCGGATGCAGGATCAGCAGCTGCGACTGGCGTCGCTCCAGCTCTCGCATCCGGATGCCGATCGTGTCAGGGCCGGCATGCAGGCCCTGGGAATCGACGGGCTGGCGACTGTCGGTTCGGGACAATCCCGTCTGCATGCAACCCTGACGGTCGGCGACAGCCGATTCATTGTGTAAGCTCCCACTACTCGACATTTCGCAAACCCGACTGAAGGTGGTATGTATCCATGACTGATCCTGTTGATCTTGACGCCTGGAAAGCTCTGTCTGCCCATCATGATGAGGTGAAGGATGTTTCACTGCGAGAACTGTTTGCCGCGGATGACAGCCGCTTCGACACATTTCAATTGACTGCTGCCGGCCTGTTTCTGGATTTTTCGAAGAACCACATAACGACTCGCACACACGAACTGCTGGTATCGCTGGCGGAGGCTTGCGATGTGCCGGCTCGTTTCGAACGCATGTTCACGGGCGATATCGTCAATCCGACCGAACACCGTCCGGCACTGCATACCGCCTTGCGCAACCGCAGCGGCCAGCCAGTCATGGTGGATGGACAGGACGTAATGTCCGACGTCAGGGCAGTCCTCACGCGACTGCGCACTTTTTCGGAACGTGTTCGTGACGGTTCATGGACCGGCTTCACCGGCAAGCCGATCACCGACATTGTCAATATCGGTATTGGCGGATCCGATCTCGGCCCCTTGATGGCCGTGGAAGCCCTGGCGCCGTTTGCTCACGATCGCCTGAAGCTGCATTTTGTTTCCAATGTGGATGGATCACACATCCACTCGGCACTGAGCAAGGTCGATCCGGAGACCACGATGTTCATCGTTGCCTCGAAAACGTTCACGACCCAGGAAACGCTGACGAATGCCCATTCGGCCAGAAGCTGGTTTCTGGACAGTCATGCCAGCCGGGCGGATATCTCCAAGCACTTCGTGGCGTTGTCCACCAACGCGGAAGCCGTCGGCGAGTTCGGTATCGACACGCGCAACATGTTCGGATTCTGGGACTGGGTGGGTGGGCGCTACTCATTGTGGTCGGCAATCGGTCTGCCGATCATCCTGTCCATCGGTATGGATCGCTTTGAACAGTTCCTGCAAGGGGCGCATGACATGGACATGCATGCGCGCACGGCGCCATTGAAAGAAAACATGCCGGTCACTCTGGCGCTGCTGACAGTCTGGTACAACAATTTCTGGCAGGCTTACAGCCACCTGATTGCACCCTATGATCAGTATCTGCATCGCTTTCCGGCCTATCTGCAGCAGCTCACGATGGAAAGCAATGGCAAGTCCGTGCATGTGGATGGCTCGCCCGTGCAAGCTGCCACCGGACCGGTTGTCTGGGGTGAGCCGGGTACCAATGGCCAGCATGCCTATTTCCAGTTGCTGCACCAGGGGACTCATCTGATCCCGGCGGACTTCATCATGGCGCTGGAGAGTCTCAATCCCATCGGCATCCACCAGGAACTGCTGATGGCCAACTGCTTTGCCCAGTCAGAAGCGCTGATGATGGGCAAGAACCGTGATGAGCTTGCCAAGGAGATGCGCGCAGCCGGTGCCAGTGATGAGGAGATAGAGCGTCTTTCCGGACATCGCACCTTTGCCGGCAACCGTCCCAGCAACACCTTGCTGGTTCAGCAGATGACACCCCATGCACTGGGAGCGCTCATAGCCTTGTATGAACACAAGGTGTTCGTGGAAGCGGCCATCTGGGACATCAACCCCTTCGATCAGTGGGGTGTGGAACTGGGCAAGCAGCTGGCCAAGTCGATTCATGCAGAAATTGCAGAAGCTGCTACTGTCAAGACGCACGATGCGTCGACCAATGGTCTGATCAATCGCGCCCTGAAATTCAAGAACCTCATTGCCTGACCTGATTATTCGCTGAACCATGGCACAGAAAAAGAAAACCACCAGCAGGAAACGCACTTCGGTCAGCCGCACCGAGCCGGTATCGGCACCACCGGTGCAGGAGATGGTGGAAGAGCTGGCTCTGAGCAGTTACACCGAGAAGGCCTACCTCGACTACTCGATGTACGTCATCCTGGACAGGGCACTGCCACATATCGGAGACGGTCTGAAGCCGGTACAGCGCCGTATCGTCTATGCGATGTCAGAGCTCGGGCTCTCGGCGGTATCCAAGCACAAGAAGTCGGCGCGTACCGTCGGCGATGTCCTTGGCAAGTTTCATCCGCACGGGGACAGCGCCTGTTACGAGGCCATGGTGTTGATGGCGCAACCCTTCACCTATCGATATCCACTGGTGGACGGGCAGGGCAACTGGGGCTCGCAGGATGACCCCAAGTCCTTTGCCGCCATGCGGTATACCGAATCGCGTCTGGCCAGATTCTCCAAGACTCTGCTGCAGGAGCTGGGGCAGGGCACGGTGGATTTCATACCCAACTTCGATGGCACGCTGACCGAGCCGGCGCTGCTTCCGTCACGCCTGCCTCATATCCTGCTCAACAGCACCACCGGTATCGCCGTGGGCATGGCCACCGATATTCCTTCGCACAATCTGCAGGAAATCGGTCGTGCCTGCATTCACCTGCTGGACAAGCCCAGAGCGACGCTGGATGACATGATGCAGTACGTCAAGGGCCCGGATTATCCAAGCGAGGCCGAGATCATCTCTTCACCGCAGGATATCCGCGCCATGTACGAAAGTGGGCACGGCAGTCTGCGAGCCAGAGCCATCTATGAGCGGGAAGGCGCCGATATCATCATCACGGCATTGCCGTACCAGGTATCCGGTTCCAAGATCCTTGAACAGATCGCGCAGCACATGAACGCCAAGAAGCTGCCGATGGTGGAAGACCTGCGCGATGAGTCCGATCACGAGAATCCGACGCGCCTGGTCATCACCCCGCGCAGCAATCGGGTCGATGTCGACAGCCTCATGCAACACCTGTTTGCCACAACCGATCTGGAGCGTACCTACCGGGTCAACATGAACATGATCGGCCTCAATGGTCGGCCGCAGGTCAAACCCCTGCTGAGCATTCTCGGCGAATGGCTGACCTTCCGGGTCGACACGGTACGCCGACGTCTGCAATGGCGTCTGGACAAGGTCGAGAAACGCTTGCACCTGCTCGAAGGTCTGATGATTGCCTACCTCAATATCGACGAGGTCATCGCCATCATCCGCAACAACGATGAGCCGAAACCGGTGTTGATGGAACGGTTCGGCATCAGTGACGAGCAGGCTGAAGCGATTCTGGAACTCAAGCTGCGCCACCTGGCACAGCTCGAGGAAATGAAGATTCGCGGCGAACAGGACGCGCTGGAGAAGGAACGCGAGAAACTGCAGGCAACACTCGGTTCCGAGCGCCGCATGAAAACGCTGGTCAAGAAGGAACTGCAGGAGGACATCGATACCTACGGTGACGAACGTCGTTCACCATTGGTGCAGCGCGAGGCGGCTCAGGCAATATCGGAAGCCGATCTGATTCCCAGTGAGCCGATCACGGTGGTGCTCTCGGAGCGTGGCTGGGTGCGTGCCGGCAAGGGCATGGAGCTGGATCCGCTGGCATTGAACTACAAGGCAGGTGACAGCTTCCAGAGTGCCGCTCGCGGACGCAGTAATCGCAACGCCATGTTCCTCGATTCCACCGGTCGTGTGTATTGCGTACCGGCTCATGGCTTTCCATCGGCCAGAGGTCTGGGTGAGCCGATCAGCGGACGGCTCAAGCCGCCCGATGGTGCAAGATTCCTGAGCGTGATGATGGGGGAGGATGATGAACGCTATCTGTTCTCCAGTACCGCGGGTTACGGGTTTGTCGCCCGTCTGGGAGACCTGATCAGTCGCAACAAGTCAGGCAAGAGTGTGCTCAGTCTGCCTGCCGGTGCTCAGGTACTGCCGGCGGCGGCCGTGGGCTCGCTGACGGATGATGTGGTCTGTGCCATCAGCAATACGGGCAGTCTGCTGACCTTTCCGGTGGGCGAGCTGCCGGAAATGGCCAAGGGCAAGGGCAACAAGATCTACAACATCCCCGGGCCGAAGTTCAAGACGGGCGAAGAATCGATGATCGCCCTGTCGGTGGTATCGCCCTCACAGAAACTGCGCATCACCAGTGGCAAGCGTCATACCACCATCAAGTTCCGCGAACTGGAAGAGTATGCGGGCATGCGAGGTCAACGAGGTCGGAAACTGCCTCGCGGCTTTCAGAAAGTTGACGCAGTGGACGTGGAGAACTGAGCCCGCCATCATCCGGGGTGAGTGTTGCGAGGGCGGCACTCACTTGTAGTTGCGTCCGCAGTCCCCAATTTCAGCGAAGATTTCTGGACTCTTTCGGAGGAAGACAACCGTGACTCGCATTCTGCTGTTCCTGGCGACGAACATGGCCGTCATGGTCGTGTTCTCCATCATCACCTCCTTGTTCGGGCTGGACAAGGCTATCGGGCAGAGCACGACCTCGCTGGTCATCTATGCGGCCTGTTTCGGCTTCATCGGTTCCTTCATCTCACTGGCCATGAGCAAGTCTGCGGCCATTCGCTCGATGAATGTGCAGTTGATTGAACAGCCGAGCAATGCCACGGAACGCTGGCTGGTGGAGACCGTGCATGCCCAGGCACGCAAGGCCGGAATCGGTGAGCCGGATGTCGGCATCTTCCACCAGGCCTCACCCAATGCCTTTGCCACCGGTTGGAACAAGAATGACGCGCTGGTTGCGGTCAGCACCGGCCTGTTGCAGAGCATGTCCAAGGAAGAGGTCGAGGCGGTACTGGGTCATGAGGTGGCTCATGTCTACAATGGCGACATGGTCACCATGGGGTTGATACAGGGGGTTCTGAATACCTTTGTCATCATTTTCTCTCGCATTCTGGGCAGCATGATCGACAATGCACTGCGCGGTAATCGTGGTGGCGACAGCGGTGGTTATGGCATGGGCTTCTTTCTGGGCAACATCATCGGCAACGTGGTGTTCGGCTTTCTGGCCAGCATGATTGCCGCCTGGTTCTCGCGTCAGCGCGAATTTCGGGCCGACGCCGGTGGCGCCGATCTGGCCGGAAGACAGCACATGATCGGGGCCCTGGAAGCGCTCAAACGGGGCAGTCCTGCAGACTCGGCGCTGCCCGAGAAACTGCAGGCTTTCGGAATCACCGGTGGGCATCTGGCCAAATATCTGTCCACTCATCCGCCGCTGGAAGAGCGAATCGCGCGCCTGCGTGCCGAAGCCTGAGGCTTCGGCAGCGGGGCAAGGCAACCCCCTGAAGTCTGGCCGCAACCAATCCTGAGCTGTTTGCTGCTGTGCCGGTCCGCCGTTATCGCCTCAGAAGGGTATCCGCACGCTGGCGAACGTACGTGACCGCGCCCAGACGGCTATAATGCGGCGGATCAATCCTGCAGCGTTTCATACTCTACGAGAACTACATGGCGAACTACGGCACCAACGAATTCAAGGGTGGACTCAAAATCATGCTCGACGGCGATCCTCACAGCATCGTCAGCAACGAGTTCGTCAAGCCGGGCAAGGGCCAGGCATTCACGCGTACCCGGGTGCGCAACCTCAAGACCGGTCGCGTGGTGGAACGCACCTTCAAGTCCGGTGAGACGGTTGAATCTGCCGATGTCATGGATACCACCATGCAGTACCTGTATTCCGATGGCGAATACTGGCACTTCATGAACCCGGAAAACTTCGAACAGCTGGCTGCCGACAAGACCGCAGTCGGTGATGCGGCCCTGTGGCTGATGGACGAAGCCGTGTGTGAAGTCACGCTCTACAATGGTCAACCTCTGGCCGTGACGCCGCCCAATTTCGTCGAAATGGTCATCAAGGAAACGGATCCGGGCCTGCGTGGCGACACGGCCACCGGCGGCACCAAGCCTGCTCACATGGAAACCGGTGCGGTCGTCAAGGTGCCGTTGTTCATCGAAGAGGGTGAAAAGATCAAGATCGACACCCGCAGTGGCGAATACGTCTCCCGCGTCAAGTAGGGTCTGCAAAGCCTTTTTCCGGTAGTCTGGAGATCTCAAAGCGTTGAATTGGCAACCTTCTGCCTCCCTGCTCAGTCTGCGGGAGGGGGCCAGCCTGCGGCGCAGCGTCCGCTCGTGGATGGAGCAGCAACAGGTGCTGGAAGTACTCACACCGTCTCTGTCCCGAGCAGCCGCCACCGACCCTCATGTGCTGAGTGTGGCCACCCGGGACGGGCGTTTTCTGCACACATCCCCCGA
This sequence comes from Granulosicoccus sp. 3-233, assembly GCF_052681095.1. Classification (NCBI taxonomy): domain Bacteria; kingdom Pseudomonadati; phylum Pseudomonadota; class Gammaproteobacteria; order Chromatiales; family Granulosicoccaceae; genus Granulosicoccus; species Granulosicoccus sp. 3-233. The sequence continues at coordinate 930,246 of NZ_JBQYLE010000001.1, forward strand.
GTTTCCGATGAAGCGGTTGCTGGCTGCGCATGCGCTGGCTGCTGCCGAAATCCATGGTGATTGCGATCCACCGACGCAGTTGCAATTGCCGGAATTGTCGGCCTCGCCCGATATCTATCAGATCGCCACGGTTTTCCGGGCCGAGGAAAGCGGGCGCTTTCACAATTCGGAATTCACCTTGCTCGAATGGTATCGGGTCGGTATGGATCATCGGCAGCTGATCGAGGATCTCAGGTCCCTGCTGCGGCATGTCTGGCAGGCATTCGACCTGCCCTGGCCCGGTCTGACAATCCGCCGGTACGGCGAGGAAGTTCATCGGCGCCTGGGCTGCTGGCCGGATCGGCTTGACACAGGAACGATCGAACAGTATTTCCTGACAGCCGGACGCAGCTACCCGCAGGCCATCGGCGATGATGTGGATGCCGCTCTGGATCTGTTCATGGACGAGTTCGTGTTGCCGGATCTTGCCATTGATGCCTTTACCGTGCTGATGGACTACCCGGTATCGCAGTCGGCCCTGGCACGGCTGGGGCAGGATGCCGACGGGCATGCCGTGGCGCAGCGATTCGAACTGTATTTCGGCCAGATCGAGCTGGCCAACGGTTTCCATGAACTGAGCGATGCAGACGTGCAACGAGCGCGGTTCGAGGCAGATCAGCTCAAACGGGAAGCGCTGAACGTGGAACCAGTACCAATGGACGAGCAGTTGCTGGCGGCGCTGGAGGCAGGCTTGCCCGATTGTGCAGGCATTGCACTGGGACTGGAACGCCTGCAGATGGTCATTGGCAAGCACTCAAACATCAGCGAGGTAATCAGTTTTGACGATCAGCGAGCCTGATGTTCTGAGACTCCGCGATGTCGGCTGGAATTGCCTGGAAGACCTGTTGCAACCAGCCGGCCTGAACATTGTCCGGGTGGCTGATGGGCAGGCAATTCCGGGCAGTCACTGGGGAGACGAGGAGGCCGGACTGATTCGGCACAGCCTGTATGTACGCAGCGATACTCCGGTTCACTCCGCCCTGCACGAAGCCGGTCACTGGTTGCTGATGAGCGAACAGCGGCGCAATGCCCTGCACACCGATGCCAAGGGAACAGCGGTGGAAGAGATGGCCGTTTGTTATCTGCAGGTACTGATGGGAGATCTCGTTCCGGGCATGGGCTGGCAGCGCATGTGTCGCGATATGGATCGCTGGGGCTATTCCTTTCGCCTGGGTGGTACGCTGGCGTGGCTGCGCGCCGACGCCGATGACGCGCTAGCGTGTCTCACCGAGAAGCTGGCCCATGCGCACGGCATCCCCGGGTTGGATATCAGTGCGCCATACGGCCGGATTTTCCAGCAGTACGATGATGGTGGACCCCATGTTGAAGCGGCCCATCTCGGCACCTCTGGCCAGTTCGACGACTGAGTCGGAGTCGGTAGCGGTGGCTGGATAATCGATGTGACTGATGCTGCTGCGTTGTGGAGGTGTCACCAGGCCATGCCAGACGGTTTCGATGGCCGCCACGTTCATGGCACCAACCAGTGCCAGAGCCATCAGCCCATGTTCGGTCTCGAACTGGGCAATCACGCGTTCATTGCGATTGAACAGGTCCGGCAGAGCGCGAACGGTGTGCGGACCGACACTGAACAACCTTCCCGGCACATGTGTCTGCCGGATCAGTCTGCCACCCAGCGGCATGTGCAGTCGATGATAGTCGCGTGGTGACAGGTAGATGGTGGTGAAGCGTCCATTGCCGAGACGCTCGGTCGCCGCGCCATCTCCACCCAGCAAAGAGAGCAGCGAGTAATCCCGCCCCTTGGCCTGAAAGATCCTGGCGTCGGCGATATTGCCGATGGCCGAGACCTTGCCATCGGCAGGGGATGCAATGTCCGAGGCTCCCGCGGTTACGGGTCTTGCCTCGGGCTTCAGGGCCCGGGTGAAGAATTCGTTGAAGGTGCGGTACTGCGCCAGATCGGGTTCGACCGCGTCGTTCATCTCCACATCGAAAACACTGGCGAACCGGCGAATGGCTCCGGGTGTCAGCGCGGACTCCTGTCGTGTCAGCCAGTACACTGCTCGAGTCAGGGCGTGCTGCGGCAGCGGATGCAATGCATAGGTCTTGAGGTAGTCCAGCACACTGGCTTCTGATTCAGACATCCGTAATGGCGTTTCCGGTTCCGGGTTCGAAAGGAGGGCGAGATCAGCTGGGAGAGGAAGTCACGTTCAGGTAATCGGCAATGATGTTGTCAACATCCAGCGGTGGTGAGACCTTGCCGCGCAGGCGACGTTGCGGATCGACCAGCAGCAGCGAGGCCGAATGATCAACGATGTAATTCTCCGGATCCTCGTCATTGGCCGTGAAGGATGCAACGATACCCAGTTGGCGAGTCATGTCATGAATCCTGTTCTGCTCGCCGGTGATTCCGATGAAATCTTCGTTGAAGTAGTCGATGTACCGCTTCATCACCTCTGCCGTATCGCGCACCGGGTCGACGGTGACGAAGATGATCTGAGGAGCTTCCCGACCTTGTGACTCGAGTTTGGTGACCATGTTCTTCATGATCTGCAGGGTGATGGGACAGACATCCGGGCAGTGGGTGTAGCCGAAGAACATCAGGCTCCATCGATCATCGAGAATCGATTCGGTGACCGTGTTGCCATTGGCATCCTGCAGCTCGAACGCCTCAACGCTCTTGAAATCGATCGGCAGTGCCAGCGTCGTGTTGAGGGTTTCCTGCAGGCTGGCCAGCTGTTCTGAATCAGCAGCAGCGGCCATTGGCGCGCTGGATGACCCGTCGGAAGAGGGCGAGCCGTTCAGAAAACCGTAGAGGATGGCTCCTGCTGCCAGGGCAACAACGGCGATGATGACAAGTGGCAGGGCTTTGCCGGATTGTGTGTTGGCCATAGGATGCTCGTTTCGATGATCCACTGAATGGAATCGATCGGGGGTCACTGGGTTGACCTCGTATTATACTGTCTGGCTGTGGTTGACGGCCACTTTAACAAGGGAAATGCCGTGGTCTTGCTGCCTGATAATGAATACACGATAGAGTCTGCCATCCGACTGGCGGCCGATGCCTTCGAACGCCATGAACTGCATTATGGTCATGGCACCGACTCTGCCATCCACGAGGCAAGCTGGCTCATTCTGCATGCCATGGGCTTGTCACCGGCCATTGCGCCGGACTACTCGCTGACGTTGAGCAAGGCGCAACTGGCTGCCAGCAATGCGCTGCTGGAACGTCGCATCAGTGAACGGGTGCCGGCTGCCTATCTCACGGGGCAGGCCTGGTTTGCCGGGCATCCATTCCTGTCCGATGAACGGGCTCTGGTGCCACGATCACCGTTGGCCGAATTCATCACCGAAGAATTCTTTGGCGTGCTCGATGCCATCGAATCACCGCGTATTCTCGACCTGTGTACCGGGGGTGGCTGTATTGCCATCGCCTGTGCCCTCGCACGACCGGATTCTGTGGTCGATGCCAGCGACCTGTCGCCGGATGCTCTGGCTCTGGCCGCCGAGAATGTGCAGTTGCATGGCTTGCAGGACAGAGTGACGCTGCTGGAGGGCTCGTTGTTCGAACCTGTAACGGAGCGGTACTCACTGATCATATCCAATCCGCCTTATGTCGATGCCGCCGATATCGTTGCCATGCCGTCGGAGTTCTCGCATGAGCCCATGATGGGGCTGGCAGCCGGTGAAGATGGTCTGGATCTGGTCAGGGTCATGCTTCGTGAGGCAGCAGAGTATCTGGAGCCGAACGGTGTGCTGGTCGTCGAAGTCGGCAACAGTGGTGAGGCACTGGAAGCGGCCTATCCGCAATTGGATTTCGGCTGGCTGCAGTTTGCTCAGGGCGGGCATGGGGTTTTCCTGCTGACCCGGGATGAACTGCTGGCCGAGAATCAGTAGCCGCGGGGCGCTGGCGGGCCCTGGCGGATGGCAAACGAGAAATTCGTCGAGTTGCCTGAAAAAAGACGGCTGATCAGGCGATCAGCCGAAAGGGGTTGTCTCTTGTGAACCGGCAAGGCGTTACTGGCCCTGCCGATCAATGAATGGGTCTACAACAGATCCAGCTTGTACTGAAAGAACATGACTGCGTTGTTGCGCTGATTGCCGAAGTCCACGGCGGGAGAACCGCTGATGTTCAGGACCGAACGCTTGCTGAGTTTGAGTTCCACGGCGGGAAAGGGCAGCAGCTTGGTTTCCGGATCACCGTTTTTCTTGAATTGCTTGTGTACGACCGATGCACCGAGCAACAGTCGAACACGGCTGAATACCATGGGCCGCGAGGCATAGACCAGTCCACCGTAGTAGGACTGATAGCCGAAGCTGTCGGACAGCGTGCCGGCGTGCCAGCCGATCCTGCTACTGGGTGAATACTCCCAGCCAATGCCTGGTGTGAAGGCATTGCGCTCATCGAAATTTTCAAAATGCAGTGCCACGGTGCTCAGCACCAGATAACTGTTTTCCGTCTTGGCAAAGGCATTGCCACTGAACAGACTGCCGATCAGAACCACTGCCGCGACGAACTTGAAAATTCGGATCTTCATGACTCACTTCCCCGTGTACTGCGCTGATCTGATGCCAGCTTTGAATGAACCGCTGTTGATCTGTGTCAACTGGATGCCGCGCACTGTACTGGGCAGCCAGGTGCGATGCAAACGCCGAAGGGGATGTCGGAAAAATCTTTCGAATCAAAGACTTATCAACTGTTTTGCGGTGGCGTTATATTGGCGCTTTACAGGGATCGCTTGTAAGTAATTGTTTTCGAGTGAGTTTTCAGTCGGTACGACTGTCACGAATGCTGTTGCCGAAGCGAGCGCTGGTTCCGGTTTTACCCGACGAGGCTGAAAGTTGTGTGAGTCTTATCTCGCTTTGCCGGTTGCTGATCACGGCGAGTGCAAGCCGGCCGGTGCCTGCCCCAGCGAGTCAGGTGTCCGGCTTCTTCGCCGTCAGATCAGCGGGCCGCTATGGCGATGTCCTTTTCGATCATATCGAAAAGGCGAATTGTGAATTCGCTATTTCCCACCTAAAACCGGCGGTCGAAACCCGCTATCGTGACTCTCGTTGAAAGGTCGACCGGAAGAAAGGTAGTGATGAATGAACACGCTAGTCTGGATGCAGCATTACGCGCAGATGTTGCTCCGGCGGCAGAGTTTGCACCGATCAACGCCGGCTACAATGGGGTGTTTCGTCCCGATCGATTGAGTCTGGGACTGGTGGTACCGATCGAGTCCTATCCAGGCTCGCCCGTACCGACCATGGTCGATCATGTCGAGCGAGTACAACTCGCCGAAGATCTCGGGTTTTCCGCAGTCTGGTTGCGAGATGTCCCATTCAATGTGCCGTCCTTCGGTGATGCCGGGCAGTTGTTCGATCCTTTCGTCTATCTCGGCCTCCTGGCCGGTCAGACACGTTGGATTGCTCTGGGAGTGGCCAGTCTGGTGCTGCCTCTGGATCATCCGGCGCGCGTCGCAAAAGCGGCTGCCAGCGTGGATGTATTGTCGGGAGGGCGCCTCATTCTTGGCGTAGCGTCCGGTGATCGCAGTGAGGAGTATCCCGCCTTCAACATCTCGCACACCGCGCGCGACATGCTGTTTAGAGAAGGCTTCGACTACATCCGCCAAATGGCAGAGAGCACACCGGTATTCAGCAATCACTACGGCTACGTCAACAGCTGCATGGACATGCTGCCCAAACCAAGCGGCGCCAGGTTACCGCTGCTGGTCACCGGCAGCTCTCGACAGACGCCTGAATGGATTGCCGAGCATGCTGATGGCTGGATGGTCTATCCTCGGGACACTGCCTCTCAGGCTCAGCTTGTGAAAGGCTGGCGGAAGCGAGTGGCGGCTGCCGGCCGCCCGGCGCAACCCGTGATGCAGCCTCTGTATGTCGATCTGGTCGATGATCCGGCTGCGCCGCTGCAGCCGATCCATCTGGGATATCGTACGGGGGTTCGTGCGTTGCGCGCCCATCTTCGATCTCTGGAAGTCGCTGGCGTCAATCATGTTGCGCTCAATCTGCGTTTCAATCAGTCAGAGGTCACCACGTCCCTGAAACGCCTGTCCGATGAACTGATGGCCGATTTCTCCTGAACCAAGGAAACCATTTCATGCAAAAGAACATACTGATTACCGGTGCAAGCGATGGTCTCGGCCTGGAGACTGCGCGGCGGCTGGTGAGCGAAGGTCACCGCGTATTGGTGCACGGACGCAATGAGGAGAAAGTTTCCGGTGTAGTGGCGGAGCTTGCCGGGCTGCCGGGCGCTGGCCCAGTGGAGAGTGTCGTGGCCGACCTGTCACACCTCGATGAAGTGGATGCCCTGGCGGATACCGTCATCGAACGCCATCAGTCGCTGGACGTGCTGATCAACAACGCTGGTGTATTGAAGACTCGGGACGCAGTCACCAGGGACGGACTTGATGTTCGCTTCATGGTCAATACAATTGCCCCGTATCGCCTGACGCGTCGTCTGATGCCCTTGATCGGCGCCAGCGGTCGGGTAATCAATCTGTCATCAGCTGCGCAGGCAGCGGTGAACACGCAGGCCTTGAAGGGAGAGGTTCATCTGGACGCCATGGGAGCCTATGCTCAGAGCAAGCTGGCCCTGACCATGTGGTCCATCGCGTTGGCCGCGGAAGAGGGTGCGCCGGTTGTCATCGCTGTCAACCCGGGATCCCTGCTGGCCAGCAAGATGGTCAAGGAAGGTTTCGGGGTTGCCGGCAAGGATCTGGGTATCGGGGCGAAGATTCTGTGCCGCGCATCGCTGGACGAGTCGTTTGCTGACAAGTCCGGTCAGTATTTCGATAACGACTCGGGGCGCTTCGCATCGCCACATGCCGATGCCCTGAATCCGGCTCGGGTTGCCGATACGATCGAGGCCATCGAGTCGGTGCTGAATCGACTCGGCTGAGTTTCATCCAAAGGGTTTCTCAGAACCTGTTGACCATATCGTCCGGCATCGCAGCTTGCGGTGTCGAGACGGGTCCGCTCTGTGATATCTGGCCTCCGGCCGGCAGGCTTTCATCCAGTTGTGCGATTACCCGGGCAAACATCTGCTCGGCGAAGTTGTCCCATTCCAGGTTGCTGCGGTTGCTGTCATTGTCCGGCATGGTGATGCGGATCTTGACCAGCGTACCCTGGTGCTCGGTCTGGTACAGCAGGGTGTAGGACGCCAGATTCTGTCGCAGATAGGTGGCCTGAACACGCGCGACGGTTCGCATGCCATAGGCCTGGGTGCCGGCGTTGATCACATTGAAGTTGGCGTAATGGCCTTGCCGTGCCGCTTCTCCGATCGCCTGTATTGTCGCCTTGGTTGAACCCAGAACCAGTTGGTTGTGCGCCAGTTTGCTGTTTTCCTCTGCTACCGGATAGATATAGACATCGGCGATGCGGCGCTTGTGGGTGTTGGCATATCGCACCGAATACCCTCCGGACTCATCCTCGAAGAATTTGTAACCTTGCAGATCGAAGCTCTCGAGTCTGTCCGGCAGGGTTCCGATCAGCAGCGGTTCTTCTCTGGGTACAGGCTCCTCGGCGGGAGTGACCGTGGCACAGGCGCTGGTGAACAGCAGTGGCAGAAGCAGGGCTGCGAGTCGGACGATAGGCATGGCAATGAATCTTCCATCGAGATTGCATGGCCATTTCGCAAGATCCGAGCCGATGAATGCTCAGTCGGTCGAACCATCATGTTTCGCTGCGCGCAATTGTTAACCAGGTTCCATACCTGCGCCCGGATTCCGCTGGTTGGTTTCAAGCAGTGTGAAGCGCTCGATGTGCGAGGAATCCCGTGTCGTCGCGTCGCCATTGACCGGTTGCAACCACAGTGACAGCGGGCGTAGCCAGAAGCCTCGCTCTCCGTACAGTGCCTGGTAGACCACCAGCCATTCTTCGGTTTCGGAATGTCTGGCCATGCCAAGCACCTGGTAAAGAGAACCCTTGTAGTGCCGGTAGACGCCAGGTAACGGTGAGTTGGCAGGTTCGGCGGCCGTTGCGGATGTCATTATCATTACCAATCTGTCGCTGCTGGAAATTGCTCACTACACTACCACCATGAATCGTCTTGCTGCACTCGGGCAACTACCGAGAATTCTGATCCTGGTCGTCATGCTGGTACTGTTGCAGGGGTGTGCGACGGCCCGGCCGAGCAATCCGGGGGATGTCTGTTCGATCTTCAAGGAGAAGCGAGGCTGGCACAAGGCAGCCCTGCAGGCTCAGAAGAAGTGGGGGACCTCCATGCACATCCCCATGGCATTCATGTATCAGGAGTCCGGTTTCAGGGCCAAGGCCAGACCGGCCAGGCGTCGATTGCTGGGATTCATTCCCTGGCGCAGACCCAGCTCGGCCTATGGCTATGCCCAGGTCATCGACGGCACCTGGAGAGAATATCTTCGCTCGACCGGGGACTACTGGCGGGTGCGGCACGACTTCGCCGATGCCACTGATTTCGTTCACTGGTATGTACGGCAGGCGGCACGCCGCAACGGCATATCCACCAGTGACGTTGCCAACCTCTACCTGAACTATCACGAAGGCCCGGGTGGATTTGCCAGAAACACACACGCCAGGAAGCCGTGGTTGCTCAAGGTGGCCATTGGCGTGCAGACGCGTTCACAGCAGTTCCATGCGCAGTACCAGCAGTGCCGGGAGTCGCTCAAACCCGGTTTTCTGGATCGCCTGCTTGGATGGTAGCTTCGAAGCCGAAGAGCTGACCTTCGCCACGTTCATGGCTCAACAGCCATTGCTTGGTCAGCAGGCCACCACCGAAACCGGTCAGCCTGCCACTGGCACCGATGACCCGATGGCAGGGGATGATGATGGGCAGGGGATTGGCACCGTTGGCTGCCCCGACAGCACGGCTGGCTCCGGGCTTGCCCAGACGTCGTGCCAGATCGCCGTAGCTGCAGGTGCTGGCATAGTCGATTGACGTCAGCGCCTGCCAGACTGCGTTCTGGAAATCGGTTCCATTCGGTGCCAGTGGCAGTGAGAAATGCTGTCTGCTGCCGTCGAAATATTCATCGAGTTGCTGACGCACTGCATCGAAGCGGCCGGGATTCGGCAGCCAGTGTTCCGGGGCGGCGAATGCGCGGCTGCCCTGAGGAAAGATGATATGACGCAGACCGACTTCATCCGCTGCCAGAGTCAGTGTGCCGATTGGAGTGTCGTGAGTGGTGATATGCATGGTCGGGTTATGATGCCTCAAACAGGAAACGGAGACACTCATGGGATTAGGTAAATTGTTTGGCAAACTTCTGGGTGGTGGCAGTGACGATTCTGCTGCTGCGGCGACTGCCGAAGAACCGGTCGAATACAAGGGCTTCATGATAACGGCTGCGCCCATCAATGAGGGCGGCCAATTTCGAACAGCTGGCAGCATAGCCAAGAATGTCGATGGTGAACAGAAATCGGTACAGTTCATTCGGGCCGATAACCACAGCGACCGGAGTTCGGCTGTGGCTCACTCCGAACGCAAGGCACAGCAGATTGTAGACGAACAGGGAGATGCCATCTTCCAGCGCGAACACGTCTGATGTCTGCAGTGGTCTGCAAACCCCTGCTTGCCGCAGCACTGTTGCTGCAGGCAGGTAATCTGCAGGCCGCTGATCCACCACTGCCGCCTGCACCATCGGCAGAGGTCGGTACAGTTCCGACCATGCGGGTGGCGCTGGTGGATTCCGGGGTAGACTACCGCCTGGCGTACATCAATGAACGACTGGCAAGACAAGCCGATGGAACGCTGATCGGCTACGATTTCTGGGATCTGGACACCCTGCCGTTTGATGCGCATCCCGACGCTCGCGGCCATGTACAACGTCATGGTACGGCAACCGCTTCTGTCCTCTTGCGTGAGGCGCCGCAGGTCTCTCTGGTGCCGTATCGTTACCCGCGACCCGACATGCAGCGCATGCAGGCATTGGTCAGGCACGCCGCCGGCAATGAGGTTCGTATCATCGGTCTGCCGCTGGGAGGCAACAAGCGCGAGGAATGGCTGGCATTCGAAGAATCTGCACGGGCACATCCCGAGATACTCTTCGTTGCCTCCGCCGGCAACAATGGTCGGAATATCGATCAGGTTCCCGTTTACCCGGCCGCACTGGAGCTGCCCAATCTGCTGGTGGTGACATCGGCCGATGACTTTGCCATGCCGGCGCAGGGAGTGAACTGGGGACGCGGCAGTGTCGATTACATGGTGCCGGCCGAACACGTGCCCGTCATCCATCATGGTGGGCAGGCAGGCCATGCAGCTGGCAGCAGCTATGCGGTACCGCGGGTGATGGCGTTGGCCGCGCGCTGGTTGCAGGCCAATCCACACTGGACGGTGGAACAGTTGCTGGCAGCAATGCGCAGCCGTTTTGCCAATGGCGCCTTTGCTCGTCAGCTTGGGCAAGGTTATCTGCATGATCCGCTGTTCGATCCCGGACAAACCATTCAGGTGGTCTCGACCGGCAACTGGACGTCGGGCTCATCGAGTGAGGGTGCTGCTCGTGTGGTACCTCTGGACGTTCTGCTTCTCGATGAGCGCTGGTCGCTGCAGCAGGTGAGTGAGGTTCTGGATGAAGCGCAATCCATACTGGATCAGTGTGACGTACGGTTCATCGATGTGCAGTTGCGCCGGGTGGATGCGCCCGATTACCTGCGCGATCTGGAAACGGGCAGCGCGAAAACACTGTTCGAGGCGGTTCGCAAAAGCGGTCCACAGCGGCGAGTCACGGCGGTGTTTGCCCGAGATTCTCGCATGCGCCAGACCTTCGATGCCGAAGCCTTCGGCCAGGGCAATACGCGTACCCGTGGCTGGTTGAGCGATACCGTGTGGCTGACGCTGGCGCTGCAGGATCGGGGCATCGCCCTGGCACATGAATTGTTCCATGTGCTGGCCAATTCCGGAGACCATTCGACCGTCGATGGCAATCTGATGCTGCGACGAACCACGGGGAGCAATCGCCAACTGAGTCCGGCACAATGCGACCAACTGGACGGTCTCGCGCCGTCGACCAGCGGCCAGGAGACAGGCGAGCGCTGACTATCCGAGCGTTCGGGTCAATAGGTGACGATTCCTGCCGCTACAGGATGGATGCAAGTGCATCAAACAGAGCCTGTCAGCGTCCAGGGAAGACCCATGACTTCATTTCACATCGCTCGTCAGCCCATACTGGATGTAGCCGGAAATACGTTTGGCTACGAATTGCTGTTCAGATCGTCGGAGCGGAACGCCTATGATCCGACGGTTGATGGCAATACGGCGACATCCATGGTGTTGTTCAACGCTGTTGCCGAAATCGGTCTGGACAAACTGGTCGGTAATTCACTGGCGTTCATCAATCTGACCAATCTGTTTTTCGAACAGCCCGATATGCTGGACCTGATGCCTGTCGGGCGTTGTGTGCTGGAGGTGCTGGAAACCGTTGATGTCAATGATGAAGTGGTGGCAGGGGTACAGGCGCTACGCAACAAGGGACATCTGATCGCGCTGGATGATTTTGTCGATCCTGAACGTTTCGAACGCTTGTTGTCGTTGACCGATATCGTCAAATACGACATCACGCAGCACACCATGGAGTCACTGGCTGAACAGTGCAAGACAGACCATGCTGCCGGTCGGCTTTGCCTGGCAGAGCGCGTTGAAACGCATGAGGAATTCGAGCAACTCAAGGCTGGCGGATTCGACTATTTCCAGGGCTATTACTTTGCCAGGCCACTGATCGTCAGCGGCTCGAGAATGCCCGAGAATCGCGTTGCCCTGATGCAACTCATTGCCGAGATCAACAACCCTGATTCGACCATTGATGACCTGGCAGAGATTGTCGGTAGAGATGTTTCGCTGGCTGTACGCACCATCAAGTATGTGAATTCTCCGCTCAACGGGCTGTCGACCAATGTGGAATCGATCCGGCAGGCGGCTGTTCTGCTGGGACGCAGCCTGATCAGTAACTGGGTCACATTGCTGGTCATGAGTCGAGTGGACGACCAGCCATCGGAACTGATCAAGCTGGCTCTGGTTCGTGCACGTTTCTGCCAGCTGATCGCACAGGAGGAGCAGGTCGATGATGCCCGCTACTTCACACTGGGCCTGTTGTCACTGCTCGATGTCTTCATGGGAAGCACCATGGAGGAGGCTCTGGCCGAGGTCACGATCAATGAGGAACTGCGCACCGAGCTGCTGACGCGAGAAGGCAATGGAGGTCGCATGCTGGCCTGGGTGGAGTGCCTCGAGAAGGGACAATCCGAACAGCTGGATGAAGAGATCCTTGATATGGCTGGCAGGCATTATCAGAGTGCCACGGTCTGGGCCGAGGAAATTGCGGGTCAGCTGCTCTGACGCTGCCGATTTCTATTGATGCAATGCTGGCCCTGGCCCTGGCCTGCATCCTGCATCCTGCAAGACGCAAGACGCAAGACGCAAGACGCAAGACGCAAGACGCAAGACGCAAGACGCACTGCTTGAACGATGCGTCGATCTACTATCGAGGCCTTGTACTGCGCTGAGCCGCGTCCAGGTCCAGTGGTGCCAGACTGGCAAAGAGATCGCCGGGGCCGGGGTTGGAGGGAGCCGTACTGCCGCCGAGATGGCGAGTGATTCCCCAGACCGCATTCAGGGCCGTCTGTACTGCACCTTCTGCCCAGCCCGGCGTCCATGACACATCATCGCCGGCAATGAAGATACCGCGCTGTTCGTCGGGCAAGCCATCCTGCATGAAATGCGAGAACATGCGGCGGTTGTAGCGGTAATGACCAGGCAGTGCTCCCTTGAAGGCCCCGAGAAAGTTCGGATCCGCTTCCCATGAAATGGTGATCGGTTTGCCGATGACATGGCTGCGGATATCCAGATGCGGGTAGATCTTCTGCAGGGCATCGAGTGCCAGACGCGCCCGTTCTTCAGCCGGTAATGGCAGCATTTTCAGGGCATCGGCCATCCAGGCGTAACTCAGACAGATCACGGCTGGTTGATCGTCACCGTTGTCGAACAGATAGGTGCCGCGTGTCAGTCGATCAGTCAGGGTCATGCCCATGCAAGGCATACCGGTATCCGGGTTCACGTCCTTCCAGAAGGGTCTGTCCACCATCACGAAGGTCTTGGACGATTGCATGTAGCTGGTACGATCCAGTGCCATCCAGTTGTCCTGCGAGAACAGTTGTTCGTCGGTTTCTATGCTGGTGGTAAGCAGCCAGCTCTGGCAGGTGGCGAGTACCGCTGGTACATCGAGCTCGTTGCCGTATTCATCCGTGACGCGCAAAGTGTGCGCATCCAGCCGGTGAATCCTGCGCGCGCCGGAGCGGCTTGCTCCCTGGTTCAGGCTGCACAGGGACGTGCCGGCTGGCCAGTGCTGGCAGTCGGGTGTGGCGGTCCATAGTCCGCGCGGAAGTTGTTCGGCTCCTCCGACAATGTAATGCTGATGATCATCACATTCGGTCAGTACCACACGCAGAATTTCCAGCATGGTGTTGCGAAAATCCGAATCCCAGCCACCGGTGCCGAATCCGACCTGTCCGAAGACTTCGCGATGGCGGAAGCTCAGTTCCTGAAAGGCTCTGGATGTTGCAATGAAGTCGTAGAAGGTACGGTCATCCCATTCACGTACCAGAATGTTCCAGTAGTGCTTGATGGTCACGACATCGCGCTGTGCGATGGCTTGCTGCAACTCGGAGAAATAGGCCTCTTCGTCGAGTGCTGTTGCCCAGGCTGTGGCCACTTCCCGGTACAAGGGGGGCAGGTCATCCAGGTTGCGGGCGTACAGCGCTTCGCCGGCCAGGTCGATGACAGTCATGCCGGCAGCTTCGGTCAGGGGGTTGGGAAAAGGACGACGCTCCAGTTGCAGCAGATCGGCATAGTGGTTGAAGGTCGTGGCCGATTCGGGAAAACGCATGCCGCCCAGTTCGGCAATGCTCTGCGGTGAATTCACGAAGGGTTCGGAGCGCAGCCGCCCACCCATGCGCCCACTTTCGAAGATCACGGGGCGCAGGCCGAGCTTCATCAGTTCGAAGGCTGCCACCATGCCCGAGACACCGGCGCCGATGACGGCGATGGTCTGTCCCAGTTTGTCGGCCGGCAAGGATCCCAACCCGGCAGAATTGGACACCCAGTTATCATAGGCGAACGGAAAATCGGGTCCGAAGACCGAGACGGGCTTGCGTTCGTTCATGTCAGTGACTGATAGAGTTCCGGACGTCGGTCCATGTGGTAGGGCAGGTCCTGTCGAATATCCATGATGGCCTGTCTGGTGAGTCTGGCCGTCAACAGGTCGGGCTCATCACCGGCACGAGCCATTTCCTCACCATCCGGGCCGATGATGCAGCTTCGGCCGACGTAGTTCAGATCCCCTTCCGGTCCACAATAGTTGGCGTAGGCAAAGTACACCTGGTTCTCGGCTGCCCGGGCTCGCGTGGTGACATCCGCCACGAACGTCCAGGGTGCCATCAGCGCGGTCGGAGCGAGGATGAGCTCGGCGCCCTGCAGGCTCAGGTGGCGAGATGATTCGGGAAATTCGATGTCATAGCAGATCAGCAGGCCGACCTTCCAGCCATTCAGTTCGAATACCGGGGCATAGTCGTCACCGGCGGAAAACAGCGCGCGATCCAGCTCGCCCCAGAGATGCGTCTTGCGATAATGCGAGACCAGCTCGCCACTGGCAGAGATCACATTGACAGCGTTGAACAACTGGTCACCGTCGCGTTCGATGTATCCGTAGGCCAGAGCGATGCCATGGCGCAGACACAGGTTCCTGATTCTGTCGGTAGTGTCCCCGTCTCGCTCGACAGCGACACTGCGAGCACTGCTCAGCGGAATGTTGTAGCCGGTCAGACTGGCTTCGGGGCAGACCAGCAGTTGTACGTCGTTGGCCGCGGCGCGGGCCGCCGCATCTTCCATGCGTGCCAGGCTCTCTTCTGTTGAGGCCGGTGTAGGGCGATGCTGAAGTACTGCCAGCATCAGGTCACTGCTCGTGTTCATGACTGTTTCTCGTATGCCAGGGCGGTGCCGGTCGTCGAGCGATCGGTGCGCATCAGCAAGGACAATAGCGGACCCATGCGCTGATCGGGTGGTGCCGATTCGCCTTCCAGCTCTCCGGGAAACGCGTTACGCCGCAACTGGGTTCGCATCGGGCCGGGGTCAAAGCCGTTGATCGCCAGTTGGGGGTATCGTCCCTGTTCATCCATCCGGGTGTCGTATTCATCGGCCAGCATGTGCATGAGACCCTGCAAGGCCTGCTTGGATACCCCATAGGCACCCCAGTAGGCAGTGGGCTTGTAGTCGAGGGTGAAGGTCAGACTGCCGAGGCTTGATCGGAACAACAGTGGCAGGCAATACAGGGACAGCAGGCGAGCGCTGGTCAGGTTGACATTCATGACACGTACCCACTCGGATTGGTCGATACTGATCTGGTGGGTGGGTGTTCCAAGGTCGGCGCTGGCGTGTACCAGCGCGTCGATTCGCCCGAATTCCTGTTGCAACATGTCCGCGATCTCGCCATATTCCGCGGGTCCGGCCTTGTCCTGCTCCAGAACCACCATGGCTGGCTGTGCCGGACCCATGCCATCCAGCACGTCGTAGAGTTTTTCCAGCTTCTTGAGCTTGCGACCGGCCAGTACAACCGTGGCGCCAGCAGCAGCGCAGGCCTTGCTCAGGCAGGTTCCCAGGCCACCTGTCGCACCGCTGATCATGACGACGCGATCGTTCAGGGAATTGGCTGGCAGGGTATAGCCGATCTGCGCGTCAGTGGCGCTCTGATAGTTGGGGTTTTGCATGGCGCAAGTGTACGCCATGCGGTGCGAGGACTGAAGGGGACATGTTGTTACGCGTGTTGCATCGTCGACTCCGGCGTGCTGTGCGTAAGCAAAGCCGAACGATACCGATCAATGAGGCTGCATTGCAAGGTTGTCGTTCAAGGCTGGGCGATGTCGCCATGGCCGTCAGACGAGCCAGGGGGTCTTCAGTCTTGTCAGTACGTCTTGCCATGGGCAGGACATCGATCGGTAAATTCGGGGCGGTCCGCAGTCTGCCCTTCCAAAGGCTTGAATGAGCCTGTCCTTCAACGTCGGTGGCGCCAGGCCCAGAAGAGCTTGTGTACAGGGGTGAGTGTGCTGCGTTCGCGGAGCAGGTCCGGGGGGCGTCGCGTCCACAGTGCCAGCTGCCTTTCTCTCAGTATGCTCAGTCGCCACAACGGCAGCAATGAGCGTTGGCGGTAGTGCTGTCGACTGCTCGGCTCTTTCAGGGCCTGGGCGAAGTCGTGATGGGCATCGGCAATTGCGGCATTCAGCAGTGACTGGCGTGCGGGCTTGTCCACCACCACGGCAATGGCATCGAGCGTGCTGGCGGGTTCCGCTGTAACGTCATCGGCGTCGCTGGTCTGCGTTTCCGATTTGCGGATATGTGAGGCCAGGTCGGTCGGGCGGATGCCGAATCGCTGATACATCTCGGTGCTGAATACGGGCTGTCCCCGATGCAGCATAACTGGCAAGCGAGACAAGCGTTCGTGTTTGCCCAGTGCTCTTGCAAGCCGCTGCGAGTGACGCTGCGGGTCCAGTTCGGCATCGTTGTCCGACAAGGCATGGGCCAGCAAAGCAAGACGGGCACTGTAATCCTGTTCCAGCAGGGTATCGACTTCCGCATCGCTCGCCGGGGGTGTGAACCTGAGGGTCGAGGCAGCACCAAGTATGGCAAGGCAGCACGCCATTGCCTGTTGCTGCTCTGCCATGCTGTCGTGGGTGGCCTGCGTGGCCGGGTGGCGAGCGGTACCCTCCATCAGTCGCTGCAGTTCTTCATGCCACCAGTGAATCTTGCGTTCGGCAACCTGTGGTTCCTGTACGTCCTCCAGGGTGGTGCTCAAGGACTGGATGAGATGCAGGCGCTCGATGAAACGCTGGCGGGCCGCAGGAGTTGTCCACAACAGGCTGTAGTAGAGCGACGATCCTTCTCGAATGGTAAGCATGGGGTGAAGATCCGTGACGACCGGGTTCAGTCGTCCCTGCTGTTCGGGTCGATGCGTGTGGTGGCAATCATGTAGTTGACGTCGACATCCTGCTCCAGCTTGTATTGGCGTGTCAGCGGGTTGTAGGTCAGGCCGATGATTTCATCGACTCGAAGCCCTGCCTGTCTGCAGTAGGTGGCCAGCTCTGAGGGTTTGATGAATTTCTTCCATTCATGCGTGCCACGGGGCAGCAGCCGCAGGATGTACTCGGCTCCGGCGATGGCGAACACCCAGGACTTCGGATTGCGGTTGATGGTGGAGAAGAACACTCGACCCCCGGGTTTCACCAGGGTGGCACAGGCCCGGACCGTCGAGGCCGGGTCGGGGACGTGCTCCAGCATTTCCAGACAAGTGACGCAGTCGAAACTGCCGGGCATCTCGGCCGCACAATCCTCTGCGGCGATCTCGCGATAATCCAGCTCGGCACCGGTTTCAAGAGCATGCAGACGAGCCACGGCCAGCGGTGCTTCGGCCAGATCGATGCCCAGTACATCGGCACCGGCATGCGCCATGGATTCGGCCAGAATACCGCCACCGCAGCCCACGTCCAGAACCCGTGAGCAGGGCAGGGTGGCACGCTCGGCGACCCAGTCCAGACGCAGTGGATTGATCTGGTGCAAGGGTTTGAATTCGCTGTTGGCATCCCACCAGCGACTGGCCAGATCCTGGAATTTGGCCAGTTCTGCCGGATCTGCATTGTGTATCTTGCTGCTCATGACTTGCCTTGTCTGACGGATGGGATAACGTCCGGTACATACTGCCGGGCGTGTAGCGCCGGATCGCACGGATTCGGGTCTGTGATGCAAGTTTACGTGATACGGGCACAACCGGTTTGCCGGTGATTCCCGTCACTGTTGAATCTGACAGAGCCACGCCCCGCAAGCGGCATGCTGCTTGGGTTTGACTGTCTTCGATGTGATAGAATCATTCGGTTGATCTGACTCGATCGCCACCTCGTTTGGCCCTTCGCTCCATGTCTGATTTCGCTAAAGAAATTCTGCCCATCAACCTCGAAGACGAGATGCGGCAGTCGTTCCTCGATTACGCCATGAGCGTAATCGTGTCGCGCGCCCTGCCGGACGTGCGCGACGGGCTCAAACCGGTACACCGTCGCATTCTGTACGCCATGCATGAGCAGGGCTATGAGTTCAATCGCCCGTATCGCAAGTCAGCCCGTGTCGTGGGTGAAGTCATGGGTAAGTACCACCCGCATGGCGACTCTGCCATCTACGACTCCATGGTGCGCATGGCGCAGCCCTTCAGCATGCGTTACATGCTGATAGACGGCCAGGGCAACTTCGGCTCGGTCGATGGTGATCCGGCGGCTGCCATGCGTTACACCGAAGTGCGCATGGCGAAAATGACACAGGATCTGCTGGCGGACATCGATCAGGAAACCGTCGACTTCATCCCCAACTATGATGGGTCGGAGAGCGAGCCCGGTGTGTTGCCTTCGCGCATACCCAATCTGCTGGTCAATGGTGGCACCGGCATCGCGGTGGGTATGGCAACCAACATACCGCCACACAACATCTCGGAAGTCATCAACGCCACCATCGCCATGCTGGATGAACCTGACATCACTGTCGAGCAACTGATGGAGCACCTGCCCGGACCCGATTTCCCGACCCGCGGCATCATCAATGGTGCGCGTGGCATCAAGGAGGCCTATCGAACCGGTCGTGGCAAGCTGTATATCCGGGCGAAGGCCGAGGTCGAGCACAACGAAAAGACCGGCAAGGACACCATCGTCGTCCACGAGCTGCCGTATCAGGTCAACAAGGCCCGACTGCTGGAAAAGATCGCCGAGCTGGTCAAGGACAAGAAGATAGAAGGCATCACCGAGCTGCGCGACGAATCCGACAAGGACGGTATGCGCATGGTGATCGAGCTGCGCCGTGGCGAGTCCGGCGACGTCATGCTCAATCAGCTTTACAAGCAGACCCAGTTGCAAGTCGTGTTCGGTATCAACATGGTGGCACTGGACGAAGGTCAGCCAAAACTGCTGAACCTGGTGCAGGTACTCAATGCCTTCATCCGACATCGGCGCGAAGTGGTGACACGTCGCACGGTCTTTCTGTTGCGCAAGGCGCGGGACAGGGCACATGTGCTGGAAGGTCTGGCTGTGGCGTTGGCCAATATCGACCCCATCATTCAGCTGATCAAGGAATCGCAGAACTCGGGCGAGGCAAAGGAAAAGCTGGTCGGGCAGACCTGGGAGCCGGGCATCGTCAGTGGCATGCTCGAGCGAGCCGGCGCTGCCGCATCCAAGCCGGAAAACCTTGGTGAGCAGTATGGTCTGCACGACGGTCGCTATCAGCTGACAGAAGTTCAGGCGCAGGCCATTCTCGATCTGCGATTGCATCGGCTCACCGGCCTGGAACAGGACAAGATCATCGCCGAATACCGGGAGATTCTCGAAAAGATCGAGGATTACCTGGATATCCTGACTGACCCCGAGCGCCTGCGCCTCGTCATTCGCGAAGAGCTGGTCGCCATCATTGAAAAATATGGCGATCAGCGCCGTACCGCCATACAGGTCGACCACTCTGAAATGACGGTGGAAGATCTGATTGCTGACGAATCCGTGGTTGTCACCCTGTCTCATGGTGGGTATGTCAAGGCGCAACCCTTGTCAGACTACCGCGCCCAGCGACGCGGCGGTCGCGGCAAATCCGCGACCACCATGAAGGACGAGGACTTCGTCGACAAGCTCTTCATAGCCAGCATGCACGACACGGTGTTGTTCTTCACCAGCGTCGGCAAGGTCTACTGGAAGCGGGTTTACGAATTGCCGGTGGCCAGTCGCGGGTCGCGGGGTCGTCCCATCGTCAATCTGCTGCCACTGGAAGACGACGAACGCGTCAATGCCGTATTGACGGTACGCGAATACAGCGAAAGCCAGTTCGTGATGTTTGCCACCAGCAAGGGCGTGGTCAAGAAGACGGCCCTGTCCGATTTCTCGCGACCACGCACCAATGGCATCATCGCCATCGACCTGCGTATCGATGACTATCTGATCGATGTCGGACTGACCACCGGTGACAGCGACATCATGCTGTTCTCCAGCGGCGGTCGCGCCATGCGTTTCCACGAGTCCGCTGTACGCACCATGGGCAGAACGGCCGCCGGTGTGCGAGGTATCCGCATGCCGGAAGAAGACAGTGTCATCGGTCTTATCGTGGTAGGCGAGGGTACGATACTCAGTGCCACACGGAATGGTTATGGCAAGCGCACGAAGCCGGAAGACTATCCCACCAAGGGGCGCGGTGGCATGGGCGTGATCGACATCAAGACGACTGAACGTAACGGTCCGGTCATCGGAGCGGTCCAGGTCGGCGAGGATGACGAAATCATGCTGATTACCGATGCCGGTACGCTGGTGCGTACTGCGGTAGAAGGTGTTACCACCGTTGGGCGCAATACGCAGGGCGTGCGACTGATTCGTCTGAATGCCGGTGAATCTCTGGTGGAGTTGACGCCGATCGATGAATCCGATGTTGTCAGTGCCGAGGATGACACTCAGGATGGCGAAGAAGGCGCCGCCGCCGTCTCGACAGACGATGGCTCGGAAGCGCCTGTCGATGCGGAGAACACCTCTGATGTCTCGGCAGATGCTTCCGATGTGGATGGCGATTCGGCCGAGCCAGCAGAGGATGAGGATTCGTCCGACGCCGACGATGAAGACAACTGATCCACTGCGGAGTACTGTCACCCTTGTCTGACTCTACGCTTGCGCGAGTAGCCAATTTCAATGCCGGGCCGGCAGCCATGCCGCGCTCGGTGCTCGAACGTATGCAGAGCGAACTCCTGGACTTCAGGGGGCGCGGCCTGTCGGTACTCGAGATGAGTCATCGCAGCGAGGATTTTGCGGATATCGCCGCACGAGCGGAATCCGATCTGCGTCAGTTGATGGCGATACCTGACGACTACAGTGTGCTTTTCATGCAGGGCGGAGCCAGTGCCCAGTTCAGTCTGTGTGTACAGAATCTGGACCTCGAGGGTCGTGTAGCCTATCTCGACAGTGGCTACTGGTCGCGCAAGGCCATGGCATCTGCCGCTGAGCTGACTCAGGTCGACACCGTGGCAAGCTGTCAGGATCAGCCTCTCATACACTTGCCCGACAGCTCGCAGTGGGCAGATTGCAACGGTGCCAGCTTTCTGCATCTGACGGACAATGAAACCATTGATGGCATTGTGCTGGACGAGCTCCCCGACAGCCAGTTACCACTGGTCTGCGACATGTCATCGTCAATCCTGTCACGTCCGATAGAGGTCGAGCGCTACGGGCTGATCTACGCGGGCGCGCAGAAGAACATCGGTCCTGCCGGGATTACCGTGGTCATCGTGCGCGACGAGCTGCTTGAGCGCAGCGCACGACAAACCCTGCCACCCGTGTTCAGCTATGCGGCGATGGCCAAGGCCGGTTCCATGCTGAACACGCCGCCCACGTTTGCCTGGTATGCCGCCGGGCTGGTGTTCCAGTGGTTGCTGGGAGAAGGCGGATTGTCGACGATTGCCGAGCGCAACGAGCGTCAGGCGCAGAGTGTGTATGCCGCCATCGACAGTCACGATCTGTACATCAATCGTGTGCATCCTCGGAATCGTTCGCGCATGAACGTGCCGTTTCAGCTCCTTGAAGAATCGCTGACGGGAGAGTTTCTGCAAGGCGCTGCCGGTCGAGGATTCATCGGTCTCAAGGGGCACAAATCAATGGGAGGTCTGCGGGCCAGTCTTTACAATGCCACGCCTGACCAGTCGGTTGATGAGCTGGTTGACTACCTTCATTACTTCGCTGAACAGCACTCATGAGTACCGAACATCCGGATGGAAAGAACCAGGCCAATGCTGACCAGGTCAGCCCACTGGCACTGTCGGATATCCGCCAGGAAATAGACAGTGTGGATCTGCAGATCCAGGCTCTTCTGAATCAGCGCGCCGCTGCTGCTCTGAAGGTGGCTGCCGTCAAACTGGCCGAAGCCGATGGCAAGGCAGTGGATTTCTATCGACCGGAACGCGAAGCGCAGATTCTCAAGGAAGTAGCAAGGCGCAACAAGGGCCCCATGAGTGATCAGGCCGTTCAGCGCATCTTTCGTGAAATCATATCGGCGAGTCTGGCGCTCGAACAGCCGATGCGAGTGGCCTATCTGGGTCCGGAAGGCACTTACAGTCATGCCGCTGCCGACCGTCATTTCGGTCATGCTGTGCAGACCGTTCCGGAAGCCGGCATTGCGGACATCTTTCAGGCTGTGGAGACTGGACGTGCCCGGTTCGGTGTTGTGCCGGTAGAGAATTCGACCGAGGGCACCATCAATCTGACTCTGGATCTGCTGACACGTACCCCTTTGCGTGTGTGCGGCGAATTGAGCATGCGTATCCAGCATTGCCTGCTCAGCCGCAGCGAGTCCCTGACGGATATCCGGACTGTCCATGCGCATCCTCAGGCACTGGCGCAGTGCTGGCACTGGCTCAATGCCAATCTGCCCAATGCCGAACGCATCAGTGAGAGCAGCAATGCCGAAGCGGCGCGTCTTGCCATCGAGCACCCCGAGTATGCTGCCATTGCCGGTGAGACTGCTGGCGAACTCTACGGCCTGAACAGCCTGGTAAGTGGTATCGAGGATGAGCGAAACAATACAACCCGATTTCTGATCATCGGTGATCAGGACGTCCCGCCAAGTGGTGACGATTCGACGCTGCTGATGATTGCGGCGCCGCACAAGCCCGGTGGTTTGCGGCGCATGCTACAGCCCTTGGAAGAGGCTGGTGTCAGCATGACCCGTATCGAATCACGACCTTCACGATCGGCCTTGTGGGAGTATCATTTTTTCATCGACGTCAATGGGCATCAGGATGATGCAAACCTGGCACCGGTACTGGATGAGCTGCGCGAATTGACGCCCTTGCTGAAGGTGTTGGGCTCCTACCCGCGAGCACTGTGAGCATGAGTCTTCTTGTACCGGGCAGAGATTGATGGGCACCTTGTGTATCGTTGGCCTGGGCATGATCGGTGGCTCGCTGGCAGCTGCATTGAAGCAATCCGGCCATGCCGGTGAGATCACTGCTCTGGTTCGCTCGGAAGCGACGGGCAGACGAGGGCAGGAGCTGGGTTTCATCGATGGCTTCAGTACCGACGCGGCTGACGTTGTACCCGATGCCGATATCATCATGCTGGCAGTGCCGATGCTCAGCATGCGCGCGCAACTCGAGAGCATCAGACCTCACCTGAAAGCAACAGCAGTCATCACCGATGCCGGCAGCGTCAAGGCACCCTTCATTGACGATGCGCGTGCCGTGTTTGGAAGCCTGTCCCGCGTCGTACCCGGTCATCCGATCGCGGGCCGCGAGAAAACGGGTGTGGATGCTGCCGATGGCAGTCTCTACCAGGGGAGGCGAGTACTGTTGACACCTCTGGCTGAAACCGATGAGTCTGCAACGGCGCTTGTGCGCCAGCTCTGGGAGCAGACTGGCGCTGAAGTGGAATCTCTGGACCCGCAGCAGCATGACCGGGTGCTGGCGGCTACCAGTCACCTGCCTCATGTGCTGGCCTTTGCATTGGTGGACATGTTGGCCAGGCAGCAGGAATCGGAGGAAATCTTTCGTTACTCGGCGGGTGGATTCAAGGATTTCACTCGAATTGCCTCCAGCGATCCGATCATGTGGCGGGATGTCTGTCTGACCAACCGTGACGCCTTGCTACAGGCCATGGATAATCTCGACAGTCATCTGCAGCAGTTGCGACAAGCGATCGATGGTCGTGACGGCGATACGCTGGAAGCCACTTTCAGTCGGGCCAGAAACGCTCGCGACGAGCACATCTGAGTATCGGCCTCTGCGGATTTCTCTGAGAATGGGCGCCACATTCTGCCACCTTTATGCCGTAGTGGTCTGTCAAGAATGTAGTGAGCTGTTCCGAATTTCTGGTCGTGTATGCTTGAATCGTGGCAGTTGACGATAAATTTGGCCGGTTTTTCGCTAAGAGTTGGTAATATTCTCCAATCATGCTGCGAGTGCGCTTGATCGAATACTGCGAACTAACCCACGATTTGAAAATAGCGTCACAAGAGTTGTGAATAAGGGTATTCACGACAAACATAATATGATTAAATTCGTCTCATGGACGAAGCGTCGTATTACAACCTCAAGGCAATGCCGGCGCTGGCTCCGAGTCTGAGTTCGGAAGTGGCGGCTCAGGTCGGTCGCAGCATTGTTACCGGTGCGTATTCGCCGGGCAGTCTGCTGGAGGACGAAGCAGCCTTGGCGATACGCTTCGGTGTCAGTCGAACCGTCATTCGTGATGCGATGAAAGTGTTGGTCGGCAAGGGGCTTCTGGAAGTACGCCGAGGAATTGGTACCCGGATCAAGCCTCGCGAGGAATGGGGCTTGCTGGATGATGACGTCATGGCCTGGCAGTTGTCGGTACCTGCTGATCCCGCCATGCTTTTGCAGTTGGCCGAGACCAGGCAGCTCTTCGAACCTCAGGCAGCATTCTGGGCAGCTGAGAGGGCCACCCCTGCAGAATTGGATGAAATTGGCAGTGCCATCAATGCCATGCAGGATGAAGTGGATGATCCCAGGAAATTCGTGGTCGCCGATGCCCGATTTCATCGAGCTGTATTACGGGCCGCACACAATGAATTCCTGCTGGCATTGGCTGGAATCATCTATTCGGCGTTGTTGTCCAGCATTCGCCTGACGAACCCGGACAGAGACACCATTCTGATAATTCTGCCGTTTCACGAGGCAGTCAGTGATGCCATTATCCGTGGCAATAGTGAGGAGGCAAAGGCCAGAATGGCCTTTCTCATCAAGGATGCAGTTTGTCGTATCAATGCAGTGATTGCGGCGGTCTGATCATGTCAGCCTGTCGAGCCAGCTCGCGATGTCCAGTGAGCCAGCGTTTCCAGATCCGGTCGAAAGACTACCACCAGTCAGGCTCAGGCCAGACGTGCCTGTTCTGATTTTTCATCTCGTTAATATAGTGAGGAATAGTATGCACAAGAATTTCAAGAGTGTAGGAACACTGGCCGCGACCAGCGTTGCCACACTGGCGCTCACCATGGCGTCTGGTACTGCAAGTGCGGAAGATACCAAGCTGCGCATCCAGACGCATTTCTCTCCGGAAACCCTGTCCGGGGAACTGGCCAAGGAATTCGTTGACGATATCACCGCCATGTCCAATGGTGAAATACAGATCGAAATGTTCTATTCATCTGCGGTGGTCAAGTCCACTGAAACTTTCGATGCTGCCGCTACCGGCATCCTCGATTGTGACATGACAGGTGGGGCTTATCAGACAGGCAAGAACCCGGCGTTTCAGTTTGCCGGCGACCTCATGGGTGGCTACGGCAACCCTTATCAGCAACTTGCCTGGTTGCTGCATGGTGACGGCTATGCCAGCATCAATGAGTTGTACAACGCCTACGACATGGAATTTGTCGGCTGGTGGATTCCCGGTCCGGAATCGCTGGCATCAACCAAGCCTATCCGTGGTGTCGAAGACCTGAAAAACTGGAAGTTCCGTTCGCCTCCGGGCATGGAAACCCTGGTGTTCAAGAACCTGGGAGCATCGCCGGTAGTGATGGACTTCAACGAAGTGTTCACGGCTCTGGAGTCCGGCATCATTGACGGTGCGGATGCCGCCAACCTGACAAACAACATGGGCATGGGTCTGTATGACATTGCCGAGCACGCCAACTATCCGGGCTTTCACTCCATGCCGGCTGACCATCTTGCCTGCCGCAAGGATATCTGGGATGAGATGCCTGAACATCACAAGGCCATCATGAAAGTGGGCATGCAGGCCCTGGCTCTGAAGAACGCCACCATCAATGAAGTAAAGAACGCCCAGACCAAGAAGGATCTGGAAGAAAAAGGCGTGAATATTTATGAGTGGGCACCAGAGGATCTGGCACAATACCGCGATGCTGTTCAGTCAGCCTGGGTCGAGTTTGCGACAACACCGGAGTCCAAGAAACTGCTGGATAGCCATGTTGCATTCCTGAAGAGTCTGGGTGCAATGCAGTAGGCATCCGACTTCCTGTCGGGTTCCAACCCGTGTGGCAGTGCCCGTTGCGGGCCTGCCACTCTTTTCCTTCCCACTATTTCTTTCGACCCGATTTCACATGAATCTGGATGTAGCTAATGGATGATGACAGCGGCAGCTTTATTGAATGGTTGGTTCCCATCGCGTTTATTCTCTGTGCGGGTTGGGCGACCTGGCACACACCGGCATTTCTGCTGGATCTCTTGCCGCCCGCCAGTGAAAGCCTGACGCAGCAACTGGCAGAATTGCATTATCGCAAGGATGTCACGCCCGACATGGCTGGTCTTTTCGGCGGCTACGCTGATCCACTGGACTGGGCCGCAGTCGTGATGATTCCCGTGTTGCTGATCATCGGCATGCGCACCGTGCGTTGTGCTCACATGGAATACGATTACTGGCGGCCAATCGATCGATTTGCGCTGTTCATCGGTCGGGTCACCATGCTGCTCATCCTGTCGCTGACCTGCATCATGCTCTATGAGGTGTTCCTGCGTTATGTGTTCGAGGCGCCGACTCTCTGGGCGAACGAACTGACCTTGTGGATTGCCGGCTACGTCTTCCTGTTATCCGGACTGTATGCCATGCAGCAGCGTTGCCATATCAGGATCTTCCTGTTGTATGACGTGGTGCCGCGCTGGCTGCAACACGTATTCGACATCATCTCTGTTGCATTCATCTGGTTCTTTGCCTTCTTCATGGTCTTTGGCAGCTTCAAACAGATCTTCGTTACCAAATTCTATAAATGGGAAATGTTCGGTACCGCCTTCGATCCTCCCATTCCGGCCACCATTCAACCCATGATTCTCATCATGGTAGTGCTCATTGCCATCCAGGCTGCCGCGAATCTGATTGCCGACTGGAATCTCACCGCAGAGGAGCGCGGTGGACTTGTCGACATCGATGAAGAGGAGCTCGAAGCAATCAAACGCAGCGTAGGTAAAGTCTGATGGACGTAGGAACGATTTCTCTCGTACTGGTTGTCGGGATGTTGCTGTTCCTGGCGATCGGCATGCCTCTTGGGCTGGCGTCGGCGGTTCTCGCGCTGGTGGTCATGATCATGAAGTTCGAGCCCACGCTGCTTACTGACCCCATGAGCTTCGGTGATGGTTTGCTGACTGGCAGGCCCGGTACCGGGCCGTTGTACATCCTGGCGCAGAAGATATTCGACCTGTTGACCGAATACGTGCTGATCTCCGTGCCATTGTTCATATTCATGGCATCTCTGCTGGAGCGCTCCGGAGTTGCAAAATCCATGTACGACTCGCTGGATTTCTGGCTCAGCCGTGTTCGCGGTGGTATTGCCATCGTCACGTCGGTGATGGCCGTGTTGCTGGCAGCCATGTCCGGCATCATCGGCGGCGAGATTGTCCTGCTCGGCCTCATTGCATTACCGCAGATGCTGCGTCTGGGTTACGACCAGAATCTGGCCATTGGTACCATTTGTGCCTCCGGTTCTCTGGGCACCATGATTCCGCCATCGATCGTCCTGATCATCTACGGACTGATCACTGAAACTTCCATCAAGTCCCTGTTCACCGGGGCCTTTCTGCCAGGCTTCATGCTGGCCAGTTTCATCATCATCTACATCATCATTCGTACTCGCATGAACCCGTCTCTGGCACCATTGCCGGAGCCCGGCCCGGAAGATCCCGAAGGGGCAGAGAAGCGCAGCATGTTTCTCGGCTTTCTGGCCATCGTGGTGACGGGACTGGCCACGCTGCTGTTTGCGCGAGCGGCCATCTATACAGTAACCGGCGTCAATGCCAATCTGTCTGAAGACGAAGGGCCTCTGTGGCTGGGGATGAGTTCTCACCTGCCGTACCTTGGCGGAGTCATGGTCCTTGGCCTGGTTGTCATATTTCTAGTCATCGGACGTGAGCGCTCATTCAAGGGGTGGGCACATGGCAAGGGCTTGCTGGCGCCTGTGACCATCATCGGTATCGTGCTTGGTTCGATATATGGCGGTGTTACCGGAATCACCGAGGCGGCAGGCATGGGAGCACTGGCCGTATTCGTCATTGCCCTGTTGCGTGGTGAAGCTTCAGTCGGGCTCCTGTGGGACAGTCTGATGCGTACCCTTCGCTCTACCGGCACCATCATCTGGGTGACCATCGGTGCTGCGGCGCTCTCAGGTGCCTACACACTGGCTGGCGGGCCTACCTATATTGCCGGACTCATCGTGGACGCCAACATGCCAACCTTTCTGGTACTGCTCACCATGATGCTCATCCTGTTGTTCATGGGGGCCTTCATGGACTGGGTCGGCATCGTGTTGCTGATCATTCCGGTGTTTCTGCCAATCGTCAAAGCCATGCCAGTGGAAGAGATCGGCTTCATCGGTCAGCTTGATCCACAACATGTGTCCGTGTGGTTCGGTGTACTGTTCTGCATGAACATGCAAGTGAGTTTCCTGTCACCTCCATTCGGTGGGGCAGCGTTCTACCTGAAGTCGGTAGCGCCTCCACATATTTCTCTGACCGATATCTTCCGAGGCTTCCTGCCTTTCATCGGGCTGCAATTGCTGGCATTGAGCGTACTGCTGGTCTGGCCGTCGATCATCACGATCTTCCTGTAGCAGCCGCCATTGACCTGGTCAGTCCCCGATGAGGGGCTGACCAGTCGATCCTTTGCGAAATCACTTCCTGCTCCGCAGCACCTGCAATGGGTGCCTGCATTGACTGCCTGCGCGCAGCTCTGACTACCCAGGCAGAAACACCTGCCTGAGATTGAATCTCCTGGTGCACAGACACAAGGGCATTGCGAGCTGTCCGTACCCGCAGTCCGGTTGCCTCCATCGTTTGACTCTCGAGCGGCTGACACGCTGATAGCTGTCCGCACGTATCTCTCCATGCGATCGCACGGTACTGACAGGGCTCCAGCGTAACGCTGAACTGGCTAAGGTCAGCATCGCCAGTCTGTCTGGCAGGGACAACGTTATTTCATGAATTCTTGTGCAGACCTTGACACGTCGAGGTAACGGTAATTAGAATGCGAACGATTATCATTAGTGCTATCAAGAGAACTACGTTTTGAATCCATCCGATCTAGCAGAATCCGTTCAGCCTGATGCATTGACAAGCGCGCCGATGCCACAGAGCACCCTCGACAGTCTGCTGAGCATGCTGGTTACGGGTGGGCCGGTCGTCTGGCTGCTGATCGCGTTCTCATTGCTGGCGCTGACAGTCATTCTGCTCAAGCTCGGCCAACTGATCGCTTTGCGACAACGACCTGGCAATGTGGTGGACAAGGCCATGGCACTTCTGCAGGCCGATCAACCGCTGGAAGCGCAAATGCTGGTCAATGGTCAATCCAATCCTCGCGCTATCTTGCTGAGTCACGCGTTGAAGATGCAGGCCAGTGGCGAGTATTCGGCAACGGAAATACGAGAAGAGGCCCTGCGCCGGGCGAGGTTGGGGCTGGCGCGACAGGAATCGCATTTGAGGATTCTGGAAGTCATCGCCATGCTGGCACCGCTTCTGGGGCTGTTCGGTACTGTGCTCGGCATGATCGAGGCGTTTCGAGCGATGGAGAGTGCCGGTGCCCAGGTCAATCCGGCCATTCTGTCCGGCGGCATCTGGCAGGCACTGCTGACCACGGCTGTCGGCCTTGCTGTTGCCATCCCGGTATCCATTGCGCATAGCTGGTTCGAGCGGAAGCTGGAAGTGCAGGCGGGCAGCTTGCAGAACGATGTTGATGTGCTGAGTTCCTTGGTCGCGCATAAACAGAAGCCGGAGTCTGTCGTTGTTTCACGCAAACCACTGCAGCGAGCGGTGTCGTGAATTCGGTACTGGCTGTCCGACGCAAGTCGCGCAGGATAAGCCTGACCGCATTGATCGATGTTGTCTTCATATTGCTCATGTTCTTCATGTTGACATCGTCATTCAGTCGGTTCGGCTATTTCGAATTTCAGACTCAGGGAGCCGGTGGTGGTGGAACCGGTGATGCACAGGTGCTGCTGTTGCAGGCCGATGGTGAGTTGCTGGATCGATCCGTATCCCCAGCGCAGGTGATGAGCGATGAACGATTGCTGGCACGGATGGATGCGTCTCGACCCCTGTCGCTACTGCCTGCAGGTGACGCCGATGTGCAGACCATGGTGCAGGCGATAGAACGCCTGAATCGGATTGGCCTTTCCCGCGTCACGCTTGGGCAAGTCCTGTCGGCCGAGGTGGACTGAAAGCCGTGTCAGATTACCTGCAATCTCCGGATCAGCTTCGATCGGTTTCTCGGCGCAAGTCGTCGAGCGACGAGAACATGATTCCGCTGATCAATATCGTTTTTCTGTTATTGATTTTCTTCATGGTCGCCGGGCAGATTCAGCCACAGGATGGCAGTGATATACGACCACCTGTGGCCGCGGACATGGAGGTCAATACGCCACCGGTGGTCGATGTGCAAATCAACCGTCAGAATGAAATTCAGTTGGATGGTGTGGCGATGAGCCTCAGTGATTTACAGCGTGCGCTGTCGGGTGAGCGATATGCGAACGCCGAACAGCTGTTGATCAAGGCTGATCGGGATGTCAAGGCTGCGGATCTGGGTGTCCTGCTCGATGGCCTGCGGCAATCGGGGATTGGCAGTATTCGCCTGCTGACTGAAAAATCCGGAAGCTGATCTCGTGAGTGTATTCAAATGGCTAGCAGCAGGCTTGCTGGCTCTGCTGTTGCACCTGGCTCTTGCCTTCGGTTTGCTGGCCTACAAGCCTGAAGCCGACTATGGCGTCGCAGGGCCTGGCGAAGTGGGGGTGAGTGTCGGGCTAGGCATGATCGGCAACTACCAGGAAACCGTGGCGGCAGCTGAACTGACGAATGAAGAGAGCGATGAGCCGGAACTGGATGCCGTAGCAGAGGCAGAGGTGGAGCCGGAGTCGCTTTCCGACACGGAGAAGAACCCGGAGGAAGCAGTAGACAAGCCAAGCCCGGTCACTCCGGAACCAGAACCAGAACCAGAACCAGAACCGGAACCAGAACCAGAACCAGAACCAGAACCAGAACCGGAACCAGAACCGGAACCGGAACCGGAACCAGAACCAGAACCAGAACCGGAACCAGAACCGGAACCGGAACCGGAACCGGAACCGGAACCGGAACCGGAACCGGAACCAGAGCCAGAGCCAGAGCCAGAGCCAGAGCCAGAGCCAGAGCCAGAGCCAGAGCCAGAGCCAGAGCCGGAAGTGGAGACGGCGGACGCACCCAACCAGCAGCAAGATGCGCCCAGTGATGCAGAGTCGCCAGTCAGGCAGACAGCCGCGGTCGCCAATACGGGTTCGGCGTCAGATACGCGGGCAGAAGGTACCAAGGGAGATCCGCAAGCCTATCTGGGGCAGATCAATGCCTGGTTGAAGCAGTTTCATCGCTATCCGCTCAAGTCCAAGAGACGCAAGGAGGAGGGCGTCGTGCAACTGAGTTTCCGGATCAATCGCAACGGTGAGGTCAGCGATGCGTCGGTCAGGCAGGGTTCCGGATATGCACGACTCGACAAGGCTGCACTTGAATTGATCGCGGAGGCGTCACCGTTGCCGCGAATACCGGATTTCATGAATCGGGAAACGCTGAAACTGGTGATTCCCATCGAATACTCACTGATAACCAACACCAACTGAGCAAGGAAAGAACGATGAGTGATATAAACGCTGACCAGGGTCCGAGCCCCCGTGGGCAGCATGAGCAACGCAATTCAACTGTCAGAAAACCAGCTCGTCTGGCCTATGGCAGTACCTCTGTGACAGGCGGAATTGCAAGACGTTCACTGGCCGTCGGGGTTTCTGCACTGATGTGTACCTCTCTGGCCATGGCGCAGAGCCAGAGTGTCGACAGTGAAGAAGACACGCTGGTGCTCGACAAGCTGGAACTCAAGGATCGCACCAGTGATACCAATCCCTATGCCGAGGATGGAGCTCCGTACAAGGCGAAGGTCTCCGGTGATTCACGTCATGTCAAGGATCTGGCCGATACCCCACAGACCATTCAGGTGCTGACGCAAACTCAGCTTCAGGAATCGGGCAAGACCGATCTGCGGGATCAGCTGGCCGCAGTACCAGGCATCACTCTGGGTACCGGTGAAAACGGTAACGCCTTCGGCGATCGCTACATCATCCGCGGTCATGAGGCACGTAGCGATGTCTTTGTTGACAGCCTGCATGATCCGGGCATGACGATTCGTGAAAGCTTTGCGGTGGAGCAGGTGGAAATCACCAAGGGGCCCAGCTCTACCTTTGCAGGTCGTGGCTCCACAGGGGGGGCCGTCAACAGCATTACCAAGCAGGCCAGTACCGACTACGACTTCACCAAACTGCAAGGCGGGATAGGAACCGATTCCTACGGCCGTATAACCGTTGACTCCAATCAGCGCATCAATGATGAAGTTGCCGTCCGGGCGAATGTCCTGCTGGGAACCAGTGATGTACCCGATCGAGAACCAGCCAGCAAGGATCGACAGGGTCTGGCACTGTCAGCCGGTTACGATACCGGGGACAGATTTTCGATGATGGCCGACTTCTATTACCTGAATGCCGAGGACAAGCCGGACCTGGGTACCTACATCGAGCCGAACGGCGGCAAGCCCGTTGATGATCTGCCTGTCTATCTGCAGAATCAGGACTTTCTCGAATCCACCGTCAAGGTCGGAACCTTGCGTGGGGCCTATGAGTTCACCGATTCTGTACGTGTGGAAAACGCCTTTCGATATGGCACAACCGATAACGGTTATGTGATGACAGGCGCGCGCGGAACCACACGTGATGAGTCCGATCCGGATGCACCCAGCGCGCCCACTGTCAGTCTGAGTACGCATCAGGGCTGGCAGGAGATCGACTATTTCGCTGATCAGGTCAGCCTGTTCGTGGATGCCGATATCGGCAATCAGCTTCATCAGTTCGTGTTCGGCGCCGAGTTCAGCAAGACGGATGTGCTCAATGGTGTGTATCAGGTCAACAATACCGGAGACACCAATTGTGTGACATCAGGTCGAAACGGGGCTTCTCCGAGCTACTGTATTTACGATGCCAATGGCAACGTCGTGGACAATCTGAGCGATCTGATGGGACGGGAGATCACCCGAGGTGAATACGATTCCGACTTCAGTATCAGCACTTTCTCGTTGTCGGCCATGGATACCATCGATTTCACCGATCGATTTACCGGGTTTTTCGGTGTTCGCATGGACAGCTTCGATTATACGAATACCCTGCGCAGCACCGACAACACCACGGGTGAAGTCACCCTGACGGACTACGAATACGATGATGTCCTGTGGAACGGGCATCTGGGCGTCGTATACAGGGTTGCCGAAGAGGGGAATGTGTATGCCAACTACAGTACCTCTTCCAACATCAACGGCGGGGAATCCGATCTGGGCGGCAACTGCGGTTATGGTGGCTTGTGTGGCGACACCGATCAGGTAACCGAAAGTGAGCCCGAGACAACGCAGAACATCGAGCTGGGCACCAAGTGGGATCTGTTTGATGACAAGCTGCTTGCGACAGTGGCTGTATTTCAGATGACAAAGAGTGATGTCATGGAAAGTGTCGGGGATGACTACGAATCCCTGGGTACGCTCAATACCGGCAAGAACCGCGTTCGTGGCATCGAGTTTTCTCTGGCAGGCAATATCACGGAGTCGCTCAGTGCTGCTGCCGGTGTGGCGATCATGGACTCTGAAGTACTGGCGTCGTATGACGAAGATTCGGTAGGCAAGGTGCTGAGCAATTTCTCTGACAACAGTGCCTATGCTCAGCTTCGCTACAAGGTCACGCCTTCCATTGCTGTGGGCGGTACGCTGACCTATTCCGATGGCATGTATGTGGGACAGCCAGATTCCGCGGCGGGCTTCAGCGCCGACACCGGTGCCTATTCCTACGAAATCCCGTCCTATACCGTGCTCGATCTGTTCTCCAGTTACGAATACAGCAAGCAGCTGTCCGTACGGCTGAACGTGGGCAATGTCACCGACAAGGACTATTACCTTGCCGGTTATCGCAGTGGTGCGTTTGCCTACAAGGGGGATGCGCTGAATGCACGCCTGAGTGTCAACTACGAATTCTGAGTTGATGCAACGAACTCCTGACAAGACGGAACGTTCGATTCCTCCGGGTACGGTGTGCCTGGAGGACTATCAGCGTCATGCTAAGAAGATCCTGCCGCACGATGTGTATGAATATCTGGCCAGTGGCTGTGCTGATGAACGCACGCTGGCCAGAAACCGAGCAGCGTTCGATGAGTCCACCATACAGCCTCGCATACTGAGAGATTGTTCGAATGGCAATACCGAGTGTCGGGTGCTGGGTCAGAGATTTCGCCATCCCATCCTGCTGGGGCCGGTTGCCCATCAGGCGCTGGTGCACGAGGAGGCGGAACTGGCAACGGCTGAAGCGGCGTCATTGATGGAGGCCTGCATGGTGGCGAGCACATTGTCATCGGCGCCGATGGAGAGCATCGCTGCCAGACTGCCAAGCCACAAATGGTTTCAGTTGTATTTCCACAAGGACCGAGGGTTCACGCTGGAATTGCTCAGGCGTGCAGAGGCTGCCGGCTTCGAGGCCGTGGTGGTGACGGTCGACGCTCCTGTCAATGGTGCACGTAACCGCATTCAGCGTGCAGGCTTCAGCTTGCCCCCGGCGGTTGTCGAGGCAAACCTGGTCGATCAACCGGTCGTGGAGCAGCGTTCATTGAATTCAGGGCAGAGTGTCATTTTCCAGGGGCTGATGAGCGAAGCGCCCACTTGGCGGGACATCCAGTGGTTGCGCAATCAGACTTCGCTGCCGATTCTGATCAAGGGGGTCATGCACCCCGATGATGCGCTCGGTTGTGTGGAGCAGGGACTGCAAGGTGTGATCGTTTCCAATCACGGTGGACGCTGCCTGGATACGGTGCCAGCCAGCATCGAGGTCGTGGCTTCCATCCGAGCCGCAGTCGGGGAGGAATTTTCAGTATTGCTTGACGGTGGCATACGTCGCGGGACAGATGTCTTCAAGGCACTGGCATTGGGAGCCGATGCGGTTCTGTTGGGGCGTCCGCAGGTCTTTGCTCTTGCTGTTGCCGGAGCACTGGGCGTTGCACATATGATCAAGCTGCTGCGAGATGAGCTGGAAATCTGCATGGCACTGTCGGGATGCCCTACACTGGATGCCATCGGACCGTCAGCGTTGACAGGTCACTATTGATGCAGTCATGACACTCGTTACAGGCAGGGGAACGTTCAGGTGCTGTTAGTCATCGAAAAGGTATTCACTTGCGAAGAAGCGCTGGTTTTCGGTAAGCAGCTGGCAGACAGTAGCTGGGTGGATGGGAAGTTGTCGGCGGGTTCGCAGGCTGCCGGCGTCAAGACCAATCAGCATCTGGATGATCGCATCGATCTGGCACGTGGCATCGGCAACGTCATACTGGACAGGCTTCATGCTCATCCACAGTTCGTGTCCGCCGCCTTGCCCAGTCGCATCCTGCCGCCGAAATTCAACCGTTATACCGGAGGGGGCCAGTACGGTGCTCATGTCGACAGTGCCATCATGGGCATGCCGGGAGGCGGGCAGATCCGCACGGACCTGTCAGCCACGCTGTTCCTGTCACAGCCTGAAGACTACGACGGTGGAGAGCTGGTGATCGACACGCGGTTCGGTACGCAGGAAGTGAAACTGGAAGCAGGGGATCTCGTGCTCTATCCGTCAACCAGCCTGCATTGCGTCAATCCTGTTCTGGCAGGTGCTCGAATCTGTTCGGTATTCTGGATCCAGAGTCTGATACGGGATAATCAGCAGCGCGAGATTCTGTACGATCTTGATCAGAGCGTGCAGTCGATTACCCTTGACAAGGGGTCGGAGGATGAAGACGTCAGTCGTTTGACCGGCATCTATCACAATCTGATGCGAAGCTGGGCGAGCACCTGAGGCGCACGCCGCGGCTTCCGGCACTCATGAAGCTCAGCAATAGAATGATCCAGACTGACACTGCGCCGCCACCAGAGCGATTGCCAGCCATGCCGTCATCGATATCGGTGTCGGTCAGCTCGTTGCCACCTGGCTCGACCGGTGTTTGCTGATTGTCCGGCTCTTCGCTATCAGGCGTTTCATTGTCGGTGTCATCCGCTGAATCCGTATCTGGCGCGGAATTGTCATTGTTGTCAGAGTCATCACTGATACTCAAGGACAGCGTGACCACATTGTC
Source organism: Granulosicoccus sp. 3-233 (assembly GCF_052681095.1). Classification (NCBI taxonomy): domain Bacteria; kingdom Pseudomonadati; phylum Pseudomonadota; class Gammaproteobacteria; order Chromatiales; family Granulosicoccaceae; genus Granulosicoccus; species Granulosicoccus sp. 3-233. The sequence goes on from NZ_JBQYLE010000001.1 coordinate 966,392, forward strand.
TTCCGGGTCCAGTTCATCCTGATCGGTAGTGATCGTGGCACGCAGCAGGGCATTCGGTGAGGCGGCCAGTGCCTGCAGATCCAATGACGCCGTTCGGCTGTCGCCTGCGGCCAGTTCGCTCAGTTCGCAGATGATATCGTTGCCGTCTTCCACACAAGCCGACATGTTCTCACTGGTCAATGCTATCTCGGCACGGGGGCGCGTCAGAGCCAATTGCGGACTGGTTGCCACAGCACTGCCTTCGCGGTTGCTGATCTCCAGGGTGACTGTGAACACGTCGCCGACTTGTACTTCGTTGGTGTCGATGGAGGCGTCGAGAGTCAGGTCAACTTCGTCGGAGGCTCCGGTTCCGGCATCGCCATTGTCCAATTCCAGTGTTGTCCAGCGCCCTCTGGCGAAGGCCGTGCCATCGCCTTCCGGAATCTTGCCATTGGTGTTGGCCAGGGACTCCACCGCAATGGTGGCACCATGGGGGACCACGATATCCTCGAAGGTGTGTCGAATCGGCGTGTAGTCGATATCGACTTCCGGATTGATGGCAGTGCCTACCAGAACATCATTGACCAGAACACGATACTCTGCCTCGCCATCGAGCTCGGCCAGGGCAGTCAGAGTGATGTCGTAGAAATCGGATTCTCCTTCGTACTGCAAGGTTGCCCGAGCAAATCGGTTGCGAAAGTCCTCTCTGGCGGCATTGATGGCCAGTGATGCTCGTCTGGGTGCCTCCGAGTAATACGGAACCTCTCCGGCGTCGATGACGGGGAAGTCATTGACGGCTTCGAACAGGTGGATGTCTGCGTGAACGGTGGGGCTTCCCAGTGTGCTGGTGGCCCACAAGGCCATTACCGTTGCTTTGACAAGCGTGGATCGTACGATCATGAGCGTGAACGAGTCTTGTAGGGGCTGGTGCGGCAACGGCCATTGTCTGTGAGTGATCAAGCAAGCCAGGTGCCACTCGCCTGGACAAAATACGTGCATCTATTGTTGAGAAAAGTTCTCATTTGCATTACTATTCTCATCAATCGTCGGCGCACTGGAATCTTTCACCCCTGTCGGCGATCAGCAGCCAGCAGATGTTTCGACGTCCGCCAGCCAGACAATCCACCAAATGTTCTGGATCGCTCATGCTTGACCGGCGGCGAGTGCGACTGTGCGCCACGATTGCCGTGGTACTCGGCCCCTGCACTGTCCATTCGAATACCGATCCCATGGTGCTGGACACCATGGTGATCACTGGTACGCGTACTGAACGCAAACTGCTGGATGTTCCCGTGCGTACCGAAGTCATCAATCGCGAAGCGTTGGAAAGCAGTCACGCGCGAGATCTGTCAGAGGCCTTGCAACATCAACCGGGGCTGCTGCTGAAGGACATCCACGGCAAGAGTGGCAAGGAGGTCTGGCTGCAAGGCCTGGATTCCGACCGAGTGCTGATTCTGATCGATGGCAAACCGGTCAGTGCATCCAGCGGTTCCACGGTGGACCTGACCCAGATCGCCATTGCCGATGTCGATCGCATCGAAATCGTCAAGGGTGCTGTCTCGGCGCTGTATGGCAGTGCCGCAATGGGCGGCGTGATCAATGTCATCACTCGTCAGCCTGACGCCCCCTTGGCCTATCAGCTACAGCTGGACACAGGAAGTCATGGTGACAAGCGTCTGCCAGGCAACAGCTTGCTGGACCAGCGTCATGTCAGTGCAGGTTTCAGTGCGTCTCGAGCGCAATTCGATGGCTCTTTTTCACTCGATATCCGGGATGCCGATGGGTTTGATCTGGATCCATCGAGCTACTCCTTTGGCGGGGACAGAGGCAGCAAGATCAACCTGGTGGGTACGCTGGGCATGAAGCTGGACGAATACAGACGTCTCGAATACAGCTCCAGCTGGTACGAAGAGGATGTGAGCAGGGACTTCAGTACCTTTACACCGGGGCAGGGCGACATCCTCAAGCTCGATGCCGAATATGCCACACGTTTCAACCAGACGCTCTCCTGGCGCAGCGAGCTTGCCGGAGGACGTTCGCTCAAGGCGTTTCTGATGAGTGAGCAATTCGAGGATACGACCAGGCAGGATGTCGTGTCCACCTCACTGCTTGATCAGAAGCGCGAGGCGAACATCGAAACCTTCAAGGCAGAAGTACAGTTCGACATGCCCTTCGGCCAGAACCAGCAATGGACCATGGGCGCGGCATTGTTCGATTCCCGTCTGCAGCAGCAACAGGAAAGGGCTGAAGGCAGCCGGTTCCTGCAGATCGATGAAATCGTTCCCGGTGCCGATCATCAGAATGGTGAGTTCTTTGTTCAGAACAGTGTCTTCGCAGGCGAACATTGGGAGTTCCTGCCCGGTTTGAGGTGGCAGCAGGACAGTGATTTCGGTTCTCATGTCGCACCCAAGATCAACGTCCTGTATGTCCCGCAGTTTCTGTCATCGCTCAATCCACGCTTGCGTTTTGGTCTGGGCAGTGGATACCGGGTACCTAACCTCAAGGAGCGTTACTTCCTGTTCGATCACAGTGCCAATGGTTACGTGGTGCTGGGTAACACCGAGCTGGAACCCGAAGAATCCGACAGCCTGCAGCTTGGCTTCGAAATGTCGGCCAGTCGAACCACGCGTGGAGAGATTGCCGTGTTCTACAACCGTTTTCGCAATCTGATCACGACCAGTATCGATGCAGAAGCCAGTGCTGGGCAGCAGTTGCAGGTCTATCGCTACAGCAATGTCGATGCAGCCACGACTCGCGGGGTCGAGCTGAATCTGGCGCAGAGACTGAGTGATCGACTGTCTGTCGATGCTGCCTATACCTGGCTGCTTGCCACGGACTCCGCGACAGGGCTGGATCTGACCAGGCGTCCCGAACACCAGGTCGATATTGCTCTCAACTGGACACTACCGGGTCTGCGCTCGACTGCCAGCCTGAAGGCTGCTTGGCAGAGCCATGAGTATGTTGACGCCGATAACGAGATTCGCTCGCCGGGCTACGCCACCCTCGGACTGCGTTTCAACCAGCCTGTTGGTCGGCGGTTCAAGTGGTTTGCGGGCATCGACAATCTGCTCGACGAACATCAGGACCCCGACAATGCAGGTCAGGATTTTCGCCCATCCGAGGGGCGTTACATCTATAGCGGCTTGCGTTATTCACTCTAGCAACAACTCATTCAACTCGATACGGGCACTGCCATCATGAAAATTCGACAAGCTGATATTCCTGCTACACGCTTGGCTTCCGCTGCATCCGCCAGGCTACTGCTTCTGGCACTGAGTGCCACAATGATCAGCGCCTGTACTTCCGACAGTGATCCCGTGGTGGAACAGGAAACGCCAGCAGGTGATGCCGGTGCTGATGGCGATGACAGTGGAGGAGTCGACGCCGATACCGGTACGACAACATTGACTCTGGATGCCAGTGCGGGTGGATTTGGTGCGGCGGAGGATGATGCGGCGAACAAATGGGCCTATCTGGATCTGGATAGTGGGCAGATTCTCGAATTGACAGACGCCGAAGCCAGTTTGTCAACGCAATGGGACGTTGCTCTGAAGCGCGTTGATGTACGAACCAATGGCGGTGCTTCCGGTCCGGGAACGGTGACTGCTGCGCTGGCCGATGCACAGTTGCGTTTCTACGATGAAGAAGGCGAAGCCGATCTGGCGGTTTTCAGCGCTGCGACTGCAGACAGTGAGTTGCCGGCGCTGCAACGCTCCATCGACTCATCTCTGCTGACGTTTGAAGCTGACAGTGATGTGGCTGCCATCGATGGAAGTGGCATTGACGAGGAGGCGAGCTGGTGGTTGTACAACCCTGCCGATCATACGGTGAATCCCAATGACAATGCCTGGTATGTAGTCAGAGGCGCCGATGGTCAGAGCTTCGCAAGACTGCATGTCACCGATATCGATCAGTCAGCTCAGCAGATCAGCATCGAGATGTTCATTCAGAACAGCGGTGAGAATGCTTTTGCCGCCTCGCCGGTTGTCTGGACCGCAAGTATCGGCGGTGAGGGGGGAAGTGTCTGTTACGACTTCGAACAGATGGTGGAAGTGGATTGCAATGCTCAGGCCGAAGCCTGGGACCTGCAGTTCGAAATCACCGCTGGAGATCGCAGCTGGAATGCCTGGGTCAATGGCGGGGAAGTCCGGGGTAGTGGTACCGAAGGGGCGGCCTTCGGCCCGATTGCCACCGAATCCATTGCAGACTTCAATTCGTCGGCAGCGGTTCCCACCTGGTTCGAGGACGTGTCCGGCGGAGTGTTCAGCAACAGCAGCTGGTATGCCTACAACCTGGATGGCAATCATCGTATCTGGCCGAACTATCGGGTTTATGCCGTAGATACCGGAGAGGGAATCTACAAGTTGCAACTGTTGAGTTACTACGATGAAGCGGGTACCAGTGGCATCGTCACGTTGCGTTACGCAACGGTTGAATGATAGAGAGGCGAATCCATGGAGATGATGTCATGAGCTACCTGGAGAGTGATCTGAGTGCCGTGCGTCGAGACTGCGACGACTTCCGTAGCCGCTGCCAGAGTGTTCAGCTGGCAGTGTCGCGTGAAACCGAAGAGCTGGATCTTGGCAGTTCACCGTTCATTCAGCTGGATGAAGACTTCCATGTCTATCTGAATCAGGGAATGGCAGGGGGAGGCAGTCAGTTGGGTGACGGTCAGGTCAATCTGATGTTCCTCGAAGATGAGATTCATTGCCCGCAGACATTCTCTCGTCGGCAATTGAGTATCCGGGGGAATGCCACAACCGTGCCGCGAGGCTATCAATACACACGCATCATGGTGGCATTTCAGGATCGCCTGGGGTCCTTCATGGATATCGTGCGACTCAGGCCGGATTCTCGTCTGGTCCGCATCAAGCCTCTGGCAGGGCGGTACATCAACGAGCTTTCTCAGGTGTTCACCTTCAAGGGCTACCGACTGGACTCATTGCAGGAAGAAGCCACAGCGACGGCGGCATCCTCGCTCCGGGAACCTGTACTTGGCAGAGAGTCGCCGAGGGGTCAGGCGCTGGCAGGTGATGCCTGATGGTGCGTATGGTCAGGTTACTGCGGAGCATTCTGCTGCTGGTCTCATCGCTGACGCTCACGCATACCGCCGCGGCACAGGCGGATGAGGGTTCTCCACGGTTGGTGTCTGTCGCGGGGTCACTGACGGAAATTCTCCATGCGCTGGATCTGCAGAATCTGCTCGTCGGTGTGGATACCACCAGTCAATGGCCACCAGCAGCGGCCGAGTTGCCGCAGGTGGGGTATCAGCGAGCCTTGTCGGCCGAGGGTATTCTGTCCTTGTCGCCCGATACCGTGCTGGCTACTGCCGATGCCGGGCCTCCGGAGGTACTGCAACAGTTGCTGGATGCTGGTGTCCGGATCGAGCAGTTCTCGCGCGACTACACGATAGAGGGTTTGTACGAGCGCATTCGTGCCATCGCGCGCGCTCATGAACGAATATCCGAGGCTGAACAGTTGATTGCATCCATACAGGATGAGCTGGACGCCGTTGCGCAGCTGGTGCAAGGGCGCACGGCACCGCGCGTGATGTTTCTGCTGGGAGTGGATGCCGGTTCCTCGATGGCTGCAGGCAACGGTACATCGGCCGACGCCATGATTGCATTATCCGGCGCGTTGAATGCCATGTCGGACCATGATGGATACAAACTGGTCAATGCAGAATCAATCATCGAGGCCGCACCTGAATTCATTCTGGTGGTGCAGCATGATACGGACAGGAATCGTGAAGCCACTCAGCAGTCAGTGTTGGCCCTGCCGGGTGTGGCTCTGACGCCAGCTGGCAGACATTCGCGCATACTGGTGCTGGATGCCTTGCGTTTTCTCGGTTTTGGTCCGCGTACCGGTCAGGCGCTGCAGGATCTGGCCAGTCAGCTGTTTCCGATTCCTGGCGCACAATGAGCGACATCCCGCTCAAGAATCTGTTGCGTGAACGAGCTTGCCCGGATAACGGACCCCGGAGCTCTCGCTGGCCAATGCTTCGCCTGATAGTCGACCGGAGCAGCTGGAATCTGGCGAACAGACGCTATCTGGTGCTACCGTTGCTGTGTTTGCTGCTGCTGGCAAGTGCAATATCGGCACTGGCCATCGGTGCCGTGCAGGTAGCTGTTGGTGATGTGCTCGGTATCCTGTTGCAGATTCCGGGACTGAATGGCTCGGCTGAGTACTCCAGTACCCACGTGGCTGTCGTGCAGAGCATTCGCCTGCCGCGTGTGCTCATGGGTGTGCTGGTGGGGGCCAGTCTTGCCATGTGTGGAGCAGCCTTGCAGGGTCTGTTTCGCAACCCTCTGGCCGATCCTGCTCTGGTGGGGGTATCCAGCGGTGCAGCTCTGGGTGCTGTCAGTGTCATTGTTCTCAGCGGCAGCGTGTTGCAGGGACTGGCTCGGTTCGCAGGGGCCTGGCTACTGCCATTGGCCGCATTCGTCGGGGGTGTCTGCGTTACCTTGCTGGTCTATCGTCTGGCTCATCGTGGTGGTCGGACTGCCGTGACCACCCTGTTGCTGGCAGGAATAGCCGTGGGGTCGCTGAGTTCGGCCGTTACTGGCTTGCTGACTTACATGGCTGATGACTTTCAGTTGCGAACGCTCACCTTCTGGAGCATGGGCAGTCTGGGCGGCGCTACCTGGTCAAAACTGGGTGCTGCATCCATACTGATGCTGCTTGCGCTTGTCCTCATCCCGACACAGGCTCGTGCCCTGAATGCGTTGTTGCTGGGTGAATCCGAAGCCATGCACCTTGGCTTTGACCTGGAGCGTGTCAAGCGGTGTCTGATCCTGCTGATTGCACTGGCGGTGGGAGCCGCCGTATCGGTGTCCGGCATCATCGGTTTCGTCGGTCTGGTTACACCGCATCTGATACGTCTGGCAGTCGGCCCTGACCATCGATTGTTGCTGCCGGCCTCCGCATTGCTTGGTGCCTCACTGCTGGTTCTGGCAGATCTGTTTGCTCGAACCATCGTCGCGCCCAGTGAACTGCCGATCGGCATTGTCACTGCATTGGTCGGTGGCCCGTTTTTCCTGTGGCTGCTGGTTCGTCTGCGTGGGTTATCGACATGATGTCTCTGGAGCAAGCCTGTCTGCAAGGACGTCAAGGCTGGCGGGTCGACCACGTGTCACTGCAGCTGTACCCGGGTGAGGTTCTGGCATTGCTGGGGCCCAATGGAGCTGGCAAGAGTTCCATTCTGAAGCTGATGTCGGGAGAGGTTGCCTGTGACTCGGGTTGCTGCCTGCTGGCAGGCCAGGACATGAGCAGCATGAGCCCTCTGGCGCTGGCTCGCCGGCGAGCTGTACTGCCTCAGCAAAGCGAGCTGGCTTTCGGTTTCCAGGTGCACGAGGTGGTGATGATGGGCCGCAGTGTTCATCGGGGATGCGGACACCGACTCGATCAGGAGGTTGTGGACTGGGCCATGCTGAAAACCGGTGTCTCCGATCTGGCAGAACAGGATTACCTGAGTCTGTCCGGAGGGGAGCGTCAGCGTGTTCATCTGGCCAGAGTGCTGGCGCAGATCGGCCCGGATGCGAGAGGCTCGACGTCAAGTGCGTTTCTGTTGCTCGATGAACCGACTGCCGCACTGGACCTTGCCCATCAGCATCAGGTGTTGAGCCTGGCCAGACAGCTGGCTTCCGAGATGAGGATCGGTGTACTCACGATACTTCACGATCTGAATCTGGCTGCACTGTACGCCAACCGCATTGCGCTCATGAAGCAAGGCCGGGTAGTGGGGGTCGGCCTGCCGCAGGAAATCCTCACCCCACAACGCATCCAGCAGGTGTTTGACACGAAGGCCAGTGTCATGGCGCATCCGCATCGCCCGCGGAAAACTCTGGTTGTTACCGGGTGATGATGCACTGTCGCTCGAGGTTCTGGTCGAGCGGAATCATCATGGCCCAGGCCTCGGCGACACTTGTTCTATCGCCGTGTGTACCTGGGCCGCCAGTCCATCAGCGATCCACGAAGGCGCGTTCGAAGACGTAGTCGCCAGGTTCGCCGCGTGATGGCGAGGCGGAGAATCCGCGGCTATCGAGCAGTTCTCGCAGATCGGCGAGCATCGCAGGCCCTCCACAGATCATGAAACGATCATTTTCGGGATCGATGGTTGGCTGGTTGACGCTGCGCTCCAGTTCTCCGTCGCCAAACAGTGTCGTGATGCGGCCACGTCGATCAAACTCCTCACGTGACACTACCGGCGCGTAGATCAGCTGGTTCTTGACGTAGTCGCCCAGGTACTCATGATCCGGCAGTTCCAGACCAATGGCATCCCGATAGGCAAGATCCTTGACATGGCGTACACCGTGAACCAGCACGACCTTGTCAAAAGCCTCATACGTCTCGGGGTCCTTGATCACGGAAAGAAAGGGGGCGAGCCCGGTGCCGGTGCCCAGCAACCACAGCGTACGACCCGGCTTCAGGTCATCGATGATCAATGTGCCAACGGGTTTGCGACCGATGTGGACATAATCGCCCACTTCGATATGTTGCAGGCGTGAAGTCAGCGCACCGTTCTGGACCTTGATGCTGAAGAATTCCAGCTCCTCTTCCCAGTTGGCACTGGCGATGGAATAGGCACGGCGCAGCAGCTTGCCCTCGTTCTCGAGTCCGACCATGACGAACTGACCGTTCAGAAAACGCAGGCTGGAATCACGGGTGGTGCGAAAACTGAAGTATGTGTCCGTCCAGTGATGGACTGACAGGACACGTTCCTGCTCGTCGGTACAGGACAGGCGTTGGCCGTGTGGAACCGATGATGGGGGGGTATCGACTAGCTGGAGTGTATCCAGGCCTTCCAGGTGTTCAGTTGTCATGGTCAGTAGGTTCGGGCACTTCAATGGATACTGCGTTCAGCCTGGTCCTTTCGATCGTGGTCGAACAGAATCTGGCGTTGCACAAGCCCTGCAAAGTCCCATTGTCGTGAAGGTAGAGAAAAATCGTGTTCGAAAGATATGTTGCGGTTTTCGGAGACCTGAGCGAGGACACCTTGTACGGACGTCTCCGGCAGCCAATGGTTCAGATGTTCGACGGATTCACCCGGTCGACCATGGCCGAAGGCAGCCAGTGTCGCCAACAGGCGTGCTTCGTCCGGTGACACTTCCTCGCCGCAAAGGCATCGCACATCGAATTGTCGGGTGGCATGGTACGCAGTCCGGTGAAGTATGTCATGGATGGTAGTGACTAATCCCTCCAAGCCAAGACAGGCTCCGAGGCTGTGCACTGCAACCAGGCTGTTGAGGCGTAGAGAAATGCACTTTACCCAGACTCGCGCCACGTTGACGACAAGAAGCTCTCCCGGGCTCAGATCTGCGCATTGCAACACGGAATTGTGACGCATATCACTCTTGTCGTGTTGCAGCTTGAGTCTGGCAGGGCTTGGGACCAGTGCATATGCACCATGGTGACGAAAGAGGGCAGAGTGACCAATGGCGTCGATGGATTGCAGGAATTGTCGACTGGCATGCGGATTCATCAGCCATTGCAGTCTGGCCATCGCTGTGGAATGGCGGCCACGCAGCTGCTGTGAAGCGGCGTCGATCAGAAGCTGCTCATCATTGGAGAGTCTCGCAGAGCCTGCTTCCATAACGTCGAACGGCGACCTTGTACCTGTCAGCGCGATGGACGCGGCCTGATTGATCGCCTCGATGGATTGTCTTCGCGCGCTGGATGAGTCCAGAATGCGGCCCAGAGAGTCCAGCAGACAGCGGTCGAGATCGGAGATTTCCTGACGCTCTCCACTCAATCGCAGAACAGCCAGCAGAAGCCTCGCCGGCAAAGCATAGGAGGACACGGAGTGCTGGCGTAGTCGCAGCAGCTCCGAGCCAGCGTTATGAGTACCTTTCCTGAATATCCGGGCACTGGAATCCTGAGGCGCTGAATCGGGTTGTGACTGCATGAACTGGGGTTGGCAACTTGATAAGAACGATAATGATAATCATTCTTGTTAAATTTGTACAGAAAGCCAGCGGAAACAGTAAGAGCAGTGTTACGCGTTTGTCAGCGCTGCATGGGAACGGTGAGGTCTTGGATTTGATGAGATGGGATGGGATGGGATGGGATGCGGTTCGGTTCGGTTCGGTTCGGTTCGGTTCGGTTCGGTTCGGTTCGGTGAGGTGGGGTGAGGTGAGGTGAGGTGAGGTGAGGTGAGGCGAGATTCGGCGCGATTCGGCGAGATTCGGCGAGATTCGGCGCTGGGTTCGACACAAGTGAAACGCATGTTGCCGATTGTTCTGGCGCGGTTGTTCGCGGGGTTTATCGGAGTGAATAGTTCACGGGCACCTGTATTTCATAGTGGGTCAGGCCCAATGCTGAGGGGATTGCCGGATACGGTTGTGCATCCCTGAGTAGCTGCAGTGCGGCCGCATCCAGACCAGCGACGCCGCTGCTTTTCACCAGCGCATGCTCGAGAAGATGCCCTTCGGCATCGATGGTGAATGTCACCTGAACAACCCCTTCGACCTTCCGCCTTTTCAAGCGATGAGGGTAGCGGATGCGATCCTGCAGCCATTGCTGCAGTTCCCCTCGGTAATCCTGCCTGGCCTGTGAGTCGCCGCCGGAATCAGGGAGCGATGAATCGCTGCCACCCAACTGTTGCTCGGTCTGTGCAAGCGGCTTCGGCGCACTATCCACCACCGATGTTTCTGGCACTGGTTCCGGCTCCGGCTCTGGCTCCGGTTCTGGCTCCGGTTCTGGCTCTGGCTCTGGCTCTGGCTCTGGCTCTGGCTCTGGCTCTGGCTCTGGCTCTGGCTCTGGCTCTGGCTCTGGC
>NZ_JBQYLE010000001.1:977242-1130696 GCF_052681095.1 Granulosicoccus sp. 3-233
TTCTGGCTCTGGCTCTGGCTCTGGCTCTGGCTCTGGCTCTGGCTCTGGCTCTGGCTCTGGCTCTGGCTCTGGCTCTGGTTCTGCACTGGAAGCCTGCTGTGGCAGCATCAATTGCAATGCCAGGCCGCCACCATTCCCGGGCAGAGCAGGGGGCTTCTCATCCGCCTGATGGTCGACCCAGTGCAAAAGCTGCAGATGAAACAGAACCGACAGCACGATTGCCGGGAACCACAGCGCAAGGGTCTTCAAGCACCCACCGTCAAGGGGACTCAAGGTCCTGCAAGGTGATCAGTTCGATCGAATGGATGCCGGCAAGTCTGGCATCCGTCAGCACCTGACGAAGCAGCACCACAGGGGTTGCAGCGTCCGCCTTGATGGCCAGCACCGGATCAGCCGAGGCGACAGCCGAATCCGCTGCCGACAGATTCAACTTGTCTTCATTGACAATCCCGCGAGGGGAGGTGGCCTGCATTGCGCGCAGTTCGTCAGTCAGTCGGCCTTGCGGCACGGCAGTCTCATTCAGCATCATGGCGCCAGTTGCATCCAGGTAGAGCACAGGTCGCGCCGTCTGTTCAGCGCCGGACCTGCTCATTGGTGCATCGACGGGCAAGGGATCCGGCTGACGGATGGTGCCGGCTACCATGAAGAAGATCAGCAGCAGGAACACGATATTGATCATCGGAATGAGATTGTCATCCGAAGGAACTGGGCGGATTGTAGAGGCTCGCAGCTTCACGTCCGTCGATCAGTGCAGTGCGGACAGGCTGAGCAAGGTCGCACCTGCCAGATGAAGCGTGTCACTGGCTGCGATCAATTCTTGCAGCGCTACGTCGTCACCGGCATCAAGTCGAATCGGGGTGGATTCCGCGATGGCTGCCACGACCAGTGGATGTGTTGGCAAGGTATCGATGGTCCCTGCACGTGTTTCGTTGATACTGATGCTGCCGTCTGCCGACAGGTGCAGACGCAGCCAGTGCTGCTCGGCCTGATCCTGAGCGCCAAGGTCCGCAACGACGGCCAGTTCGATGACCTGTTGCCGGGAAAATTGCGTGCTCAACATGAAGAACAGCAGCAGAATGAATACCACATCAATCAGTGGTGTGAGACTGATTCTGAGCGATCTGGCTGGAGACTCAACCAGCCGCATCGAGGGTATCCGTGCCGGCCATGGGGGCGGGTTGTGTACGCTGTCGTACGGTGGCGGTAAACACCTGCGTTACCGTATCCTCCATCCGGTGAGCATGATGTTCGGCCCGGCGATCCAGCCATTGATGGGCGAGGGTGGCTGGTATGGCAACGGCAAGGCCCACTCCTGTGGTCAGCAATGCCTGCCAGATGCCACCGGACAGAATCGAAGGGTCTATCCGGGAGCCGGCCTGCTCCATCTGTCTGAACGCTTCGATCATGCCGAGAACGGTGCCGAACAATCCCAGCAACGGGCTGATGGTGGCGATGACTTCCAGGGTACGCAAGTGGCTTCTGAGTCGCTGCATGTCGGCGCTGGCGAGGCGTTGCAGCTCTTCGCGCAGCTGGGCTTCCGAAACAGCACTGGCCAGGCTGCCTTGCATGGCTACCCGCAGCAAGCTGGCGACACCTCGCTCTGCATGGACAATCCCGGCGATGGCGTCCTTCTGTTTGCCGTTCTGCCAGTGCAGTAGCGCCTGGTGTATTGCATCGCGGTTGCGGCTACGTTCAGCGAACAGCTGCACGGCCTTCACCAGGACGATGCTCAGGGCTGCCACCGACAGAAGCAGAAGCACAAGGGTTACTGGTCCGCCCAGAGAAATGATCTGTCCGAATGAACCGGGAACCTGTTGCAGCAGCACTGCCGACAAGTCTTGCTGCATCTGCATGCTCTCTTTGCCTGGCCCGCAGCCAGAGAGCTGCGGGCCTGACTGTTCGAGGGGGGCTTATTCGGCCGAGTCGGCGCTGTCAGCCTGCAGATGCTGGTAGTTCTGCACACCGATTCGGTCGAGCAGCTCCAGCTGGGTTTCCAGAAAGTCGACGTGAGACTCTTCGTCTGCAATCAGCTCCTCGAACAGATTCTTGGAGACAAAATCCTTTTCCGCTTCGCAGATATCCCGTGATTCGATGTACGACTTCAGCGCCTCGTGCTCGCCGGCAAGGTCGCATTCCAGTACTTCCTTCACATCCTGGCCGATTCTCAGGCTGGACAGCGTTTGCAGATTGGGGTGTCCGCCGAGGAAGATGATGCGAGCGACCAGTTTGTCAGCGTGTTGCATTTCTTCAATGGATTCTTCACGTTCCTTCTTGGCCAGCTTGGTCAGACCCCAGTCTTCAAGCAGGCGAAAATGCAACCAGTACTGATTGACTGCACCCAATTCGAGAAACAGCGCCTCGTTGAGGCGTTCGATGACCTTGTCGCTACCTTTCATGATTGATGCAAACCCTTGGGTGATTGACCGTAATTGCCAGCAGGATCGGAAAGTTCGATCACTGCAACGATTCGATCACACATGATACATGAGGCGCGGAATGGTATCGCCTTGCCCCGTAGCTGAATAACGGTCTGCACACCCTCGCGATCCGGGATGGCATGCGGGCGAAAGCCACCGTGGCCCCGCCCGAGAACGGTGGGATCAGGCTGCTACCGGATTGGAGCCCGTCAGCTCGCTTTTGGAAACAAACCGCATCTCGGCTTCTCGTATCGTGGCTTCTGCCAGAGGAAAGCAGTTGCAGCAGCGTGGACAGGCGCCCAGCTCACCGTAGACATTGTCCGGACAGAGGTCAGGGTTGCTGCAGTTGGACTTCATGCATTCGACAGCATCACCGATATCGCTGGCTGTGAGGCGGTTGCAATGGCAGACGATCATCTGGAGATCTCGCGTGTTTACTTCACCGATTGGCGGCTGGGTTGTAGCATAACTTGATAATAGTAGAAAGACAAATGAGAATCATTGCTTTTTACCTGTATTCTTGTGACCATCTGAACACATCCTTCAACAACGTCACGTCATGTCAGACCCCGTGTCCAATGCAAGTTCACCGACCGGAGAAATCGAGGTAGAAGAACGAACGGTTATCGTGAAATCCGGTCGCATCCATGCCCCTGAGCTGTTGGGTGATCTGCGTTTGTTGCTCATCGAGCACAATGGTGAAGATTATGTATTGCGTGTCACCAAAAACAACAAGCTGTTGCTGACAAAATAAACCCGGTTGACCCGGTTGACCCGGTTGACCCGGTTGACCCAGCCAAGCCCGAGCCAAGCCCGAGTCAAAGCCGGGCTCAAGCCGGGCCTGAGACAATCCGAACCTTGTTCGGGCCAAGGCAGGAAACGGCGTAAAGTTCGAGCCTGCAGAGCCAGATCCCGCCTCAGATACCAGTCTGATGCACTAGAAGGGCAGCAGGCGACCGACGGTCCCGGACGATTGTGCCGGTAGTGCCGAGTCGCCTGCCGCTGGAAATCTGTACTCTCTGGTCAGGCGCTTGCAGCGGCAGTCAGCGTCTGCACGACCTCGAAGCCTTCGAATTTCGGATGTTCCAGATAGAGATCACCATGACTACCGGCACCCTTGTGGGCGTTGCGGAATGCTTCCGAACGGGTCCATGCCTCGAAGTCCGCCTTCGAACGCCACACGGTATGGGAGGAATAGAGTGTGTACTCCTCGGTCTCAGGGCCGCGCAACAGGTGGAATTCCTCGAAGCCGGGCAGGGTGGAGAGTTGCGAATCTCTGGACTTCCAGACCTGTTCGAATGAGGCTTCCTGGCCGAGTCTGACCTTGAATCGATTCATGGCGATGAACATCACGGGCTCCTGAGTGCGCTTTCATGCGCAGCATTAAATGATAACGATTCTTATTATCATCTCAAGTCGGCGTGACAATCAAGGACGAATTCTTCGCCTTCTACCGTCAGGAAGAGTCAACCCGGGAGGCAAGCCAGTTTTTCTCTCAGTTCGAGTCGCTGGGGTTGTGCACTTTCAGACGGGGTTTTTCCGGTTGTGGGTCAACCACTTCGCCATACAGGACAATCTTGTAGTCACTCAGGGTGTAACCCAGTTCCGTGGCAATTTCCTCCAAGCGGTTCTCGATGATTTCATCCTTGAATTCGGCAACCTTGCCGGTTTTCAGACAAACGATGTGATCATGGTTGTCGCCGGTATCAAGTTCGAAGATCGCCTGACCGCCATCAAAGTGGTGGCGGGTGACCAGTCCGGCCGCTTCGAACTGGGTCAGCACTCGGTACACCGTAGCCAGTCCCACCTCGTTACCGTTATTGAGCAATGTCTTGTAGACATCCTCGGCACTCATGTGATGTTGTTCGGCTTCTTCGAGAATTTCCAGAATGCTGATGCGTGGCAGGGTGACCTTCAGCCCGGCCTTGCGTAAATCGCTGTTTGCGGTATTTTTTTTCATGGTATCCACATCATTCTGGTGGGTATTCCTGTTCAACTCCGAAGTGTACACAAGTCTATGGAGGGATAGAATAACGCGCGCCAGCCACTACCGTGGTGCGCGGACTCGAAGCATTGTCTACCGGTGTGATCTTCTTCTGATTGCGCAACGCGAAAGTCGGCGGTGGCAGTGTTACCATTTTGGCAATAACCTTCAGGACCTCTCGTGACTCAGACAGCTTCTTCAACTTCCACCGGCAGGACCTTTCTGCTGGAGCCTGCGACTGCGCTGAGCGGCACGGTGCGTGTACCCGGTGATAAATCGATGTCTCATCGTTCCATCATGTTCGGTGGCATTGCACACGGTGTTACCGAGGTGCAGGGATTTCTGGAGGGCGAAGACAGCCTGCATACCCTGGAGGCGTTTCAGGCCATGGGTGTGCGCATCGAGCGCGGTGGTGCAGGTGAGGTGACACTGTATGGTCAGGGCGTTGAAGCGCTGTCTGCGCCGACTGCCCCCATCTACCTGGGGAATTCCGGTACGGGCATGCGTTTGCTGACCGGTCTGCTGGCGGGCATGAATATTCCGGCCACGCTTACCGGCGATGACTCCCTGACGGGGCGGCCCATGCGTCGCATCGTCGACCCACTGAGTCGGATGGGGGCCAGTATTCTCACTGCTGACAATGGCACGCCACCGTTGATCATCCAGAAGGCAGGGTCGCTGAACGGCATCGAGTACACCTGCCCCATGGCCAGTGCCCAGGTAAAATCGGCCGTGCTGCTGGCGGGGCTGCATGCCAGTGGCACCACCACGGTTCATGAGCCTGCCATCACTCGTGATCACACCGAACGCATGCTGCGCGGCTTTGGTGTCGAGGTTGAAGTCGACGGTCTGACTGCCTCCATTCGTGGCGGGCAGTCTTTGACAGCCACATCGCTGACAGTGCCGGGCGATATTTCCTCTTCAGCCTTCTTTCTCGTCGGTGCGAGCATGACGCCCGGTTCGAAGCTTGTGCTGACGGGCGTCGGCATGAACCCCAGCCGTACCGGTGTCATCGATATCCTGCGCCTGATGGGTGCCAATATCCGCATCAGCAATGAACGGCTGACTGGTGGCGAGCCCGTTGCCGATCTCGAGGTGGAAGGAACCCGCCTGAAAGGTATTCACGTGCCCGAAGAGCTGGTATCACTGGCCATCGATGAATTTCCGGCCTTGTTTGTCGCGGCCGCCGCGGCCGAAGGTGAAACGATAGTCACCGGAGCCGAAGAATTGCGGGTCAAGGAAACTGACCGCATCCAGGTCATGGCCGATGGGCTGCGAGCCCTGGGCGGTGACATCAGCGATACGCCAGATGGGGCAATCATCCGTGGCAAGCGACTGACTGGCGGAACGGCAGACAGCTGTGGTGACCACCGCACCGCCATGTCGTTTTCCATGGCCTCTCTGATCTGCGACGGCCCCATCACGGTGCTCGATTGCGACAACGTGAATACCTCGTTTCCGGGCTTCGTGCAGATTGCGGGCGATGCCGGATTGCACATCACGGAGTCCCGTGGTGCTGCGGGCGCATGATTTCCGGGCGCACTGATTCATGAGCGATATTCCTGTCATCACCATCGATGGGCCATCAGGGGCCGGCAAGGGCACGATAGCCCGGCAGCTGGCCACCGAATTGAGCTTTCATCTGCTCGATAGTGGTGCGGTCTATCGCGCTGCCGCTCTGCACGCGCTTGATCGCGGCGCCGATCTGGATGATGAGGCATCGGTTCTGGTGGCTCTGCAAAGCATGAAGGCGACCTTCAAACCTCACCCCGAAGGGGTGCAGGTGTGGCTTGATGACCGAAATGTAACGTCCGATTTGAGGCTGGAGACAACCGGTAACGCCGCGTCTCGCGTGGCCGTCATGGCCGGTGTCAGAGAGTCGGTTCTTGATGAACAGCGCAGTTTTCGCAAGGCTCCCGGCCTCATTGCCGATGGGCGAGACATGGGCACTGTGGTGTTTCCGGATGCCACCTTGAAGGTGTTTCTGTCGGCATCGCAGCAAGTGAGAGCGGAGCGACGCTCTAAGCAGTTGAAAGAAAAGGGAATCAACGTTACAATGGGGAGCTTGCTGCAAGAGATAGGTGCGCGCGACGAACGTGACAGTTCCCGCGAGCATTCGCCGTTGGTTGCTGCCCACGACGCGCTCATCATCGATTCCAGTGATTTATCCATCAACGAGGTGGTAGCGCAGATCAGGTCCGCGCTGTCTGCTGCCGATACGGTCGGGTGAATTCAGCTGGTTTGTCCCTTGCATCAGTAGCGTGGGCTCGTTCAATACATCGTTTACGCATGCACGGCATGCATTGATCAACCTGCAACAACGTACCGCCAGACCATGAGGGTCCGGTTTTTTACAACCAACACATCGCCTTGTCACGAAGACACTGCGTCATTCACCTAACAGGTTTACTACTTAATGTCAGAATCTTTTGCGGAGCTCTTCGAAGAGAGTATCTCCAACGCCCAGATGAAAGTCGGTTCCATTCTCACTGGAACAGTTGTCGACATCACGGGCGATTACGTCATCGTCAATGCCGGACTCAAATCCGAAGGCGCAGTGCCTATTGAAGAGTTCGAAGACGAAAATGGCGAAACCGATGTCAAGATCGGTGACAGCGTTGAAGTTGCACTCGATTCCGTCGAAGACGGTTTCGGAGAAACCAAGCTTTCTCGCGAAAAGGCACGTCGTGCTCGCTCCTGGACCGTACTCGAAAGAGCTCAGGAAAACGACGAAATCATCAAGGGCAACATCACTGGGAAGGTCAAGGGCGGCTTTACCGTTGAAGTCTGCGACATCCGCGCATTCCTGCCGGGTTCACTGGTAGACGTACGTCCGGTACGTGACACCAGCTACCTCGAAGGCAAGGAACTCGAATTCAAGGTCATCAAGCTGGACCAGCGTCGCAACAACGTCGTCGTTTCACGACGTGCTGTCGTTGAGTCGGAGTACAGCGCAGAGCGCGAGCAACTGCTCGAGAATCTGCAGGAAGGTCAGGAAATCATGGGTATCGTCAAGAACCTCACCGACTACGGTGCGTTCCTTGACCTGGGTGGTATCGATGGTCTGCTGCACATCACCGACATGGCGTGGAAGCGCGTCAAGCATCCTTCCGAGGTTGTGGAAGTCGGTCAGGAAATGCAAGTCAAGGTCCTCAAGTTCGACCGTGAGCGCAACCGCGTATCTCTCGGTCTGAAGCAACTGGGTGAAGATCCATGGGTCGATCTGACGCGTCGTTATCCGGAAGGCTCACGCCTGTTCGGCAAGGTCACCAACATCGCTGACTACGGTTGCTTTGTAGAGATCGAGGAAGGCGTTGAAGGTCTGGTTCACGTCTCCGAAATGGATTGGACCAACCGCAACGTCAACCCGAACAAGGTCGTTGCACTGGGTGACGAAGTCGAAGTCATGATTCTCGACATCGATCAGGAGCGTCGTCGTATCTCTCTGGGTATCAAGCAATGCAAGCCGAACCCATGGGAAGACTTCTCCGAGTCATTCAACAAGGGTGACAAGGTTGCCGGTACCATCAAGTCGATCACTGACTTCGGTATCTTCATCGGTCTGGAAGGTGGCATTGATGGCCTCATTCACCTGTCCGATCTTTCCTGGAACGAGACTGGCGAAGAAGCCGTTCACAACTACAAGAAGGGTGACGAGATCGAAGCGGTTGTACTGGCCGTTGATCCCGAGCGTGAGCGCATCTCACTGGGTGTGAAGCAGATCGATCGTGACCCATTCGGTCAGTTCGTCGCTGATAGCCCGAAGGGCAGTATCGTCAAGGGTACGGTCAAGGAAGTGGATACCAAGCATGCCATCATCGATCTGGGTGACGGTGTTGAAGGTGTACTGCGTGCTTCCGAGATCTCTCGTGAACGTGTCGAAGATGTTCGCCAGCACCTGAAGGAAGGTGAGGAAATCGAAGCGAAGTTCATCGGTACCGATCGCAAGTCACGCATGCTGAGCCTGTCCATCAAGGCGAAGGACTATGCCGATGAAGCAGAGGCCATGAGCGACTACAATGAGTCTGCTTCAGAGCCTGCCGGCACGACGCTGGGCGATCTGTTGAAAGAGCAGCTGGGCAACCTGGACAAGTAGTTCTGACAGGCCTATACCCTTTGTTCTGAAGTCGCCTGTTCCGGACAGCTCCCTTGACGGAGCTGTTCGGGGCGGGCACTCTTCGTTTGGAACAGTGGAAACCGCATTTCATTGCATCGTCATTGCATACAAGAACGCTGAGAACGGACGTGACAACAGGTGAGAAATGAGCGAACGTTCCCGCACTGATAACAGTTTGACCAAATCGGATCTCATCGAATCCCTGGCGCGCAATCAGGGTCATCTCGCGCCAAAGGACGTCGAGCTTGCCGTGAAGAGTCTTCTCGAGAAGATGAGTCAGGAGCTGGCCAGCGGCGAACGTATCGAGATTCGTGGCTTTGGCAGTTTTTCACTGCACTTTCGTGAAGCCAGAATGGGACGCAACCCCAAGTCAGGGGATGCCGTGGCACTACGAGGCAAGCATGTGCCTCACTTCAAGCCCGGCAAGGAATTGCGAGAGCGTGTCAATAACGGCACGGGTGGCGTCAACGAGACGTCCGAGTCCTGCCAGGATGATGAACACGACTGAAGGTGACAGTCGCTGCAAGTGCAAGCGACCTCCCGCAAGTCATGTCCTGATTCTGTTGCACGGCCAACCATGGCAACATCGTCCGGGCGATACTGAGAGTCGGCTGACATACCGTGTTCATTCCTGATCTGTTGTGGCTACTGCTGCCCGTTGCAGCGATGGCTGGCTGGTTTGCCGCCAAACGCAATGACGCTCGCAGACCCGACGCCTTCTGGGATTACACCAAGCACTTTCACCAGGATCTGAACGTGTTGCTCTCGGAGCAACCGGACAAGACCCCCGAATTGTTCGAAGCCCTCTCGGGCACCAGTCGGGATACGGCCGAAACCCATATTGCGCTGGGAAATCATTATCGCCGGCGTGGCGATATGGAGCGAGCCGTATTGCTGCACCAGAGTGTCATCGACAAGGTGGAACTGCACGCCGATATTCGGGATACGGCGCGTGTCGAGCTGGCTCGAGACTATCGATCGGCCGGCCTGCTGGATCGTTCCGAACAGGTGCTGCACGAATTGCTCGAGTCCGAGCACCGACGAGACGATGCCTACGAAAGCCTGTTGCAGTTGCATGAGCAGGAGGCGGACTGGCAGCAGGCGATAACGGTGGCCATCGAGTTCGATCGCTCTACCGAACGCAAGCTGGGGCCGAGAATTGCGCACTACTACTGTGAACTGGCCGCGCAGTCTGAAAAGCTGGGTGAGCGCGACGAGGCCACGGAGCGCCTGTTGCAGGCGGTCCGTCATCATCCCGGTTGCGCACGTGCGCTGATGATGCAGGCTTCGCTGGCGTTGGCAAGCGGTGACTATGATCGGTCTTTGGAGCTTTACGATCAGGTGGAATCGTTGCGTTCCGAGTTGATGCCCGAGATCATCGACTCGCGCTTTCAGGCATTCAAGGCGGCCGGTGATCAGGAGCGACTGCTGAGTTTCGTCAAGCGCATTCGCGAACAGCGGAATGCCTATTCGGTCATCAGAAGCACGCGCCAGATCATTGCCGAATTGCACAGCGATGCACTGGCGGATCGCTTCTTCAAGGAGCAGATTCTGCGACGCCCTTCATTGAAGGGATTGCGCGACTGGGCGCACGATCAGGTCGAGCTGAGCAAGCCCGGTGAGCGAGACAAGGTCCGGGTGATATGTAACTTGCTGGATCAGGTGATTGAAGATAAACCGGTTTATCGCTGCAATTCCTGCGGATTTCAGGGTAACGTGATGCACTGGCGTTGCCCCGGTTGTGGACGTTGGGACAGCGTATCAACCATCATCGGCGTGGAAGGCGAATGAACAGAATAATCACGGCACTGGATTTCAATGAACCGGGCAAGGCGCGCGCACTCGTGGAGCGACTGGACCCTTCGCTGACGCGTCTCAAGATCGGCAATCAGCTCTATACGCTGGCAGGGCCTGCCTTGGTGGAAGAGTGCCAGAAGGCCGGATTCGATGTGTTCCTGGACCTGAAATACCACGACATTCCGAATACGGTCGCCAGTGCCGTTGAAGCGGCAGCCGGCATGGGTGTCTGGATGGTCAATGTGCACGCCAGTGGCGGCCCGGCGATGCTGGAGGCGGCGCGCAATGCGGTCAGGCAATTCGATCGCAGTGCCGAGCAGGGTGGCGGGACTCGCCTGATTGCCGTCACGGTGCTGACCAGTCTGGACCGCGGCGAACTGGCCAGTGTCGGGCTGGATGTCGAGCCCGTCGATCAGGTCAGTCGGCTGGCAACACTGGCGCGTCAGGCCGGTCTGGATGGCGTTGTCTGTTCGCCTCACGAGGTCGCGCAGATTCGGGCGATTGCCAGGAACAACTTTCTGACCGTGACACCCGGGGTGCGGCCCGATCAGGCCTCCAGTGCCCCTGTCGGCAATATCTCCAGTCACGGTGGACGACCCGATGACCAGCGACGCACGCTCACTCCGTTTGACGCCATTCTCGGCGGCAGTGACTATCTGGTGATTGGCAGACCGATCACTCAGGCGAAGTCGCCGGTGGATGTGTTACACGCCTTGAATGCAGAAGTGCAGATCGCCGCTTCACAACTGACAGCCACAACGCCGCCAAGCACGGCAGACATCGATGCATGAGTACTGATCAAAAAGTCTATATTTCTGCCCAGCAGTTGCTGGAAGACTCACTGGAGCTGGGACGGCAGATTCTGGCCAGTGACTTCCGGCCGAACTTCATCGTGGGTGTCTGGCGAGGTGGTACACCTGTTGGCATCATGGTGCAGGAACTGCTGGATTTCTATGGGGTGCATACCGACCATATCTCCATTCGCACCTCCAGTTATGCGGGAATCAACAAGCGCGACAGCAAGGTTCGTGTGCATGGTTTGAGCTATCTGACCCAGAAGATGAATGCCGAAGATTCTCTGCTGATCGTCGATGATGTGTTCGATACCGGTCTGAGCGTCAAGAGTATTCTCGACAAGATGCGAGTGCGGTCGCGCAAGAACCTGCCGCATGACATTCGTGTGGCTACTGCGTACTTCAAGCCGGGCAAGAACAGGACGGACTTCGAACCGGACTTCTGCGCCCACAAGACTGAAGACTGGCTGATCTTTCCCCACGAGATGGATGGCCTGTCGCTGGATGAAATCAAGGCCAACAAGCCGCATCTGTTGCCGGTCATGAAATCGCTGGAGGGCATCATGGAACCGGTCAAGTTGCGCAAGGGCGATTGACCGCGATCGTTGCATCCATCATGGTGTTGAAGGATGATTAAAAAAATTCGTCCGAAGCTTGTCGTGGAGGCATAAACTGCCTACACTTCGCATGCGCTGCCGGAGTGGTGGAATTGGTAGACACGCCGGATTCAAAATCCGGTTCTGGAAACAGAGTGCGAGTTCAAGTCTCGCCTCCGGCACCAAGCGCTCGGCTCCGGCCTTATTCCACCTTATCCCCCCAAGAAAGACCATCCGTGGACAAGGCTGCCAAATCCTCATCTTCCGATCCTGACTCCTCCGCCAATCGTGATGCGGCCGAGTCTGCATTCCGCCTCAGTGATTTCCACTACGAGCTGCCAGCCGAACTGATTGCGCAGGTGCCGCTGCCGAATCGCAGTGACAGCCGCCTGATGGTGCTGAATGCGAACCTTGCCGACGCCGACGCCGACGCCGACGCCAGCACCAGCACCAGCACCAGCACCAGCACCAGCACCAGCACCAGCACCAGCACCAGCACCAGCACCAGCACCGAATCAGGAGTGGGGCAACCTTCCGGGTCTGCGACAGCTGCCGTCCTTCATGCCAGCGTGCGCGATCTGCCCGGACTGCTCAGGGCCGGGGACCACCTGGTCTTCAACAACACACGGGTCATTCCGGCTCGGCTGTATGGCAGCAAGGCATCCGGTGGCAAGCTGGAGATGATGCTCGAACGAGTCGGTGCAGACGGTCGGGTGCTGGCGAAGATCCGGGCCAGCAAGTCGCCCAGGCCGGGCACGCTCATCACGCTGACTGGCAGAACGGATGAAGCCGGTGCAGCCAGTCGCTTTGAAGCGCGGGTGGTTGGCAGGCAGGACGATCTTTTCGAGCTGGAAGCGGCTCATGAAGGTAACGAAGCGCTGACCGATTTCATTGCCAGGCACGGTGATATCCCTTTGCCGCCCTATATCGAACGAGCGCCGGATCAGCACGATGCCGAGCGCTATCAGACGGTCTTCGCGCACTCGCCCGGAGCAGTGGCAGCGCCGACGGCCGGTCTGCACTTCGACGAGTCGCTGCTGCAGGCTCTGGCACAGGCTGGCATCAGTCACAGTTTCATCACACTGCATGTCGGGGCAGGGACATTCCAGCCGGTACGGGTGGAAGACCCTTCACGGCACGTCATGCATGCCGAACGCGTCAGTGTGGACAGCGACACTGTCGAGGCCATTGCCAGAGCGAGAGCTGCGGGCGGGCGGATCGTGGCCGTCGGTACGACATCGGTCAGGGCGCTGGAGGCTGCGGCCGCCGAAACCGGTGAGCTGGCGCCTTTCAGCGGTGAAACCCGTCTGTTTCTGGTGCCGGGCTCGCGGTTCCATGTCATCGATGGCATGGTCACCAATTTCCACCTGCCCGAATCCACTCTGCTGATGCTGGTGGCCAGCTTTGCCGGTCTGGACACCACCCTCCAGGCCTATCGACAGGCAGTGCAGGAGCGCTACCGGTTTTTCAGTTACGGCGACGCCATGCTGGTGTGGCCACAGTCTGGAGTGCGTGCGTGAATTTCAGTTTTGATCTGCTCGGAAGCGACGGTGCGGCCAGGCGTGGACGCCTGCATTTCGACCGCGGAACCGTGGAAACGCCAGCCTTCATGCCGGTAGGGACCTATGGCACGGTCAAGTCGGTCACGCCCGAGGAGATCCGCGAAATAGGTGCCGAGATCGTCCTGGGCAACACTTTCCACCTGTGGCTGCGACCGGGCACGGATATCATCAAGATGCACGGTGATCTGCACGATTTCATGCATTGGTCCGGCCCGATTCTCACCGATTCCGGTGGTTTCCAGGTGTTCAGTCTAGCCAAGCTGCGCAAGATCGACGAAAGCGGTGTGCGCTTTCGCTCTCCGGTCGATGGCTCGGAGGTCTTTCTCAGTCCGGAAGAATCCATGAGAATCCAGACAGATCTGGGCTCCAATATCGTCATGGCCTTTGACGAGTGCACGCCGTATCCGGCGACATACGAGCAGGCTGCGGAGTCCATGGAACTGTCCATGCGCTGGGCAAGGCGTTGCCAGCAGGCGTTTGGTGAACTGCAGAATCCGAATGCCCTGTTCGGTATCGTGCAGGGTGGCATGTACGAGGATCTTCGCAAGCAATCCTGCGAGGCGCTGGTTGAACTGGACTTCCCTGGCTATGCCGTGGGCGGACTGGCAGTGGGCGAGGAGAAGTCCCTGCGTGACGCCATGCTGGACACCACCGTGCCGCATTTACCTGCCAATCGACCGCGCTACCTGATGGGGGTGGGCAAGCCTGAGGACATCGTGTCGTCCGTCTTGCGCGGTATCGACATGTTCGATTGCGTGTTGCCAACTCGCAACGCCCGTAATGACTATATCTATACCCACCGCGGCGACCTGCGATTGCGCAACGCCCGGTTTCGCACCGATACCGGTCCGATCGATGAAAACTGCGGCTGCTATACCTGCCGGAATTATTCACGAGCGTACCTGTACCACCTGTCAAAGTGTGGCGAGATACTGGGTTCACGACTCAACACGATCCACAATCTTTACTACTACCAGGAGCTCATGCAGGGTATCCGCAAGGCACTGGACGAAGAACGTCTGGATGCATTTGTCAGGGAATTCGAAGCCCTGCGAGCCAGCGGCGCCTGAATACCGGTCGCGGAAACCACCGGTTGATGCTGTGGTCTATGGCATAATTGCGCGTTACTTTCCGCCGTCACTTCAAGAGTCGTTTACATGGATTTCTTTATCAGTAATGCATATGCCCAGGGCGCTGGCGCTCCGGGTGGGTCCCTGATGGGCATTCTGCCGCTGCTGCTCATGCTGCCGGTGTTCTACTTCCTCATGATCCGCCCACAGCAAAAGCGCATGAAGGAACACAAGGCCATGGTCGCAGCCTTGAAAAAGGGTGACGAAGTCGTTACCAATGGTGGTCTGGGTGGCACCGTTACGAAAGTGGGTGATGCCTACATGTCCATTCGGGTCGCTGAAGGTGTCGAGGTCAATGTGCAGAAGCATGCCATTGCCGCTCTGTTGCCCTCCGGTACCCTGAAGAATATCTGAGTTCCACCCCCTTACGTAAAGACCAGCCGCAACAGCATGACCAATACCAATCCTCTCTGGAAAACGCTGCTTCTGGCAGTTGTCATGATTATTGGCGTGCTGTTTGCGCTGCCGAACCTGTTTGGCAGTGACCCTGCCGTACAGGTGTCGGCACGCTCTGCAGAGCTGACCAGTGCCGATGTCAGTCAGTTCGACCGAATCCTTGCCGATGCCGGCTTCACCGATGTGGAAGTTCGCCAGGAAGAGGGGCGATACCTGGCGCTGTTCAAGAGTGAAGACGATCAGATTCGGGCGCGCGATGAACTGGCAGAGAAGCTGAACAGCAACAATTACATCACCGCGCTGAATCTGGTGGATGCCAGTCCCGAATGGCTGCGCAGCATTGCACAGCCCATGTTCCTGGGACTGGATCTGCGAGGTGGAGTGCACTTCCTGATGGAAGTGGACATGGACGCTGCCATCAACACGGCAGAAGAACGCTTCATTCCCGCCTGGAAACGCGAAGTGCGTGAAGCAAAGATTCGGGGCACTTCCATACAACATTCCAAGGGCGTCCTGAGTGCACGCTTCAGGGACGTGGCCGAACGCGATCAGATGCTGGACGTCTTTCGTGAAGACGGCGTCGATCTCGATTTCGAGACCTCCGAAGACGGTGAATACGCCTACATCACGGCCAATCTGACCGAGGTCGCCACGGAGGCCGAACAACGCAGTGCCTTGCAGCAGAACATCGTTACGCTGCGCAACCGAATCAATGAGCTTGGTGTCTCCGAGCCAGTCATTCAGCAGCAGGGGCTGGACCGCATCGTCGTGCAGCTGCCAGGGGTGCAGGACACGGCACGCGCCAAGGACATTCTGGGCGCCACAGCCACGCTGGAATACCGACTGGTTTCCAGTCGTTCCGATGCCCGGCCTTACACCCGTCGGGACGATGGTTCCACCATCATGCTGGACCGGGACATCATTGTCACCGGTGACCAGATCAAGGACGCCTCTTCCGGCATCGATCAACAGTCGGGAACACCGGCCGTGTTCGTCAACCTGGACAATTCAGGGGCGAGACGCATGCAGGAAGTCACGCAGGATAATGTCGGCAACCCCATGGCGGTGGTCTACATCGAGAACCGCATCGAGAACATCAAGGTCAATGGCGAGGACGTCAAACGCGTCTCCAAGGTTGAAGAGGTCATCAGCGTCGCAACCATCCGTGATGTTCTGAGTCATCGCTTCCAGACGACTGGTCTGGGCGCTCAGGAAGCGGCTGACCTGGCGCTGCTGTTGCGCTCAGGTGCCTTGAAGGCGCCCGTACAGATCGTTGAAGAGCGCACGGTAGGCCCCAGCCTGGGCAAGGACAACATTCGTCAGGGCTTCATGTCCGCAGCGGTCGGCCTTGCCGTGGTCGTGGTCTTCATGGCCGTCTATTACCGGGTTTTCGGCATGATTGCCGGCCTGGCTCTGGTGACCAATGTCGTGCTGATTGTTGCCGTACTCGGCGCACTGACCGCGACGCTGACGTTGCCGGGCATAGCCGGGATCGTGCTGACCGTGGGCATGGCGGTAGATGCCAATGTGCTGATCTTCGAACGTATACGAGAGGAACTCAAGGCAGGGCGGGCCATTCAGGCAGCCATTTCTTCCGGTTATGACAAGGCCTTTTCGACCATCGCCGATGCCAATATCACGACGCTCATCGCTGCCGTGGTGCTGTTCAGTCTGGGCACCGGCCCCATCAAGGGGTTTGCCGTCACGCTGTGTATCGGCATCCTGACCTCCATGTTCACTGCCATCTTCGGCACTCGTGTACTGGTCAATGCCCTGTACGGTGGCCGACGTCTGACCTCCTTGCCCATCTGACGATGAACCATCAGCTTCTCTCCAGCACTGGCGGTCCGGTGCTGTCAGCTTGTTCTCCAGTCCTGATCGTTGATCACGGCTTGCGATTGTCCCCGGGATTTCTTCATGCGTAGTCTGATAAGAGACACCAACTTCGATTTCATGGGCCGCTATCGGCTGTCCCTTATCGTGTCGGGTGTCATGCTGGTTGTGGCGATTCTTGCCATTGCCATTCGTGGCTTGAGCCTGGGTGTCGACTTCACCGGTGGTTACACCATCGAGGTGGGCTACGAGCAGGCGCCGGATCTCAACGAGATTCGGGCGACTCTGGCGGAAGCGGAATTTCCGGACTCTCAGGTGCAGACCTTCGGCACCAGTACCGATGTGCTGATTCGGATGGCCCCTCCCGAAGAAGGGGCTGACAGTGCCACGGTCAGCGATGAAGTGCTGCAGGTGCTGTCCGACAACAGCGACTCGACTGTGTCCATGCGCCGAGTGGAATTCGTGGGGCCGCAGGTGGGTGAAGAGCTGCGAGAAAAGGGTGGACTGGCCATGCTGTCTGCCCTGTTCGGCATCATCGTCTACATCTGGTTCCGCTTCGAGAAGAAGTTTGCAGTAGGCTCGGTGCTGGCGCTGGTGCACGATGTCATCATCACCGTGGGTGTGTTTGCCTTGTTCCAGATCGAGTTCGATCTGACCATTCTGGCCGCCTTGCTGGCGGTCATCGGTTATTCACTGAATGACACCATTGTCGTATTCGACCGCATTCGCGAGAACTTCGTGACCCTGCGTACCGGTACACCGACCGAGATCATGAACGAATCGATCAATCAGACCCTGTCCAGGACGGTCATCACCTCGGGCACGACGCTCATGGTGCTGGTCTGTCTGTATGCCTTCGGCGGGCAGATCATCAGCGGATTTGCACTGGCGCTGATCATCGGTATCTTCATCGGCACCTATTCTTCCATTTTCGTGGCCAGTGAAATCGTATTGCAGATGGGTGTCACCAAGGAAGATCTGATGCCGGTCGAGAAGGAAGGGGCCGATCTGGACGCGATGCCCTGACGGAAAGTGAGGGCTCGGGTCCACTGATGGGCAGGTGCCGTCAGTTTTCCCAGTTGCAAGGTCATTTCCCGCAGCCGCGCTGCCATCTGTCTGGTTGAGCAGGCCTCTTCGGCATGCATCTGTTGTAGTCGAGCATTCAACAATGGCTCGCCAATCCGGCACGGTATGCGAGCACCGATCTTGCGCCGTGTTTCGGTGAGAAACAGGGAGCGTCTGACCAGATCGCCCATGTGGCTGGCGGCATGGAACAGGCGGCTGTTGTGGCCATGCACGAAGACGGGAAGAATGGTTGCCCCGCTTTTCAGAGCCAGTTTGCAGGCCAGCGGTGTCCAGGGAGCTTCTGCGGGCCTGGCCAGCGGGTGGGCCGTGATCTCGGCAGAACCGCTCGGAAAGAGAACCACACATCCTCCATTGCGTAAATGCGCAGTCGCCTTGCGGCGAATGTCGACATTCTGCCGTCTGGCCACCGAGCCGTTGTGTTCGGACAGGTCAAGAGGCATGAAATGACTGGCAGAGGGTGGCAGGCCAATGGCGTTCCAGACAATGATGCGAATGTCGGGTCGCACGGATTCCAGCATCGCGCTGATGGCCAGGCCGTCAACGACACCATAGGGGTGGTTGGCCACGACCAGCAGGGGCCCCTGGGCAGGAATGTAGGCACGAGGTGCAAACCACACGGTCGGTTTCAGATCGAATGCTGCTGCCGCCCGCCTGAAGAAGGTTTCGTCATTGGCATTATCGACGAAGCGCTGCCGTACCGCGCTGATGCCGCGACCGCGGCTGAGCCATTCGATGGCTTTCACCAGTCGCTTCTGGCGAGCTGACAGATCGGGACCTGCGTAGCTGAGATGCATGGAAAGAACCTGAAAAATCTCAGGTTAGTGCCATTGCATGACGTCTGGGTGACGCAAGAAGCCGGGCGATACATGTACGCCCGGGACTCCCTGATTGATTGCAGAGAGTGGGGTGGGGTCCTATTTGCGCGCTGCTGTCTTGTTGCGTGCTGCTGACAGAGGTTTCATGACCTCCAGCATCTGATGATGAATCCGTGGCGAGGCTGCGATGACCTCGCCTTTGCTCATCCAGTCGTCGCCGCCGTCAAAATCGTTGAGCAGGCCACCGGCCTCTCTGACGATCAGGCCGCCAGCGGCGACATCCCAGCTCTGCAGGCCGGTCAGCCAGCAACCATCGATGCGTCCGGCAGCGACATAGGCCAGATCAAGTGCCGCCGAACCCAGACGACGAATACCGCCGGAGCGCTCCGTGTAATGCCGAGTTGTACGCTGGTAGAAGTCCAGGTCCTGTCCGTCACGGTAGGGGAAGCCGGTGCTCAACAGGGCGTTTTCGAGATGGTTGGTGTTGGTGACGCGCAATCGCTTGCTGTCAAGAAAGGCCCCTTCTCCCTTGCCGGCAGTGAACAGTTCCTGGCGCATCGGGTCGTAGATGATCGCCTGAAACAGTCGCTTGTTCTGCAGCAAGGCAATCGACACACTGAAATGCGGTAGCCCATGGATGAAGTTGGTCGTGCCGTCCAGCGGGTCGATGATCCACTGATACTCGGCATTCTCGTCGCCGATCAGACCGCTCTCTTCACACAGGAAGCTGTGGTCGGAGTAGGAGCGGCGGAGGGTATTGACGATCTCTGCTTCGGCCGCTCGATCGATCTCGGTCACGAAGTCGTTGCGTTGCTTCTTTTCGATGCTCTTGGCATCGAATCGGTCAACATTCTGTGTAATGACTTTTCCGGCTGCGCGGGCAGCGCGAATGCCGATGTTGAGCATCGGGTGCATGTCTGGCTTCACTTGTCTGGGCTGAGGTGCATAGTGTAGTGCCAAACGCCCCTCGATCCGTGGCTTCCGGGACCAGTTGTGACATCATTCGCTACATGAGTG
This sequence comes from Granulosicoccus sp. 3-233, assembly GCF_052681095.1. Taxonomy (NCBI): domain Bacteria; kingdom Pseudomonadati; phylum Pseudomonadota; class Gammaproteobacteria; order Chromatiales; family Granulosicoccaceae; genus Granulosicoccus; species Granulosicoccus sp. 3-233. The sequence goes on from NZ_JBQYLE010000001.1 coordinate 996,787, forward strand.
TAGAAATCGTATTCGTAATGGTGGGCACGACCCACACCGGGAACCTGGGTGCGGCGGCAAGAGCCATGAAAACCATGGGGTTCAGCCAAATGAGGCTGGTGGATGCCTGTTCGCATCTGTCGGCCGAGGCACTGGCGCGTTCATCGGGCGCCAACGATGTGCTGAAAGAGGCGCAGACCTTCGATACCCTGCAGGCGGCCATTGCCGATTGTCGGGTGGTGGTCGGAACCAGCGCCAGAGCCAGGCAGCTGGCAGTACCGCTGTTGTCCTGTCGCGAGATCGCTGAAGAGCTGGGTTCGGCCTCCAGATCCAGCCTGGCCGGGCAGAAGGTTGCCATGGTGTTTGGTCAGGAGCGCTCGGGTCTGAGTAACGAGTCACTGGACCTGTGTACGCGCCTGCTGCGCATTCCCTGTAATCCGGATTTTTCATCGCTGAACCTGGGCAGTGCGGTGCAGGTGGTAGCCTACGAGCTGTCACAGGCGCTGGTGTCGGTGCCACAGGGGGCTCCTGTGCCTCAGCCGGGCAAATGGAAGGGGAGTGATGGTGAAGCGGCTGCACCGCTGTCAACCGATCCGGACGATCTGCCGGCAACCAGCGAAGGCATGGAGCATTTCTTCGAACACCTTGACCGGGTGATGGTGTCGACCGGATTTCTCGATCCGGACAATCCCCGTCTGCTGCGACGCCGGGTTCGCCGCTACTTCGAGGCCAACCGTCCCACGGGCAGCGAGCTGGCCATTTTCCGGGGAATCCTGTCTGCGGTGGAGAATCCGCGCAAGCGAAAATAGCCGGTAAAGGTTTCTTCAAATCTCCGTAAGTTTTGCATCTCGGCTTTACACGGTATGATGTCCTACTGATCTGGTAGGAATTAGGGAAGGGCGCTTGCATGTGGCAATTGTTGAAAGAGGACGTCACCTGTGTGTTCGAGCGCGACCCTGCCGCGCGCAATCTGTTCGATGTGCTCACCTGCTATTCCGGTGTGCATGCCATCCTGTTTCATCGCCTCAATCACTGGATGTGGGGGCATGGTTTACGCTGGCCGGCGCGTTTCCTGGGCAATATTGCCCGGTGGCTGACCGGTATCGAGATCCATCCGGGAGCCCGGATCGGCCGACGATTCTTCGTCGACCACGGTACGGGGGTGGTCATCGGTGAGACGGCTGAAATCGGCAACGACGTTACCCTGTATCAGGGAGTGACTCTCGGCGGTCGTACGCTTGACGAGGGAAAACGCCACCCGACCCTGGGCAACAATGTGGTGGTAGGGGCCGGCGCCAAGATTCTGGGGCCGTTTCTGGTGGGTGATGATGCGCGTGTCGGCTCCAACGCGGTGGTGCTCGAAGCCGTGCCTTCCGGGGCCACGGTCGTGGGTGTTCCCGGTCGCATTGTCCGTTGCAAGAATCAGAACGCCAACTGCCTGGAGCTGGTTCAGGGGCATGTCAGGAGCGCCCCACAGCCGATGTTCGATGCCTATGGGGTTGCTGGCGAGACCGACGATCCGATCGAAACGGCCGTCGAGCAATTGCAGGAGCAGGTTGCGGAATTGCGCGCCGAGTTGGATCGACTCAACAAGCGGGCAGGGTGATTCCGGGGATCGGCGAGGGCGGCACTTGAATTTTCCAGACTGGCCCTAATACTTGACTGAAATGCTGGGTTATGTGATGCTCCCGGTATGGAAGACTTTCGGTTACCAATGCCATGAAGCTGACAACAAAGGGACGATATGCGGTTACTGCCATGCTCGATCTGGCACTGCATGGCGAGTCCGGTCCTGTCTCTCTGGCGGAGATCTCGGTTCGTCAGGAAATCTCGCTTTCCTATCTTGAGCAGTTGTTCTCGAAATTGCGTCGCAATGGACTGGTGATCAGTACCCGAGGTCCGGGTGGCGGCTATTCCGTTGCCCGTGAACTGCACCTGGTTGCGGTGTCCGAAATCATTGGCGCCGTCAATGAGTCGGTTGATGCGACACAGTGCGGTGGCAAGGAAAATTGTCACGGTCATGGACGATGCCTGACTCACGATCTGTGGGAAGGGCTCAGTGCGCAGATCGAGGAATTTCTCAGCAGTGTGTCCTTGCAGGACATGATCGATCGGCAGCGAGTACAGAACGCGTCACTGCGGCAGGACAAGGTCATGGTGCAGCGACCCTATGCATGATTTGGTGAATGGCGTGTGCGCGGCTGATCCGCTCACCCCGTTCGACGGTAGGCAACAGTCAGCAGTTTCCGGATTGCTGGCTACACAGCGCGGCAGCAGCCGGCTATTCAACGACATTATCTTTTTGAGGCAGACACAGTGAGTTCTTTAAACGTACCAATTTACATGGACTATTCGGCCACGACACCCGTGGACGAGCGAGTGGCTGCCAGCATGGCCAAATGTCTGACCATCCAGGGACATTTTGGTAACCCGGCTTCACGGTCGCACCCATTCGGCTGGAATGCCGATGAGCTGGTCGAGCAGGCGCGTGACAATGTTGCCAATCTCATTGGCGCAAACAGCAAGGAAATCGTCTGGACTTCGGGTGCCACCGAGTCGGACAATCTGGCCATCAAGGGTGCCGCGCATTTCAATGCCAAGAAGGGCAAGCACATTGTCACCCTGAAAACCGAACACAAGGCTGTACTGGATACCTGCAGGCAGCTGGAGCGTGAAGGCTTCGAAGTGACCTATCTGGATCCTCTGGAGAACGGTCTGCTGGACATGGACGCGTTCAAGGCAGCACTGCGTGACGACACCACCGTCGTGTCAATCATGCATGTCAACAACGAAATCGGCGTCATTCAGGACATCGCCGCCATCGGCAAGATCACTCGCGAGCGTGGAATCATCTTTCACGTCGACGCGGCGCAAAGCCCCGGCAAGGTGGCTATCGACGTCAACGAGATGAACGTGGATCTCCTGTCGCTGTGTGCTCACAAGGTCTACGGACCAAAGGGCATCGGAGCTCTGTATGTGCGTCGCAAGCCGCGCGTGCGTCTGGAAGCGCAGATTCATGGCGGTGGTCACGAACGCGGCATGCGTTCAGGAACCTTGCCCACTCATCAGATCGTGGGCATGGGTGACGCCTTCCGTATCGCCGGTGAGGAGATGGAAGAAGAGAACAAGCGCCTGAAGAAATTGCGTGACCGTTTGTGGGATGGACTGTCCGACATGGAAGAGATCTACATCAATGGCGATCTCGAACAGCGTATTCCGGGTAATCTGAATGTCAGCTTCAACTTCGTGGAAGGTGAAAGCCTGATCATGTCGATGAAGGACATTGCGGTATCCAGTGGTTCGGCCTGCACCAGTGCCAGCCTCGAGCCGTCCTATGTGCTGCGAGCCATTGGCCGTAATGACGAATTGGCGCACAGCTCGATTCGTTTCACCATCGGGCGTTTTACAACCGAAGAGGAAGTCGATTTCACGATCAGGAAGACACGGGATGCAGTAGAGAAACTGCGTGATCTGTCACCGTTGTGGGACATGCACAAGGAAGGCATCGACCTCGACTCTGTCGAGTGGGCTTCTCACTGAGTCGCCGAGGCGATCCGGCAGGAACTCATCCAAACGAATGTGCGATTGAAAGATCGACCTTTTACAACAGAAGACCGAACGGTGACCCGGCGGGTTGCCGAAACTGGAGAAAACCATGGCTTACAGTGACAAAGTACTCGACCATTATGAAAACCCGCGCAACGTAGGCGTGCTCGACAAGGACGACCCCAATGTCGGTACCGGCATGGTCGGAGCGCCGGCCTGCGGAGACGTCATGCGCCTGCAGATCAAGGTCAATGACGAAGGCATCATTGAAGATGCAAAGTTCAAGACGTATGGTTGTGGTTCCGCCATTGCCTCGTCGTCCCTGGTGACCGAAATGGTCAAGGGCAAGACGCTGGAAGAAGTGGGCGAGATCCGTAACAAGCACATTGCTGATGAGCTGGCTCTGCCACCGGTGAAGATCCACTGTTCCGTGCTGGCTGAAGATGCCATTGCGGCGGCCATTGCCGACATCAAGGCAAAGCGTGAAAAGAAGGACGATTCAGAAGCATTGGCCAGCTGAGTCGCTGGTTCTCCGATAGGTCAAGAATACGGCAAGGGTGTGAGAGCGATGACGGTGAGACCCGTCGTGCATTCGCTCTCACTCCGAGTCCGGAGGTTTTCTCTCAGATGGGCGTGACATTTACAGATAGTGCCGCCAGGCATATCAAGAGCTTTCTGGAAAAGCGCGGCAAGGGCATCGGTCTGAGGCTGGCCGTTCGCACAACCGGCTGCTCGGGATTGGCTTACGTGCTGGAATTCGCCGATGAGGTGGCTGCCAACGACGAAGTGTTCAAGGACAACGACGTCACGGTCGTCATCGACAAGAAGAGCCTGGTGTATCTGGACGGAACCGAGCTCGACTTCACGAAGGAAGGCCTGAACGAGGGGTTCAAGTTCAACAACCCGAATGTCAAGGATGAGTGTGGTTGCGGCGAGTCCTTTACCATCTGACTGTATTGGCGGCAGATACCTGATTGCCAGGGGACTGCCTCTTCCTGATTCCGGTCGCCGAGCGGCCACACTGCACTGCCCGGGTGTTCGATAGCCCGGGCAGTGTTGTTACCACGGTATGAGATCGCTTAGTCATGCAGGTTGACCTGTCCAGCAGTTTCTTCGATTTGTTCGGTTTGCCAGTGCAATTCGCCATCGATGAATCGACCCTGATCGCTCGTTTCCAGGACTTGCAACGGCAGCTGCACCCGGACCGCTTTGCCTCCAAGCCGGCGGCCGAGAGACGCTGGTCAATGCAGGCAGCGAGCCATGTCAACGAGGGATACCAGACACTGAAGCATGATCTCAAGCGAGCGATCTACCTGCTGACACTCAATGGAGTATCCGTTGACGAAGAGACCGATACCCAGATGTCGCCCATGTTTCTGATGGAGCAGATGGAATATCGCGAGGCGCTCGAAGCTGCAGAAGCCGCGGCGGATCCGCTTGAAAAGCTGGACGCTGTGCGCGGGCAGTTGAAAGCAGGTGTTCGCGAGCAGATGCAGAATTTCGATCAGGCGGCCGGTGCTGGCAACTGGGACGAAGCCCGAACCACGGTGCGGCAGTGGCAGTTCCTGGACAAGCTGGCTCGTGAAGTGAAGAGCATGGAAGAACGTCTGGACGCATGAGTCGAATCAACACGAACACAATGGAGTATTGAAGTGGCCCTGCTGCAAATAGCCGAACCCGGACAATCGGACGCACCGCACCAGCGGCGTCTGGCTGTCGGCATCGACCTGGGAACGACCAACTCGCTGGTAGCGGCGGTCAGAAGTGGCAGTGCCGATGTGCTGCCGGACAGCGACGGTCACCGTTCCGTGCCGTCGGTCGTGCAGTATGTGCAAGGCGAGACACCTCGTGTGGGGCATGCCGCAGAAGCATCGTCCGGCGATTCTCGCAGTACCATTCGCTCGGCGAAGCGTCTGATGGGCAAGGGGGCTGCCGATCTGGCCGATTCCTGGCTCAGCAAGCACTATGAATTCGACACAGAAAGCGGTTCTCTGCCAGCCTTCGTGACTCATGATGGCAACAAGACATCCATCGACGTGTCCGCGGCAATCCTGCATGAATTGAAGCAGACCGCCGAGCAGACACTCGGTGGCGAGCTGGCCGGCGCTGTGGTGACCGTGCCGGCCTATTTTGATGATGCTCAGCGTCAGGCCACCAAGGATGCAGCGTCGCTGGCGGGTCTGCAGGTATTGCGCCTGCTCAATGAGCCGACTGCGGCGGCAGTCGCCTACGGTCTGGATAACGAAGAGGGCGGCATCGTCGCCATCTACGATCTGGGTGGTGGCACCTTTGATATTTCTCTGCTGAAGATGCAGCAGGGGATTTTCGAAGTGCTTGCCACGGCTGGCAACACGGCATTGGGCGGAGACGACATCGACAACGCCCTGGTTCAGTGGCTGATGGATCAGGCCGGTATCGATTCACTGGCCGATTCGCAACTGGAATCCGATACCAAGCGTTATGCACGTGGCCTGAAGGAGGCCCTGTCTGCATCCGCGTCGGTGTCGGTCGAATGGGGTGATCGCGCCGGCCATGAGGTGCGAACCGAGCTGACAAGAGAGAGCTTCGACGAGCTGGTGATGCCGCTGGTGGCCGCCACTCTGAAGCCTTGCCGTCAGGTGCTGCGCGATGCCGATGTCGAACGTGATCAGGTAACGGCCGTGGTCATGGTCGGAGGCTCGACAAGGGTGCCCCTGGTGCGCGACAAGGTCAGCGAATTCTTCGGCAGACCGGTGCTGACATCCATCGACCCGGATGAAGTCGTGGCCATTGGCGCCGCCATTCAGGCCGATGTGCTGGCAGGCAACAAGCCGGACAGTGATCTGCTGCTGCTGGACGTGACGCCACTGTCACTCGGTCTCGAGATCATGGGCGGTCTGGTGGAAAAGGTGATTCCGCGCAATACCACCATCCCGATTGCCCGGGGACAGGAGTTCACCACATACAAGGACGGTCAGACCGCGATGGCACTGCATGTGGTGCAGGGTGAGCGCGAGCTGGTCGATGATTGCCGGTCACTGGCCCGCTTCGAGCTCAATGGTATCCCGTCTCGGGTGGCCGGTGCCGCGCGCATTCAGGTGCTGTTTCAGGTGGACGCCGATGGGCTGCTGACGGTCAGTGCCCTGGAGCGCGAAAGTGGCGTGGTGGCCAGCGTCGACGTCAAGCCTTCCTATGGACTGTCGGACGGTGAGATCGAAACCATGTTGCGAGAGTCCATGGATCATGCCAGTGAAGACATGCAGAAGCGTGCCTTGCAGGAACAGAAGGTCGAGGCTGCTCGTGTACTGGAAGCCATCGAGGCTGCGTTGCAATCCGACGGTGACGAGCACCTGGATGCGGGTGAGCGTGCTGCCATTGGCGCGCTGATCAGCAGCCTGAAGCAGGTTGTCGACAGCAGCACAGAGCGCGAAGTCATCAAGCAGGCAGTCCTGGCGCTGGAACAAGGCAGCGCCGAGTATGTCGAAAGACGCATGAATGCCAGTGTCCGACAGATGATGTCAGGGCAGGGGCTGGATGACATCGACTCGGCCGTCGGCAAGGCAAAGCACGAGGCTTGCGCTTCGGATTCCTGAGGCCGCTTCGCACGCTCGCCAGCGGGTCGAACGAAACCAACTACAAACATCAGACAGGAGTTCAAGGCGTCATGCCAACCGTAACGATCAAACCGCATCCGGAAATCTGTCCAGAGGGTGCAGAATTCGAAGTGGATCCGGGTATTTCCATTTGCGATGCCATGCTGAAGAACGGTGTGCCGATCGAGCATGCCTGCGAGAAATCCTGTGCCTGCACGACATGCCATGTGCATGTGCGCACCGGCAGTGAAAGTCTGGAAGAGGCGGATGAGCTGGAAGAGGATTATCTCGACAAGGCCTGGGGTCTCGACCCCGATTCACGTCTCAGCTGCCAGGCCATCGTTGCCGATGATGACCTGGTCATCGAGATTCCGAAGTACACCATCAACATGGTTTCCGAGGCACCTCACTGATGAAATGGTCTGACACCAGAGAAATTGCCATCGAGCTGTGCGAAGCTCACCCCGATGTCGATCCGCAATACGTGCGATTCACCGATCTGCACGCCTGGGTGCTGGCACTCGACGGGTTCGATGATGATCCGGAGAAATCCAGTGAAGGCATTCTGGAAGCCATCCAGATGACCTGGCTGGATGAAGTCGACTGAATACGATTCCGTACTCCGGTCGTGTGGCAGTTCCGCACACGACCGACTCGGAACAACACCGGCAAATTGATCGACCACGCAAAAAAGTTGTCATGAAATCGTTCCGTACCGGTTGACTCCTGTAAATGCAGTAGTTATTATTGTGCGGCTGACAGAGACGAAGTTCGGGGTATAGCGCAGCCTGGTAGCGCATCTGCTTTGGGAGCAGAGGGTCGTAGGTTCGAATCCTGCTACCCCGACCACTTTTTCTTTATTCAGTTTATCGGCCCGGTTATCGGCAGAGCGCCCGTAGCTCATGTGGATAGAGCATCGGCCTTCTAAGCCGAGGGTAGCAGGTTCGAATCCTGCCGGGCGCACCATTTCTTTGCCGTAGGGTCCGTAAAGCTGAACCAGCCTTGCTTTGGCAATTTGACGGGCAGTACTTGTGGTGAGCGTAGCTCAGTTGGTAGAGCGCAGGATTGTGATTCCTGTGGTCGCGGGTTCGAATCCCGTCGTTCACCCCACCTTATCCCTCATCCATGCGTAACGTATCGGCATCCTTGCCGAATTTTTCGTTATAATTGACGGCTGACAGTAATACTCTGCGAGAGTGGCGGAATTGGTAGACGCGCTGGTTTTAGGTACCAGTGTCTTTGACGTGGGAGTTCGAGTCTCCCCTTTCGCACCAGTTTTCGTGTCGTGCGCGACACATCACCTGACCGTCGGATGACAGGCCCTGTTCGGCTCCTGAGCGGCCGCGGCACTCATCGTGGTCACTAGAGGCAAGCATGCAAGTATCCGTTGAAACCACCCAAGGCCTTGAGCGCCGCATGACCGTAGCGCTGCCTTCCGAGGACATCGACAGCGCTGTACTGGAACGTCTCCAGAGTCTGAGCAAAACCACACGCATGAATGGTTTTCGCCCGGGCAAGGTACCGTTCAAAGTCGTCAAGAAGCGCTACGAACCACAAGTTCGTGGCGAAGTGCTGGGGTCGATGATCAATCGCTCCTATTTCGATGCAGTGCAACAGGAAAACCTGCGTCCGGCCGGTCAGCCGGATATCGTGCCTGCTCCGGCTTCGGAAGATGACGATGATGCCGGTTTCCGGTTTGTGGCCACCTTCGAGGTCTATCCGGAATTCGAACCGGTTTTCGATGACAGCATTACCGTAACGCGTCCGCTTGTAACCATCGAGGAAAGCGATGTCGATGAGATGCTGGAAAACCTGCGCAAGCAGCGCACCGAATACGTTGCCGTAGAGCGTGAGTCAGCCAACGACGACCAGATCGTGATCGATTTCGTCGGCCGCATGGACGGTGAGGAATTCGATGGCGGCAAAGCCGAGAAAGCACCTCTGGTTCTGGGTAGCAATGCCATGATTCCCGGTTTCGAATCGCAGCTTCTGGGCTTGAAGGCCGGCGACGAGAAAACCATTACAGTCACGTTTCCAGAGGAATATCAGGCAGAGCACCTGGCAGGCAAGGAAACCGAATTCGATATCAAGGTGCACGAAGTCAAGGAATCGAAACTGCCCGAATTTGACGAAGAAATGATCAAGAGCTTCGGTATCGAGGATGGCACTCTGGAGAGTCTGCGCGCGGATATTCGCAAGAACATGGAGCGCGAACTGAAGCAGCGTGTCGAGTCTCAGGTGAAGACACAGGTCATGGATGGACTGGTCAAGCTCAACCCCATTGATGTCCCGGGTGCGCTGGTCGCGGAAGAAATCAAACGCCAGCGGGAACAACTCATGCAACAGATGCCAGCGGATTCCGATTCTTCCATGCTGGCCGACGAGCTGTTCTCCGAGCAGGCGACTCGCCGGGTTCAACTGGGACTGGTGGTTGGTGAAATCATCCAGCAGAAGGAAATCAAGGCCGATGCGGCAGCGGTACGAAAACAGATCGAGGAACTTGCATCTTCCTATCAGGATCCCCAACAAGTCATAGACTACTATTACGGCAACCAGGAGATGTTGAAGAACATCGAAGGCCTGGTACTTGAGGAAGCTGTAACATCCGCTGTCCTTGAAGCTGCAACAGTTGTCGATGAACCAACTACATTCAAAGACATCATGAACCCGTCGGAGCCAGAAGCTCCGGCTGATAGCGAGAACAGCTAACGATGAATTCAGGTCCTACTTGGGGTTTCAACAGCTCACTGTCCGGTAATCACGGGTTTTCGGCTCCGGCCAGCCCGAATGCTGCCGGCGGTCTTGTACCGATGGTTGTGGAGCAGTCGTCGCGCGGTGAGCGTGCGTACGACATCTACTCCCGTCTGCTCAAGGAGCGCGTGATCTTCATGGTTGGTCAGGTAGAAGACTACATGGCCAATCTGATCGTCGCTCAGCTGTTGTTCCTCGAGTCGGATAACCCTGACAAGGACATCTCTCTGTATATCAATTCGCCCGGCGGCTCCGTGACTGCTGGCATGGCCATCTATGACACCATGCAGTTCATCAAGCCGAACGTCAGCACACTGTGCATCGGCCAGGCAGCCAGTATGGGAGCCTTTCTGCTGACAGCCGGGCAGAAGGGCAAGCGGTTCGTACTGCCCAACTCACGTGTCATGATTCACCAGCCTTCGGCAGGTTTTCAGGGGCAGGCCACGGATATTGATATTCATGCGAGAGAGATTCTGTCGATAAAGGACAGAATGAACAAATTGATGGCCAAGCACACCGGACAGACCGTCGAGAAAGTGAAAGACGATACCGAGCGTGACAATTTCTTGACAGCCGAAGACGCCGTAGCGTACGGATTGGTGGATCGAATCGTTCAGACGCGTGATGAAGAAGTCAATGTAGCCTCAAGTGGAGACTCTTCTACTCCTGAGAGCTAGACCGGCGTAAACTTGAGCTAGATCTCATGTCGCGATCCTCCCTGATCGCGACTGTGATCTGCACAACAACCCTGATTCAAGTGCCGGAAGAGTGCTTGAATGTTCGCGGGAAACACGGCAATGTGGTGCAAAGCCAGAGGTTTGTAAAAACATGAGTGATCAGGAAGACAAGAAAGACGACGGCAAACTGCTGTACTGCTCTTTTTGCGGTAAGAGCCAGCATGAAGTTCGCAAGCTGATTGCGGGCCCGTCGGTCTTCATCTGCGACGAATGCGTCGATCTGTGTAATGACATCATTACCGAAGAGATGCAGGAGCAGGCAAGTGACGAGGAAAGTTCACTGCCCAAGCCGCATGAGATCAACGAGCTGCTGGATCAGTATGTGATCGGCCAGGCCAAGGCCAAGCGAATCCTGTCCGTAGCGGTGTACAACCACTACAAGCGTCTCGAGTACAAGGACAAGAAGGGCGATGTCGAGCTTGCGAAAAGCAACATTCTGCTGATTGGTCCAACCGGTTCGGGCAAGACCCTCTTGGCAGAAACGCTGGCAAGAACATTGAACGTGCCGTTCACGATAGCCGACGCCACCACACTGACCGAAGCCGGTTACGTGGGTGAGGATGTCGAGAACATCATTCAGAAACTGCTGCAGAAATGCGACTACGATGTCGAGAAGGCGCAGACGGGCATTGTCTACATCGATGAGATCGACAAGATCTCCCGCAAGTCGGATAACCCTTCCATTACCCGTGATGTATCGGGTGAAGGTGTGCAGCAGGCACTGCTGAAACTGATCGAGGGCACGATTGCGTCAGTACCGCCACAAGGCGGTCGCAAGCATCCGCAGCAGGAATTCCTGCAGGTTGATACGTCCAACATCCTGTTCATCTGCGGTGGTGCATTTGCCGGTCTGGAAAAGATCATCCAGAAGCGCAGTGACAAGGGTGGAATCGGCTTCGCTGCCGAGGTCAAATCCAAGGAAAGTCATGATCACATCGGCAAGCTGCTGATGGATTGCGAAGCTCAGGATCTGATCAGCTTCGGATTGATTCCGGAATTCGTGGGTCGTCTGCCGGTTGTTGCCACTCTGGAAGAACTCGACGAAGAAGCTCTGGTGCGTATCCTGGTCGAGCCGAAGAATGCCATCACCAAGCAGTACCAGAAGCTTCTGGCCATGGAAGAGGTGGATATCGAATTCCGCAAGGATGCCCTGTACGAAGTGGCCCGCAACTCCCTGGAGCGCAAGACCGGCGCTCGTGGTCTGAGAACGATTCTGGAGAATGTATTGCTCGATACCATGTACGAGCTGCCACGTATCGAGAACGTCAAGAAGGTCATTCTCGATGCTGCCGTGGTTCGTGGCGAAGCCAAACCCTATCTGTTGCTCGAAGGGCAGGAAAAGGTCATGGAAGAAGAGAAATACAAGCGCGCAGCCTCTGACGACTGACGGGCAGGCAGGGCTGTCGACATCGCGGATCGATGTCGATGGCGGTCAGCCGCTCACGTCCGCTTGTCTGAGCAGGCGAGACTGAAAGCCTGGCAATATTGCTTCAAGAAAAGCCCCGCAAGGGGCTTTTCGCACATCTGAGGGTGCCGTTTCTCCGGGTCATTCCCCGGTAGTCGAATTATCGGCAAACTCCCCGACAGGGCTGATTACACGGGGTTTCCACGCTTGATTTTTCCGAAGCGGGTCTCACCTTGTCGTGTATGCTCGACTTATACAAGTCAGCCTCACACAGGAGAGCTCAGCCCCGTGACTGATACCGAAATCATTGAAGAAGTACCGACCGAGCCTGCACAGCTGCCGGTCCTGCCATTGCGTGATGTCGTGGTCTATCCGCATATGGTCATCCCTCTGTTCGTCGGACGTGAAAAGTCCATTGATGCGCTGGATGCGGCCATGTCGGCCGACAAGCGCATCATGCTTGCTGCCCAGACCAGTGCAGCGGTGGATGAGCCCACTGACGACGACATTCACCGCGTGGGCACGATTGCCACCATTCTGCAATTGCTGAAATTGCCCGACGGTACCATCAAGGTGCTGGTGGAAGGTGTTCAGCGTGCGCTGATCGATCACGTCAGCACGGCAGAAAAAGGCTATTTCACCGCCGATTACAGCTTCCCTCCGGCACCTGAAGCGGAGGCTGGTAGCGAGGCCGATGAGAAGGAACTCGATGTACTGGTTCGTTCGGTCACGAACATGTTCGATCAGTACGTCAAGATGAACAAGAAAGTGCCTCCGGAAATACTCAGTTCGCTGTCCGGTGTCAACGATGCCGATCGGCTGGCCGACATGATTGCAGCGCAGATGTCTCTGCGAGTCGAGGAAAAGCAGGCCATTCTGGAACTGTTTTCTCCGGCTGAACGACTGGAACATCTGTTGAAGCTCATGGAGTCGGAGTTGGACATGTTGCAGGTCGAGAAGCGCATTCGCGGTCGCGTCAAGCAGCAGATGGAAAAGAGCCAGCGCGAGTACTATCTCAACGAGCAGATGAAAGCCATCCAGAAGGAACTGGGCGAGATGGATGATGTGCCCAATGAGACGGATGAACTGACGCGCAAGATTGCCGAAGGCGGTTTGTCGAAAGAGGCGCGCAAGAAGGCAACGGCAGAACTCAACAAGCTGAAGATGATGTCGCCGATGTCGGCTGAAGCGACTGTAGTGCGTAACTACATCGATACGCTGGTAAGCCTGCCCTGGAAGAAGAAATCGAAGCTCAAGAATACGCTCAAGCAGGCAGAGCAGACGCTCGAGCACGATCACTATGGCCTGGAGAAGGTCAAGGAACGCATCCTGGAATACCTGGCGGTCCAGCAAAGAGTCGGGCATGCCAAGGGTCCCATTCTGTGTCTGGTCGGACCTCCTGGTGTGGGCAAGACCTCACTGGGGAAATCGATCGCTCGTGCCACGGGTCGTCGATTCAGCCGCATGGCTTTGGGTGGGGTCAGGGACGAGGCGGAGATCCGCGGTCATCGACGTACCTATATCGGTTCCATGCCGGGCAAGATCGTGCAGAACCTGGCGAAGGTGAAGCGTCGCAACCCGCTCATTCTTCTGGATGAGATCGACAAGATGTCGACGGACTTTCGTGGTGATCCATCATCTGCCTTGCTGGAAGTGCTGGATCCGGAGCAGAACCATACCTTTACCGATCATTACCTCGAAGTGGAATACGACCTGTCGGATGTGATGTTCGTGGCAACGGCCAATACGATGAACATTCCTGAGCCACTGCTCGATCGTATGGAGGTCATTCGCATTCCCGGTTATACGGAAATGGAGAAGGCCAACATTGCCGAGCGCTATCTGCTGCCACGCAAGATGGAAGACAACGGCTTGAAGGTGTCCGAGCTGTCCGTCAGTGATGATGCCATCATGGCAATCATTCGCAGCTATACCCGCGAAGCCGGTGTCCGTAATCTCGAGCGTGAAGTGGCCAAGATCTGTCGCAAGGTCGTCAGAGAAGTCATGGAACTGGAACTCGAGCTGAAGGAGAAGGGTGAGGAAGCGAGCAGTCACGAGCCTGTGGCAGTCACCGCCGACAACATTGGTGATTACCTGGGTGTTCCCCGTTTTCGTCATGGCCGGGCAGAGAAGGAGAATCAGGTGGGTCAGGTGACCGGTCTGGCCTGGACCTCTGTCGGCGGCGAGCTACTGACGATCGAGTCCACGGTGGTGCCGGGCAAGGGCAAACTGAGTTCGACAGGGCAGTTGGGCGATGTCATGCAGGAGTCCATCCAGGCGGCCATGATGGTGGTTCGCAGTCGGGCCCAGTCACTGGGTATCGATGCGGATTTTCATGAAAAGCTGGACATACATCTGCACGTGCCTGAGGGGGCGACTCCCAAAGATGGTCCAAGTGCCGGTGTTGGCATGTGTACCGCTATCGTATCCTGCCTGACGGATGTACCGGTGCGTGCCAATGTTGCAATGACCGGTGAGATCACCCTGCGGGGTGAAGTGCTTCCGATTGGCGGTCTGAAGGAAAAACTGCTGGCCGCACAACGTGGTGGAATCGATACGGTCCTGATTCCGATCGAGAACGAGAAGGATCTGTCCGAGATTCCGGACGAGATAAAATCTGGTCTGGATATACGCCCCGTGCAGTGGATTGATGAAGTGCTGGCTGTTGCATTGGCCAGTTCACCCGGGCCCGATGGTGAGAAGCTTGCCGACCCGGTGTCCGGCAAGGATGAGCTTCAGGGCGGTGCTGCAGGAGAGGTCAGGACTCACTGATCGAAGGGCTTTTTACAAGTCTGAAACCGACCTGTTTGTAAACAGGTCGGTTTCACTAATTGTGTGTCATTTATTTCACAATTGTTCCTGCACACTTTCCCGATTAATTCGGATACTATTCTCCTTGTTGAACGGCCACGGACAAAGATTCTCTGATCCGGTGAGTTGCGATTCTTCAAGAGTTATTTGATTATGCTGAAACCCGCGTGGTTGGTGGGTTTTTCAGTTATTTTCGCGTATGATTCGCACATTGCTTTTGGGTATTCACCAGCGTCATGAGAAACTGGCGTTCAAATAACAGTACAAACGGGGAAGTCGGTTTATGAATAAAGGTGAGTTTGTTGATGCGGTTGCCGCAAAGGGCGATATGTCAAAGGCAGATGCAGCCAATGCGGTCGACGCAGTATTGGACGCAGTAACCGATGCCATGAAGCAAGGAGACGCAGTTACTCTCGTTGGTTTTGGCACATTCCTTGTTCGTAAACGTGAAGCTCGCACTGGCCGTAACCCACGTACAGGTGAGCCTCTTCAGATTGCAGCATCAAATGTTCCTAGTTTTAAAGCTGGCAAAGCTTTGAAAGATGCTGTAAACTAAGACGCTTGGGTGCTTAGCTCAGCTGGTAGAGCATCGCCCTTACAAGGCGAGGGTCGGCGGTTCGATCCCGTCAGCACCCACCATTTTTGGAGCGGTAGTTCAGTTGGTTAGAATACCGGCCTGTCACGCCGGGGGTCGCGGGTTCGAGTCCCGTCCGCTCCGCCAACACCAGAGTTACTGTCAGAGCCAGCGATGAGCTGACAGTAACGATCCTCTACCGGGATTTTCGGATAGAGACTAAAAAGGGTGCTTCGGCACCCTTTTTTTTTGGGCCATGCGAATCGAAGATCGATACGCACGGGCAAGACAGGTTATTGATCAACAAGGCACTGCATTCATCATGTTATTGGATCTCCGAGAGACGGTCAGAAACTCCAAGCCCATCAAGTACACCTTGATCACGATCATCATCATCCCGTTTGCTCTGGTCGGAATCGGTTCCTATCTCAGTGGCGGATCTGTACCACCCGTAGCTGAAGTCAACGGTCAGGCCATCGATCAGCTGCAACTGGAAAGGGCCTATCAGCAACAGCGTCAGCAGCTGGCGAGAATGTTCGGTGGGCAGTTGCCGGAAGCCTTTGCCAATGAGTCGCTGCTTCGAGAGCAGGCTCTGCAACAGCTGATTACGCAGCAGGTTCTCGAAAGTGAAGTGGCCAGACAGAAGTTTGCGGTGGGTGATTCCACACTGGGCAGGGCGATACGGAATCTGCCGGCATTTCAGGTCGATGGACAATTCGATAGTGAAACCTACCAGAACCAGTTGAGGGCTTCAGGCATGTCGGTAGCCGCTTTCGAGCAGAGTTTTCGCGACGATACCGCCATGAATCAATTCAGAACTGGCATCAGCGATACCAGTTTCACCTTGCCCTCCGAAGCCGAACGCCTGTCTGCCCTGGCGCGTCAGACCCGTACCATCGATGCGGTCAGATTCGATGCAGCCAAGGCTGCCGAGACGGTGGACGTGACAGAAGACGAGATCGTTGCCTACTTCGATGAAAACAAGGACAACTACAAGTTTCCGGAGCGAGTCAAGGTTCGCTATATCGAGATCGAAAGCTCTACCATCGCTGCCAATATCGAGATCAGTGAAGAGCAGGCAGAGACCTTCTATAACGACAATCGAGGCAATTTCATTCGGGCGGAGCAGCGTGAGGTATCGCACATCCTGCTCAGTAATGATCAAGGTGACGAAGACGAATTGATTGCCAGGCTGTCGGACATCAGGCAGCGCGTTGAAGCTGGAGAGTCATTTGCCGATCTGGCCCGGGAGTTCTCGGATGATATCGGTACTGCAGAGCTTGGCGGCAGTCTGGGGGTCATTGCTCCCGGCGGTATGGATCCCGCGTTTGAAGAAGCCGTTTTCGCCTTGAATGAAGCAGGCGATCTGTCAGAGCCCGTGGTCAGTCAGTTCGGTGTACACCTGATTCGTCTGGATGATGTGACGCCGGAGTCCGGCAAGTCATTCGAGGAGGTCAAGGACGAGATCATTGCCGACATGCAGCAGGACGAGGCTGATCGTGAATTCTTCGATCTCCGCGAGATCGTGTCGGAGCAGGCGTTTGACAATCCGGATTCTCTGGAGCCTGCCAGTGAGGTATCTGGCCTGGAGCTCAAGACATCCGACTGGCTCGATAGCGAAACCGATTCCGGGCCTGTGCTTTCCAACCCCCGTGTCATGTCTGCCGCTTTCGGTCCGGAATTGCTGGACGAGCAGCTGAACTCGGAGATCATCGAAGTCGGCGACAGGCATGTGGTGGTACTGCGTGTACTGGAACATGAAGGGGAGCGAGACAAGACCCTGGAAGATGTGCGTGATCAGGTCACCGAGGAACTCAAGAACGAACGCGCCAACGAAATGCTGACGTCGCGTCAGGAGTCTGCGCTCGAGAAACTGGCAGCCGGTGAAGCTCCAGCGGCCATTGCCGAAGGGGATGAGTTTGCGTCGGCTCTGGAAGGTGTCGTGCTGGAGCGTCAATCTACCGAACTGGACGCTCGTGTCGTGACTCGTGTGTTTGCCTTGCCACACCCCGATGGCGAGACGGTAGTGACAGAGAAGGTGCAGATGAACAACGGTGATCTGCTGGCTCTGCGTCTCGCTGCCATCGATGTTTCGGAAGCTGAGGTCACTGAATCGACAGATCCTGCCAGCGCAGACCCTGCCGCAGTCTCCGCAGGTGCCAATCCGCAGCTGGGTGGTACTGAATTCGAAGCGTTGCTGGAGAGCCTGCGGGAGTCCGCAGATGTCGAAATCAATTCGACGGCCTCTCCCTGATAGCGCAAGCTGAATAGTGGTGCAGCGACGGGCTCACCTGCCTTGGCAGGTGAGCCCGTTCTGCTTTTCAGATTCAGTCTTTCTTGCGTAATTCAGCTGACAGTATCTGGCGGGCATGGCTGGCCATGCTGATCAGCGCGCCGCGTATCTGCAATTCATTGCGCAGGGGTGTGGAGAAATCGATTCTGACATCCACGGGTGCAGAAGGCTCTCGTGCGTCGTCTGTCGCCGGATTCTCCACGGAAAAATACAGACTGTTTCGGTCCAGGTTGGTCAGCTTGGCGCGTTGAGCCGACGTCTGGTCGGAAAAAGCCTTGACCATGAACAGGCAGGAGTCCGCATGATCCTTGTTCATGTGAGAAACAACGGATCTTACGAATTCGGGATCCAACTCATCTCGTGTGTTCATCATGATGTCCGAGTGTCGGTGGCAGCCGAATGATAACGTGTAGTCGTTGATAGGTCAGTTCCATGAGCAGTACTGCAGTGGCATGTTTTCCTGCCATTGCAACGGCTTCTTCGGATGTTATCCGATGCAGGAACACAAGATATATCGGCCATTGTTACTCCATGATTCAATGGTCGTCAGTTACTGTTACAGCATACTCCAGGAGGCACAGGCGTGAGCATTATTCGGGAATTCAGGGAATTTGCCATGAAAGGCAGTCTCATCGACATGGCGGTCGGTATCATCATCGGGGCTGCGGTCAGCGAAATGGTGGGCACGCTCGTGGAGAGCATTTTGATGCCGATCATCGGCATTTTCATGGGTGGAGTCGATTTCAGTCAGCTCTCGATTACCGTAGGAGATGCGGCCATCGCTTATGGGGCCTTTATTCAGGCCTTGATCGACTTTCTCATCATTGCCTTCGTGATCTTCATGATCCTCAAGACAATCAACAGGATGAAAAGGAGTGTCGAAGAAGAAAAGGTGGACGAGCCGAAAGAAGCACCTGTCGACGTGCAGCTGCTGACTGAAATCCGCGATTTGCTGAAACAACAGCGCACCTGAAATACCGGCAAGGTCGGATCCGGTGACTTCAGGGCTGGTGAGGGGGGGCGCGAGGTAGGGCTTTGCCGAGGTAGGGCTTCGCGAGGTAGGGCTTTGCCGAGGTAGGGCTTTGCCGAGGTAGGGCCGGCCGCTTGATGCAGCTTCAGATGAAGCTGCACAGGCCGAAGCCGGCCACGTCTGCCTGCAGGTCTCTGCGCGTTGAACCCGAACGCCGGATGCGTAGCGACGGCAGAGACGTGCTGCTTTTCCGAACCTAGCTCAGGTCGGGCATTGACACGATGTTGAAGCCACCGTCCACATAGATGACCTGGCCGGTAATGCCGCCTGCCATGGAGGACGCCAGAAACGCGGCGGTGTCACCTACCTGTTCGATGGTGGTGTTCTCACGCATGGGTGAAACCGAGGAGACGTGGCCGAGCAGTTTCTTGAAGTCACCGATGCCGGCCGCTGCCAGTGTCTTGATGGGACCTGCCGAGATGGCATTGACGCGAATGCCTTCCGGTCCGAGTGAGGAGGCCATGAAGCGGGTATTGGCTTCCAGTGACGCCTTGGCCAATCCCATGACGTTGTAGTTCGGCATGGCTCTGACCGCACCCAGATAGGACAGGGTGATCAGTGAGCCACCTTTACGCAAGTGGGGTCTGGCCGCCTTGGCAACTGCGGCAAAGCTGTACGAGCTGACATCGTGTGCAATGCGGAAGGATTCTCTGGTCACGGATTCCAGAAAGTCGCCATCCAGTGCTTCTCGTGGTGCAAAGGCCACGGCATGTACCAGACCATCGAATCCGTCCGCCCATTCGTTCTTGACTGAGTCCATCAAGCCGTCGATCTGCTCGTCTTCTGCTACATCACAGGGAAACACGAGCTTGGAATCACAGGCTGCCGCCATATCGACGACCCGATCCTTGAGCCTGTCGTTCTGGTAGGTGAACGCCAGCTCCGCACCTTCCCGATGCATCGCTTCGGCGATACCCCATGCGATGGAGCGTTTGCTGGCCACCCCGAAAATGATGAATCGCTTGCCGTCTAGCATGCCCATAGTGTCACTCCTTTTCCGTTAACCCAGTAGTTGTTGCAGCGTTGACTCGTAGATACGCGACAAGGCGTCGATGTCACTGCAGGATACACGCTCATCCACCTGGTGGATGGTCGCATTGATTGGTCCGAACTCGATCACTTGCGCTCCCGTGGGTGCAATGAAGCGACCGTCCGAGGTTCCACCGCCGGTATCCAGAGTTGCACTGATACCGGCTTCATCGCTGATGGCTTTCTGTACGGCATCGGTCAGTGTGCCCGGCGAGGTGATGAACGGTCTGGCGCTGTCTTTCCATGTCAGCTCCGACTGCAGCTGATGCCGGCTGCATAGTTCATCGACTGTCTGCTGGATTGTCGCAATGCTGGTTTCCGGGCTGTAGCGCAGATTGAACTCCACGACAAGTTGGCCGGGAATCACATTGGTGGCACCGGTACCGGCATGGATGTTCGAGATCTGCAGTGTCGTTGGCGGAAAATGGGCGTTTCCCTGATCCCATTCGATGGCCGTGAGTTCTGCCAGAGCAGGCAATGCTCGATGCACCGGATTGTCCGCCAGTTGAGGGTAGGCGACGTGTCCCTGCTTGCCACGAATCAGCAGGGTCGCGCCCAGTGATCCGCGTCTGCCATGGCGGATGATGTCGCCAAGTTGCTGGTCGCTGGTGGGCTCACCGACAATGCAGTAATCGATTTTTTCCTGGCGCGCCTCCAGAGCCTCGATGACCTTGCAGGTGCCATCGGTGGCTGGGCCTTCCTCGTCGCTGGTGAGTAGAACGGCAATGGAGCCGTTCTTCAGCGCGCCAGCGCCAACGAAGCGTTCGATTGCTGTGATCATGGCAGCCACGCCGCCTTTCATGTCTGCCGCGCCACGCCCGATCAGATGATCGTCGACAATATGTGCTGCAAAGGGTGGCGACGACCAGTCTTGCACTTCACCCGTGGGTACCACATCCGTATGACCGGCAAAGGCAAACAGGGGAGCCTCCGTGCCCAGGCGTGCCCACAGATTGCTTACCCCACCGGAGGGTATGGATTCGAGCGTGAAGCCGATGCGTTCGAGGCGTTCTCCCAGCATGCTCTGGCAGCCCTTGTCCTCCGGTGTGACGGAGTCTCGTTGCACCAGATTGACAAGTAGCTCGATGGTATCGCTGTACGTGGTTGTCACTCGAGGGTTTCCTTGTTTGAGGGTGGCGGACTGCGCCGCTACAGTTCCTGCTTGAGCAGCTCGCGAACCGTCTCCTGTTCACGCTCGCTCAGCGGCAGGCCTGCCTGATTGGACAGCAGGAAGACATCGTCAATGCGCTCGCCCAGCGTTGCAATGCGCGCGGCATGTACATTGAAATGAGCTCCCAGCAGCACCTTGCCGATACCCGACAGAATGCCCGGTCGGTCAGCGGCAGTGATGTGTACTTCGGTAAAGCCTGCTTCGTCGTTGGAGAACTCCACCTGGGTGGAAATGGAAAAATAGCGCAGCCGTCTGGCGGGGCGTTGTTCGCTGAGCGAGGGCAGGTCCCTGGGCACGCCCAGTTCGTAGGTCAGTGTCTGGCGAATTTCGTCGATGCGGTTCATGTCCTCGATCGGCATATGGTTGGAATCGAGTACATGAAAGGTGTCGAGGGCGAAGCCACCAGCCGTCGTGTTGATGGTGGCTGACAGGATGTTCAGTTGCAGGCGTTCCATGACTGCCGTGATCAGGGCAAACAGCGCCTTGTCATCGGGTGTGTAGATGAGAATCTCGGTCGAGCCGCGCGAGACGGAATAGCGCAGCGACACCAGCGGGCCGGGGGTGTCTTCATTGGCCAGCAGGATTTCCGTGTGTCGGGCGATTTCCACTGCCTGGTACTGGCGAAAGTAGTCGTCTCCCAGGGTGGACCACAGCTTGTCGACACGGGGGTCGTTCTCCAGCGATTCGTCGAGCAGGGTGCGGGTGTGCCCCTGGCGCCGGTTGATGACATCCTCGACATCGAGCGGATTATCCAGACCACGCTGCAGAATCAGCAAGGCATGGCGATACAGGGATTGCAGCAGACTCTGCTTGAAGGAGTTCCACAGCTCGGGATTGGTGGCACGGATGTCCGAAATGGTCAGCAGGTACAGGTGGTTGAGTCGCTCGATACTGCCGCAGCTGCGGGCAAACTCCAGTTGTTCGTTGGGGTCGTCGATGTCACGGCGTTGGGCCGTCATGGACATCAGCAGGTGATTTCTGACGGTCCAGTCGAGCAGCTCGACATCGGCCTTGGGCAGTCCGTGGTTGCGACCAAATTCACGGGCATCCTCGGCGCCCAGGATGCTGTGATCGCCCCCGCGTCCCTTGGCGATGTCGTGAAACAGGCCTGAGAGATACAGGATGTGCGGCTTGGTGATATTGCTGGCCACGCTGCTGCCGTGTGGCAGTTCGTCGGCAAATTGCGGCAGCATCATTCTGCGCAGATTGCGTATCACGCCGATGGTGTGCTCATCCACGGTATAGATGTGGAAGAGGTCATATTGCATTCTGCCAACGATCTGGTCGAAAGCGGGCAGGTAGGCTGCCATCACACCGTAGCGATTCATCAGCCTGACGGTGCGCGTGAGTTTGTGGGGATTGCAGAAGATCTGCAGAAACAGATTGCGCACCGCCGGATCGCTGCGGAAGCGATGGTTGATCAGTGGCAGATTGGCACGGATGAGTCGAACCGTGTTGGAACGCACATTGACGGCATCCGGCGTGTTGCTGAATACCAGGAACAGTTCAAGCAGCGCTGGCGGATAATGCATGAAGACATCATCATTGGTGACTTCCAGAAAGCCGTTGCGCAACTGGAAGCGCGAGTTGATCGGCTGGATCTCCGAGGCCGCGGTCACGCCGCTGATGATGCCGCCGATGCCCTGCAACAGGATTTCATTGAGCCGCTGCAACGACATGACCGAGCGGTAGAAGCGCTGCATCAGCTGTTCGATGGAGCGATTGTCCGTGTCATCGGTATAGCCGAAGGCATGGGCGATATCCTTCTGGTAGTCGAACAGCAGGCGATCCTCGCGGCGGCCGGTAACGTGGTGCAGCAGATAACGGATGCGCCACAGCAGTTCCAGTCCTTCACGCAGGGACACCAACTCCTGCGGTTCGAGCAGGTTGTGCGTGACCAGGGCGCTCAATCCGGCCGTGCCGAACTGGCGCTGACAGACCCAGGCAATGGTCTGGAAGTCGCGCAAGCCGCCCTGGCTCTCCTTGATATTCGGTTCCAGACGATAGGCATTGGTCTGAAAGCGGCGGTGCCGGTCGTCCTGTTCGGCGACCTTGGCGGCGAAGAATTCGGCGGAATTCCACATGTGCATCGGCTGGATGATCTGCTGCATCTGCTGGAACAGGGTTTCGCTACCGCACAGCAATCGGGCTTCCATCAGATTGGTGATGATGGTGATGTCATTGCCCGCTTCGCGTTCGCAATCGGCAACGGTGCGCACGCTGTGACCGATATCCAGATTCAGATCCCACAAGGCCGTGATCCATTCACTCAGGTCGGCGTCGAGGGTCGAGTCGGCGTTCTGGCTGCCGGGCTCGGGCAGCAGGATGGCAATGTCGATATCCGAGCAGGGGTGCAATTCGCCCCGACCATAACCACCTACGGCGACCAGCGCCAGCCCGTTCAGGCTGTCTGCCTTGCGTTGCCACAGGTGCTTCAGGATATGATCGATGACGGCTGTGCGCAGGGCCAGCAGGCAGGATGCTCTGGCGCCTTCCTGAAATTGCTGATGAATGGCCTCGCTGCCCGTCTGCAGGGCCTGCCTCAGGGTGCCCGGAGAGTGCTCGCCTTCGGTCAGCAGCCGGTCGATGTCGCTGATGATGCGGGAGCTGACCGTGGGCAGGTCGATCTGTACCCAGGGTGCGGAATCCGGAAGTCGGGTGTCTGCCAGTGCGATCATGGGTGACGGCTATCGGGTTGGGGCAGCGCAGGCCGGAAGCCTGCGTGTGCGGCTCCAGTGCACGGGCAGGGAACGCCGGCAAGCACGCATCCGGGGTGGCAGGTCACTAGAGTGTCTGCCCGTCGCTGAGCGTCAGCAGTTCGAAGCCGTCCTCGGTGACCAGCACCGTATGTTCCCACTGCGCCGACAGGGAGCGGTCCCGGGTGACGACCGTCCAGCCGTCGGCAAGGACCTTGGCGTGTCGTTTGCCCTGATTGACCATGGGTTCGATGGTGAAGGTCATGCCGGGTCTGAGTTCGACACCGGTTCCGGGTTTTCCATAGTGCAGCACCTGGGGGTCTTCATGGAAGCTGGAGCCGATCCCGTGGCCGCAGTATTCCTGCACCACCGAATAGTGCTGACCCTCCACATATTCCTGAATGGCGTGACCGATATCGCCCAGAGTGGCCCCGGGTCGGACCACGCGTATGCCGCGGACCATG
The DNA here is from genome assembly GCF_052681095.1 of Granulosicoccus sp. 3-233. Classification (NCBI taxonomy): domain Bacteria; kingdom Pseudomonadati; phylum Pseudomonadota; class Gammaproteobacteria; order Chromatiales; family Granulosicoccaceae; genus Granulosicoccus; species Granulosicoccus sp. 3-233. The sequence continues at coordinate 1,020,845 of NZ_JBQYLE010000001.1, forward strand.
CTCTCGTAGGCGCATTCGCTCAGGCGCCGGGCGTGGGGCGGGACGGCGCCGACGTAGTACATGCGACTGGTGTCACCGAACCAGCCATCCTTGATGACCGTGACGTCGATATTGACGATGTCGCCTTTCTTCAGAACCCGATCGCCGGGGATGCCATGGCAGATCTGCTGATTGATGGAGGTGCAGATCGATTTTGTGAACCCCTTGTAGCCCAGTGTTGCCGGAATGCCTTTCTGCACATTGACGATATGGTTGTGACACAGGGTGTTCAGTTCGTCTGTCGTGACGCCCGGTACGACATATTCCGTGATCATGTCCAGAACCTCGGCCGCGAGACGTCCAGCGATTCGCATTTTGGCGATTTGCTCTGGCGTTTTGAGGGTGATGGACATAGTTTTGGTCGCGGTAACTGATTCGGGGCCGATAGTGTACAACGCTGGCCCCGATCGTGTTATAAAGACGGGCTGACCGGAGCAGGATTTTCTGCGTCCGGATTTCACACGCAAGTCGTCCAAACCCGACCGGGTGCCTTTTCAGACAATTCTGAGGGGTCTGTCGCGGTTGACTTGCGGAGGCCAAACCCAACCAGAGGATATCCCATGGCTGAAGTAACCATGCGCCAGATGCTTGAAGCAGGCGTGCATTTCGGACACCAGACTCGTTACTGGGCTCCCAAGATGGCTCCGTACATCTATGGTGAGCGAAACAACATTCACATCTTCAATCTCGAAAAGAGCCTGCCGGCCCTGATCGAAGCCACCAATTATGCAGGCAAGATTGCCTCCAAGAATGGTCGCATCCTGTTTGTCGGCACCAAGCGTGCGGCTCGCGATCCTGTGCGTGAAGCGGCAGAAAGCTGCAACATGCCTTTCGTCAACCGTCGCTGGTCTGGCGGCATGATGACCAACTTCAAGACAGTCAAGCAGTCCGTCAAGCGTCTGCTGGAACTCGAATCCATGCAGGAAGACGGCAGCTTCGAGCGACTGAGCAAGAAGGAAGCACTGGGCCTGACCCGCGAACACGAAAAGCTGGATCGTGGCATGGGTGGTATCAAGCACATGGAACGACTGCCGGATGCCCTGTTCGTCATCGACGTCGGTCATGAGCGCATTGCGATCACCGAAGCCAGGAAGCTGGGCATTCCGGTCATTGGTGTCGTGGATACCAACAACTCGCCTGACGGCATCGACTACGTCATTCCCGGCAATGACGACGCCATCCGTGCCATTCAGCTGTACGTGGAAGCCATGGCCAGTGCCATTCAGGACGGCAAGCGTTCTTCTGGCCAGATGGATGTCGAAGAAGCCGCTGCTGCTGATGCGCAGCAGGCTGCACCAGAAGCCGAAGCAGCACCGGAAGCGGCTGCAGCACCTGAAGCAGCGCCCGTTGCCGAAGCGGCTGCTGCTGGTGACGACACCGCTCCTGCAGCCTGAAGCAACGGCTGACTGACGGCTCCGTAAGGAGCCGTTCATAAAACATGTGTAGGTTCGTGACCTGGCCGTCCGGCCGGGTTGCACCGCCAACTTTCAATAGCAAGTCCGGACCCGATCAACGCTGTCCGGCAACAGATTTCTAAGGGGAATGTACATGGCCATTTCGGCAAGCATGGTTAAGGAGCTGCGTGAGCGCACCGGCGCCGGCATGATGGAATGCAAGAAAGCACTGACGGAAGCTGGCGGCGATATGGACGCTGCAGTGGAAGCCATGCGGATTTCAGGTCTGGCCAAGGCCGACAAGAAGTCAGGCAATACAGCCGCTGAAGGCACCGTCGCCATCAAGCTGAGCGACGATGGCAGCAGTTTCGGCATGGTCGAGATCAACAGCCAGACCGATTTCGCTGCCAAGGCAGAAGATTTCGTCGCCTTTACCGACAAGGTTGTCAACGCGGTTCTCGAGCAGCAGCCCGAGAGCGTTGATTCACTGGTCATCGATGGCCAGCCTGTGGAAGAAGCCCGCAAGGCACTGGTTGCCAAGATTGGCGAGAACATCCAGGTTCGTCGTTGTGCTGCCGGCAAGAGTGCCGGTGGTCAGTACGGTGAGTACTCTCACGGTGGCCGCATTGGTGTGGTTTGCGAAGTCAGTGGCGGTGACGCCGAGCTGGCACGTGATATCGCCATGCACATCGCAGCCAGCAAGCCAGTCTGTGTGGACGAGTCCGGTGTTCCGGCCGAGCTGCTGGAAAAGGAAAAGGCCATTTTCTCTGCAGAGGCAGCGGAAAGCGGCAAGCCGGCCGAAATCATCGAAAAGATGGTATCTGGCCGTATTCGCAAATACCTGGCGGAGATCACACTGGTCGGTCAGCCTTTCGTCAAGAACCCTGATCAGACTGTTGCTCAGCTGCTCAAGGAAAAAGGCGCATCGGTTGTCAGCTTCCATCGTCTGGAAGTGGGCGAGGGCATCGAGAAGAAGGAAGAGAACTTTGCCGAAGAAGTCATGGCACAGGTTCGCGGCGAGTAATTCGTTCCGTGTGCCGGTCCGGCGGGTTTGCGCCCAGCCGGATCGGCTCGTATTCCGGACCGTGAATGGTAACGGTCAGTGAATTCCGGGAATTATTTTGTGCGCTATGATCCTTACGCATTAGAATCGTAGCGACGACGCCGGGCCTGTCCCGGCTTTTTTGTATCAACGTGTCCGGACCCGCGTCGGTCCGGTGCAAAAAAAGAAGAGTCCTCCTCGCATGGAAACTGCACGTCCTGCCTTTGATAGAGTCCTGTTGAAACTCAGCGGTGAAGCGCTGATGGGGGACTTGGACTACGGGATCGATCCGGTCTACATCCGGCGTCTGGCCGGTGAAGTGAAAGCCATCAGCGACGTTGGCGTCGAGGTGGCCATGGTCATCGGCGGTGGCAATATCTTCCGCGGTGCCGGTCTGGCTGAAGCCGGAATGGACCGGGTGACCGGCGACCACATGGGAATGCTGGCAACGGTCATCAACTGCCTGTCCATGCAGGATGCGCTGGAGAACCAGGGTGCCTACTGTCGCGTCATGTCGGCGCTGCCCATCAACGCGGTGTGTGAGGATTACATCCGCCGACGTGCCGTACGCCACCTGGAGAAGGGGCGTATCGTGCTGTTTGCCGCCGGTACCGGCAACCCCTTCTTCACGACCGATTCCGCTGCCAGTCTGCGAGCCGTGGAAGTCGGTGCCGATGTCATGATCAAGGGGACCAAGGTGGATGGAATCTACGACAAGGACCCCATGAAACACGACGATGCGGTGAAATACGACACGGTGAGTTTCGATGAGGCCGTCCAGAAACGACTGGGCGTCATGGATACCACGGCCATTGTCATGTGTCGTGAAAACAATCTGCCGGTCAAGGTTTTCAACATGAACAACAACGGTGACCTGATGCGCCTCATCATGGGCGAGAATGTCGGAACCACCGTCAAGCAAACGAATTAACAGGGTGCAGCCATGATTGACGATATTCTCAAAGATGCCAAGATCCGCATGGGCAAGACCGCCGAAGCGCTCGAGAACGAACTGTCTCGCATGCGTACCGGTCGGGCACATCCCAGTCTGCTGGAAAGTGTCAAGGTCGACTACTACGGTGCCGAGTCGCCGTTGAGTCAGGTGGCCAACGTCAATATCGAGGATGCCCGCATGCTGACAGTCACGCCCTGGGAGCAATCCATGGTGCCTGCGGTCGAAAAGGCCATCATCAATTCCGACCTGGGCCTGAACCCCAACACTGCTGGTACCGTCATTCGTGTGCCTGTTCCACCGATGACCGAGGAACGACGTCGTGACATGGTCAAGATGGTGCGCGGCGAGGCAGAGAACTCACGGGTAGCCATTCGCAACATCCGGCGGGATGCCAACAGCGACCTGAAGGAGCTGGAAAAGGAGAAGGAGATTTCCAAGGATGACCTGCGCAAGGGAGAAGAGTCCGTGCAGAAACTGACCGACGCCGCCATCAAGGAAATCGATTCGGTATTGAGCAAGAAGGAAGCGGATCTGATGGAAGTCTGACAGGCACTTCCTGTCTTCCCGTGACCTCGACAGTGACGCGAGGTCATCAGCCCACGTCCCGCATCGAGATTCTTCCGTGTCAGCTTCCGAAACTCCCCGTCCCCGTCATGTCGCCATCATCATGGATGGCAATGGTCGCTGGGCGCGGCAGCGCGGGAGACCGCGCGCATCCGGCCATCAGGCCGGCTTCCGAACCACACGAGACATCGTTGAAGCCTGCGCCAGGCAGCGCATCGAAGCGCTGACCCTGTTCGCCTTCTCCAGTGAAAACTGGAAGCGGCCACCGACCGAGGTCGGTCTGCTGATGGACCTGTTCCTGCGAGCGCTGAAGAGCGAAGTGGGTAAACTGTGCGACAACAATGTCCGGATTCGCTTCATCGGTGAGCGCTCTGCCTTCCAGCAGAAGTTGCAGGAAGAGATGGACAATGCCGAGCAGCTGACTCGTGACAATACCGGTTTGCAGCTGGCCATTGCAGTGAACTACGGTGGGCGCTGGGATATCGTGAATGCGGCCAGAGCACTGGCGCGGCAGGCGCGTGATGGCCAGCTGGATCCCGATGCCATCGATATCGACATGTTCTCCGGGCAGGTGTCCCTGGCGGACATTCCGGAGCCGGACCTGTTCATCCGTACAGGTGGGGAGAAGCGCATCAGCAATTACCTGTTGTGGCATCTGGCCTATACCGAGCTGTTCTTCACGGATGTACTCTGGCCGGATTTTTCCGAAACCGAACTGGCAACGGCGCTGGAGTTCTATGCCGGTCGTCAACGCCGCTTCGGGCAAACAGGCGAACAGGTGACTGGATCCAATGCTTAAGACTCGCGTATTGACGGCTGTCGTTCTCTTGCTGGTTTTCAGCGCCGGCCTGATTCTCACTTCTGTCGATGTATTCGCTCTGGGCCTGGGGTTCGTGGTGGCGGCAGGGGCCTGGGAGTGGGGCAGGATGAGTGGCCTCGTCAATGAAGATGCGCAGACAGCCTATGCCGTTCTGGTTGGCGTGGTGTCGCTGATTGCACTGTATCTGCCATACAGTGAGGCCTGGATACAGTGGCTGATGCTGGTCGGTGTGCTGTTCTGGCTGTCGGTGCCGGCACTGTTCTATCTGTCGCCACGGCAGCCGCCCATCGTGGCGATGGACCGCATTCTGCTGGCCATCGGACTGCTGGTGTTCGTGGTGGCCGCCGTGGCCATCCAGTATCTGCGCAGTTTTGCGCCGCAGGGCTCCAGCTGGCTGCTGCTGTACGCCCTGTGCATTGTCTGGACCATGGATATCGGTGCCTATTTCAGCGGCCGCCGCTTCGGGCACCGCAAACTGGCCCCGAGTATCAGCCCCGGCAAGACCTGGGAAGGGGTGTACGGCGGACTGGCGGCGACGGTGGTGCTGATGCTGATCGTCATGCTGGTGGCCGACTTTGCCGATGGCAACCGTTTCAAATTGCTGGTGGCAACGCTGCTGGCGGCCATGATTTCGGTTCTCGGCGACCTCTACGAAAGTCGCATCAAGCGCGCTGCGGCGCTGAAGGACAGCAGTCAGTTGCTGCCGGGTCACGGGGGCGTTCTCGATCGTCTCGACGGTGTCGTGGCAGCCTTGCCGGTCTTCGCCTTCATCTGGGTCTGGCTGTGAGAGCGGTCACAGTTCTGGGGTCCACCGGATCCATAGGGACCAGTACCCTGGATGTCATCGCCCGTCATCCGGATCGCTACTCGGTGCATGCGCTGACGGCACATTCGAGCGTCAACGATCTGTTCGAACAGTGCCGTCGGTTTCGCCCGGTGCATGCGGTGCTGGGCTCGGCAGAATCTGCTGCCGAGTTGCAGACGCTGTGTCGCGGGGAAGGGCTGGCCGTGCAGGTGCATCACGGCGCACAGGCGCTCAATGCAGTGGCATCCGATGATGCCGTGGACACCGTGGTGGCCGCGATTGTCGGTGCGGCAGGTCTGCTGTCGACACTGGCTGCCGCCGAGGCCGGCAAGCGCCTGTTGCTGGCCAACAAGGAAGCACTGGTAATGAGCGGGCAGTTGCTGATGCAGGCTGCCCGGCAATCAGGCGCGCTCATCATGCCGGTGGACAGCGAGCACAATGCCATTTTCCAGAGCCTGCCTGCGACCGAAACGGGTGTCAGTACGGCGGGAATCGAAAAAATCCTGTTGACGGCATCAGGTGGACCATTACGAAATCTTACGCTTGAAGAGCTCGCTGTTGTAAGCCCGCAACAGGCCTTGAAGCATCCGAACTGGTCGATGGGGCCGAAGATTTCCATCGATTCCGCCACCATGATGAACAAGGGACTGGAGGTGATCGAAGCCTGTCAGTTGTTCTCGGTGGATGTGGATGACGTGCAGGTCGTGGTGCATCCGGAGAGCATCATTCATTCCATGGTCAGCTACGCCGACGGTTCGGTCATTGCGCAGATGGGACGGCCAGACATGCGTACACCGATCGCGCATGCTCTCGCCTGGCCAGAGAGAATCGATTCGGGAGTCGAGGCCCTGGATCTCTTCAAGGTGTCTGGCTTGCATTTCGAGGAGCCTGATACAACGCGTTTTCCACTACTGCGGCTGGCCTTCGAAGCCCAGCGGGCCGGCGGTACGGCACCCGCCATTCTCAATGCTGCCAACGAGGTCGCGGTGGCGGCGTTCCTGAATGGCGATGTTGCATTTTTACAACTTTCAGCGCTGGTGGAGCAAACACTGGAGTGTTTAAAAATATCCCCCGCAAGCGATTTGAGCACTATCATTGAGGCAGATTCCATCGCGCGTGGTACGACTCAACGTCTGATTGCTCAGGCGGCGGCCTGACCTTCAATCCAAGTTCTCGGCAATGATCTTTACATGTTCAGCAACGTAGTCGTCAGCGCGCTCGCATTCCTCGTGGCGCTGGGGATCCTCATCTCCATTCATGAATACGGTCACTTCTGGGTAGCCCGGCGCGTGGGTATCAAGGTGCTGCGGTTTTCCATCGGCTTCGGTAAGGCGCTCTGGCGTCGAACCGGGAAAGTGGATGACACCGAGTTCGTGGTGGCGGCCATCCCGCTGGGCGGCTATGTCAAGATGCTGGACGAGCGCGAGGGCAGTGTCTCGGCCGGCGAACGTCATCGTGCCTTCAATCATCAGCCGCTGTGGGCGCGCAGTGCCGTGGTTGTCGCCGGGCCTCTGGCCAACTTTCTGCTGGCCATCGTTGCCTACTGGATCGTGATGATGATCGGTATCAGTGGTGTGGCGCCGCTGGTGGGAGAGCCGCAGGCAGATTCTGCGGCAGCGCGCGCCGGTTTCCAGTATGAGGATCGCATCGTGTCGGTCAACGGGCAGCCGACTCCGACCTGGGCGGATGCTCGCATTGCGCTGCTGGAGTCGTCCCTGAATGCGTCCGAACCGCTGCAGATCGAAGTGGAAAGTGTCGGTGGAGAGCAGAGCATGCGCAGCCTGCCGGTGTCGCAGGCCGATATGCTGCAGGCGGATGGTGATGCCATTGCCAATCTGGGATTTCGTACCTGGTGGCCCGAGGTCGACCCGATCATCGGGGAAGTCATTGCCGGCGGTGCTGCCGAGGCTGCCGGATTGCTGCCGGGTGATCGCGTTCTGTCTGTCGATGGCGAAACGGTGGCCAGCTGGCGTTCGCTGGTCGAGCATGTCCGGCCCAGCGCGGGCACTGCCCTGGAACTGATGGTGCTGCGCGACGGTGAGCGGCTGTCGCTGACCATGACCCCGGAGCCTTTCGAGATCGGGACAGAGACGGTTGGCCGCATCGGTGTCATGGAAACCCAGTCTGCTTCATTGGCCAGAAAGGCTCAGGTCGTGGTCAAATACCCACCACTGGACGCATTCGGTCAGGCGCTGGAGCGTACCTGGGACATGTCGGCGTTGACGCTGCGAATGATGGGCAAGCTGTTGCTTGGACAGGCTTCGCTGGATAACATCAGTGGACCGATCAGCATCGCGCAGTATGCGGGCCAGTCGGCCAGCATAGGTATCGATCACTACATCAACTTCATTGCATTGATCAGCATCAGTCTGGCGGTGCTCAATCTGCTGCCCATACCCATGCTCGATGGTGGGCATCTACTGTATTTTGCAGCCGAAGCCATACGCGGCAAACCCCTGTCGGAAAGGACGCAGCTGCTGGGGCAGCAGGTTGGCATCGCTTTACTGGGCGCATTGATGTTTCTGGCTTTCTACAACGATATATGGCGACTGTTCCAATGAGTCGTTTTCTGCTGTCTTCCCTGAGTCTTCTGATCCTGCTGGCATTGGCGTCGATCAATGTGCGTGCGCAGGAACCCGCACCGCGTACTTCCAGCCAGAGTGCTGGCGAGAGTTTCGTGGTCGCCGATATCGTCATCGAGGGCAATGAACGGATCGATCTGGGTACCATCCTGAACTATCTGCCGATTCGCAACCGCGATCGTTTCGTGGTCGGGGACGATAGTGCCCGGGTGCTGCGTGCTCTGTACGAGACCGGTCTGTTCAGCGATATCGTGGTCAAGCGCCGCGGTGGCAATACCCTGGTGGTGCGTGTCGTGGAGCGTCCGGCCATCGGCAGCATCAATATCGACGGCAACCGGAAAATCGATACCGAGGAGCTGACCAAGTCATTGCGACAGGCCGATATCGCCCTGGGCCGGGTCTACAACCGTTCGATCCTGGAAACCGTCGAGCGCGAACTGCGTCGTGTGTACTTCAGCAGCGGCAACTACGGCAGTGAGATCGACATCGAGGTCGAGGAGCTGGAGCGCAATCGTGTGGCTCTGGACATCACCATCACGGAAGGCGCGGTGGCGCGGATCGAGCACATCAACATCGTCGGCAACGAATCCTACGATGAAGAGACATTGCTGGACCTGCTGCAATCGAGTGAAAAGAAACTCAACCCCTTCAGCTCGGCCGATGAGTACTCCCAGGTGAAGCTGGCAGCGGATATCGAGACACTGCGCTCCTTCTATCAGGATCGAGGCTTTATCCGCTTCGATGTGGACTCCACGCAGGTGTCCATATCCCCGGACAAGCGCGATATCTTCATCGTGATCAATATCCGTGAAGGTGAGCGCTACACGCTGCGGGACATCAAGCTCGAAGGCGAGGTGGACATTCCCATGGAAGAGCTGCGCTCGCTGATTCAGGTACAGGAGGGCGATATCTTTGCGCGCAAGGACATCGTCAGCAGCAGCAATGCCATCAACGATCGTCTGGGGCAGGACGGCTATGCGTTTGCCGATGTCAGCGTGTTGCCCGATATCAACGATGAGTCGCGCGATGTCGGCCTTACCTTCGTCATCGTGCCGGGCAAGCGGGTGTACGTTCGGCGCATCACCTTCACCGGTCAATACAAGACCCGGGATGAAGTGCTGCGTCGGGAAATGCGGCAATTGGAAGGCAGTCGTTTCTCGCCGGCGCTGGTCAATCGCTCCAGAATCCGTCTGCAGCGACTGGCTTTCATGCAGAGCGTGAGCATCCGCACACCCAGAGTGCCCGGCACCGATGACCAGGTGGATCTGGAGATCACCGTACAGGAAGGCCAGTCAGGCTCCTTCAGTGCAGGTCTGGGCTACGGTAGCGATGGCGGAGCAACCGTCAACCTGGCCTTCCAGCAGGACAATCTGTTCGGTACCGGCGAAAGTCTGCAGTTCTCCTTTGACAACTCGGACACGACACGGCAGCTGTCCCTGACGTTTCAGGATCCCTACTTCACCGATGACGGCATCAGTCGAACGGTGGGTGCCTTCATTCGCGAGACCGATACCAGCAACCAGAGCTCGACCTCGCGCTTTCTGGCCAGCACCCGGGGTGCCAGCGTGCGCTTCGGTGTGCCGATCAGTGAATTCTCGACCTTCCGCATCGGCGTGGGCTATGAACGCACGGAACTGGGAACCACCGGTGAGACGCCCGACGAGATTCTGGACTTCATCGAGGAAGAGGGCGATACCTTCAATACCTACAATCTGAACCTCGGCTTTACCTACGACACGCGTAATCGGACGGTTTTCGCCACCGATGGGTCCGTGCAGCGTTTCTCTCTGGAAGCGTCGGTTCCCGGCAGTGACTACACCTACTACAAGCTCGGATACGGACTGGAGTTCTATCAGGCCATCACCGATCGTTACACCTTCTCCACCACGCTGCGCGTCGACTCCGGCTATGGCTACGATGAGTATGACACTCTGCCGTTCTTCGATCGCTATTTCGCCGGCGGCGTGCGAACTCTTCGTGGTTACGACACCGGTAGCCTGGGTCCTCGGGACAGTCGTGACAACGCATCCGGCGGTGATTTCCGTACGCTGGGCACCGTGGAAGTCATCTTTCCGCCACCGTTCGTGGAGGAGCCGGGTGCAACCCGTTTGAGTCTGTTCACCGATTTCGGTAATGTGTTCACGGACAGGGATGCATTCGATGTCGATGAGTTCAGAGGCTCTTACGGGGTCGCCTTCGTCTGGCTGTCACCTGTCGGACCATTGACATTCAGTCTCGCCAACCCCTATAACGATCAGGAGCAGGACGAGAAGCAGAGATTCCAGTTCACGATTGGCTCGATCTTCTAGCCATGATTCGTGACTTTTCATCAGGGTCAACCTCAAGGGGTCAACCGTTGAACGATTCGCAGAGCAAGCCGCTCACGGCCGTCTGGCTGATGTTGTTGGCAGTGGTGAGCATGGGAGGCGCGGGGCTGCCCGGCACGCTGACGTCTGCTCATGCCGATGAGCAGGGTGTTGCACTTTCTCGCATCGGTTTCGTTGACATCCCGTATCTGATCGATCGTGCGCCCCAGGCGCTGGAAGCCGAGCGTCGTCTGGAAACCGAGTTTGCTCCTCGCCAGAAGGAGCTGGAAGTCCAGCGCGCCCAGCTGGCCGAACTCGCTGCCCGCATGGCCGATACCAGTCTGGAGTTGACCGAAGCCGAGATTGCCCAGCTGGACAGGGAAACCCGGGGGCTGGAACGGCGGGTGAAGCGCAGCGAGCAGGATTTCAGGGAAGAGCTCAATATCCAGAAGAACAATGAATTCAAGAACGTGCGTATTCTGGTGCTGGAGGCCATTGCCGATTTCGGCAAGCGGCAGGACTACGATCTGATCATCAGTGATGGCGTGCTGTTTGCCAACAAGCGAATCGATGTCACCGAGCGGATTCTCGAGTCTCTGGAACGCGAAAACGCCCGCCTGAAATCAGCCAACTGAATCACAGCCAGACATAGCCCAATGAAACTGCAAGACTTGGCCGAGGCTCTGGAGGTCAAGCTGTACGGCGACCCCGATTGTTCCATCAGCGCATTGGCACCGATCGACCGGGCCGGCAGGGGAGAGTTGGCGTTCGTGGTCAGTCCGCGCTATGCGGCGGCATTGCAGGGTTCGCAGGCTGGCGCTGTCATCGTACCCGATGGGATGCGCTCTCTGGCACCCGGAAATTGCCTGGTCAGTGACAATCCCTACGCCAGTTATGCACAGGCATCCTGGCTGCTGACACCCGAAAAGCCTGTGGCGGCCCAGGTGCATGCCAGTGCCTGTATCGACCCGAGTGCGCGGATTGCCGCGTCGGCGCATATCGGCCCGGGGGTCGTGATCGGGGCTGACAGCACGATTGGCGAGGACGTGGTCGTCGGCGCGAATTGCAGTATCGGAGCGCGGGTTCAACTCGGCAAGGGCTGCCGTCTGTTTCCTAACGTCACTCTGTACGACAAGGTCGAGATGGGGACGGCATGTCGCGTGCAGTCCGGAACGGTCATTGGCAGCGAGGGATTCGGCTATGCGCCAACCGCCGCCGGGTGGTTGCAGATCCAGCAGACCGGTGGAGTTTGTATCGGCAATCGTGTGCACATTGGTGCCAATACCACCATCGATTGCGGTGCCATCGATCCCACGATCATTGCCGATGGTGTGATACTCGACAACCAGATACAGATCGCCCACAACGTGCATATCGGCGAGAACACCGCCATTGCCGGGTGTACCGGTATTGCCGGCAGCACTCGCATCGGCCGCAACTGCCAGATCGGTGGTGCCTGCAATATCGTGGGTCATATCGCCATTGCCGATGGGGTCATCATCAATGCGGCTGCGCTGGTGTCGCGCTCGATCGATGTCGCCGGGCGTTATGGATCCGGCATGCCTTTGCAGCCAGAACATGCGTGGCGTCGCAGTTTTGTTACTCTAGGGAAACTTGATCAACTGGTGCGGCGCATTCGCCGACTGGAACGTCAACAAGAAACCGACTGACTCTGCCAATTCTGGGATGCCAACTGCCGTGGATGATATTCGTGAGATCCTGAAGTACCTGCCACACCGTTACCCGTTTCTGATGGTTGACCGGGTAACCGACTTCGAGGAGAACAAGTCGCTCAAGGCACTGAAGAACGTGACCTTCAACGAACCGATCTTCACCGGCCATTTTCCGCAATCTCCGATCTTTCCCGGCGTTCTGATTCTCGAGGCACTGGCCCAGGCATCGGCATTGCTGGCTTTCAAGAGCATGGGAGGCTACCCCAGTGAAAGGACGCTTTACCTGCTGGTGGGCATTGACAATGCGCGCTTCAAGCGACAGGTCATACCGGGGGATCGGCTTGACTTCGAGGTAACGCTCACCAAGAGTCGCCGGGGTATTTCGCGGTTCGACGCCACGGCACATGTCGATGGTGAGCTGGCCTGCTCGGCCGAAATTCTCATCGCCAAGAACGAGATCGACGAGTGATCCATCCCACTGCCATCATAGATCCGGGTGCCAGCATCGCTGATGATTGCGAAATCGGCGCCTATTCCATCATCGGTGCGGATGTCAGTATCGGCAGCGGTACGACGATCGGACCGCATGTCGTCATTCGTGGTGTGACGCGAATCGGTGCCAACAATCGCATATTCCAGTTTGCCTCCGTGGGTGATGATCCCCAGGATCTCAAATACGATGGCGAGGTGACAGAGCTGCAGATTGGTGACAGCAATACCATTCGAGAATTCACGACCATCAACCGTGGCACGGTCGGGGGCGGCGGCATCACCCGCATCGGTAACCATAATCTGTTCATGGCCTACATTCACGTGGCTCATGATTGCATTATCGGAGACCGTATCGTCATGGCCAATGGTGCCTCCCTGGCCGGTCATGTCACTGTCGGTGATCATGCCATTCTGGCGGGCTTTGCCTGTGTCCATCAGTTCTGCGAAGTCGGGGAACACGCCTTCGTGGGCCTGAACTCGGTGGCAAACCGGGATGTGGCACCTTTCACCATGGCGGTGGGCAACTACGCCAGTGGCAAGGGCATCAACAAGAACGGTCTGCGCCGGCGGGACTTCAGTGAGCCCACCATTCGTGCATTGCACCGTGCCTACATGCTGTTGCTGCGCAACCATGGAGAACGCGACAAGGCCATTGCCGCGCTGTCCGCCGAAGCCGCCGAATTTCCGGAAGTGGCCAGACTCATCGCTTTCATCGAAAAGAGCGAAAGAGGCGTGGTGAGGTAGGGCATTTGCCCGGCGCGCAAGCCCGAGTGCCGGTCGCGGTCGACGCGCCCGAGCTGGCCACGCAATACCGCCTGGCGGGCAAGGGGCTGGTTTCGGGGCCTTCGCTCCGAGCGATTGTCAGGGCGTACGAACGGCCAGCTTGAGGATCAGCTCGGCCACTCGCTCGGAGGCACCGCTGTCGCCCATGTTGATCTTCAGCGTGTGCAAGTCGTTCAACATGGTCTGACGACGCGCATCATCCTGCAGTAGTGACAGGACATCGTCGGCCATGGCTTCGGGAGTGGCGGCATCCTGCACATATTCAGGCACGATGCGTCGTCCGGCCACGATATTGACCAGAGAGATGTCCGGAATGCTGATCAGGCGCTTCATGATGGCGTAGTTGAGCCGGTTGATGATGTACATCACCACCATCGGTGTCCCCATCAAGGCCGTCTCCAGAGTTGCCGTACCCGAGGCCACCAGTGCCACGTCGGATGAGCGCATGACATTGCGCGACTCTCCCTTGACCACACACAGGCCATCCGGCGCCTGATCGCCAATGCTGTCGTTGATGAAGGTCTGTTCCAGAGTGGGGGCAACCGGCAGAATGAACTGACATTCCGGCCGCTGCTGCGCCACCAGCCGGGCAGTGGCCAGCATGGCGGGCAGATTGCGGTTTATCTCGCCGGTGCGACTGCCAGGCAGCAGCGAGATGACAGGCCTGCTGCTGTCCAGGCCGAAGTGGTGGCAGGCTTCGTCTCGCGAATAGGGAGACACCGCATCGGCGACCACCGGGTTGCCGACATAGCTGACGGCTACCCCTGCCTTCTGATAGATCTCGACCTCGAAAGGGAACAGGACCGCCATGTGGTTGACCAGCCTGCTGATACGCTTGACTCGACCGGCGCGCCAGGCCCAGACCTTGGGGCTGATGTAGAACAGCACCGGGATGCCCAGCTCACGCGCCGTCTCTGCCAGCTTCAGATTGAAATCCGGGTAATCCACCAGCAGCAGCACATCCGGCCGGCGTTGCCGCATGGCGTCACGCAATCGCGCCAGACGTTTCATGAAGCGCGGATAATTGATCAGCACATCCACGATACCGATGACAGCCAGGTCGCGGCAGTCGACAATCAGTTCGATGCCGACAGTCTGCAACTGGTCCGCCCCCATGCCGAAACCGGAAAAGGAGACGCCCTGATCATTCAGGGCTGCGATGGCGTGTGCCGCATGGGCATCACCGGAGGCTTCTCCGGCGGATACCATGACGGTCAAGGGTTTTTCGTCTGTCATCATGCACTGTCACGAGTGAATGATGAGCATTTTACCGTTATTGCCTGCGAGTCGTGCGGCAGGCTCTCCAGCCGATCAGGCTCAGCATCATCAGGAACAGACTGCCGTTGTCAGACCCTCCCGCCGAGGCATCATTGCTGGCAAAGGATTGTGACTGGGCTGCCGCAACCGCCGGAATCGATATCACCGTCTCGCCGGTCGGTTCATCCACCGATTCCTGCTCGTCGGTCGTGTTTGCGATGCTCCTGGCGTCGTTGTCGACTGGCTCTTCGCTCAGAGCACCATCGTCGTTGTAGCGGTTGTTGTCTTCGTTGGTGTCCAGAGTACGCGAGGTGAGCAGGATACTGACATCATCGGCATTGCCACTACCTGCATCGGCGAGGATGGTGAAGCGCGATTCGGTTTTCTCGGTCAGGGTCGGGCGCGTGCAACGCAACTCGGAGCTGTAGTTCTTGCAGTCCCAGCTGCCATCGCCTGAAACACCCAGCCATTCGGTATCATCGGCGAGTTTGACCACCAGCTGTACCTCACTGGCACCCAGGTTACCCTGGTTGAGCACGGTGATACCCAGTTCCAGCCCTTCGCTGGTTTCGATGTCGCTCGGTGGCAGCAGTGCCAGATCGGTTGCGTACATCTGATCGACCGAACGGGCATCGATGTCGCTCAGGGCAACACGCTGACCGATCGTGACGCCATCAGGCACGACTATGGTAGGGGTCGTGCCTGCACTGAAAAAATATTCGCCATAGTGCATGATGGAGCCATAGTCGTAATCTCCGTAGTTGCGGGTACCAACGTTCTGCAGCTGAAAGTTGATGTCCTTGCCATCGACAATCTCGTCCCAGTTGATCTGCACGTAGCTATCCCGGTCCGAACGCGTGTGCTCGTGGAACAGTCCCAGTGCATGTCCGATTTCGTGGATGATGCTGCCGGGCGTGCAACCGTCGGATACCATGATGGATTGCTCACCACCCTGCATGCCGACGTAGGAGGCGCAGCCGTTGCTGCTGGCGAATCGCAGATAATGCGGATACTGATCGGCGTTCTCCTCCGTGCGCTCGACAAAGGTGATACGGCTATGCTCCATCCAGTGATCGATTGCCTGCCTGATATTGATCTGCTGGGTGCCCGAATTACTGGTGGGAGGGATGTAGGGCACGATACCGTCAGGCCATCGACCGAAGGCATCTTCCCGTGCCAGCCCACGGGCGCTGGTAGTTCGAGGAATCGATCCGGTGCTGTCGACTTCCCCCAGCAGGATGTCGCCTTCGAAGATGGCCAGGCCCTGAATGATCTCGTACTGGTAGGCACCGGTACGGCCGTGACTGGGAAGCGAGGCGGTGAAATCGTTGAGCAGTGCAGGGTCCGCTTCGAACATTTCCGGTGGGTCGGCCCTTGCACAGCCCGATAGTACGATCAGCGCTGCCGAGCTCAGGCTGACCAATGGCCGAGCCATGGAGGTACTGGCTAACGGGGGTCTTTGCCGGGACAAGTTCTTGCGAACTTGCTGATACATGGTGAAGCGCATTGGCTCGGCTCACTTTTATTATTGTTTTTATCGTGTGACGCGAAGCGGTGGCCGGGCTGAGGTTCAATCGGTCTGACCCGCTTTCAATCGTCTGTCATAGCATGTATCGGTAACTTCCTGCGTCCATGAACGCTGATTCCGGAAAGCGATGGGCAATCGGCATCCGGAAGGGGACGCGCGTAACATCTTGCCGATCAACTGTCGGCGAGTTCACACGCAAAACGTAAAAGAATGTCGATTGGGTACGTTCTGAGCAGACATGCCCACCGGGCTCGATGGGCATGTCTCTTTCTCTTACTGCGCGAGGGTTTCGATACGACCGCTGCGCTGTCCATTGGCTGAACGGGCCCGAATGGCGACAACGGCCGCGTTGGGCGGTGAGCCTGCGGAATAGGTCGAGAAGTTCTGACCATCAGTGGAGTATTCCAGTGGCAGACCCGGCAGTTCGCTGTTCATGACCAGCGTGCCGCCAGCAGTACTGGCGCCGGGTACCGGAATCCGGTAACGGATGCCGGCGGCGTCAAGCTTGCGCAATTCCTTGACCGCCAGAGCGGCAGCAAAACCGGCATAGTCGCTGGTCAGGGAAGCCTCATCGACCAGGTTGGTATCACCGGAGAAGGTCTGCCCCGGGACGTAGTCGAGTTCCCAGTCGGCTCTGGACCAGGCTCTTTCCGCCAGTGCAATCACGCGCGGGAAGAGCATGTACTCGAATTGCTCCGCAGTACGGATGGTTTCACTCCACAACTGGCCCTGCATGCCCAGAAAACCCTGGTTGGCCACATCGCCGGTGGCGCTCCAGCTGCGGCCTTCGCGGTTGATCGAGGTCTCGGCGTTCTGTGGCAGGTTTTCCGGTGCGAAAGTGAAGACCTTGCGCAGATCGGTGAAACGCGTCGCCCAGTAGTAGCCACGCTCCTCGGGGTTGGCTTCCTGTGGAAAGTCGAAGTACAGGAAGTCAGGCACGGATACCACGGTCTCGTAACCGCGATTGGAGAAACCGTTGATGTTGTTGTAGCCGGTGGATGTCGCCAGCATTTCCCAGTAGCCTACGCCGGCTCGCTGAGTGGCCAGGTCATCGGCATCCAGGTCATCGTAGATATCCTGATAGGCGTACAGTGCAGGAATGCCGGCATCGGCGACCCGCTGAGCCACTTCCTTGACGAAGTAGGGTTGCAGGACTTCGCGAGAGGCAATGCCCGGATTGCTGTCGATCAGAGCAGCACAGGCCGGAGAATTCTCCCAGGGATAGTCCCATTCACTGCGGTTGATGTTGCCGCGAAAGGACACCTTGTCGCCGGCATTGATGTCCTGGAAACCGCCGCCGGTGAAGACATTGCGAGCCTCATCACCGCCCATGTGGAATATTTCCAGTTCCAGGCCGGCTTGCTGATACATTGCGGAGACATCGCCGATGACGGTCTCGATGAAGTTGTAGGTACCCGGAATGCAGGGGTTCAGGATGCCATCGTCATAGTGCTGAATGGTGAGGTAGCGCGAAGTGTCTTCCGGATCATCCACTCGAACATTGATATCGTCGGCATCACCGAGGTTCGCGGCACGGACCCGCATGGCAACCACGGCCGCTCGCGCATGAGCCGGCATGTCGAACTCGGGAATGACATCGATCTTGCGGGCAGCGGCGTAGCGCAGCAGAGAGACAAACTGGGCGCTGGTATAGAAGCCGCTACCCTGATTGCTGCTGAAGGGACCCGAACCGAGCTGCGGCATCAGGCTGGCCGCTTCCGAAACATTGCCGTCGCTGTCGAGGGCAAAGCTGCGACGTGCGCCTACATCGGTCAGTTCGGGCAGGGAGGGGATCTGCAGACGCCAGCCTTCGTCGTCCGTGAGGTGAATGTGCAGCTTGTTCAGCTTGTAGGCGGCCATCTGATCCATGAGCTTCTGCATGGACTCCACCGAATGGAAGTTGCGCGCAACATCGACATGCATGCCACGAAAGTCGAAACGCGGGGCGTCCTGCACACTCACGAGCGGCAGAGTGCCGACACCGGGCTGCACCAGGGCCAGCAGAGACTGGGCGGCATGGAACAGTGCGGTTTCATCGGCACCTTCGAGACTGATGCCACCGCTGGTGACATCCAGGGTGTAGCTGCCGACTGTCAGGGAAGGATTGATGGTGGCGCTCAGCGGTACTCCGGCAGCGGTACCCATGAACTGCGCCTGGCGCGCCTGCAAGGCGGCCACTGACTCGGCCGGGAGATCCGTGCCATTGAATGAAAAGCCGTTGCCGATGTTCAATGTGCCGCTACCCACAGTCATGCTGGCCGGGCGGGGAATGATGCGTGCCTGGATCTCTTCAGCGCTGAGCGTGTCGGCGATGGCCTGGGCATCCCCATTGGCCTCGAAGCGACTGCTGGCCGAGGCAACCGGCGTGGGTTCGCCATTGTAGGACTTGGCATTGTCACCGGTGATCGCCACCGAATAGGCGGACTCGTCGGTGTCTTCATCGGTGTTGCCGATGAGCGTGACATTGCCGTTGTCGCGGACCAGCCAGTAGCGCGGCATGAAATCCGATTCGATCAGGTGATTGAATTCCGTGACCAGGCCGATGGTCTTGACGTTGCCATCGAACCCGGTGAATGCATCGGTAGGCTCCAGGTAGTTCAGATCACCGTTGACCAGGGAGACGCTGAATTCTTCGCTGTCTACCCGCAGAATGCGGCGAATGCTGTGGAAGTACAGTTTCCAGTTGCCATCGTTCAGTTCGCCATTGGCGTCCTTGATGTGCAGATTGGTCACACTGCAGGAGGCATATTCGGCAGCCAGTGACTGACAGCTGGGGTTGCCCGTCGGAAAGGCATCTCCGCCATGGTTTTCCACCACTTCGTAGACCACTGCCAGATTGTCCGGCAGAGCGGCTGCCTTGGCACGCCCAACATCCGAATACAGGGCTGTATCGGCCGGGTTGACCGCGTTCTGTGGCAAGGGCTTGCCTGTGTGGCTCAGGGCCGACAAGTCGCCGGAGTCCTGACCGCCAGTGGTACCGCCGTCCGTGCCACCACCGTCGGTACCACCAACGGTGCCTCCGTCAGTGTTGCCGCCGGAGCTGCTGGAACCGCCACAGGCAGTTGCCAGAGCTGCCGTGAACAGCAGGGCAAGAGTCAGTTTCAAGGAATTTTTTTTCATCATGATGTGCAGATGGAGTAGTGCTGGCATTATGCCTGCCCATTTCCTGTTTTTTCGAGCAGTTGTCACACCTTGCAAGAGATTAACGAGACGACGTTGCGAAAACCCCTGTTGCGCGATCATCTGCGCCTTCTGACGGCGGCAGCCATCTGGGGTTCCTCCTTTCTGCTCAATGCCGTGGCGCTGGGGGATTTCACGCCCGTGGCGATTGCCAGCTACCGGGTGTTGCTGGCCGCTGTGATCATCTGCCTGGTGTGCCGCAGCATGAAACTGCCAGTGAAGCTGGATCGTCGCTCTGTGCTGTTGCTGGGCGCCATCGGTCTGCTCAATAGCGCGGTTCCATTCACGCTGATCGGCTGGGGACAATTGCGAATCGACAGTGCCACCACGGCCATCCTGCTGGCCTCGTCGCCGTTCTTCACGCTGCTGTTCTCGCATTTCATGACGCAGGATGATCGTTTCTCATGGCCCAAACTCACCGGACTGATACTGGGTTTTCTGGGGGTGGTGGTGTTGCTGGGACAGGGGCTGCTGCAGGGCGGTGGTGGCTTGAGCGGCATGCTGGCGGTCGTCGCAGCTGGCTGCTGTTACTCGATATCATCACTGTTGATCCGTCGCCTGAAAGGCATGCCGACGCTGCTGCTGGTGGCCGGTACCCTGGTGGCCGGCTGCGTGGTGATGGTACCCATTCTGCTGCTGTCGAGCCCACCCTGGGAGCAGCGCTGGCATCTGGAGACCGCTGGCGCTCTTGCAGTGCTGGCCATCGGACCGACCGCCATTGCCTATGTACTGCGCGCGCAGATCGTGCAGATCAACGGCGCGGTCTACATGTCCAATGTCGGTTATCTGATTCCGCTGTTTGCCGTGTTCTGGGGCTGGCTGTTCCTGTCACAGCAGCCCAGCCTTGCCATGTGGGTGGCATTGCTGCTGATTCTGGCCGGTATTGCCATTGGTCAGCGCCGCACGGACAGGCCGCTGGCGTCACCGGTTACACAATGACCGCGAACGGCACGATAATGGATACACGACACCGTACCTGGCGAACGTCAGCCGAAGGAGAAGTCGAGTCGCCTCGATGAGCGCGGTGTTCCTGCCTGACGTACCCCGGTACGCCTTCGCGGCAACATCTGGTCAGTGCGAAGGCTGACACTCTGCATGCGAAATCATCCGATGGGCGCACCACTGGGTATACTTCACACTTTCCGAATTTCACAACGAATCCATTCTTCATCATGACTAAAGCCAATCCCTGGTCGACTCCCATGCCGGACGAACAGTTCGAGATCATGCGCGACATCATTGCGGCTCCCAGCCCGGTGGGCCTGGAGTCGGCGATGACCCTGGGCGTTCTGCAGCCCTATTTCGACAGCTTCATGCCCTCGAGCTGGGAAATGCATCAGTTTGTCGGCAATGCCGGGGTCGTGTGGGATTCTCACCCGGGCGAGGACGATCGTTTCAGCGTGATGCTGGTGGGCCATGCCGACAAGATTCGCATGCAGGTGCGCAAGATCGGCAGCGATGGCAAGGTCTACGTCAACAGCGACTCCTTCCTGCCGTGTACCCTGATCGGCCACGAAGTGACGGTGTTCAGCGAGAACCCGGACGAACCGGGTGCCTATCGATCACTGAATGGCGGCACCATCGAGGCCATGGGAGCCATCCACTTCTCGGATCCGGCGCAGCGTACCGGCGACAAGGGCATCCGTCCCAATTCCCTGTATCTGGATCTGCAGGTCCATGGTGACAACAAGGCTGATCAGATCAAGCGTCTGGGTCTCAAGCCCGGCGATCCGATCCTGTTGAATCGTCCCATCAAGCGCGGATTCAGTCCCGATACCTTCTACGGCGCCTACCTGGACAACGGTCTGGGCTGCTTCGTGACCGCCGAGGTGGCCAGACTGGTGGCCGAGGCCGGTGATACGCAGAACATTCGTGTGCTGTACGCCATTGCCTCGCATGAAGAGATCGGTCGGTTCGGCAGCCGGGTGCTGGCCGGAGAGATGGCGCCGGATGTCCTGATTGCCATTGATGTGAATCACGACTACGTGGCAGCTCCGGGCATCGGTGATCGCAACATGCAGCCACTGGAGATGGGCAAGGGCTTCACACTGACCAGTGGCGCCATTGTCAGCGAGCAGCTCAATGCCCGGATCAAGCGCGCGGCGGCCAGTGAAGGCATACCCATGCAGATCGATGTCAGCGGTCGTGACACCGGCACCGATGGCATGGCCTCGGTTCTGGCCAGTGTGGACAGTGCGGCAACCTCCGTCGGTTTTCCCACGCGCAACATGCACACGATCTCGGAATCGGGTCATACGGGGGATGTACTGGCCGCTATTCATGCGCTGAAGGCGACATTGCTGGCGATGGACCAGGAAGAGGATCTGCATCATGCATTCAGAACCTCACATCCTCGACTCGACCAGACGGAACCGCTGAGCCATCAGGGCTTTGCCAAGCTGGACAAGAAGAAGGGAAAGTAGCGCTGTGTTGCGCGGCGGCAGCTACGGCTGCCGTTGTGCATGGTGTCCCGGGAGGGATTCGAACCCCCGACCTGCCCCTTAGGAGGGGGCTGCTCTATCCAGCTGAGCTACCGGGACGGCAGACACAGTGCCGCAGTATAGCTAAAACAGGGCCGCAGGGATGAACATTGCGTGATTCGAGCTGACAGGCAATGTCGAGTCGAATGAGAACCGAGCATTCACTACAGGTAGTCACATGACAGATCAGTCCGATATGGGTGGTACGCAGGAATCCTCCGAACGGCGCTCCAGCGAGCGTGTGCAGGACGCCATTGCCCTGCATGTCGAGCGACTGACCGATCTGCCGGCAGCCGGTCAGGTCGTCCGTGCACCGGCGAGGCAGTCGGTCCGCAAGCGCGACAAGTACGAGATCGATGGTTACGCGGAGGTCTGCCGGGATCACCCGGAAGTGGCTGCCTACATCGATGCTCTGGAAGAACGCATCCGTGAACTGTTGCTCGGCGGAGAAAGCGCACCGATCCGGCCGACACACAAGGTCAGCCTGTCGGCCGGCGGGATCCGGTTTCAGGATACGCTGTTGCTGCAGCCGGGTGAAATGGTAGGTCTGACCATGACGCTCTTTCCCAGTGGACAGCGGATCGGAACGGATGCGCTGATTCTGGCAGGTAATGATTCACCCGAGGTGGCTCGCGGGGATTCACCGACCTATCGCGCCAGATTCGTGCGAATGAGTGACGCGGATCGCCAGACCATTGGCGATCACGTGCAGAGTCTGCTCGGCAAGAGAACAAATCTACAGGATTGAGTGATGACTTCCATTGGCGCAGATGCGCAACACTGTATCGACAACAAGACCAAGCCACTCGGCTCCCTGGGGCTGCTGGAAGCCCTGGCTGTGCAGTTGGCCACGGTTCAGGAGACTCTGAAACCGCAGGTGGATCCGGCGCGCATCATCGTCTTCGGTGCCGATCATGGCGTCGGAGTAGCCGGAGTCAGTGCATTTCCGGTTGAAGTCACGGCGCAGATGATGACCAACTTTGCAGCGGGCGGTGCCGCCGTGAATGTACTGGGCGCCAACGCAGGTGCCTCGCTGGAAGTGGTGGACGTTGGCGTGGCGTCCGATCTGGGTCATCTGCAAGGCGTACTCGACTGCAAGGTCAGGGGCGGGAGCCGCAATCTGATTCATGAGGCTGCCATGTCGCATGAGGAGCTGGATCAAGCGTTGCAGGTCGGGCGTGAAGCAGTGGTGCGGGCTGTTGCGGATGGACATCGCTGTCTGGGTCTGGGTGAGATGGGCATAGCCAATACCACATCGGCCGCCATTCTCGTCGGCCTCATGTGTGGCGAGGATGCGCAGACCGTCACCGGGCGTGGCACCGGTGTGGATGATCAGCAGTTGACCTGGAAGCAGGTGGTGGTCGGCGACGTCATCGAGCGTCTGACCGGGCAGAGCGATGATCCGCTGGAGTGCCTGCGCCAGGCAGGTGGTCTGGAAGTGGCTGCACTGGTGGGTGCCATGCTGGAAGCACCTGCGCATCGTTTGCCGGTACTGGTCGACGGCTTCATTGTCACGGCGGCCGCGCTGATTGCCTGTCGGATGAAGCCCTCGGTGCGCGATGTGCTGTTCTTTGCCCATCAGTCGGCTGAAGCGGGTCATGTGCTCGCCCTGAACGAACTGCAGGCCAGACCCATTCTGCAACTGGACATGCGGCTGGGAGAAGGGTCGGCCACGGCGCTGGCCCTGCCGATACTGCGCGGAGCTGCCGCCATACTGCGTGACATGGCCAGTTTTGCCGACGCTGGCGTTTCCACCAGCGCGTGATGGCGGTACTGCCCGGCTGCTGCACCACACTGTCAGGACTGGCGAACCCATGCAGGAACTGAATCGTCTGGCAACAGCGATCATGTTCCTGACGCGACTGCCCACGGGAACTCTGGCCAGTGGCGAGGCCACCGAGCTGGTCCGGTCGACCCGCTATTTTCCGCTGGTGGGTTTCATCGTGGGGTCGATGCTGGCAGCCAGTCTGGCCATCCTGCAGCAGCTGTTGCCGATCTCCGTGTCGATTGCACTGATGCTGCTGCTCTCCGTGCGGCTCACCGGCGCCTTTCACGAAGATGGGCTGGCCGATGTCGCTGACAGTGCCGGTGCCTTCGGCGTTGATCGCAAGCTGGAGATCATGCGCGACAGCCGCGTCGGCACCTATGGTGCACTGGCGCTGATTCTGCTCGTCGTGATCAAGCTGCTGAGTCTGTGGGAACTGTGGATGCTGGCCCCGCAGCTGTGTCTGGCCACGCTGATCTGTGCCCACGTGCTGAGTCGCTGGAGCAGTGTCTGTCTGATGGTGCTGGAAGAGTATGCCCGGCCGGAAGCTGCCAACAAGGTCGTGGCTGAAGGGGTTGATCGGCGTTGTCTGCTGCACGCCAGCCTGTGCACCGCGGCGGTTCTGTTGCCATTGGCTCTGTGGCAGGGTGCCGGTCTCTACCTGCTGTTCATCGTTGCCTGGCTGGTCGTGTTGCTGTCCGGCAGACGCTTTCGTGCCGTTTTCGGAGGGATAACCGGGGACTGCCTGGGGGCTGCCAATCAGGTGGTCGAAGTGACAGTCCTGCTGAGTGTGCTGATGGTGGTGTCATGGCATTGAAGTCCCTCTACCTGATTCGACACGGGCATACCGAATGGCATGCGACGGGCGGCGTTGCGGGCAGTTCCGATATCGCACTGGCCGAGCAGGGGCGAGATGCCATCCGGCAGCTGGCTGCCAGCTTGCAGCAGATGATGGTGACACCACAAGCCTGGTACTGCAGTCCGATGTTGCGAACCCGGCAGAGCTCGGATCTGCTGCGCGAACACTGGTGGTCAGATGAGACCGGTTCCACGGCTGCAGCTGACCGGATATTGCCCGATACCCTGCTGGATGCGCGTCTGGTGGAGCTCGATTTCGGGGACTGGGAGGGCATGACCTGGGCCGATGTGCATGAGCAGCACGCCGATGTCATGCAAGCCTGGGCAGAAGACTGGGTGAATCGTGCACCTCCCGGCGGAGAGCGCTTTGCCAGTCAGGCGGCGCGTTGTCAGGCGTGGCTGGAAGAGGCCCGCAAGGCGCTGGCCGATGTCGAATCGGCATCGGCCGTGGTTGTCAGCCACGGTGGCAGTATCCGGGCGCTGTTGTGTCTGTGCCTGGGCTGGTCATTACAGCGCGCCATGAGTTTCCGGGTTGACCCGGCCTCGCTGACGCACCTGCAGTTCGACGCCAGCGAGGCTCGCTGGCTGACCCGCGGCATCAATGTGCGGCGCGCTCCCTGAGCGAACTCAACACCTCGGCCACATGTGTGTCCAGCCAACGCTGGCGACCTTGAAGAAAACCGACATGGCCACCGGCCTGCGGTATCTCCAGCGTGGTCTCGGCGGACAGTTCTGCGGCCTCCGGAAGAATCTGCGGGGTGAAGAAGGGGTCGTCATGAGCACACAGGATGTGCGTGGGGGTGCGGATAGCGGGCAGGAACTGGCGAGCACTGCAGCGCTCATAGTATTCACGGGCGTCGGCAAAACCGTGCAGCGGCGCCGTGATGGCATCGTCGAATTTCCACAGGGAGTCCAGACGCCGGGTGGCAGGCGGCAGGTTCAGTTCGGGGTAGATCTGACGTTTGTTCTCGTGGTGTCTGCGCATCAGCCGCAGCAGGTGCGCCTGATACAG
The DNA here is from genome assembly GCF_052681095.1 of Granulosicoccus sp. 3-233. Classification (NCBI taxonomy): domain Bacteria; kingdom Pseudomonadati; phylum Pseudomonadota; class Gammaproteobacteria; order Chromatiales; family Granulosicoccaceae; genus Granulosicoccus; species Granulosicoccus sp. 3-233. Next base: position 1,046,380 of record NZ_JBQYLE010000001.1, read on the forward strand.
GCGCGAGACACCGCTGTTGAGCTTGTTGGCGCCTTCCTGCAGAACCAGCGGCGGTGAGACGGCCATGGCGCCGCTCAACAGGGCATTGCTGCCGTTTTCACCGAGGTATTTCAGCAGCGCATTGGCACCCAGAGAATAGCCCAGGGCATAGCGCGGCGTGTCGCCGAAGCGCTGCTGCAGGAACCGGATGAACCACTGGACATCATCGCTGGCGCCCGAGTGATAGGCCCGTGGCAGGCGGTTGGGTTCGCCACTGCAGCCGCGCCAGTGCATCAGCATCGGCCGAAAGCCGGCCAGTTCCAGAGTCCTCCAGACGCCACGGATGTAGTTGCTGTTCACGCTCCCGGCAAGGCCATGGAAGATGGCAACCAGTTCGCCTTGGCTCTGCTGACTGAGATTGACGTCGATGAAGTCACCGTCCGGTAGTTCGATGCGCTCATGATCGGTCTGAACCGCAGCCGGTCTGAGAAGCTGACTGGCCACGATGGTCTGCAGATGAGGGTTGCTGAGCCAGCGTGATGGTGTATAGGTGCTCTGGATGATCGGCATGGGTGAGTGACTTTTTTGCGAATATTCTGTTGCTTAAATGCCAATGCGGACTAAATTTACAGTCCGATGACTACAACTGTGTGTAAGCGGACCGGACTATGAGAATTCTTGTCGCCAACGACGATGGGTATCTGTCTCCCGGCATTCGTGCGCTTCACAACGCCATGAAGACGCTGGGCGAGGCGACCATTGTGGCGCCGGATCGCAACCACAGTGGTGCCAGCAATTCACTGACATTATCCCATCCGATCCATGCCCGGCGCCATGAGCCGGACATCTATTCACTCGAAGGCACGCCGACCGATTGCGTGAACGTCGCGCTCAGTGGCTTGCTGGAAGAGGAGCACGACATGGTGGTCAGCGGAATCAACGACGGGCCCAATATGGGCGATGATGTGTTGTATTCGGGCACTGTGGCGGCGGCCATCGAAGGGCGTCATCTGGGGCATCCGGCGGTGGCCGTGTCCATGGCCAGCCACGCACCGAAGCATTTCGAGACGGCGGCAACAGTCATGCGCAATCTGGTGGCGCACCTGAAGGAAGTCCCCTTGCCGATGGATACCATCCTCAACATCAATGTACCGGATCTGCCCTTTGATGAACTGGCCGGTCTGCGTGCCACACGCCTCGGCACCCGGCATCCCTCCAAGGAAGCCATCAAGCAGCTCAGTCCGCGTGGAGAAACCATCTTCTGGATAGGGGCTGCCGGGGATGTGGCCGATGACGGTCCGGGCACCGATTTCGGTGCCGTTCGCGACGGCTTCGTGTCGGTGACGCCGCTGCAGATCGATCTGACGCGAATGGACAGTGTAGCCCCGGTGAGTGCCTGGCTGGAGAGACTCTCGTGATCGCCAGCCCCGAGCAGATTGCCGGTATCGGATTTACCTCGCAACGCACTCGAAGCCGCATGATCCGTCGCCTGATCGATCGCGGCATCGAGAACGAAGCCCTGTTGCAGGTCATGGCCTCGGTGCCGCGGCATCTGTTCGTCGATGAGGCGATTGCCTCACGTGCCTACGAGGATGTGGCTCTGCCCATCGGTGAAGGACAGACCATCTCGCAGCCCTATGCGGTGGCTCGCATGACGGAAATCCTGCTCGAGGACGGTCCGCTGAACCGTGTGCTGGAAGTGGGAACCGGTTCAGGTTATCAGGCCGCCGTGCTGTCTCGACTGGTCGAAGCGGTGTTCACGGTGGAGCGCATCGGTTCCCTGCTGGAGCGGGCACGCCGGCGTTTCAGGGCATTGCAGTATCACAATATTCATTCGCGCTACAGTGACGGTGGCTGGGGCTGGTCCAGTCATGGCCCGTATGACGGTATCATCGTGACCGCGGCCCCGCCGAGTATCCCCGAACCTCTGCTGGAACAGCTTGCCATTGGCGGCCGCATGATCGTACCGGTGGGTGAGCAGAGCGGCATGCAGGCGTTGACGATCATTACCCGAACGCGGCAGGGATTCAGTCAATATCGTGAATGTGACGTGAAATTTGTGCCTTTTCTTTCTGGTAAGTCCTGAGCAGGCAACTACACTTCCTTGATCGTGAGTGAATCTGTCACGTCCTGCCGGATGGTGATGGCGAACACAAACAGTATTATCGAGTGATCCATGAAGCTTCTGCAACGCGTTTGCTGCCTGACCGTTCTGTCCCTGACTGTCTCGGGCTGCGTGTCAGTGCCCAGAGTCGAGGAAAGCCTGAACAGTCTCGATCTGGACTCGGGCACCTATGTGGTGCGGGCCGGGGATACGCTGGAGAGTATCGCCTTTCGCTACAAGCTCTCACCGAATGAGCTGGCAGCTCTGAACCCGGACAAGGGCAGGCATTTTGCGGCCGGCACCCATCTGAACATTCGTTCGGCATCCAACGCGCGGGAGAGCTATCGCTCGGAGGCTGCCTGGGCAGAAGCGCAGCAGCCCGCCGCGGCATCGGCGCCACGACGTGACCCTTATCGGGATGAACGGGATGATCGCGCCGTGGTATCTCGCGTCGAAACACCCAGGGCAGTACCGCAGACGCAGCCGCAGCGCCATGAAGTGCCCGAGAACCGATCGGTATTCACACCGGCGGTCAACGCCGTGGTCTCCGATGTGACACTGCTCGATACCCGCAAGCCGTATCGGCGACCGGAAGCCCCGGTGCAGGAGATTGCGCCGGAAACTCCTCAGCCCATGGTGCCGCGCGAGTCGACCTTTGCCGGTCGGGAGATCGTTGAAGAGGAATATGCCGGCAATGATGCCTTGCTTGACAGCCGGGGGGTGAGCGATCGATTGCAGCCCCTGGTCGGCAGCTGGACCTGGCCGACGCAGGGACCGGTGGCCCGCGGATTCGCACCGATTCAGGAAGGACGACATGGCGTCGACATTGCCGGTGTTCCCGGGCAACCCGTGGTAGCCGTGAAGGATGGTGTGGTGGCCTACTCGGGCAAGGATCCCAGCGGTTCGGGCAATCTGATCATCGTCAAGCACGATGGATCGCTGCTGACGGCCTATTCCCACACCAAGGATCTGTATGTCGCAGAGAACGACACCGTCAGGGCAGGGGATCCGATCGGTACGCTGGGCTGGAACGCGCAACAGGAGTCTGTGCTCAGGTTCGAGGTACGCAAGGATGGCAATTCATTGAATCCGATGGATTTTCTTTCCGCTCGGTAATGCAACTTTTCATGAGTCTCGCGCCTTGCAGGCACAGGCGAGTAACAGTGTCCCGGGGAATTTATACGTTAGTCCATGGAAATTGCATTAGCAAGTCGATCTAAGTTGCTTTAATATATAAAAAAAACAGCAAGAGAGTGTCTCATGACACAGCATTGGGGAAATTTCACGATGTCCACTGACGACCGCGCCGGCTGGAGCCGACGAGGTAGTAGTGGGTCTTCAACTGCCGCTGCAATCAGCGATGACGACTCTGGCGAGAAGATCACTGCCAGCAAGTTGCGGGATGGTTCGAGGAAGGAGATGGACGCCACGCGTCTGTATCTGAAGGAAATCGAACATTCAGAGCTTCTGACTGCCGACGAGGAAAAGATGTACACCCGTCTGGCTCAGAAAGGTTGCGAGAAGTCTCGTGCCAAGATGATCGAATGCAATCTGCGCCTGGTGGTCAAGATTGCTCGCCGCTACATGAACCGTGGGCTGGCCCTGCTGGATCTCATCGAAGAAGGCAATCTGGGGCTGATTCACTCGGTCGAGAAATTCGACCCCGAGCGCGGCTTTCGCTTCTCCACCTACGCGACCTGGTGGATTCGCCAGACCATCGAACGTGGCCTGATGAACCAGACACGCACCATTCGTCTGCCGATTCATGTCGTGAAAGAGATGAATGTCTACATCAAGGCCGAGCGTCGTCTGCAACAGTCACTGGATCGTGAGCCAACGGCAGAAGACATCGCGGCTCTGACGGAACGACCGGTGGAAGACGTGATTCGCCTGCTGGGACTGCGTGATCGAGTCACCTCTGTGGATGTGGCCATCGGCAAGGACGGCGAACGACCACTGCTGGACATCATTCCTGACGAAAACAACGTGGATCCATCCATGGTGCTGCAGGACGAGACGGTGAACTCCAACATCAACGACTGGTTGCTGAAGCTCGAATCCAAACAGCGCGAAGTGCTGGTACGACGCTTTGGACTGCACGGCCACGAGAAGTGCACACTCGAGGAAGTCGGTCAGGAACTGGGCGTGACTCGCGAGCGAGTCCGGCAGATCCAGATGGAAGCGCTGAAGCGATTGCGCCGGATTCTGGAAGGCAGTGGCTATTCCGCAGAAAATCTGTTTCTGGCCTGAGTTCGGCGGCTGATACGAGACCCGTTGCCGCCGTGATCGCACACGGTGGCACGCAGTCGCACCCCGAGTTCAGGACTCCGTGCGCAGCCGGTTCTGTTGAAACCGGCTGATCTCCTGTTCGACATCCCTGACAAAGCGGCTCATGCCGGCCAGAACGGCCGCATTGTAGTATTCATCGCCGGCTTTCAATGCATCGACGGCAGACGCCATGTCAGCATGTGCCGCTTTCGAGCGCAATTCCAGCCTGTCGATCGCAACCCATTGCTCTTCATTCGGCACCCTGTGCGCCAGGGTGCTGGCTTGCCTATTGTCCACTGACGAGTATGCCAGTGACTTCGTCAACGCATCGAATTCGGCAATGACCGTGTAGGACCGTTCCACATTGCATTGAGCCTGATGATTGAAGTTACTCAGGGATAAAACGCACGTAGCGAGATTCGGTTGACCGCAGAGTACATGGCAGACACCGACGTCACTGCTTGTGATGGTGTGTAGCGGCGGATGCAGTCGCCGGAATCGCCAAGCGGAGCGCTTGCCTGCCTGGCTGCAGGCGATTTCCGGCCGTGCAGGTGGGTAGAGGTGGCGGAGTCAATCCTCCTTGAGCGGATCATGTCCCCAGTTCATCAGTGAATGACGCCAGTTCGAGTGTTCCTTGCCTTCATCCGGTCCGCCCTGCGACAAGTGGCGCTTGATGTAGCCCACAACCTTGGCCATGTGGTCCCACTGATCATCGCTGATGTCATCCTTGTTGCTGCGCTTGATCTCGACGATGCGGCGCCCGGAGGCGTGTCCGGTGCTCTCCCCGTCGTCGCTGTCGCCGACCGATTTCGAGTCATCGGTCTCCAGCCAGTCTTGCAGTTCCTGTGGCGCCATATTGACCAGATCGCGCCATTCCGACCAGATTTCCTCGCGTGATTTCGATGATGACATGATTGATTCCCGTGGAGCTGATGAAGGCAGGGGCCTGCTTCTGACAAGGCCAAAACTAGCCTGAAACAGGCAGACAGGAGAACGACTTGCAATTTGTTCTCGCGTCGAACGCGGTAAGCTGGAATGCGAGATGACGGCTGATTCCCGGCCCGACCACTGGAGACACCACTGTCATGAGCATGCAATCAGGTTCACGCTTTCGCGATCTGCACCGTCCCGGCAAGCCCTTCGTCCTTGCCAATGCCTGGGATGCCGGATCGGCAAGGATGCTCGAAGCTCTCGGCGCCGAAGCCATCGGGACTTCCTCGGCCGCGCACGCATTCACTCTGGGCAGGCCGGACATGGGCCATGTAACCCGGGACGAAGCTCTGGCGCATGCAAGCGACCTGGTAGCCGCCGTGAAAGTGCCGGTTTCCGGCGACTTCGAGAATGGTTTCGGCGATGACCCCGATACCTGCGCCATGACGGTGAAACTGGCGTTCGAGGCCGGTCTTGCCGGTATCTCCATTGAAGATACTGCACTGCCTTCGGCCACGCCCTATGAGCGCGCGCTGGCCGTTGAACGCATTCGTGCGGCCTGCGCTGCTGCGCGCGCACTGCCTGGCGACTTCGTGCTGGTGGCACGCGCCGACGGCGTGATGAATGGCCAGTACGACATCGATGAAGCATTGGCGCGCCTGGCCGGTTACGAGGCGGCGGGTGCCGATTGTGTGTATGTGCCCTTGCCGGGTACGCTGGAGGATCAGGCTCGCATCTGCGCAGCCACGGAACTTCCGGTGAATGCGCTGGCTGCGGGTCCTTTCACCCGCCATAGCTGGGGGCAGTTCGCCGCCGCCGGAGTGGCTCGCATATCCCTGGGTTCGGCCCTTGCACGAGCCACACATCGTCTTATCGTCGACGCCGGCAGCGCCATGTTCGAACAGGGCGATTTCTCATTGTTGTCGAAGTCGATATCGGGAGACGTGGTGGATGGTCTGGTGAGTCGTCAGGGGGACTCGGCGCTGTTTTCGAAGAAATAGAGCAACTCCAATCTGCAGAAATAGCAATTTGTTATAAACATATAGAAGTATATATGTTATAAAGTCAACTGCAGATCATCAATGGGTTCGGATCAGTCGACAAGTTGGGGTGATGCCCGGTCGATTGGCAGTGGGCATGACGGCCAACTCGCCAAGCTCGGTCTGCGGCCCGGGTGTTTCGCCCGGGTTGAACACTGACCTCGGGAGAACCAACAATCTTGCTCACTCAGCCCATTGCATCGGCCTTCAGGCGTGATGAGCATCGGCAGATTCGCAAGGTCGAAGGTCTGGTGAGTTGCATCTGGTGGAGAGTTGGCGTGCGGGTGGGTGGTGCCGACCTGTGGGCAAGTCTGCAGCTCGGCAGGAATTCGCTGCTCGGATCGTTTGCCGATGACGGTAGTTCTTGTCCTGGACCCGAGGCCTCATGACCGGTTCCTGGCTATTGGGGAAATTCTCCTTACGACGTCCATGGCATGCAGCAGTGACGCTGGATACCTTGCGGGAGGATGCGCTCGCAGGCCTGACCAATGCAGCCATCGTCCTGCCTCAGGGAGTGGCCTTTGCAGTCATCGCCGGTCTTCCGCCGGAGTATGGATTGTTCACGGCCATGATCACGCCGGTGATTGCAGCCATCTGGGGTTCATCCATGGTGATGGTGTCGGGACCAACTACGGCGATATCGGCGGTGATGTTCGCCTCGTTGTCGCAGTTTGCGCCACCGGGTACGCCTCTCTACGTGCAGTTTGCGCTTGCATTGACGATTGTCGCCGGTCTGTTTCAATTGCTGGCAGGCGTTTTTCGGCTGGGAGGACTGATCTCCTTCATCTCGCATTCCGTCATGGTCGGGTTCACAGCCGCAGCAGCGTTGCTGATCGGTGCGTCGCAGATTGGCGGAGCGCTCGGAATCAGCGTAGATGGCGGCGGCGGGGTGGCCGAGCGGATCATGCAGGTCGCCGATCACTGGCGAATGGTCAATCCGGTGGCCATGATGATCGCCTTGACGACTCTGGTGACGATCATCGTCTGTCAACGCTTGAGCAAGCGCATACCGTCCTATCTGTTGGCATTGTTTGTCGGATCGGCTATCGGCGAGGTGCTGGCAGCGGAGGAGGCCGGCGTGGCAATGTTCCAGAAGCTGCCTTCCATCGTGCCGGCGATGACTGTTCCGGAGGTTTCGCTGTCGGACATCTCTGCGCTGATGCCCGCTGCTCTGTCGGTTGCCTTTGTCGGGCTGCTGGAAGCGATCAGCATCGGTCGCTCGTTTGCAATGCGACGCCAGGAACGGTATGACTCCAATCAGGAAATCGTGGGTCAAGGCATGTCGAATGTCGTAGCCGGATTTTTCCAGGCCTATGCGGGCTCCGGATCCTTTACCCGTTCGGCCTTGAATCTGGAGTCTGGCGCTCGCACCCCGCTGGCAGCGATTCTGGCGGCACTCTTCCTGTTCATCCTGCTGTTCCTGGTTGCACCTCTGGTCGATCGAATTCCCAAGCCGGCGGTGGCTGGTATCGTCATCTATGTGGCCTGGCGCCTGATCAGCTTCGTCGAAATTCATCACATCCTGCGCAGTAGCCGCAGTGAAACGCTGATCCTCAGTCTGACCTTTCTGGCTGGTGTGACCACTGAGCTGGAGAACGCAATATTTGTCGGAGTTATAACTTCGCTTGCCGTATTTCTGCACCGTAGCGCGCGTCCACATCTGGCTGAGATCTCGCCCATCGTCTATCACGGTCGCAGGTTGTTGCGTGGTGTGGACTACCACGCGCTTGAGCAATGCCCGCAAATCAGTGTGTTGCGTCTGGAAGGACCTTTGTTCTTTGGCTCGGTTGAACATGTGGAATCCGAGCTTCGTCGCTTCGAGAGTCGAGCTCCGAATCGCAACTTGAAGGTTCTGGCCCTGAAAGGGCTGGGAAAGATCGACCTGTCCGGTGTTGATCTGCTGGTGTCAGAGTATCTGAGGTCTCGCAAGGCAGGCGGCGATCTGCATGTCGTGATCGCCTACAAGGAAACCGTGCTGGCGCTCAAACGGATGAATCTTTTTTCGGTCATCGACAAGTCCAGGGTTCATCCGAGCAAGGCTGAAGCGATCGGTGCTGTCATGGAGCAGGTTGATCCGGACATCTGTGCCGGATGCCGCATTCGGGCCTTTGTCGAGTGCGCAGGCAAACCAGCCCCTGACGGAGTTTCTCGAGAAAGCACGCCACCGGTCGTGGACGCGCTTGGTACGCATGGAATGAGTTTCAGGGACTGATGCGGAACGCCATGAGCTCAGATTCCACACAATGCAAGTTTGTACATCCATTACATCCTGTGAACACTGCACGTAGTGACAAGCGTTGCATCATCACGACAACACGAGAATGAAAACATGAATGACTATCCCGAACTGAGATTGTTGATCGACGGCGAGTGGCGTGGCGGCTCGACGGGAGCAACGCAGGATGTGATCAATCCAGCGACCGAAGAAGTTCTGGGTGCTCTTCCGGTTGCCTCGGCTGAGGATCTTGACGCGGCCCTTGAATCGTCCGGGCGTGGCTTCGCAATCTGGCGGGCCATGTCCTGTTATGAGCGAGCTCGAATCATGATGATGGCAGCGCAGCTGATCCGCGAACGCAACGAGTTGATTGCAATTGCCGTGACACTGGAGAACGGCAAACCCCTGGCAGAGTCTCGCATGGAAGTCGGAACGGTGGCCGATATTCTCGAGTTCAGCGCAGAGGAAGGAAAACGTCTGCATGGGAGAATCGTCGAGGGACGTGCAGCTGGCGTTCAGCATCATGTGGTCAAGGAGCCGGTTGGAGTCTGCCTTGCAATAACGCCCTGGAATTTTCCGATCAATACGGTCGCCAAGAAAACCGGGGCAGCGCTGGGTGCGGGATGTTCACTGATTCTCAAGGCATCGAACGAGACACCGGCATCTGCCATTCTGCTGGTGCAGGCGTTGATGGATGCAGGCCTGCCTGCGGGCGTGGTGAATGTCGTCTTCGGTCCCTCCGCGCAATTGACCCGCCATCTGATGTCATCCAGCATCGTTCGCAAGGTGTCGCTGACAGGCTCGGTGCCTGTTGGCAAGCAGTTGGCGGCAATGGCAGCCGACAGGATGCAACGATTGACCATGGAACTGGGAGGTCATGCCCCTGTCGTCGTGTTTGATGATGTGGATATCGGCAAGGCTGTCGACCTGCTGGTGCCGGGCAAGTTTCGCAATGCCGGGCAGATCTGTATTTCGCCGACTCGCTTCTTCGTGCAGGAGGCGATTTACTCGGATTTCGTCAAGGCCTTCAGCGAACGAGCTGCAGCTATCAAGGTGGGTGATGGCATGACTCGGGGTACCATGATGGGGCCATTGGCCAATGCACGCAGGCTGGCTGCGATGGATGACTTCGTGGCCGATGCGAAGTCTCGTGGATCGACCATCACGACGGGTGGCGAACGAGTGGGTGAACGAGGCTATTTCTTCGCACCAACCGTGATCGAGAATGCCGCGGACGACAGTCTGCTCATGACCGAGGAGCCGTTCGGTCCGATGGCACCGATGACGCGATTCCGTTCGATCGATGAAGTGGCCGAACGCGCCAACGCGCTGGAGCTTGGTCTGGCATCGTATGCCTTGACCAATTCACTGGAGCGCGCGACGCGAATTGGCGAAGCGTTGCAGGCCGGCATGGTTGGCATCAATACGGTGGCAATAGCCATTCCGGAAACCCCGTTTGGTGGGGTCAAGGAAAGTGGTTACGGTGTCGAGGGTGGCCCCGAAAGTCTGGATCATTATGTCGTGCCGAAGTCCATCGCCATGAAGCCAGGCTTGTAAAAGCCTGATAATCATTACACCGATCATCAGGAAAAGGCCACGCGCGATGGGCGTGGCCTCTTCGAAGCAGTCGGATGATCAGGAAGCAGCGAGTACGTAATCGCCTTCGGTGTGCATGTACAGGATGCAATCATCGTCAGACTCACACGCAACCGTGTGTGAGGCCTCTCCGCGGGACCCGAAATAGCTTCCCGGATTCAAACTGTTGGTTTCTGTCTCGCCTGACATCGTGACTTGCGTGGTGCCTTGAATGGTGACGGCACGCATCAGTGGGGCATCGGTGCTCAGTGTCCCGTTGTAACCACTTGGCAGTTTGACGAACGTACCATTCTTTTCGTTGCCTTCCAGGCTGCCCCAGAGGAATGCCATCTGCGCTCCATCATCACCGTCCACCCATTGCACATCCTCGGCATCCAGCCAGACAACATTACGGGCATCGACATTGACCGGAAGTTCATCGCTGGCGAAAGCCTGGTCGGCCGGTTTGACCAGATAGGGGCCTGACAGGATTTCCAGGAAGATCATCGGGGTCTTGCCATCGGCGCTCTTGGCGGCGGTAATGTGGTTTTCACCCAGGGGTTGAGTCCAGAACGAACCGGGTCCCATCCACATGTTGGCTGCGTCGGGATCGTCATTATGAGCGAGCCCATTGATCACGACTGCGCGATAGGTAATGTTGTGTATGTGTGGTGGGGATGAAAAACCGTCTGCGAAGGTCACCAGCATGCCCGAGGGAACGTCTTCGCGGATATTGCCCCAGAGTGCTCCGGACCGAGGACTGGCATCGCCACGTGCCGGGTTGAGCGGGATGAACTTGACATCCGTGTCCCTGACCAGTTCGTTGCCCGGTTCTGCTGCCAGCAGCGGGGTGTTTGCGGTAGCCAGCAGGCTCAGTGCCAGGCCGAGAGCGTGGTAGCGATTCGATTTCATGCGTATCTCCTGTATCGATGATTGGTGTTCACGCGTGTGATGTTGTTGACCTTGATAGTCGGGACAAGCGTGATTTTCAAACGCTCAGGCACAGCTCGTCGATCAAGGCCGAGCAGATGCTACTACGTTGGAACGCACAAAAGTAAAAATATGTATTGATATATACCTTTATATGTTTTACAGTGCAGTTGTGGTAACGAATCGTCGTCTGTATTCGAATGCACACACGTCCTGATGGAGGTGTGTTGAGGCTGCAGAAGCTGCGTGGAGGATTCCACGGAAGAGTGCGCACCCATGGGGCCGGGTGAGCTGGCACGATACGGATAGTATCCGCTCGTCATGTCCATTCACGATAAGAAAGAGGAAATCACATGTCCGAAGAGAAGTCGCTTGCCGGCAAGACAGCAGTAGTAACCGGAGCTGGTCGTGGTGTCGGGCGCTCGATTGCGCTTTATTTTGCTCGCGCGGGAGCCGATCTCGCCATTTGCTCGCGCACTCTGGCGGAGCTGGAAGCGGTCAAGGCCGAAGTGGAGGCCGAGGGTGTTCGTTGCATCATTGCTGCCGTGGATCTTGCGAATCAGGAGGCTACGCAGCGCTTCTGTGCAGATGTCATGACTGAATTCAAATCTATCGATGTACTGGTCAACAATGCAGGGGCGGAACTCGAAAATGGAAAAATCGAAGAGTCGGACCCGCAGAACTGGTGGAAAACGGTCGAGATCAATGTTCGAGGGCCCTATATGGTGACTCGATTTCTGCTGGAAGGGCTGTCGGAAGGGGCCAAGATCATCAACGTTTCATCCGGAATGGGCAAGCGTGCCGGTAATAGCAACAGCGCTTACCATGTTTCCAAGGCGGCGATGAACATGCTCACCGATGCTCTGGCCAATGAGCTATGGCCACGCAGAATCGACGTCAACAATCTGATTCCCGGCCCCGTAGCGACCAGCATGCTCAACAAGGACAAGCCCGGCGATCGACGCACCACGCCCGAAGAAGTGCTGGAGAGATTCGCAGACGCACTGCCGCCGGGGTTCCCCGAGTGGGAAAGGTTGAAGCATCCCGATGAAGTCGGGGAGTTGGCACTGTACATGGCAACACGGCCTGTCGGCGGGCCAACAGGCCAGAGTTTCTCGCTTGCACGACGCCCGCTTTGAAGAGTCATTCGAATCGCGGCTTCCGCTTACCTCCGATGATGATTTTACGTGGCAGCTGTTGCCAGCGACCAAGGGTATAGATGATGAAAGCGTTGATAGCAGGCCTGAATCAGACCAATCTTGCGATCTGCAAACTGTTGCGATGGTTGACCATCCTGTTGATGGGTGCGATCACGCTGAATGTTTTCGTCGGCGTTTTCTGGCGCTATGCCCTCAATAGCTCGATTCCCTGGTATGAAGAAGCCGGCAAGTACATGATGTTCTGGCTTGTATTTGTCGCCGCACCGATCGTTTTGAAAAACCGTGGACAGATTGCGCTGGATATCCTGCCCAGCCTGTTGCCTCCAAGGCTACGCAATCTCAATTACCTGATCATCTATTGCATCGTGTTTGTGCTGATGTGCGTGTTTGTCTGGCAGGGCTACAGCATTGCCTGGATCGCCCGCAATCAACAACCCTCTTCTTTCGAGATGTCATTTTTCTGGATCTACTTTGCCATTCCCTTTGGCAGCTTTGTCATGGCCCTGATATCTCTGGAATTTTCCCTGAGTGCCTTGCTCGGCATTTTCAGTCCCGACGAGGTTGATCTCGAACCGGGAAGCATGATCGATAACTCGTTGTCGTGAAACGGCATTCGACCTCAATAATCAAGTTCAGGCCGCAGCCATTCTGCGGAATCTAGGGAGGAAATTGGCACCATGGCAGCTCTGACGTTTTTCTGGGTATTTCTGTTCTTCATGGCGGTGGGGATACCGATCGTGTTCGCACTGGCTGCGGGGCCGCTGGCCGGGTTCCTGCTGACCGATCAGGCTGCTTTCATGAAAATGCTGCCGCAGCGCATGTTTGGCGGTATAGCGCAGTTCCCCATACTCGCGATTCCGTTGTTCATCCTGGCGGGCGAGGTGATGAATGTCAGTGGTATCACCAGGAGTCTGGTGCATTTTGCCAACGTGCTTATCGGTCATGTGCGCGCCGGTCTGGCGCAGGCAAACATTCTTGCTTCGATCATGTTTGCCGGGCTCAGTGGATCGGCGGTGGCAGATACCTCAGCGTTGGGTTCCATCTTCATTCCGGCAATGGAAAAGGACGGTTATTCTCGTGCGTTCTCCGCGGCCGTGACTGCGGCAAGCTCGGTCATCGGACCGATCATTCCTCCCAGTATCATCATGGTTATCTATGCCTATGTGATGAATGTTTCGGTGGCTGCACTGTTTCTTGCTGGCATCATACCTGGTGCCATGGTTGGTATTGGCTTGATGGTGGTTACCGCCATCATCGGAAAGCGACGCAATTATCCGAAGGCTGAACGACGAGCCAGCAAAGGTGAGATGTGGGGAGCTTTCAAACCCGCTCTTTTGCCATTGATGACCCCGGTGATCATACTTGGCGGCATCGTGTCGGGAATCGTTACTCCCACCGAGGCTGCCGCAGCTGCCGTCTTCTATGCCTTGATTCTGTCCATGCTGATTACACGCACGGTCAAGCCTTCCGATCTGCCTGGCATCCTGTACCGCACTGGTCTGGTGTCCTCATCCATTCTGCTGATCGTCGGTTCGGCCACGATCTTCGGTTGGGCGGCGACCGTGTCTGGCGTACCACAGGCTTTGGCTGAACTTCTGTTCACCATTACCGAGAACCCGTATCTGTTGCTTCTGCTGGTCAATATACTGTTGCTGTTCATCGGCATGTTTCTGGATGCGGTGCCTGCGATTCTCATTCTGGGGCCGATATTTGGTCCCGCACTGGCGCAGGTAGGTGTCGATCCCGTTCACTTTGCCATCATCATGTGCGTCAACGTTACCGTCGGCCTGGTGACGCCACCCATGGGCATGATTCTGTTTGTCGCATCCGGGCTGACCCGAACGGGCATCGAAAAGATCTCCCGTGAACTCTGGCCGTATCTCGCTGTGCATTTTCTGGTCATCGTGCTGATTTCCATGATCCCGGCACTGACCCTCACCATTCCACGCCTGTTCGGTTTCATGTAAAGCCGCACAGACCCACTACAGACAATACAGGGGGAGGACCCGATGTCTATCAACAACAGCAGTAGAAAACTTGTCATTGGCCTGAGCGGTAGTCTGTTCAGTGCCTTGGCATTCACAGCCAGTGTGCATGCCGCTGACTACACGCTCAAGATTGGCCATGTCTCGGCGGTTTCACAGCCCTTGTCGACCTGCGCCGAGGTGATGAAGTCCCATGTCGAGCGATACTCGGGGGGGCGTATAGAGGTAAAGCACTATCCGGCAGGTCAATTGGGCAACTTTCGGGAAAATGTCGAGGCGGTGCAGTTTGGAACGCTCGAGATGACGCTGACCTCCGGCGGTGGCATTGCCAATTTTTTCGGCCCCATCCAGGCCTTTGATATTCCCTATATGTTCGAGAATGATCAGGTGATGGACAAGGTCATGGCTGATCGTGAATTGACCGAGCGGTTGCGTGCCGACGTACTCAAGGCGACAGGGTCCGTAAGATTGATGGGCATGACGGGTGGTGTTGGCTGGCGAGACTTCTTCGCCGATGTGCCGATAAAGACGGCAGCAGACCTCAAGGGTGTGAAGATGCGTACGGTGGAGTCGCCGGTTTCGATGGAGTTTGCCCGCGCGCTTGGCATGAACCCGACGCCGGTGCCCTGGCCCGAGCTCTACACTTCGCTGGCAACTGGCGTGGTCCACGGTACCAAGAATGCCCTTTCCGACGTGGTTGATACTTCATTGAACGACTATGTCAAATACGCTGTTGCCGATCACCATACGCATAATCTGATCTTCTGGTGGATGTCGGATACCTGGCTGCAGAAACTACCTGAAGACTTGCAGGGAGTGGTGGCTGACGGCTTCCATGAGCTGAACAAGACCTGCAATGGTTTGCCTGGTGCCCTGTACCTCGAGAAATACCAGAAGTTCGTGGATGGCGGCGGTGAGGTGCATATCCCCTCTGCCGAGGAAAAAGCGACGTTTCTGCCCGGACAGCAGCCGGTGATCGACTGGTTTGTCGACAAGTATGGTTCCGAGTATTACGACCTTGTTCAGGCGGCTGTCGACAGGGCAAATGCCGAGATCGAAGCCGAGAGGGCCAGTTTCATCAAGCAGTAGTACTCACCTTCGGTATCTGCACCGGCGAATCTCGTCGGTGCAGCTGATGTTGCGAGAGTCGAGTAAGCCAATGGCGCAGGTTGGTAATGCAAGACGACAAGGCGAATCATGAAACAGGGCGGTGGGGCAGAACATTGGCGCTGAGCCGCTTCGACGCAGTGAATCATTTTGAACAAGGCAAGCTGACAGGTATCTCATGAACAAGACTTACGACACGGCCGTGGCAGCGCTCGACGGAGTGCTGACTGACGGTATGCTGATCGCTGCGGGAGGTTTTGGCCTCTGTGGAATTCCGGAATTGCTGATCTCGGCCATTCGAGACGCAGGCACCCGGGACCTGACGATAGCGAGCAACAATGCAGGCGTTGACGGGTTCGGACTAGGCATATTGCTGGAGAGCCGTCAGGTCAGGAAGATGATCAGCTCCTATGTGGGGGAAAATGCGGAATTCATGCGTCAGTACCTCTCGGGAGAACTGGAGCTTGAATTCAATCCGCAAGGTACCCTGGCTGAACGGATGCGTGCAGGCGGCTGTGGTATTCCGGGCTTTTATACTCGTACTGGCGCGGGAACCGTCATTGCAGAAGGCAAGGAAAGCAAGCTGTTCGATGGCGAGGAATACATACTCGAAAGGGGAATCGTGGCGGATCTGTCGATCGTCAAGGCCTGGAAAGCCGATGATACCGGTAATCTGGTGTTTCGCAAGACCGCACGCAACTTCAATCCGCCCGCGGCGATGTGCGGCAGAATCTGTATCGCCGAAGTTGAGGAAATCGTCCCACGCGGCACGCTGGATCCCGATCATGTTCATCTGCCGGGTATCTATGTGCACCGCCTGGTGCAGGGGACACACGAAAAACGAATAGAACAGCGCACCACGCGCAAGAGGGAGACAGACTGATGCCTTGGGATCGTAACCGGATGGCTGCACGCGCAGCCGAAGAACTTGACGATGGAATGTACGTGAATCTGGGCATCGGTATTCCGACACTGGTTGCCAACCATACCGGCGACAAGGACATCACATTGCAGTCCGAAAACGGCATGTTGGGCATGGGGCCGTTCCCGCTGGAAGGTGAGGAAGACGCCGATCTGATCAATGCAGGCAAACAGACCATCACGGAACTGGCGCGAACCAGCTACTTCGACAGTGCAAGCAGTTTTGGCATGATCCGCGGTGGGAAGATCGCGGCGGCGATACTGGGGGCCATGGAGGTAGCCGAAAACGGTGACCTGGCCAACTGGATGATTCCGGGCAAGCTGGTCAAGGGCATGGGTGGTGCGATGGATCTGGTCGCGGGTGTCGGACGAGTGATCGTGGTCATGGATCACACCAACAAACACGGCGAGAGCAAGCTGCTGAAACAATGCACTCTGCCTCTGACAGGCAAGGCAGTCGTCAACCGGATCATCACCAATCTGGGCGTACTGGATGTCGTTGAAGGCGGTTTGAAGATTGTCGAATGTGCCGATGGCGTCAGCGAAGAGGATTTGCGGGCAGCCACGGAGGCGACCATCGTGTGAGCAGTGGACGACAGTAGTTCATCGGAGTTGGCGAACGAGTCGCCTGTATTGTCACAGTCGCGGCGTTTCGCTTGAATCAGGCTGTTCTGTCACCTTGCAGGAACGGTAACACAGACATTTAAACGAGTCAGAACGATATGAGGGCTATTGGATACACGGAACGGGGAGCCATTGATGCTGCCTCATCGGTTGTGGAGTTCGTGGCAGACAAGCCGAGCCCCGGAGCGAAGGATCTGCTGGTCGAAGTCAAGGGAGTCTCGGTCAACCCTGTGGATGTAAAAGTCAGAGCCAACCGGCAGCCGCCGGAAGGTTCCCCTCGCATTCTGGGCTTCGATGCCTCCGGAACCGTGGTTGAGGCGGGCTCGGCAATCAAACAATTCAAGCCGGGTGACGAAGTGTTCTATGCAGGGGACTTCACGCGACCTGGTTCCAATGCCGAATTTCAACTGGTGAACGAGAAGCTGGTTGGACGTAAACCGGTATCGCTCAGTCACGCTGAGGCTGCAGGCATGCCGCTGACGAGTATCACCGCGTGGGAGATCCTGTTCGATTGCTTCAGGTTGAATGCCAGTGAGGGCAAGGGTGAAGCCTTGCTGGTTGTCGGCGCTGCCGGTGGTGTCGGTTCCATGCTGGTTCAGCTGGCCAGCCGACTCACGGAGTTGACCGTGATTGCCACCGCCTCTCGTGACGAATCGATATCATGGGTGAGCAGGATGGGCGCGGATCATGTCATCGATCACCGCAAGTCGCTTCCGGAAGCGATGGAAGCTCTGGGAATACAACCACGCTATGTGGCCTCGCTGAATCACACTGAACTGCACTTTCCGTCCATTGTCGACCTGATCGAGCCACGTGGCCATATCACCATGATTGATGACCCACAGACACTCGACATGACACTGATCAAATCGAAAGCACTGACTTTCAGCTGGGAATTCATGTTCGCTCGTTCGATGTTTCAGACGCAGGATATGGATGCCCAGGGGGCATTGCTCGACCGCGTATCGGCATTGCTGGACGAGGGGGTGCTGGTATCGACAGTCAACAGGCATCACGGCGCATTGAGTGCGGATACCTTGCGAGCAGCCTTGACCGAACAGGAACGTGGTACCGCTATTGGCAAGATTGTTCTCGACGGTTTCACAGCTGCTTGAGGCAAGCTGAGCGCCGACTCATTCACATCAATACTGACGCCGCGAATGTGGCAAGCCATCAACAGGATATCGCATGAATCGTCTTGATAACAAGATCGCCATCATCACTGGAGGCGCAAACGGGCAGGGAGCTGCGGAGGCAGAGTTGTTCGTTTCAGCAGGAGCCAGAGTTGTAATTACGGATGTCAACCGTCAAGCGGGTGAGGAAGTAGCCGCACGCCTGGGAGAGAACTGCACGTTTTTCGAGCACGACGTCAGCTCCGAAGAAGACTGGGCACGTGTCATCGATGGCACGGTCAAATTGTACGGTCAGATCGATGTACTGGTGAACAATGCGGGTATTTTCAGGGTGCTGGGTCTGGAAGAGACCGAGCTGGATGTCTGGAATCAGACGGTTGCCATCAACCAGACAGGTGTATTCCTGGGTATGAAGGCCGTAGCACCCGAAATGAAGCGGCAGAAGGCCGGCAGCATCGTCAACATTTCTTCCATTGCCGGATTGGCGGCCTCCAAGGCTCATGCCTACTGTGCCACCAAATGGGCTGTACGGGGCATGACCAAGGCTGCAGCCGTTGAACTCGGACCTTCCAGGATCCGCGTCAATTCGGTTCACCCCGGTTATATCGAAACCCCGATGCTGGATGCTTTCGGTGTACCGCGAGAAGAGCTTGTGGCCAGGATTCCATTTGGCCGTACCGCCGAGGTGATCGAGGTGGCAAAGCTTGTCCTGTTCCTGGCTTCCGACGACTCCAGCTACTGTACTGGCCATGAGTTTGTCGTTGATGGTGCCATCAAGGCCTGATCCCGGGGGGCAAAACTTGAGCCCCGAGCCCCGAGCCCCGAGCCCCGAGCCCCGAGCCCCGAGCCCCGAGTCCCGAGTCCCGAGTCCCGAGTCCCGAGTCCCGAGTTCAGGGTTCAGGGTTCAGGGTTCAGGGGAGCACAGGGGCCAACGCACAAGCCCCTTGAGGGTTCGACTTCTCCGTTTGTCATCGCTCGAATTCACGTTCCAGCGCTGCAATGTTGACTCCGAGCCCGGGTTCGTCTGTCAGCGTGACCCAACCCTTGCTCAACGGTAGTGGGAACACCTCGTCGCGGAATGTGTTCTCGTTTGCGTCGCATTCCAGTAATCCGGGCCCGCCCGCCGCTGCCAGGAGGTGCGCGGACGCCGCCAGTGCGACACCACCACCCAGAGAATGCGGGCAATAGGTCAGCCCGTTGGCAACTACATCAGTTGCTACCGGCAGGCATTCACTGAAACCGCCCCATTTTGCAATGTCCGGCTGAACGATATCCATCCAGTTTCCGCGTGCCACTTCATCGTATTCGCCACGGGTCAGAAAGTTCTCGCCACCGGCGATCGGTATGTTCGTCGCGTTCTTCAAGGTGCGCCATGCTGCTCTGGTGGTGTCGACCGGCATCGGCTCCTCGATCCAGCGCGGGTTGCATGCTTCGATCCAGTACATGGCCTGGATGGCTTCCGATGGTGACCAGGCCTGATTGGCATCCAGCATGAAGGTTTCCGCCTCGCCCAGGTTGTCGGCCACTCCGTGAACATTGGAGCGATCGGTTTCCTCGCCGAAGCCGACCTTGACCTTGAAGTGCCGGTGTCCGTTCGCGCGGGCGCGTTCGACGGTTTCCAGAACGCCAACCGGGTTGATACCGCTGGCATAGGCTGGAATCCTGTGTCGTGTGGATCCAAGCAATGCATGCAGCGGTACATTGTTTCGCCTGGCGATCATGTCCCAAACGGCGATGTCCACCCCGGCGATTGCCTGAGCAATCGGCCCTGTTTCACCGGTTTGCAACCGCAGGATGCGCAGTAGAGAATTCATTGTCTCGTAGCAGTCCTGTGGACTGGAGAATTGCCGGCCAACCAGGCGTGTCGCAATTTCGGTGTCCACGAGCAGGGCTCGATGTTCGGCACCGCAAACCGGAAAGTTGCACCAGATCTCCCCATACCCTTGCGTGCCGGATGAATCAGTCACGCGAACCAGAAGTGTTGGCCGGTCATGCATTATTCCGAAGGAGGTACGCACCGGAACGGATATGGGCGTCCGTACCAGCCGGGTTTCTACCGACATGAGTTCAAGGCTCTTTTCGTGGTGATCGGCAGTAGTGCTCATTCAGGAAACTCCATGAATTGGACGGTGGATGTTGAGATCTTGTGGACTACGGGTGGTATCACCACCAGCAAACACGGTCGTATCAAGAAAGTAGCAGGCTCAGTGGTCGGCTCGGTCCTGCAGGATCATGTCGCTGGCTTTTTCGCCGATCATCACGGCAGCTGCGTTGGTATTGCCGGACACGATCTCGGGCATGATCGAACAATCGACGACACGCAGCCCCTGGATTCCCCGTACCCGGAGTCGTGCGTCTACGACCGCCATATCGTCTGTCCCCATCTTGCAGCTACCGGTCGGATGAAACACGGTTGTCGAATGATTGCGTACCCAATCCAGTGCCGTATCATAGTCGTCCAGATCGAGCTCACGCGGTGGTCGGAACTCCTCGAAGATTTCTGCTGACAATGCGCGTTGACGGGCAATGTGGCGTGAGATGCGCACGCCTTCTACGGTCTTGCGGCAATCGTCTTCGGTGCTCAGATAGTTGGGTTGTATCCTGGGGGCGGTCATGGGGTCTGGTCCGTTCAGAGTGATTTCCCCCTTGCTGGTCGGACGCAGAACACATACGGTTGCCGTGAACGCCGAAAAGGGATGAACGCCTTCAGCCGGGCTGTCGGCAGACCAGGGATTGATGTGAAACTGGATATCCGGTGTCTTCAGATCGGGGGAACTGCGTAAAAACCCTGCCACCATGCTGGCACCCATGGTCATCGGGCCACTGCGGTTCAGCCCATAGCGTATGGCCGTCTTCATTTTCGCCAGAAGACTGCGAACCTCATCGTTGACAGTACCATGACGGGTCTTGAACGTAGTACGCGCCTGTAGATGGTCCTGCAGATTCTTGCCGACACCGGATAATTCATGTTGCGGAACGATCCCCGCCCTGTTGAGCTGCTCTCCGTTACCAATGCCGGACAGCATCAGGATGTGCGGTGAACCGATGGTACCTGATGAAAGAACAACCTCCTGATTCGCCCTGATGGTACGAGTCTGGCCGGACGCATCGACAAGCTCAACGCCCACCGCACGGCGTCCTTCCAGGATGACTCGACGCACCTGCGCTCGCGTGAGTATTTCCAGATTCGGACGTTTCTCAGCTGGTTTGAGATAGGCAACGGCGGTGCTGCATCGACGACCGTTGCGAGTGGTCAACTGATAATAACCAACGCCTTCCTGTGTGCCTCCGTTGATATCGTCGTTGCCCGGGTATCCCGCCTCTTGCGCGGCCTTGAGCCAGGCATCGCAGATCGGATGTGTGTAAAGAGGATCGGACACGCTCAATGGGCCATCGACGCCATGCAGCGCATCTTCGCCTCGTTCATTGTCCTCGGAACGTTTGAAATAGGGCAGCACATCTTCCCAGGCCCAACCCGTGTTGCCCAGTTCCTGCCAGCGGTCGTAGTCCTCGGCCTGACCGCGTACATACAGTAAACCGTTCAGCGCCGAACTGCCTCCCAGAACCTTGCCGCGAGGCCAGTTGATGGCCTTGTCATTCAAACCGGGAACGGGGCTGGTCTTGTAGCACCAGTCGTAGCTCGGATTGTTCATGGTCTTGAAATACCCGGCCGGAATGTGGATCCATGGGTAGGTATCTCGCCCACCTGCTTCGATCAGCAGAACCTTGTGTGTCGGGTTCTCGCTGAGTCTGTTGGCCAGCACGCAGCCCGATGAACCTGCGCCAACGATGATGAAATCCGGTTCCATGCAAGCTCCTGAAGCTAATGGATAAATTATGGAGTCCAGCCCCTGCGACGGGGTAAGGGCTGGACGATGGAATGCGGGACTCAGAGCTGCCGCAGCCCCAGAATGTCACGAGCCTCTGCCGGCGTGGCCATCTCGCCGCCGAGTTTCTCGACGATGTCCACGCCTTTTTCAACCAGCTGAGCATTGCTCTTGCACAGTTCACCCTTGTCGATATACACCGTGTCTTCCATACCGATACGCACATGGCCTCCCATGAGATAGGAGAGTGCGAGCATGCGGAAAGCATTCTTGCCGATACCGAATGCAGCCCATTCACTCTCGGCAGGTAATTGCGAAACAAGATACGCCAGAGTCTGGTAATTGGCGGCAGAGCCGAAATTGATTCCCATGACAAACTGGAACATGGCAGGTGACTTGAGGATGCCCTTGGCCAGAAAATCCTTGGCCATGTTCAGATCGCCGGAATCGAATATCTCGATCTCGGGTTTGGTGCCAGCCGCATTGGCAATGTCAGCCATGGTCTTGAGTGTGATCGGGGTATTGATGACTGTCCAGGTCTTGTTGACCATGGTGTTGAAATCCAGAGTGCAGATCTCCGGTTGCAGCTCCTTTACATGAGCCGAGCGCAACGCGGGGTGACACAGGGTAGTGCCCGGTCCTGCAATACTGGGATCTTCCTCGCTGGGCACGAAACGCTGCCCTTCACCGGTGGTCAGGTTGATGACCACGTCCGAGCCCGCATCCCGGATGCGATCGACAACTTCCTTGTACAAGGCGATATCCATCGAACCCTTTGCCGTCTCCGGATCGCGCACATGAATATGGGTGATCGCAGCGCCGGCCTTGCCTGCATCGATCGCTGCCTGCGCAATATCGGCCGGCTTGACCGGGAGATTTTCATTCTGCGAAGGCATGGTTCCGTTGCCGGTGACCGCACAGGTCAGGATGGTTTTTCTAGTCAAGGCAGTAGTCCTTTCGGTTTGGCGCGGACCTGCCGGATTCTCCGGTAATGGCTCCGCGATGCGAGTGGATTTTCAACAGTGTTATAAATATCTATTGTTATAAACTACTATATGTTTTAATGTTGGTCAAGCAATTCGGCGTAGAGTCGTCGGATTGTCACTACCCAGAGCAAGTTGCCTCGGCAGCTCGTTCAACATCGAAAACAGGAGACAGTAATGGACAGGCAAAGTGGCAAGACACGTACGGCACTGGTGACCGGTGGTGCGTCAGGCATAGGGTTGGCCAGTGTGACCCTGCTGGCGCAGCAGGGTATTCGGGTTGCCATGAATCATCTGGACGAGGACGCACAAGGTCCCGAACAGATCGAGCGTCTTCGGTCGCAGGGTCTGGATGTCATTGGCGCACCAGGCAATGTCTCGATTCCCGGTAGTGCAGAATCCATGGTGAAAACTGCCATAAAGGATCTTGGCGGACTGGATTACCTGGTCAACAATGCCGGCATTTCGGGCACCCGTGATCCTATCCCTGCATCAGAACTGGACCGGATTGACGAGGATCTCTGGATGGCGCTGCTCAACACCAATCTGATCGGTGTTTTTCGGTGCTCCAAGGTCGCTGCCGCCGCGCTGCGCGATTCGGGTGGTGCCATTGTCAACACGGCGTCTACCGCTGGCATGGGGTTGCAGGGTAGTAGTACTCCCTATGCGGCCAGCAAGGCGGGCGTAGTCAGTGTCACCCGATCGCTTGCACGTGGACTCGCTCCCGATGTTCGGGTAAACGCGGTCGCGCCGGGACAGGTCGCGACTCCCTGGACGAAGGACTGGCCGGCCGAACGTAAACAAGCCGCTCTGAACAAGATGCTGATCAAACGGCACGTCCAGGCGGAAGACGTAGCACAGACCATTGTCTACCTGCTGACCGGGGCGCCGATGATCACGGGGCAGACCATCGTGATCGATGGTGGGATGACGGTTTCCTGAGCAACTCGGGCATTATTCAGAGAAAGTCGATGCGGAACTCCAGCGCATCGCCTGCATAGATGAGATCGCCGAGGTAGATCAGCTCATCCTTGTCGTTCTTCACGGTACGAACCACCTTGAATACCGGAGAATTCACATCGACCTGCAATCCTTCGGCTATCTCCAGATCCGCTGCGGACAGCGCCACAGTCTGTGTCGCTGAGCCCAGCGTTATGCCGAGCTTCTTCAAGGTGGGAACAATGAGTTCCTTGTCGAATTTTCCGGGCGCACTGTCATAGATATCCATTCTCAGTTGTACATCAAGCATGCAGAAGGGTTTGCCGCCCAGTTCGTGACGGCGCTTCAGGCGCTTGAAGGCTGTACCTTCTATCAGGACTTCAGCCTCGGAGGCGGAATCGGTGGTCAGGACAACTTCCAGCGGCATATCACCACCTGACAACTGGGAGAGATCGGATTTGACAGAAAATACCCGGCGCGGTTTGATTTCGACATCCTTGACGAATGTGCCTCGGCCCGAGGATCGTTCGATCAGTCCTTCGGCATGCAGCGTGTTCATTGCCTGACGAACTGTCAGGCTGGTCACGCCAAAGACCTCGGCCAACTCTGCCAGTGAGGGGAGCTTGTCACCGCTCTTCAAGTCACCGCTGTTGATACGGTTTCGCAGCAGTGCGGCAACTTCGACATGAAGTGGTACGTTTGCCCGACGATTGGATTGCAGTGACACAGGGTTGACCTTCCATTAGTGAAAACTAGAAAACGTATAGCCACGAAACGTGTTGACTTCATGTCATTGTCGGTGTTGCGACAGGCGGCGTCTGGTCGCAGCGCTTGATCTCGGCAGCGAGAGGTGGATGATGTTTCTGCGGGTCATCGTGTGACGATCCCCAGATCTCGAGTTGCTTTCCATGAGCTCATTCCTGAACTGTCAATTCCGCTTTGAATCGTTTCCAGTTCATTACATAGTTTTCTGCAGATTTACGCAACTGGGCGAGACCCTCCTCGGAAAGGGGGCGTACTATCTTGGCTGGAGAGCCCATGACCAGAGATCCGTCCGGAATTTCCTTGCCTTCGGTCACCAGTGCACCGGCCCCGATCAGGCACTGCTTGCCGATTTTTGCGCCATTGAGTACGGTGGCGCCCATGCCGATCAGTGTGCCATCACCAATGGTGCAACCGTGGACGATGGCCCGATGGCCTATCGTCACGCCTGCACCAATCGTGGCAGGAAACCCTGGATCGGCATGGATCATGACGTGTTCCTGAATGTTCGTGCCATCTCCGATGAGCAAGGGTTCTTTGTCACCCCGCAGTACGGCGCCAAACCAGATGCCGACATCACGGCCCAGGTGCACATCACCGATGACATGTGCGCCGGGAGCGATCCAGTAGGTACCTGGACCTGCCGATTTGACCGACATATCGCCAAGAGAGTAAAGAGGCATGTTGTGTTTACCTGTTGTCGTGTTGAAGTTTCCGGACCGGTCGGTTACTTGTTGATAGCGGAAGGGTGGCAAGTGGTGCCTGCCCGGCCGCGGATGTACAAGCGATAGCGGACGCTCGGCGAAGTGAACTGTCTGGACATTTTCGGCGCGAGATCCGACCTGAACAATTCGCAAATCCGTGGCTGATTCTATACTATAAAATATATATACATATATATCAATTTATAGTTGATTGTCACTTGCGCACTCCGGATGATTTCGCGCGATGCTCCCTTTCGCGACCTGCAGCTTCCGCAAAGCTGTGTCTTCATCTTCTTGTTGCTATGGCTTGATGCAGGTAACGCGGACAGCATTTGATGGTTGGGTGCCATGAAGAGTAGGATGAATGCAGCGTCTTCATTGGCTGGAGTAGAGTGCAGTCCATCCTGTGAGTGTCGCTATCGTCTCGTGTCAACGGCGTGGCCGAACGGCTGTCGCGCCGCCACGAAAGCAACCGGAGACACCGTCAACAATGAACAACGACAACGCGGCTGATAGGCCGAATCCAGTGACGCAGATGAACGAAGAGGAGGTGGAGGGGCGCCTCAGTGCGCATCGCTACATCCTGTCGCATCTGTTGGCGAAACTGTCCCCAGAGCCCGGGCAGCAGAAAGGCCTGATCGACTGGCTCGACGAACGCGCCAGTGTCAACGATGGTGAAGAAGATCCGGGGGCTGTCATCGTGCAAGGCTATGCCGAGCAGCAGGCCAGGGCGGATGAATTCAGAATCATCGCGGAAGACCTGCGCAGACTGACGACACAGAACGGTCAGAAATAGAGGGTTGCAAGGCGATGAAGACACGACTCGACCCCATCATTGCGGTGCGCGATGTCGGCGTCAGCCGCGACTGGTATCGGTCCGTATTTGCCTGGCAGAGCCGACATGACGGTGATGAATTCGCGGTGATGGCCGACAGGCAGGGTGAGATTCAACTCTGCCTGCATCGCTGGGGAGCGCATGATCATCCGACGATGATGCAAGCCGACATCAGCCCGGGCAATGGTCTGATTCTGTACGTCTGTACCGGAGACCTGCAGGATACTCATGATCGCGTGATCACACTGGGCTTTCCAATGGAAGCGGATCTGGCACAGAATCCGAATTCAGGGCAGCAGGAGTTCGCACTGCGCGATCCGGATGGGTATTACCTGATTGTGTCAGCGTTTCATGCTTACTGAGCGAGCTATATATCGCTTGCTGCTCAGAGCTTTCGCAGATGCACGGCATCAATGGCGTGCGTTGGTCCCTTGTGCAGAATCAGTTTTGCCCGATACTTGGTCGGTTCGATGTTCTCGTGCAGGTTTACCTGGTTGATCGTGCGCCAGATACGATTGGCGGTCTCGATGGCCTCGTCTTCCCCCAGTTTTGCATAGTCCCTGAAATACGCATCGGGCCGGTTGAATACCGTTGTACGCAGTTTCAGGAAGCGCTTCACATACCATTGCCGAATGACATCCAGATCGGCATCGATATAGATGGAAAAGTCGAAGTAATCGGAGACGAACACCTGCGGTTCGCCGGGAGTCAGTTTGCCACTTTGCAGCACATTGAGGCCTTCGACAATCAGTATGTCCGGCTGGTCGACCAGAATGTGTTCATCCTTGACGCGATCGTAGAGTCGGTGCGAATAGATGGGGGCGCGCAGATTGCCACGGCCGCTCTTGATTGCGGTGAGGAAGTCGAGCAGGGCGGCGCGATCGAAACTCTCCGGGAAGCCCTTGCGATGCATCAACTGACGCTTTTCGAGCTCGGCAGTGGGGTACAGAAAACCATCGGTGGAGATCAGATCGACCTTGGGATGCTCGGGCCATCGTGCCAGCAGCGTTTGCAGGACTCGGGCCACCGTACTCTTGCCCACGGCGACCGACCCCGCGATACCGATGATGAACGGAACCTTCTCGGTATTGGTTCCCATGAATTGCTGCGTACCCTCGTTGAGTGTCTGAATGGAGGCCACGTAGAAACTCAGCAGACGAGACAGGGGCAGATAGACCTGAGCGACTTCATCGAGAGAAACTCGCTCGTTCATGCCGCGCAGCTCCGTCAACTCCTCTTCGGTCAGGGGCAACGGCGTATTCTCGCGCAGTCGGGCCCACTCGGTGACCGAGAAACTGCGATAAGGCGACAGGCGATCCTTATCCGGGTCGTTATCGGGCATGGGCTCGGCAAGGGCTGGCAATTGAACGGTGGCCATTGTCGCTGGAATCGCCAGGTCGAGTCAATCTGCTGGCAGTGCCGGTAATCCGGGGCGACGTGGTATCAATCGCTCAGGTACTTTGCCGTTCGATGATTTCGAAGCCCATGTCACAGTGGCGGGAAGGGGCAGCTTCGCCGCTTTTCTGTCCATCCAGATCGGCCAGCACCATGCTCGCAGCGCGGGAGCCGATATCGTGTGCTCGCAAGCGCACGGTGGTCAGTGGCACAGGCAGGTGTTCGGACAGGCTCAGATCGCCAAAACCGGCCAAAGCAACATCGTCCGGCACCGAATAGCCATGAGACAGGCAGGCCATCATGGCGCCGTGTGCAGGTATCTCTGCCTGAAAGAAGATGGCTTCGGGTTTCGTGCTGCTGCTCATCAGCTGCAATAATGCATCCCTGCCACTGGCAATGGTTGTCGGATTGGGCACTGACACCACATGCTCGGGGGCAACGCTGGCACCTGCCTCGGTCATGGCGGCCAGAAAGCCGTCTCGCCGGTCAGTCGCCTGATCATTGTTTTCGAACGCACCGCCCACCATGGCGATTCGGCGGTAACCTCGGGATAACAGATAGCGGGTCATGGCTTCGGATGCCTGGAAGTTGTCATAGCCGACACACATGTCGATGGCATCCGGTCTGAGGTTCCAGGTCTCTACCACCGGGCCGTCGAAGCGCAACAACAGTTCCCGGCAGGCATCGGAATGCGTGAAACCGGTAACGATGATGGCGTCGGCCTGTCTTGCCATGAAGGTCTTGATGACCTCGAACTCATCATCCACCGAGCGGTTGCTGACACCGAGCAGCATCTGGCGATCGTGCTGGCGCAATTCTGATGCCGCCCCCTGGGCGAAGTCGGCGAACAGGGAACTGGCCAGAATGGGCACTACCACGCCGACCATGCCGGAGCGCTGCGAGACCAGGGAGCGTGCCGTCAGATTGGGCAGGTAGCCGATCTCGTTGATGGTACGCATGACCTTCTCACGCGTCTGTGGCTGCACGAGTTCCGGTTGGCGCAAGGCTCTGGATACGGTGATCAGGGACAAGCCAGAGGCCTTGGCTACATCTCGGAGTGTGACGTTCCGATGACTGGACTTCATGTGATGCAGAACACGCGAACTTCCTTGGCAGGATCGATAGTGCAAACAGCATATCATGACGACCCTGATGCAGCGATATCAACGACATACGAGTCTCTCGTCACAATTCGCCTCCACCCGCTGCGGATTGTGGAACCGCGCCGCGCGGGTGGATGGGCGACATCCTGCGGTGCTGGGCGACAAATCCTGCCTCCTCAGACCAGGCGGTAAACCCGTCTGGCTGCGTCCGAAAAGATCTGTCCAAGCTCATTGGCGGAACACTCGGCCAATATCTGCTGCAATTGCGACATCTGCCGGACCAACGAGCAATTGACCGTTTCGATTGGCAGGTTCGAGCCATACAGGATCCTCTCGGCCCCGATGGTGTCGAGCAAGTGGCGAACGTATGGTTGAACCACCGCCGGTTCCCAGTTCCTGTCCACAGTCCACAGTCCGGACAACTTCACATGAACATTGGGCAGGTCGGCGAGCAGGTCGATTCCCGTTTTCCAGGCTTGCGCGTTGCCGGGCTCGTCCGGTTCCAGTGTGCCAAAATGATCAACGACGATAAGCTGCCCGGGATGTGCCCTGGCCAGTGCGGCCAGTTCGTCGAACTGTTCAGGCACCACAACCACTTCCAGACATAGCCCATTGGCTTCCAGTATCGACAGAGAGCGACGAAACCCGGCGTCGGCCATGACGCCCGCTTGCGACGCCACACGCCAGCGCCCCTGCCTGTCCCAGGCAACGGGCGTTCGGATGCCACGCAGGGCAGGGCACTCCAGGTGGCGTGCAATCAGCTCCGGAGCCGTCGGATCAAGCAGCTCGGCCTCTCCCACGATTGCCGATGGCCAGCCGGTCCGGGCTTGCAGTTGCTGCAACCAGCGGGTTTCCTCTGCCGGGTCTTCGGCCCCGCAATTGGCCTGGACATGTACGCTTGCCGACAGTGCAAGGCCCGAGAATTCGTCGAGATAGTGCACGGGCAGGAAATCGCGGCGCAGGCTCTCCTTGCTGCCAAAGCGACCCGGGCTGGCATCGGGCGCCAGCCAGTGAAAGGGGAAGCGGTCAAGCTGCAGGAAATGGTGATGCGCATCGACGATGTCGATGCCTTGCAGAAAGCCTGTGCCGGGAAGTTGAGGCTCAGCCATCACTCTGTTCTGTCGTTGTCTTGTCATATCGGGTGATCTGCTGCTCCTCCCCATCCGCCTTGTCGGATTCGATGATGGCATGCAGTGCTTCAACGGCGCGAGCGCCCACATGGCCGGGGCTCTCGTTGCGTCCACGCCCCAGGGCGATGTCGACCAATCTGTCGGCGGGCCCCTCGCAGCTGTATTTCCAGGCGTCTTCAGGCACTTCTGCCACCCGCGTTTCTCCATCAGGCAGCTTCAGTACCAGACGTTGGGTTTCGATATCCAGCAGCACCGAGCCATGCTTGCCATACACTCGAATGTCCACTTCGAATCCATGCCCATGAGGAACACCGCAACTGCCGGAAAAGACGCCTGTCGCACCGTTGTCGAATCGCACGGCGGCGGCATCGTGCAAGTCGATGGTGGAGGGGGCTCTGAAGTTCATCGAACGCACGGTCGAACAGCGCAGGTCGGTCAACCAGAACAGGATACCCAGCGCATGGGACAGCTGACCGTAGGCATATCCGCCGCCCTGGTCGGGAGATTCCCAGGTACTGGGTTCCGGCTGAATGGCGATATGTCGCCAGTTGGCCAGCTCACCACCGGAGAATATGCTGCGGGTGAACGAGGCCATGTGACAGACCACGTGTTCGATCTCGCCAATCTGCGAGATCATCTCGCGCATCTCGTCCAGTCCGGGCTTGTAATTCCAGCCGTAGGCAACCAGTAGCTCCCGCTCTGAGGCGTTTGCCACCTGAACCAGATCCCAGGCGTCTACGGGCTCCAGGCACATGGGTTTCTCCACCAGTACATGACAGCCTTTTTCCAGAAACGCTCTGGCCTGTTCATGATGCAGGTGGTGTGGCGAGGAAATGACCGCGATGTCGATATCCCGGTCCAGTACTTCCTGCCAGTTTTCCGTGGCGAAGTCGAAATCGAATTCCTTCTGGATCAGGTTGAGCTCCTTCTGGCCAAGGCGGCAGACCGAATCCAGCTTGACCTCGGGCCGATTGGCCAGAACGGGAATATGCATGCGATAGGCGAAGTGCCCTGCGCCGATGATTGCTGCTTTTATCATTGATTGATGCCTCTTGAGTGGGTCAGGTACTTTCTCTGATTTGAAGGTGATAGCCAACGTCATGGGTGGAGGGCTGGTCGATCTTGCCCTCCAGACGTTCCATGACCAGCTGGGCGGAGCGCTCGCCGATCGCGCGTCCCTTGATCTGGACCGTGGTCATGGGTACCGGCAGAAGCGCTGACAGGTCGAGATCGCCAAAGCCGGCAATGGCGACATCTTGCGGAACACTGAGCTTGTTCGACAGGCACCACATCATCGCGCCATGCGCTGGCAGCTCTGCCAGAAAGAAAACGGCCTCGGGCTTTTGCTCGCGTGACAGGAGTGACTGGATCAGTGTCATGCCGCTGGCGATGGTGGCAGGCTTGTCTGAAGCCAGTATCACGTTCTCATCCGCGTCAAGCCCTGCCTGACGCATGGTGTCGATGAATCCGCGTGTCCGGTCCTGCGCCTGGTCGTTATCCGAGGAGGCGCCGCCAGCCAGGACGATGTGTCGGTATCCGCGTTCTATCAGATGACGCGTCATGTCCACGGCACCGCTGTAATTGTCAAAGCCGACTGCGCTGTCTACCACCTTGTCGCACAGGTTCCAGGCTTCCACCACGGGACCGGGAAAGGTGTCGAGCATCTTGCGGGTGGCCTCGGTGTGAGAGAAACCGGTCACGATGATGGCGTCAGCCTGGCGCGCAATGAAGGTTCGTACCGCTTCTTCCTCCTTCGCCGGCGACCAGTCGCTGATGGCCAGCAGCATCTGCAGCCCCTTGGGCTCCAGCACCTGATTGGCTCCCTGGGCGAAGTCGGCGAACAGGGAACTGGCGATGATGGGTACCACGATGCCGATCATGCCGGAGCGCTGCGACACCAGGGAGCGCGCCGTCAGGTTGGGGATGTAGCCGATGTCTTCAATGGTCTGCTGAATCCTGGCGCGTGTATCTGCGTGCACGGTATCCGGCTTGCGCAGGGCGCGGGACACGGTGATCAATGACAGTCCGGAAGCCCTGGACACGTCCTTGAGGGTCACTTTCCTCTTGTTGTGTTGTGTCATGTCGCACTCTCTCCAGCATCTTGGCCGTGCAGGTATTCGCGCCGTGCACTTTTGTGCAAGGCGGAATTGAAAAATCTCAATTTGTAATTGACATACGAACATCATTTCCGTTAACGTCAGTTTACACGCAATGATATTCGAATGTCATTCGTTGATAGAGATTTCTTGGAAACACCATTTCAGGCCACATGAGGGGGATAGCATGTCTACATCAATCAACCGTCGCAGGTTTCTGGGCGCCACCGCAGCTGCCGGTGCAGCTGCATTTCTGCCGTTCAGTCGGGGTCACGCGGCCTCCGGCGAAGTTTCCGTCTGGAAGTTCGGCGGAACGCCTCAGGAAATCGAAACCTGGGCACAACGCAACGATGTCTTCTCGCAGGCCAATCCGGACATCGATCTGAAGTATTCCTATTTCAACGGGCAGATCCGTCGGCAGAAGATCCTGGCCGGATTCCAGACCAACCGCGTGGCGGATGTCGTCATCGCCTTCGGTCAGGACATCCCGGAATTCGCAGGCTTCGGCATGCTGCAGCCACTTGACGATATCGCTGGCAGCAAGATGGACGGCTGGAAGGAGCGCATCGTTCCCGAGGTCTATCAGTCCGGTGTTCACGAAGGCAAGCTCTACGCATTGCCTACCTATGTGGACATGGCCAGCTTCCTTGCCATCAACCTCGATGCCATGGAAGAGGCCGGCTTCGACAGGCCGCCGGAAACCTGGGAAGAGCTGCGTGAGTATGCCAAGGCGATGACCAAGCCCGATCGCCCGGGTATTGCCTTCCCGGCGACGACAGCGCCTGTGGATATCAATATCTTCGAGGGCCTGGCCTATGCCAATGGTGGACGCATCTTCGATGAGGAGACCGGCAAGGTCACACTGAACGATCCGGGCGTGGTTGATGCCCTGCAGTTGTACATGGATCTGATTGCCGATGGCTCGACCCCGGCGGCCACTTCCATGACCGAAACCTTCTTCCGCGATACGGCGCAACTGTTCGGACAGGGGCGTACCGCAATGTGGATCGGCTTGTCATGGCTCAACACCCCCTGGGGTGTGAACGATGATGTGCGCTGGACCGGCGTGCCATTCCCGCGCCCTGAAAAGCCCAGTGGCAGTTATGAACCCGTCAGCGCGATCATGGATGGCACAGCGATGCTGATGATCTCCTCGCGGGCGAAAAATCCGGAAGCGGCATTGGAGTACGTCGACTTCTGGTCGCAGAACCAGCAGATGGAAATCTGGGGTGGTCAGCCCGAGATTGCACGTATCCCGGCAGGCAAGGCTGCCTGGGACAACCCCGAGCTGAAGGAAGCCTGGCCGAACTGGGTCAAGTCCTACGATGCAGGCACTCTGTTCAAGGGCGGTGCACCCATGCCGCGCTTCATCGGGGTATCGGCCATCGAGTCCTCGCTGGGTACCGCAATACAGCAAGCCGTACTTGGCCAGAAGACACCGCAGGAAGCGTTGGACGAAGCCACAGCTGCCGCACAGACACAAATCGATCTGATCCGCGGCTAAGTCTTCAACAACCCCTGGGAGGGCCCGACGATGCTGCGAAGCGATCGTTTACTGGCGTATGCCATGATCTTGCCTGTCGTGATTGCTGTTGTTGCATTCGTCGTCGGGCCTACTTACAACGTGGCCACACTCAGCCTCACTCAAGTGGTGATGGGGCAGGAGCGTGGTTTCGGTACGCTCGGAAATTTCCGGGCACTGGCCGCTGATCCGGTCTTCGGACTGGTACTGCAGAACACGGCCATCTGGATTCTGGGCGGTACATTCCTGTGCGTCACCGTCGGTCTTGGTGTCGGAACGTATCTGGCCATTGATTCACGCATGACCGGCTGGTTGCGTGCACTGATCCTGTTGCCATGGGTACTGCCTGATGTGGTCACGGCCATGGCCTGGAAGTGGATGCTGCATGGGCAGGTCGGCATCATCGGCCAGACACTGGAGTCGAGTGGAATTACCGAGGACACCATTTCCTTTCTCGGCGACCCGGATCTGGTGATGTGGATGCTGGTCATCGTGCTCATCTGGCGCAAGATGCCTCTGGTGGCCTTGATTCTGTGTGCCGCCATCCGATCGGTGCCGGATGACCAGCTGGAGGCAGCTCGCATGGATGGGGCCAATGCTGTAGAACGCTTTCGCTTCGTCACCTTGCCCAATATCGCCTTTTCGCTGACGGCTGTCACCGTGATCTCGATGATCTGGATTACCGCCGAGTTTGCCTTGCCGTGGATCATGACCGGAGGCGGCCCCGCCAATGCCAGCCAGATCATGGCCACCTATATCTATCAACAGAGCTTCGAGTTCTTCAACTGGGGTGTTGCCTCAGCCATGTCCGTGGTCAACCTCTTCATGCTGGCGTCCATCGTTGCGCTCTACCTGTATGTCAATCGCCGCTCCTGGGCGTCGGAGGAGTCGAAATGAACGAGCAACCACGTCCGCTTTACTGGCTCTTTCTCGGCCTGGTAGGCCTGGTGATATCCATCTATGTGCTGTTTCCGGTCTTCTGGCTGTTTCTGGCCTCGTTCAAGACGGAAGCCGAGCTGGCGCAACTGCCGATCTCTTTCTGGCCGCAGGCTGCAACTCTTGATGCCTACACGGCGCTGTTCTCGGATACCCATCAGAAGGGGCAGTTGCTGGATTGGCCACAACTGATCGGCAACAGCTTCTTCGTGGCCATCAGTTCCACCGTGCTGGTGTTGTTCTTCGGCACACTGGCGGGGTATGCCTTCGCACGATTGAGCTTTCCGGGTCGTGACCTCATTCTGGGCGGACTGCTGATCAGCCGCATGTTCCAGGGGGCGGCGCTACTGCTGCCCACTTACCGGTTGATGAGCATGCTGGGCTTGCAGGACAGTCTCATCGGGCTGGTGCTGCTCTACTCGGCCTTCGGCTTGCCCTTCGCCACCTGGATCATCGCGTCAAGTCTGCGTGAGATTCCCAAGGAGCTTGAGGAGAGCGCCATGATCGATGGTGCCACTCGTCTGCAGAGCATGGTCAAGGTGGTACTGCCACTGGCCACACCTGCATTGATCACCGCATCCATGTGGCACTTTGTCGGCGCCTGGTCCGAGTTTGCCTTTGCCTCCATATTGCTCGAGTCCAACGAGAACAAGACCGTCACCATTGGGCTGGCAAGCTTTGTCGAACTGTTCACGCTGGAGTTCCAGTACGTGGGGGCCGCAGCGACCATCGTGGCATTGCCCATCATGCTGGTGTTCTTCTTCGGACAGCGCTATTTCACCCGCGGACTGCTGGCCGGGGCTGTCAAGGGATGAGGATCACCTCGATCAGCGCACGGGCCGTGGATTGCGGCTTCAACCGACAGTCACTGCAGACGAGTCGTGTTGCTTCGCCCATGTCCCGCTTTGCACGCTTTGCGAAAGAGCGTTCAAGCTGGATGTGGCCGACGAAGAAGGTGTTTGTCTGCGTCACTGGCGAAGATGGCAACACCGGCTGGGGATGCACCAATGGCGGTGAGATCGTCGAGATGATCGTGAACGAGCATCTGGCACGCTTGCTCCATGGAGAGGAGATCGATGATCTGGCGATGTTGAATGACCAGATGAGTGCCTCGCTACTGCCGTGCGACCGATCCGGATTTGCCATGATGGCCGTGGCGGGGGTGGATATTGCGCTGTGGGATCTGAGCGCAAAATCTTCGGGACAATCCCTGCTGGAGCATCTGGGAGGGTCGGACCAGAACACATTGCCGGTCTACATGACCACCCAGAGGCCCGAGACCTTCAATGGCGGTCATTGGCGTGGGCTGAAGGCGGCCGCTCCCTATGGTCCGGAATCGGGACAGCAGGGCCTGGATGAGAACATCGCATTGATGCGGCGCTTTGCTGCCGCAGCGGGCCCCGATGTGCCGATCATGATCGATGCCTTCCTGTCGTGGGATGCCGACTACACTCTGCGCTTCGCCGAAGGGGTCGCCGATCTGCCACTGACCTGGATAGAAGACCCCACACCTCCGCAGGATCTGGAAGCGCTGGGGAAGATACGCAGCGAGATGGATCCATCCATCTCGCTGGCCCTGGGCAATTTTGCGTTTTCACACGCGGATTGCACCGATCTGCTGAGCAGCGGGCTGGTGGATATTCTGCAGCCGGACGTGGCCTGGGCGGGAGGCGTGAGCGAAGCGCTGCGCATTCTCGATCTGGCCAGTGGTCATGATGTGCCGGTCATTCTGCACAACACCTGCGAACAACCCTGGGCACTGGCGCTTGCCGCTGCTCGACAGAACGATGCACTGGTCGAGTGTGTCGACCGGGGAGAAGCATCGCCGCTTTACAGTCTGATGGGGTCACGCCCCGATTTCATTGACGGGCGGGTTGCCGTGCCTTGCGATCCGGCCGGCAATCGTCCACCACCACACGTTTCCGCCGCCTTCGAGGTGGCTGTCAATCATATAAAGGAGGGCTAGCCCCATGGGGTCCGTCGCACTGAAAAACATCCGCAAATCCTATGGCCCTGTCGAAGTGCTGCATGGCATCGACCTTGACATACGCGATGGCGAATTTACCGTACTCGTGGGTCCTTCCGGCTGCGGGAAATCCACCTTGCTGCGATCGATCGCCGGGCTGGAGACCATTACCGGTGGTGATATCTGCATTGACGAAACAGTGATCAATACCCTGGCGCCGAAAGAGCGAAACATCGCCATGGTGTTCCAGAACTATGCCCTTTACCCGCACATGAGTGTGGCGAAGAACATGGGCTTTTCGCTGCGACTGGCCAAGGAGTCTCAGGCAGAAATCGATCGCAAGGTGAATGCGGCCGCCGAGATTCTGGATCTGACCGATTTGCTCGACCGCTATCCACGACAGTTGTCCGGTGGACAACGACAGCGGGTTGCCATGGGGCGGGCCATTGTACGTGATCCCAAGGTCTTCCTGTTCGACGAGCCATTGTCGAACCTGGATGCCAAGCTGCGCGTACAGATGCGTTCGGAAATCAAGGAACTGCATCAACGCCTGAAGACCACCACGGTCTATGTGACACACGATCAGATCGAAGCCATGACCATGGCCGACCGCATCGTGGTAATGCGAGGTGGTCAGATCGAACAGATAGGATCGCCGCTGGAGCTGTATGACAACCCGGCCAGTGTGTTCGTGGCAGGCTTCATCGGTTCGCCTTCGATGAATTTCATCAAGGCCACGGCGAAGGGTGGTGAGCTGGTTCTGGATACTCAGGAGTCGCTGGGTCAACTGCCGGTTGCTCTGAATGAAGGACGTGAAGTCATTGCCGGCTTTCGTCCGGAAGACATCCGTCTGTCGGATGCGGGCGTTGCGGCGAAGGTTGCGCTTATCGAGCCGACCGGTGCGGAAACCCAGCTGGTACTGCGAACCGGTGGTGAGTCGATCATCATGACCACGCGTGATCGAATCACGCTGTCACCGGGCGATCAAGTGCATTTCTCGATCTCCGCAGGCAAGCTGCACGGCTTCGACTCGGAGACTGAACGGACGATTCAAGGTTCTGTCTGATGAAGATCACGGATGTCAGGGTAATTCGCTTTCGCACGCATGCGGATCGATGGGACATCGGTCATGCGCGGCTGAAGCCGCAGGCGGAGGTGCATCAGACGATCACATGCATCGATACCGATGAAGGGGTGAGCGGCTATTTCCTGGGCGGCGGCAAACACGGTGATCAGGACGGCATGACGCCTGACGAACAGCGTCTGATCGAAGGGCGCGTTCGTGATCTTCTGCTCGGCGAAGATCCTTTCGATCGCGAAGCCGTGTGGAAATGGATGTGGGTGGCCAATCTTCCGGAAGTGGCGCAGAGCGTTATCGATTGTGCGCTCTGGGATCTGGCGGGGCGCTACGCCGACCTGCCGGTGTACAAACTGATGGGTGCGGCGCGTGACAAGGTGCCGGCCTATGCCTCGACTTATCCCAATATCGGGCAGCCCGAGGTCTACGCCGAACATGCGCTGGCCTGTCGTGAGGAGGGTTACCAGGCCTACAAGATTCATCCTCACTACTTCTGGAATCCGGACACCGGCAAACCGACCAAGGGGCGCCCGTCCAACATTCGCGCCGATATCGAGACCATCAATCTGGTGCGGGAAGCCGTGGGGCCGGACATGGTATTGATGTACGACGTCTGGGGTACGTATCACACGATCGAAGAGACCATCAAGGTCGGTCGTGAACTGGAGAAGAACGATTTCTACTGGTTCGAGCATCCGATGCCCGAATACCGTGTCGAGAGTTATGTTCGCTTGTGCAGGGAATTGTCGATCCCGGTTCTTGCCCCGGAAATCGCCGCTGGTGGGGTGTTTACCCGCGCTGAATGGATATTGCGTGGTGCATCGGACATGAGCCGCATGGATATCAGGCGCGGCGGTGTCACGGGCTGTCGCAAGACAGCGGTCGTTTGCGAAGCATTCGGTCAGCGTTGCGAGATTCACATGGCAGGCTGGGGCAATCTGCAGGTCATGGGAGCCACCTCGGAAGATACCAGTGAATGGTACGAAAAAGGGCTGCTGGCCCCCGGGGTCGACTACAACGCAAGCCATCCCTATCTGAAACGCAATTGTGACCCCATGGACGCTGAAGGCTACGTGGCACTGCCACAGACGCCGGGGCTTGGCTACGAAATCATCTGGGAGCACATCGACGACAACCGGATAGCCTCATGAGCCTCTACCGCCGCGCCTGGACGATGCAACTGACAGAAGGCTCGGAAGCTGCCTACGAGGCAGCGCATGCCGAGATCTGGCCGGAGTTGCGAGAGCAGATGACAGACAGCGGCATCGTGCGCTTCTTTCTGTACCGTTCCGGCACCACGATCTTTGCCTTTCAGGAGCGCGCGCAGCCTTTTGATTCAACCACGGCGCCACCGAGTGACATCACCCGTCGCTGGTGGCGCAAGATGGCCCCGTTGATGGAGACGACGGGTGACGACCAACAACCGATTCACACTGTATTGCGTGAGGTTTTCGCACTGGAGCCCACGACGGAGAACGACACATGACTGGTATGGAAGGCATCATCCCCATTCTGCTGACCCCCTTCAACGACGACCTGTCGATCGACTACGCCAGTCTGGAGCGTGAAGTCGAGGCCACGCTCGGCGCTGGCGTGCATGGCATCGGTATTGCCATCGGCAGCGAGATTTTCAAGCTGACACCGAAGGAGCGTGGCGAGATACTGCGCGCGGTAGCGAAGCAGGTTGACCGCAGGGTGCCTGTCATCATGAACACCTCGGCTCCCGGTACGGCACCGGCAGTGCAGCTGGCCATCGAGGCGGCTGAGGCCGGTGCCACACGACTGATGATCTGGCCGCCGGATTTCTTTGCCTGCGGCGCGGAATCGGTGATCGACCACTTGCGCCGAATCGCCGATGCCGTGAGTCTGCCCATTGTCCTGCAGGACGTCCCCCAGGCACCAATCTCACCAGCACTGGCACTGCGCATTGCCGAGGCTGTACCGCTTGTCGACACCATCAAGGTGGAGACGCAACCCACGGTGGCGCAAGTGGCTGCCATGACCGCGGCGGTGGGTGAGCAATTGACCATTCTCGGAGGTGCCGGTGGTGGCACAATCGTGGAGGAGTATCGACGCGGTGCGCGAGGCACCATGCCGTTCGCCAGCCAGGCGCAGGATTTCATGCAGATCTGGAACTGCCTGAATGAGGGTAAGTCTGAGCAGGCAGCAGAGATTGTCGAGAACCGCATACTGCCGGTGAGCCGTCTGGGCTTTCAATCCGCCGACTTGTTCTATCACGTGCACAAGGCGATCTTGTGTGAGGCGAATCAGTTTGATCGCGCTACCGTGCGCCCACCCACCGCCTTGCCGGACTCGGTAACGGCGAAGGAGATCGAGCAGTTGGTGGAGCGTGTGGCAGGGTAGCCTGCCTACGCCTCCTGCGTGCCAGTACCACCGCCTGACTGGGTCAGGCGGTATTCCAGTAGCTGCACAGCCATGTTCAACCGGCGCACCGCGTCACGCTCTGTGGTGGAATCCTTGCCGATGGTGTCCAGATCAAGAGCGCGTAAACCTCAGGGCATTCGTACGGAAATGACCCCGTGAACATCACTGCGCTCCGTCCCACTGTAGGCATGCCCACCCGGAGCACTGACAGCGGATGTATCCACCGAATTACGCGTATTCAGCACAGTAACCAATCGGCCATAGGCACCATCATCGGTCAGCTCTACAACTCCCGCTCCTGGGCAGGAACCTTGTGCTGAATGATTGACGGATACCGGGGATGGCCCGCGAAAGGCAATGAGCAGATATTTTCCATCCGGCGTGTTCTCCACCAGATCGGGAGCTGGATCGTTTTGTGGCAATCCTGCATCGTCCGTTATGGACCGCGCCAGACAGGGGCCTTCGCCATTGCCACGACCATCTTCCGATGTCAGATCATAGGTTGTCCTGTTGAATTCCGTGGAGTCGAACACCTCTACCACGTTGCGGATTCGGTCAACCGTGTGCACGTATCTACCGTCTACAGTGGGTGCCATTCCGTGTGAGTCACGACGAGTGGTTGCGTCAGGCAACTGCCCACTGTCATTGGATTCAACTCCGGTCTCGTTACCCCCTGTGGCTGTATTTCCCTCATCCTTGTACAGCAACATGGGCGCAGGCGTATTTTGCGGATTGGACACATCCTGAAAGTCACTGTCGTTGAACGTGTACATCGTGAACACGGACTGGGTGGCTCCGGCGGCAGAGGCAGAGACACCCGCATTGATCCAGACTGTATCCCCGGTTTGTATGCCACCACAACCAGCACCATTGACAGACTGATTGCCGTATTCTCCGACAATACTCATGGGTGTGCTTTGCGTGTTGGCAATGATCAAACCACCACCACCCAAGGTGACATAGCTGTTTCCGCCAGTACTGGAAATGGGACAAATGATCACGTTGTTCGGTCTGCCACCCAGTGCTCCGTCGGTGCCATCGCAGCCGTTCTCCTTGCAGACACCACCGGGGGTCAAATCTGCAAAATCCGCGTTGGCATAATCACCTCCGACACTGCCAAGCAAAGGGTTGCCAAATGCATTATTGCCACTGAAAGTCGTGGCTGAAGTCGTTACAACCTGTCCCTTGCCCACTCCCAGTGACGCCGACCGATTGAAGACGATGTCTGTGATCTTGCCCTCAGCGTCCCGTGTCGCATCAATGCGTTCGAGCACCTTGCCATTGAGATTGGCCACAAGAATCGCATTACCATCCGTCGTCCAGTCAGACATGTGTACCGACCGCACATCAGTACCATCGCCAACATTGGTTCCCGTGACTCGGAACAGGCTGATCGCTTCTCGTGTTCGTGTGTCGATGACACCAACAAAGCCACCTCCTGGTGCAAAGATACTGGCTGTCACGTACCGATCCTGAGGGTCCGCCAGCATGCCATGTAAGCGCCCAAAGCCATTCAGATCAGCCAATGTCTGGCCTGTTGGATTGCCGTTCGCGTCAATTTCCACCAGCTCCTGAGGGAAAACATCCAGAAGGTCGCAAGGACCTGCAGGCACCGCGACCGATTCATCGTCTGCCGGGAGACAGCCGACAGGAATGGCATCGTCGCCTCCCGCGATTTGCGTTTCCATATCTTCCGAGTTCCAGATCCAGAGATAGCTACCTTTGGTGCCTGGCCCGTCTGCATCAGCGACGGAATTCGACTGATCTGATGCCCATATCTGGTATTCATCGCCCGCGGCCGGAGGGTTGTCTGCTTCATCGTCATCACTGCAAGCACTCAGCAGGACCGCACAGATGAGACCGGACAGCCAGATGCGTTTTGAATGACTCAAGTCAGTTTTGGTGATGCTCACAATGAGATTTCCTGGTGACTATCGAGATGTATGGCTTGATTCCTGACGTTAGGGGAAAGATATTTCCACAGCGGA
Organism: Granulosicoccus sp. 3-233; assembly: GCF_052681095.1. Lineage (NCBI taxonomy): Bacteria > Pseudomonadati > Pseudomonadota > Gammaproteobacteria > Chromatiales > Granulosicoccaceae > Granulosicoccus > Granulosicoccus sp. 3-233. The sequence continues at coordinate 1,088,000 of NZ_JBQYLE010000001.1, forward strand.
ATAACCGTCCATTTTCTGAATGAAATGGTTGCCCGATGATCAGAAATTCAACGGAAGATCTACGGGGAGACTAACAGTCGGGTATCGACCGTGCCACTATACCTTCGTGTCAAAAGAAGGATTGAGCCAGGTACAAGGGCTGTCCGAGTCTCGCCTCCTGAAACAATGGTCAATGCAGAAGATCAATTCCATGGCAACTATGGCACACCTCGTGAAATACAAGTCAGGATGACGTATACAACCTTCTGCTACAGGTAGTCGACCAGTCCCTGTTTCAGCTGAATCGGTTCAGGAATGGAACACACGGCCCGGGTTTGCAGGTACGCATTTCCGGACCCGCAGCGGCTGCTGATTAATCGAGTCCATCTGACCTGCTCATCCGTTTCAACCGCGTATTCATCCTCGGTTTCCTGCAGGAAATGTTCACTCAAAGCATCCAGGGACTTTGCAGGTTCGGTAACCGTCGCAGGACTCACGCTGAGTCTGGCGAGCAGTTTACGCCGCGTTTCGTCACCTGAAACCTTGATATCGTCGGAGATATTCAGTCAAATCACGGGGGTGACCGCAGTGATTTCAGTTGATGAAGGAGGCACGTTTTCCTGCCTTTGACGGCCGGATCCATGAAAGTATCGTTCCAGACGCGGCCGCGAATGAAGTTCATTGACGGTGAGCCGATGAAGGCTGCCACGAACTGGTTGGCAGGACGGTCGTCGAGCTCCAGCAGTGTACCAATCTGTTCCACGACCCAGCCTTGCAATACGACGATTCTGTCGGCCATGGTCATGGCTTCCACCTGCAGAATGTCAGTCATGGTGGCGGCAGCAAGTTGGATGTTCCACATGGTGCCACAGTAAGCGTAGGCGAACTGCGTCAGTGCCTGTTGCTGGGTGAACATGTCGGGCGAGGAGATGAACACGATGGGTTTCAGGAATGCAGCAAAGGTGAAGAATGCAACGCCTGCGTCAATGTCTTGAGCGCAAGGTATCTCGATACTGACTCGGTGTCATTCCGGTCTTCTTCTTGAATACTCTGGTGAAGTAGTTGCCGCTTTCATAGCCCAGACTGTAGGCTACGCTGCTCACGTTCTGATCATCTGCCAGCAACAGGCTCTTGGCCTTGTCGATGATGTATTGCTGAATGCAGGCCTTCGCACTAGATCCGGTTTCCGACTTCAATGCATCGCTCAGATAGCGCGGGGATACCCGAAGCTGTGTACTGAGTACTTGAAGATCAGGCAGCGTCGTGAGGCCGTTGCCACTGTAATGTGTATCGAGAACACCTTGCAGGCGAGTGTGCCAATCACCGACCATTTCGCGACGTTGCAGGAATTGGCGTCGGTAGAAGCGTTGGCAGTAGTGAAGCAGAACCGTCAGGTGCGCCAGAACGATGTCGCGGCTCGATGGATCGTAGCGACTGCTCATCAATTCTTCGTCAAGGGCGTCGAACAGATGGTGCAATGTCTGTTGCTCCGACTCGGACAGGTGGAGTGCTTCGTTTACCTGATAGTGAAAGAAGCCACAGTCGCTGATCAGGGTCTCAACGGCATGGCCACGGATGTAGTCGGGGTGAAGCATCAGCACCCGAGTGTCGGATCGGGTGATGACATCGCTGGTGGCCATGGTCTGTCGCGGTGCCATCGCGAGCAGGGTGCCGGTCTGGCAATCGTACTCGGTACGCCCGTAGTGCACCTGCCCGCTGACTATCTGCTTGAGTGACAGATAGTAGAAACCACCTGACAGACGCGCGCCCTCGGGAAAACGGCGAGGACGCGCAGCCAGTTCGCTGGCGCTGACTTTCAGGGTGGACACCAGCGGGTGAGACGGTGCAACTCGTCCGATGGCCGAGAAATAGTCGCTGATGTGTTCGAAATGAATGTGCTTGTCGCTCACGGGGTCAGGTGAATGCTTGCTGTACGAGTGCTACCTGTTTCAGACCATCCGGGTCAGCTTGTGTTTTCAGGGCCGTGAACTGTTCTGCCCATGATGAGGTACGTCGACGCAGCGGCATCTGTTCCTGGCTTGCAATATCGATGACAACCCTGGCAACATCTTCCGCACTCTGGTATACATCGCCACGAGCTTCGCCCACACCACTTGCCACGAAGCGCTCGAAAACGGGCTTGTAGTCATCCTCCGGCATGGTGCCTCTGGACTGAAGTTGTGTCAGGGCATTGTTGGCAAATTCGGTGGCAATACCGCCTGGTTCCACGCAGCAGAACTGAATGCCGAAATTGGGCGTGATGTAGCTGGCCAGAGATTCAGTGTAGCCTTCCACGGCAAACTTAGCGGCGCAGTAGATGTCGCTGAACGGTTGGCCTACCAATCCACCCACCGAGCTGATGTTGATGATCCTGCCTTGTCCGGCAGCACGCATGTGCGGCAGTACCGCTCTGGTACAGCGCAGGACGCCATGAAAGTTGACATCCATGACCCAATCGGCCTCTTCCTCCGTGATGTGTTCTGTCGTCCGTACGCAGCCAGCACCGGCGTTATTCACCAGAATGTCGATGCGGCCATGTGCCTGGATGATCTGTTCGACGCAGCTGTTCACGCTCTGGTTGTCCTGAACATCAAGCGGCAAGAGATTCAGGTTCACACCAGCGTCCCTGGCAGCACTCAGCAGGGCCTCTTTCTTGTCAGGATTGCGCATGGTGGCATAGACCTCATGGCCAGCTTGCGCTGACTGTATGCTCAGCGCAATGCCCAATCCTGTGGAAGTTCCGGTAATCAGTACGACGGATGTCATGTCCATATCGCTGTGTTGTTGGAATGTCTACATGCTAGCGCCGATGCCAGGGCGTTACAGTGCACGAAAAAACGAGATTTCAGCACAAAATGCCAGAGAGACACTTTCGGGACCCAGCGGCCGTGGCTTGCCCACGGCACGTGGTCGCCGCTTGAGCAAGGACAGAAGCCTCGAACGCGCAAGCGGTTGACATTTGCCGGCAGAGAAGAGTGCGGAATCGTACTGAAAATTCGACCAGGCTCGTTTTTCCCACGGCAGGGCTGGCATCCTGTGGCTGTTCCACTGGACATTTGGTCTTGCCGATTCATCGATGTGGTTGTTCCTTCGCACATGTGGTCCGACCGGTTCTTCTCTGTGGCTGTTCCTTCGCACATGTGGTCCGACCGGTTCATCTATGGGGCTGTTCCATCGCACTTGTGGTCCGACCGGTTCATCTATGGGGCTGTTCCATCGCACTTGTGGTCCGACCCGATAATCTGTGAACGGTTCGGCAAATTCATCGGGCTGAAAGTGATCAGGCGATGTCAAATATTCGTATCAGCTGGGTGAGTGATTGATGAGCAGAATGCGATGTTGCAAAGATCGATTTCGTGCCGATTTTTCCTGTTCGTACTGGCGCTTTGCGGGGCGCTCGTCATGAGCTGTCATGCAGGCTATTCCGACAGGCGCCAGGTAATCGTGTTTGCCGCTCCCGATTCGCCGGCGGGAAAACGCATGCAGGCGTCGGTCGATGAATTGAGCTGTCAGCTCCAGGAACGTGACACGGATGTGCGCTTCGTCGATACCAGCGATTTGCCGGATGCAGATGCTGTAACGGCACCGGCAGGTGTGCTCGCGGAACTGATGCAGCTACGCAGCAGGGAACATCCGGAATTCGAGATGCTGCTGGTTGGCAAGGATGGTGGTGTCAAGGCACGAACCAGTGATCCGGATGCGCTGGAGGACTTTCTGTCGCAGATCGATACGATGCCAATGCGGCGCGCAGAAATGCGAACAGAGAAAGGTGGCCACTCTGCTTGTCAGTCTGAAGATTGAGCGGCGAGGCAGGGAATAGTTCTGTTTCAATCTGGCCTGATGCTCTGGGTTGAATTCGGTCAAGACCTCCACGAAGGGCATATGCTTGCGGGAGAAGCTGACCCGTCAGTCGCGAAACAGGATGTCGGCGGCTTCGACCACGATTGCGGCGACCTCTGCCAGTCGTTTGTTGGTACTCATCGCCTGTGAACGCAAGGCCTTGTAGGCTTCCTCTTCGCTCATGCCACGTTGCTTCATCAAGAGTTTCTTCGCCTTGTCCAGAGTCTTGCGTTCTTCGAGTTCGTTGCGCGTCTTCTCAAGCTCATCGGCAATGCCGCGAAACTGCTGGAAACGCTGGATGGCTGCATCCAGAATCGGGCGCACGCGCTTGCGACTGAGTCCGTCCACCACATAAGCGCTGACGCCTGCGCGCGTGGCACGGGCTATGGTGGCGCCATGATCATCTTGCGAGAACATGACGATGGGCCGTGGCGTGATGCTCTGAACGCTTCTGAGGCTGTCAAGCGTGTCGCGACCCGGAGACTCCAGGTCGACAATGACCACATCCGGATTGCAATCCTGAACACGGATCAGTACATCGTCCTGATCCGACACAAATCCGATGACCTCACAGCTTACCTCCGCCAGTGCGTCGGCGATGGCATTGCGGCGCTCGCTGCTGTCATCAACCAGTAGTACGCGCAGCCGGCGATGATGACTGGTGTCATCATCCTCCAGCGCGTAGCTGTCATAGATGGTGTCCTTGCGTGTCATCGTGGCAGGCTTGTCATGGCAGACGCTCTTTCAAGGGCGCATGGTCACCGTGGGTACCTGTCAGGCCGGCGTTGACTGCCGTGTCGACCTCAGACAAAGCACCTTGCAATCCAGCATCAGGCCAGCGCCGAATCGGAAAACCGCTGACATAGCCTTCGATGTCGTCAGCGGTGAATCGTCGTCCGTCAATGAAACGGTCAGCTCCCATCGCAATGATATCGTTCCCGGCTTGCAGTTCCCAGCCGGATTCATGTTCGCCTTCATTCTTTTCGTCCACCAGGGGGCAGGGGATGCCCAGTGCATTGGCAGCTGCCCGGTATTCGTCGGGTCGGTAGACCGCGTTCACCGCTCGCTGGATATCAGCCGTACTGTCCAGCTCTCCCCAACGCAGCATCTGGGAGTAGAACCAGAGCGCGTGAGAGCGCCAGGGCATATTGGCTGCATAGCGGTGGAATACATTGTAATCAGGTGCTGCCTGTTTCTCGCCACCCGAACTCGTTTGCAACGTGCCCGACAAGGACGTCTCCAACACATCCACAGGCACGTTGACATAGCGTCCCTGGCTGAGAATTTCGCAGGCTTCGCTGCGGTTCTCGGGAGACTCCAGCCAGGCACAGGCTTGCAGCAAGGATTTGATCACGGCGTGATGGGTATTGGGATTGCATTCCGCCCAATAACGCGTAACCGCGAAGACTTTCTCGGGGTGGTTGTTCCAGATATCGTGCGTTGTCGCAACGATTCTACCCAGACCATCGCTGACGGCAAGTGTATTCCAGGGTTCTCCCACACAGCAGCCGGCAATCAGCCCGACACGCAGATAGTGACCAACCTGTTGGGGTGGCACGACAATCAGCCTCACATCACTATCCGGATCGATACCGGCGTCCGCCATCCAGTATCGCAGCAGATAGTTGTGTGATGATTGTGCAAATACCACAGCGAAGCTCAGTGGCGGCCGCCCGGCGTTGCGATCCTGATCGACGACCATCTTCAATGCGCGTGCAGCACCGGCGGCCGTGTCCAGGTCTTGCTGCCCGGTGGCCATCATGCGTCCGTAGAGTTCGCGCGAGAGGGTGATGGCGTTGCCGTTGAGGTCAAGGCTCAGCGAGGTCACCATGGCTTGCGTACGTTGGGAGTCGAAGGCCGCTGCCAGTGGAATGGCTGCCAGCATCTGCGCACCATCGAGCATGCCGGTGCTGACCTTGTCGCGAATATTTGCCCAGGAGCTCTCACGCGAGAGTTCGATCTGTAGCCCGTGTTGATTGAAAAAGCCCTTCTCGGCAGCGATTACCAGTGGCGCACAATCGGTCAGGGGAACGAAGCCGAGGGTCAGCTGGTTCTTCTCCAGTCGGCTCCCGGCGTTGGCGGTACGCGCACTGCCGATGGGGACAATGTTGCTCGTGTGCGTATCCGATGTCGCGGTGTGTTCCTCGCTATCGGCAGCCGCTGCAGGGGGCGGCGATGCCACGACAGTGGAACTGGTCTCACTTTGATGCCGCTCATGCAGGAACTTCACGACCTCGGCTCGATAGTGGTTGAAGGCGGGGTCTTCTGCCAGAGCCAGTCGATCACGTGGCCGTTCGAGGTTGATGTCGAGAATTTCGCCAATGGTGGCAGATGGGCCATTGCTCATCATCACGATACGGTCAGAGAGCAGAACGGCTTCATCGACATCGTGCGTGATCATCACGACGGTATTGTTCAGGCGCGCCTGAATCTCCATCAATGAATCCTGCATATGGGTACGTGTGAGTGAATCCAGCGCGCCGAAGGGTTCGTCCATCAACAGCACCTTGGGCTCCATGGCCAATGCCCGGGCAATACCCACTCTCTGCTTCATGCCGCCGGATATCTCATCAGGCTTGCGATCCAGTGCATGCGACATGTTCACCAGTTCCAGGTTGTGGCGTGTCCATTCGTCACGTTGAGCCTTGGTCTTGGTGCGTTTGAATACCTGATCGACGGCGAGGCGTACATTGTCGTAGGTACTCAGCCAAGGCAGTAGTGAATGGTTCTGGAAGACCACAGCACGGTCCGGGCCCGGCTCATCGACTTCCTGGTTCTCCAGCAGTACGCCGCCTTCAGTGGCCTTGAGCAATCCCGCAACGATATTCAGAACCGTGGATTTACCGCAGCCCGAGTGGCCGATCAGCGAGATGAACTCACCTTGCTGCACCTTGAGATCCACGCTCTGGAGTACGTTCAGCGGACCCTTGTCGGTCTTGAACGTCATGCCGACATGATCGATATGGAGGTAATTTTTCATGATATGTGCTCAGCGCAGTACTGCGTTCTTGTCCCAGGAAATGAATCGCTGCAGTTGCAGCATCGCGCGATCCAGCAGAAATCCGATGAAGCCGATCACCAGCACGGCGACCATGATGCGCGCCAGAGAATTGGAGCTGCCATTCTGGAATTCATCCCAGACGAACTTGCCCAGACCGGGGTTCTGCGCCAGCATTTCAGCGGCAATCAGTACCATCCAGCCGATGCTGAGCGACAGGCGCATTCCCGTGAACATCATGGGCAATGCGGAAGGCAGGATTATCTTCAGGGTCTTGTTGAACCAGTTGAGGCGCAGCACACGGCTGACGTTCAACAGGTCCTTGCTGACAGCGGAGACGCCCACGGCTGTATTGATGATGGTTGGCCAGAGGCAGCACAGGGTTACCGTGATGGCCGAGGTCAGAAAGGATTTCGAGAACCAGGGGTCGTCGGACACGTACACGGCCGAGACGACCATGGTGACCAGTGGCAGCCAGGCAAGCGGCGACACGGGCTTGAACAGCTGGATGATCGGGTTGAACGCCTGGTACAGAGTCTGGCTCATGCCGATGATGATGCCCAGAGGAATGGCAATGAGCGTGGCGAAGAAGAAACCTGTCATCACTGTGACAAGGCTGGTGAAAATCTGGTCGATGATGGTCGCCGGGCCGGTGTACTGCCGAGATTGCATGCGTTCGATGCGATCAGCAGGTTGACCATCAGCCCTGGCTTTTGCAACGCGTTCTTCCAGGCGTTCGTGAAACTGTATTTCCTTGTCCCTTTCGGCCAGATGTTCCTGAAACAGGGTGATTGCCTGGTTTCCGACCTGAGAGGGGCCGGGCAATTCTCCCAGCGAAGTCTGTACACGGCTCGCACCGACGCTCCACAGCGTCAGAAATACCAGCAGGGCCATGACAGGTACAAAGATGCTGCGACTGACCGAGCGCATGCTTCCCGCCAGGCGATCGCTGGCCAGGGTGTCGAGAATGCGTGTCAGAGTGGCATTATCGAAGGTCTTGTGGTTCTGTAGATAACCGGACATGAATCGTTCCTCGTATCGTTAAACGGACATCGTCCGGGAAATCAGGGCTTGCACCCATCCCCGGCGTATCGGCGTCCGGGGATGGGGCATGGCATGAATTACTTGGGAGCAGGAACAAGGCAATGCTGCGGGTCCCTGCTACTGCTCGGATCAGTTGGCAGAACTCGAGCGCATGCTCAGAGCATGTCGTCCTTCAGACCGATCGGGAACGATGACAGGTAGCTGTTCGGCTTTGTGCCATCGAAAGTGATGCCGTCGATGAATTCCGTCTGCGGTGGGCGATAACCGGTTTCGCTATCGAAGTTGGGGAATTCGTCAGCCGTCATGTAGCCTTCGTCGATCAGTTCCTGAGCTGCCGTGGTGTAGATGTCCGGACGGTAGACCGACTTTGCAATCTCGTCATACCAGCTGTCGTCCTTGGGCTCTGAAATCTGCCCCCAGCGACGCATCTGCGTCAGGTACCAGACGGCATCCGAGTAGTAGGGGTAGGTTGCGTTGTAGCGAAAGAACACGTTGAAGTCGGGGATCTCGCGCTTGTCGCCTTTTTCGAATTCGAAGGTACCGGTCATCGAGTTGGCGATGACATCGTAGTCCGCACCCACATAGTTCGGTTGAGACAGGATTTTCACCGCTTCCGGGCGGTTGGCATTGTCATTCTCGTCCAGCCACTTGGCAGCACGCAGCATGGCCTTGACGATGCGGATCGTGGTGTTGGGATTCTCTTCGGTGAAAGCCTGCGTCATGCCGAAGACTTTCTCCGGATTGTCCTTCCAGATCTGGTAGTCGGTGATGACCGGTACGCCGATGTTCTTGAACACGGCTTGCTGGTTCCATGGCTCACCCACACAGTAGCCGTGGATGGTACCGGCCTCGAGCGTTGCCGGCATCTGGGGAGGCGGTGTCACAGAGAGCAGCGCATCGGCATCGATGGTGCCGTCGATGTCGCCCTTGTGAGGTGCATAGTAGCCGGGGTGAATGCCACCGGCAGCCAGCCAGTAGCGCAGTTCATAGTTATGCGTGGAGACGGGGAATACCATGCCCATCTTGAATGGCTTGCCATCGGCCTTGAATTCATCGACGACCGGCTTCAGGTAATCCGCCTTGATGGGATGCTGAGGTCGTCCATCCTCCATCTTTGGGATGTTCGGTTTCATCATCTCCCAGACCTCGTTGGAGACCGTGATGCCGTTGCCATTCAGGTCCATGGAGAATGGCGTGACGATATGCGCTTCGGTGCCATAGCCGATGGTGGCTGCCAGCGGCTGGCCGGCGAGCATGTGCGCACCATCGAGCTGACCGTCGATGACGCCGTCGAGCAGCACCTTCCAGTTCGCCTGGGCCTCGAGCGTCACATACAGACCTTCGTCTTCGAAGTAGCCTTTTTCGTAAGCGATGGCCAGCGGGGCCATGTCGGTCAGCTTGATGAAACCGAACTTCAGATCTTCCTTTTCAGGGTATCCGACTTCGGCAACAGCATTGGAGATACCGGTACTCAGAATTGCGGCGAGCCCGAGGCTCAGCAGCGTTCGCTTCGGCGCAGAAGCCTGAGTGTGGGTGCGGTTGCCGGATCGGCAAACCACATTGAACGTCATTGCTCTCATCTGAATGTCCTGTATTGATTACGAAACCATTGCCCAAAAAAAAACGTCACGCCCCCGGCCGCGCGAACGCGGTGGTGACGAGACGCCGTTGTCTCCGGTGGTTGCCCCTGTGGAGCTACCGTTATTCTTGTCGTATGGCAGGTGATGAACCGGTAACCCGCCGTTGGGTCACTGGCAGAGCTTCACCTGCGTATGCCATACCAGATCGCAATCGATGTGCCAGCCTGTTGACTGAATGTGATGGTTGAACTGTTCTTGCCTATTAACCTTTGATTTCAATGGAAATATTCGTGCTGTCAGCGTCCTGACAATGCTTAGTCAGGCATCGCCGTGCAGAGGTGAAAGTCGCGAATTCAAGGTTGAACGCACAGCGGAAGTGCGGTGAATGCACCACGAATGCACCGAAGGTGGGGCGGGTGTGGTGGTCATGTTCGGCTAACCGTTATCCACAAATGCTATGGATGGGCATGTGGAAGACAGGCGCTTGAACTGCCAGACAGCGCCTGGTGGCGCGCACTAATGACGTGACAGTGCTCGCGCCAACCGTATCAGCACGAGAAGTGGGCGGCTTTTCCAGAAATCCAGCTCCACCGTGTGGCAGGTTTGCCTGGCATAGGTGGACTTGTAAGGGTAGTCACCCTTGAGAAGGTCGATGTAAATCGCGCCATCGACAATCGCCTGATCAATCGTGTGCATCATCAGCAGATGCCCGAGGGACAGATGCTGGTACCGTGGATCGAAGCCGGTCTGAAAGAAACTGAGCGTACCATTGCAGAGAAAGGCGTACTCGACGCCGACGATGGTGCCATCGATTCTGAGGGTGAGCAGTTTCAGCTCATCCAGCTCCTGCGCCTTTTCCATTACGGCCCGATGAAAGCGTCGGTAATTGTCCGACTGGAAGGAGTCGGAGCCGCCCTTGCTGGAGAATCGTTCGTGATGCAACCGCATCAGCGCTTCGAAGGCTTCATCGATTTCGCAAGCGCTGCGGCAGAAGGAAAACACGGCATGCCCCGCCTTGTGCAATCTTGTCCGTCGCTGCTTGCGCTGCTTTCTGGCGTTGCGGCTCAGATTGCCTTCGAACTCTTCCACCGTTTCCGGCAAGACATCGACCAGACGTTGCTGTGTGCTTTCCAGTGGTCTCTGCCAGCGTCTTGCCTGCGCACATTTGCGCAGTGTGCTGACCAGCAGCGAGTCCTGGCCGAGATCGCTGAGGCGAATGCGTGTGATATCGGAGGCTTCAAACAGATAGTCACAGATGGCCCTGGTTGCCACGGACTCATGGTCGGGGTGAAACAGGACACACAGATCGTCCGGTGAGGTATCGCCGCCGCTGCCGATGAACTGAACCGTTCTGGCCTTGATGAGTTTCAGTTTGCGCGTCGTCGACTGGTACAGTGGCGCTATGCCGATGACAGTGCCGTGCAGGCGCGCGACCAGAATGTACAAGGAGGCACTCTGCCCGTAATGTTGCCACCACAGCCGGTTCCAGTAGCCGCTGTTGAACAGACCGGCCTTGATGCACAGGGTATGCAGTATGTCCCAGTCGGCAAGCAGGGCATCGAATTCTGCGTCAGTGGTGATAACTTGTACGCTGATATTCGTTGAAGGGTCGGCATCCATGCCTGTGTTGCTCGATTGGTTCCTGCAGCCCCTGGGTCTTGTATTCACCGTGCTGCTCATCGGCCTGCTGTTGATCCTGAGATCGGGAGCTGTCTCCCCGGTGCAGACATCCGCCCTGGTCGGCAGCACGATGCTGCTGTGGCTGTGCAGCGCGCCCCTGACAGCCAATTCCATGGTGAAGTGGATGGAGAGGCCGCGATATACCGTGCCCGACGTATGTTTCGGTGGCGGCGAAGAGGGCCCGTCAACGGTGTCGTTGCCCATCGTGGTACTGGGCGCCGATCTTGATGCCTATGTGGAGAGTGACAACCCCTATCGCGTGTTATCGCGAGAGTCCCTGATGCGCACACTGCATGCCGCCGACCTGGATTCGGGGAACACTGCGTATTATCTGATGGGTGGTGGCCAGACATCTCGCAAGCTGAGCGATTATATGGCGGCGGTACTTGCGGAACAGGGCATTCCCGAGTCACGCATCGTGCGTGACCGGCTGAGTCTGTCCACCCGTGGCAATGCCGAACGCCTGCGTGAGTTGCTGGCGGCGGACACGTCCGCCCCCATTACGCTGATCACATCCGCCCTGCATATGAACAGAGCCGTGCATGTGTTTGACGATCTCGGATTCATGGTCTGTCCCAGTGCCTCTGCATCCCTGTACTCGGTATCGGCCGGTTGGGTGGGTTTGCTGCCTTACATAACCGGGTTGAGCAAGACAACTCTGGTAATCAGAGAGTGGCTGGCGACTCTCAAGTTCCGTGCCGTCGGTGTTATCAGTGACCTGCGGGCTCGTTATTGAATCGGGGAGCGATTTCCAGCGACCCAGAGGGTGGCCTTTGCACCCGTCATGACACCTGAGTTTCAGGCTGGTCGAGCTGCGACCGTTCGGACTTTTTCGAAAACGATGCGATGACCGGTTTGTCGAGTTTTCTGAGTCCGGAGGGGCTGTGTGGATCGACTTGCAGATCCGTGATGTAGGAGGCAGAGCGATCACGTCGCGTGAAGGGTCGTATCTTGTTGGCTGCTCGATAGGTGAAGCGCTTGACGGCGGGCAGTACGCCGTCTTCTGCCATGCTGCGTGACTTCAGACCCAGTCCACGCAGCACGAAGCGATTGGCGAGTTGCACATACTGGCGCTTGTAGATCGTGGGTGTGTAATAGCTGGTCGCCAGAGACACATTCATGTCCTGATTCACGATGCGGTGTGGTCCGTTGTGCGGCCAGGACGCCACATCGCCCGGTGACAGCAGGAAATCCCGGGCCACTTCGTCGAAGGCAGGGTCGAATGGCAGATTCTCGTCAATCTCGCCAGCGTAGATATCCTCCAGCAGATTCTGGGGTACCAGACGCGTATCCATGGCGGGGTAGATCCATACGCGTTTCTGACCGCGCAGATGCCACAGCATGTTGGGTTCGGCATCGACGTGATAGTAGACCTGCGCGCCCGGTGAGCTGATCAGCAGAGTGCTGTAATTGGCTCTCGGGTTCTGCAGGTGTGCGCAATGCTCGTCCAGGTGCTCATACATGCCCTTGACCAGTTGCGCGTAGTCGTCACTGACTTCCTCGATGTGAGTGATGTTCAGCCAGAGCCTGCCATGGCTGACTGCCTGCCAGAGCTCTTCGCCAGTGGTTTCACGGGCGATGTCCACACAGCGCCATTCACTGGCATTGCAGGGATCCTCTCCCATGGTGAAGGCCTGCAACCACTTGCGCGGATAGCTGTCCAGCAGACTGACGAGCTCGGGTTCGTCGAACAATGTGCGTTCGTGGTAGCGGTGCTTGCTGACCATTGGCACGGTGCCGAAGCGGTCATACTCTTCCGGGGTCCATGTAATGGGCGCTGAAGTGTTCATTGACAGTCAATCTGCTAGGAGACAAATCCTCGCCAATTATATCAGCCGCCAGTGAGAAGCCACCTGCGCAGGGCGTCAAACTACCATGCTGTCACAGGAGCCAATGCTGCACCAGCGGGACACAGGCGGGTGATACGATTCGGAATCGCGAATCAGGTGCAATGGCATGACTATCAGGTGGCTGCTCTTCAGGATTCTGAACACGGTATGCCGAAGCGATATCACGCACGTCTTGTGGCGTGGCAGATCAGTGCAGGCCATCGACCCACTTGACACGAACTGTGAATGCCGTTGGCTGACAGAGGCCGATCTCGAGCAGTTGCGCCACGATACGGATTTCCGGATAACGCCATCATTCATCGAGGATTATCGCCGGTATGGTTTTCTGGGTGTCATCGCCTGCGTCGATGAGCAGCCAGCGGGCCTCCTGTTTCTGGTAGCCGACAGGGTTGCCGCCCGGCATAACAGCGCCGGATCGGTATTCAGCGGTATTGCCGTGGAGCTGCCGCCGGGGGTCTTCTTCCTGTTCAAGGTCTTCGTCAAGGAGGCCGTTCGTGGCCGGCGAATCAATGCAGCGATGCTCCGCTTTGCCGAAACACAAGTACAGCATCCTCCCATGGAGGCCATCATCACCACCACCGACTGGACCAACCAGTCGTTTCTCAAGAGTGTGGAATCGCTGGGTTTCCAGCGCTGCGCCATGGCCTCGGAATTTGTCATCAGAGGCAAGCACTTCCATCGATTGCCTCGTCCTTTCGATCCGCAGGGCGGGCAGCCTTTGCCGGCAAATTCGGCCCGGGAAGCCGTCAGGTTCGTTGTCGATGCGTGAAGACCGCTTGCCGGTGAGTTCGGGGCGTGAGCTGATGCAGGCAGTTGTGCATCAACGCTACTGCCGAGCGTTGCGATAATACAGCGCCGCTCCTGTCAACCAGACCACGGTGAAAGTGTTGTCGCCGAGCAGAGGTGATTCAGGAGTATTTTGATGTTATAACGTATCACTTGCTTACTGGAGCCAGTATGTCCATCAGAGTCGATACACGAAAACTGCTTGCCGCCCTGCTCATGACCGGGGTTGCCCTGTCGTTTCCGGTTGCAGCTCAGGAGCGAAGCAATGTCACCATTGCCTCTCCCTGGGAGGTCGCCAGCGCAGATCCGGCTGTGGCAGGCTTTGCCATACAGAAACTGCAGATCATGGAAAATCTGGTCGATGCGGATGTGCATGGCAAGTTGCGACCGGGCCTTGCCACCGAATGGTCGGCCTCCGCTGATGGTCTGACCTGGACGTTTACCCTGCGTGATGGTGTGCGCTTCCACGATGGCAGCGAGTTGACGGCGGACAATGCAACGCAGGCCTTGAATCGATCCTTCGAGCAACCAGGGGTGCTGTCCAAGGCGCCGATATCCGGTATCACGGCCGGGGATGGTGTGGTCATTGTTCAGCTCGAGAGCGCCTTTGCGTCACTGCCTTCATTGCTGGCACACGCCACGACGGTCATCCCCGCACCGTCTGCGCTGGATGCAGATGGGGTACCCAGCGAGCTGATCGGAACCGGGCCGTTTCGGGTCACGCAATTCTCTCCCCCGCAATCGATAGACATGGAGCGCTTCGACAACTACTGGGGAGAGGCGCCGGCGATCGAAACGGCGAGCTATCTCGCCGCCGGACGCGCCGAGACACGGGCTCTGCTGGCCGAGAGTGGCGATGCCGATCTGGTGTTCACGCTGGACCCGGCGGGCTTTGCCCGTCTGGCCGATGTGGGTGAAGTACAGACCGAGGCCGTTGCCATTCCGCGCGTCATGATGTTGAAGGTCAACGCGGCCCATCCCTTTCTGGATGATCCGCGTGCTCGCCAGGCGTTGAGTCTTGCCATCGACCGAGCAGGTATTGCAACGGCCATCAACCGTTTTCCCGAAGGTGCCGCCACGCAACTGTTTCCGCCGGTGCTGGCCGGATGGCACGATCAGACACTGAGCCCGCTGAATACGGATCCCGCTGCCGCCCGGGCGCTCCTGGCCGAACTGGGCTGGAGCGAAGGCGAAGACGGTATCCTTGTGCGAGAGGGAGAGCGATTCAGCCTGGAATTGAGAACATTCCCCGACCGACCAGAGTTGCCTCTGATCGCCGCGGCACTTCAGGATCAATGGCGTGGCATCGGTATCGAGCTGGACGTCAATGTGTCCAATTATTCGATCATTCCCGAGGGGCACAAGGACGGCACATTGGAAGTGGCTCTGTATGCCCGCAACTATGGACTGACTCCGGACCCCATTGGTACCGTGCTGCAGGATTTTGCTGCGGGAGGCGGTGACTGGGGCGCCATGGGCTGGCAGAGCGACGCAGTGGCCGGTGCGCTGGATACCATCGCAAGCTCTACCGATCTGGCCCAGCGCACCGAGGCCATCAGCACGGTAGTCAGCAGTCTGCATGCCGAGTTGCCGGTGATTCCCGTTACCTGGTACCAGCACACGGTAGCCATTGCCGACGGCTTGCAGGGTGTGGTCATCGATCCGCTGCAACGCTCCTACGGGCTCAGTGAGATCTCTTGGGCGAAATGAGCCTGAAACTTGCGCCCTGGGCGCGATCGCTCGTGTCCATCCTTGCCGGGCGAGGCCTTCAGGCGCTGGTGGTGGCTCTGGTGGTCGGTGTCGTCAGCTTCATCATGATGCAGGCCTTGCCGGGGGATGCCTCCTATCGCATTGCGGCCGGGCGTTATGGCTACGACATGATGGATGCGGCGGCCGCCGAAGCAGTCAGGCTCGAACTGGGTCTTGATAGTCCATGGTGGATACAACTCAAAGCCTGGTTGGCTGAGCTTGCCACCTTTGATCTGGGCCGCTCGCATGTGTACGGTTCGCCCGTCATCAACGAAGTGGCAACGCAACTCCGCTACTCCTTGTTGCTGGCCGGAGGTGCCGTGCTTGCCTCTCTCCTGATTGCCTTGCCTGTGGGAATCGCCGCTGGTCTGCGACCCGGCGGGGTAGTGGATCGTATCAGTCTTGCCGTGTCGATCTTTCTGCGTGCCATACCTGCATTTGCCCTGGGGATCGTGCTGGTGCTGGTCTTTGCCGTGCAGCTTGATCTGTTACCGGTGGCAGGCTTCCGCGGGCCGCAGTATCTGATTCTGCCCTCATTGACACTGGGATTGGGCCTTGCTGCCGTATCTTCCCGAGTGGTTCGCGATGCCGTGGCGGACGCCATGTCGGCGGAGTGGCGCCTGTTTGCGCGAACGAAAGGTCTTACGGCCCGCCGGACCGTATTGAGCCACGTGATGCGAAACGCCTCCCTGCCGGTGGTTGCCTATGTCGGTGTACAGGGCGCCTATCTCATAGAGGGTGTGGTGATTGTCGAAACGGTGTTTGCGTGGCCGGGTATCGGTCATGCGCTGGTGCATGCCATCTTCGGGCGCGATGTGGCCATGGTACAAGGCACCGCGCTGGCCCTGGGCCTGATCTATGTGGGGCTGAACCTCTGCATTGATCTGACTTGCCGACTGATAGATCCTCGAAGCGCATGAATGACGTGACTACTGGTGTTGCACTGCCAGGCAGCAGACAGCGACCAGCACTCGGTGCATCCCGGCTGGCAGGTCTGATACTGTTTGGCCTGCTGGCAGGCGCGGCTGTTATCGGGCCGGATCTGGTGGGTCATGACCCGGCCACGCAGTCCTTGCTCGATGCGCGACAGGGCCCCAGTGCACAGCATCTGCTGGGTACGGATCATCTGGGCCGTGACATGGCGGCACGCCTGTTGTCGGGCGCGCGCTTGTCCATGGGACTGGCTCTGCTCTCGATCATCTCGGCCGGGATTCCGGGAACATTGCTGGGTGTGCTTGCCGCCAGGTCAGGTGGGTGGACAGATCGGCTGCTGAGCGCCTTTGCCGATGCAGTACTGGCATTGCCGGGCTTGTTGCTGGTGCTGATGCTCGCTGCCATTGCACCGGGTTCCTGGTGGGCCCTGTATGTCGGTATCTCGTTGACGCTCTGGGTCGAGTACTTCCGCTATACGCGTCAGCGTGCCCGTGTCGTGCTGCGTTCGCCGCAAGTCGAAGCGTCTCGCATGCTGGGTCTTGGACCGTGGCTGATCCTGCGTCGTCATCTTGTTCCCGAAATCGGTCCGGGTCTGCTGACCATTGCCGCCTTTGGTGCCGCCACCGCTGTCACTGCGGTGGCGGCTCTCGGTTTCGTCAGTGTCGGAATTCGACCGCCACAGGCCGAGTGGGGTGTGATGATGACCGAACTGTTGCCCTACTGGCGTGAAGCTCCCTGGCTGATTCTGCAGCCGGTGGCTGCACTCGTGCTGACGGTACTGGCCTTGCATCTGAGTGTCGGCGGAATGAGGCGTCCATGAAAATGAATGCGGTAGACATCATGGAAACGACGGTAGCAGTCAGGGAGTTGTGCGTTCACGTGGGGTCAACCCTGCTCATGGGGCCTGTCAGCTTCTCGGTTGCCGCCGGTGAAACCCTGGTGGTCATGGGGGAGACGGGGGCCGGCAAGAGCCTGATTGCTCAGGCCATTCTGGGTACCTTGCCAGATCAGTTGCATGCCACTGGCGAAATAGATGTCAACGGCTTGCGAGTCGATAACCTCGCCCCGGAGATTCGTGCTGCGAGCTGGGGGCGACAGATTGCCGCGCTGCCCCAGGAACCCTGGCGCGCACTCAGTCCGCTCAAGCGCTCAGCCAGACATGTGCGCGAGACCTATCGCCATGTGGGTCGGCAGCCCGATCCGGCAGCGAGCTGCGCCCGGGCCTTCGACGCATTGGGACTGGTGGGCGCAGAAGAACGTTTGCCGGGTGAGCTGTCTGGTGGCATGGCCCAGCGTGTCGCCTTTGCTGCCGCTACCGCCGGTGGTGCGCCGATATTGCTGGCGGATGAACCTACCAAGGGACTGGATACCGATCGCCGTGCACGAGTTGTAGAATTATTGTCTGCCGTGCCCCAACAAGGCGGCACCTTGATCGCCATAACCCACGAAGTGGCCGTGGCACGAGCCCTGGGTGGCAAGCTGATCGTGCTGCGAGAAGGCAAGGTGGTGGAGCAGGGCGACACGCGCACCATTCTGACGGCACCTGCCCATGCCTACACGCAGGAACTGATTGCCGCAGATCCATCCAGCTGGGCACAAGCGGCACCAGCGGCAGTCGGCAAGGTATTGCTGAAAGCACAGGATGTGTCGGTGGAGCGTGCCGGGCATCGACTGATCAGGAATCTCGACCTGCGCGTGCACGAAGGCGAGCGTGTGGCGCTGGTCGGACCCAGTGGCGTGGGCAAGACCAGCTTGCTGGATACCCTGGCCGGATTGCTTGCGCCTGCGAACGGTTCGGTGCAACGCGCCGGGGGGCTTGGACCCAGGGCCGTGCAGAAGCTCTATCAGGATCCTCCCACGGCCTTTCCACAACACATCTCCCTTGAAGTGAGTTTGCGGGATGCCGCGCGCCTCAACGGTACTCCGTGGAGCGAGGTGGAAGATCTGCTGGCTCGCCTCGCGGTGCCATTGTCATTGCTGGCCCGCCGCCCGGATGCGGTGTCAGGTGGCGAACTGCAACGCCTTGCACTGGCGCGTGCTTTGTCGGCTCGCCCCAGTGTGCTGCTCGCCGATGAGCCCACTTCACGGCTGGACCCGATTACCCAGGCCCGCACCCTCGAGATGCTCGCTGACATCGCGGACGCCCGCCGTCTGGGCGTCATTCTGGTCACGCACGATGCTCATATTGCGGAGCGTTGGGCGCATCGCTGCGTGGGCTTGTAGTCGATCGGAGACATTCTGCGTCTGATTCTGCGACAAGGCCGCCCCGAAAAAACCTCCGAGCGCGACTGTATTCACCGATCTACCGTGTTTCTGGTTCGCGTCTTCATGTCCCATTGAGGTTAGGATATTGCCAGGACTCATTGGAGAACAAAATGATTCATGGTGCGGCGATCGCTTATGCCCTGATAATCGTCGGCGTCATCGCCTTCCAGTTCTGTTTGATGGCGGGGGCCCCCTGGGGTCGTTTGACTCAGGGCGGGCAGCATCCTGGGGCACTGCCGTTGTCCGGTCGAATGGTCGCTGCCATCTCGGTGGTTCTGCTGGTTTTCATGGCGGGCTCCATCCTGTCGGCAGCGAAAATCTGGGTTAACTGGCCACGATGGATGGGCTGGGTTGCCCTCGGCATTCAGGCGCTGTCCACCTTGCTCAACTGGATTACTCCATCACGTTCCGAGCGTTTGCTGTGGGCGCCCGTGACGAGCGTGATGCTGACATTGGCGCTATTGGTCATGCTTGACTGACGCTCAAGGCGTGTGGCAACGCACTGCACCGGGACGCCGTGTCGCAGCGGCGGCATGATGATAGCCGGCGCTGATGGCAGGAGTACAGAGTCGGGTAACTAACCGTTATCCACAAATCCTGTGGATAACCGTGTGGATGAACAAGGTATAGATGGTTGGAGCGGTGTTGGGGTCATGCTCTCGTCATTCTGTCCAAAAGTTGCGCACCCGCGGGGCGGGATTTTCTGCTAGCACTCTCAAGCATCATTGGCCCCACTAGTCAGCGTACCGGCACGGGTGGGTATCGCTTGCAACCAATCCGCCAGCCCTGGAGTTACAGGTCGATTCTCAAGCCGTCTGTTCCGACATGCAAAGCTCCGTCCCAATGGTCCGCCACCGCGTTTTTCCAGTCCTGTTCGCCGTAGTCAGGGTCATCCGAGGGGATGAGGTGAGACAGGGCCAGTTGGCGTACACCTGCGTTGGAGGCGGTTCTGGCGGCGTCATGTGCGAAGGTGTGTGATCGCAACCAGTGCTCCATCAGCTTGTCACTGCCGTTGCCGACACGTTCCAGCAAGGCGGGCAGGGCGCTTTCCAGCATGGCCTCATGAACCAGCAAGTCAGCGTCTCGGGCAAAATCCTCCAGAGCGGTTATCGGTGCGGTATCGCCGGAAAAGACCACGTGCTTCGATGTGCCTTTGAATGACAGCGCAAAGCAATCGATCAATGGCGGGTGTTCGGTGCGAATGGCAGACACCGTCAGTCCGTCTTGTTGCATCACGACGCCTTCATCGATGACATGTATCTGCAGCAGGGTGCGTAGATCCGGACGCCCTTCATCCTCAATCCGCAAGTCGATGTCCGCTTTCATGGAGGCAAGGAAACCGTCCCAGTAATCGTTCAGGCCAGCAGGCCCCCAGACATCCACACTGGTTTTCAATCCGGCAGTCCATGCCGTGTGCAGCAGTGGGCCGAGTTCCAGATAGTGATCCGAGTGCAGGTGGGTGATGAAGATCCTGGAAAGCGTCTTCAATTGCACGCCCTGGTCGACAAGCCCTCGGGTTACCCCGAGAGCGCAATCCACAACCATCTGTTGCCCGTCCAGGCAGAGCAGGTTGGAGGTGGGCATGGAGGAGCCGGGCCGAATGGCAGGCCCGCCCTTGGTGCCCAACAGGGCCACGTAGTTCCGAGACATGTCTGTTCCTCAGGCAGCTTTCAAGCCGGCGTCGAGCGCCGACAGGATGGTGGTGCAATCCTGTTCAGTCAGCACCAGCGGGGAGAGAGTATCAGATTGGGGCCGGATGCTCTGACCATGGCCCCGGCCTGGTACGCACGCTCTTGAACCGTGTCGGTTCTGCCAGCATCGATAGGTGTTTTCGTTGCGCGATCGCTGACCATTTCAATGGCCGCCATCAAGCCATGGCCTCCACCAACATCACCGATGATGTCAATTCGTTCCATCAGAAGGACTCATCGCTTCAGAAGTTGACAATAACACGATACCGGCTGCCGAAATGATTCCGCTTCTGGCCTTGGGCATTCCCGGTGAGGCGTTGACTGCCATGATGCTGTCCGTTTTCTGCGTGCACAATTGGAAGGCATGTCCGTGCCTGCATCGGATGGCGGTTTGATGGATGTCCCATCTCCGATCAATGGACAGGTGTTGACGCAAGTTGCCAGAGGCACGGCGGAAGACATGCGCTCTACCATTGCTTCTGCCCGGTCGGCGTTCGAGGACAAAGGCTGGTCTGGCCAAGCGCCGGCGGTGCGCAGGAAAGTCCTGCTCAGGTGAGCCGATCTGATTGAGGTGGGTCTGAAACTGTTCCTGTCAGAGCTGCTGGCAGGTTTGCCAACGGAGGTGGAAACGCAAAGGCTGGATTGCCACATCAATGACGAGGAGTTTGTCGAGCATGCGCTGAGGACTTTTGACGACGGGTGCGCAAGAGGCATCGTGGTGAGCTAGCGTATCCTTATGGCAAGGCCGACACTCGCAGTGCGCTCAATCGTTTTGCCAGTGAGCGTTCGCTCTCGAGCGTTTTCTTGGCATCACTGAACAGACTTGGCTGCTTGCGTAGTTCCAATACGTAAGGGCTTCCCTGTCGGCGGGTGCGGTGGGAAATGGGGAGGCCGAGACCATCAATCACGCCGTGGAGGTGCCTGCGGCGGTTCTTGGCCAGCGGCAAGCTGACTGTCTGCGAAGGGCTTTTCAGGAATTCGGTCAGTGTTGCGCAGTCAGCGCAAGAACAGTTCGTCTCTGTTGTCATGCGCCAATCGCCAGGAAGCCGCTTGGCGTTCTCGATGCGATGCTCAATCAGTTTCTGCGTTCCCAGATACAGGGAGCGAAGCACGTCTGATACGGCTTTGTCGTGTTGATGGTCCAGGGCGGCTTGCAGCGTGCTCACCAGCACATCGCTCGAGTAGCCTTCGATCATCTCGTCGAGCGTTCTGAACAATCGCAGCCAGTGTGCATCGCTGTTCAGTTCAGCCAGAGCGTGGATCATGTACTGTAGTTCTCGTTGTTCACGTCTTGCGTTTCGTGCCTGTTCCATTGGTGAACGTGATGCATGCTGGCTTGCATGTTCCTCATGCAAGAGATGCAGCAGGCGATCGACCACGGCGCAGGGTAATTTCTGCGAAGGGAAATGATCAGCTGCGTTGCAGCTGCGAACGAAGTGGCTCAAAGGCTTGAGCCAATCAAGGCGATAGAGATCTGCCCTTTCACTGAAAAAGCGTCTGGCGCCCGGATTCGAATGAGGATTCTTGCGAGCGGTGCCACGCCCGGAGGTCACGTCATCGGCAAGCCATCGATCAAACAACGAGAGACAGAAGTCTTCGCCATGTACACTGCCGCATGCCATCAACGCGGGGATGGTCTTTGCACCCACTGCGCTGATCGATAGTGAGTGCAGCAGATCAAGAGCCGTTTCCTTCGATGGCAACAGAGAGGCGAGTGCCAGTATATCCGGTACGTCTTTTCCCTCTTTGTGACGATGGTTCGCCGGCCAGACGGTGAGAAGGGAAGCAACGGCGGCATTCAATTGGTGTGGATCGAGTGCGTCAGCATCGCGCAGCAGTTCGCGTACGACAACTGCCCCACCATCGTTGGTGCCTGCCAGAATTCTGTAGCGTTCGGAAGCTGGCCAGAGAATGATGGCAGCACGGCGATATTCCCGTTCCAGTGTATCGCCGTAATTCCCCATGTACCCCTCGTATTCCTCGAATGTCGGGGGATGCTGGTCGAGGCCGACGTTCCAGCAGAGTTCCTTTTCATACGCTGTCAGTTCCGGCAGCTTGACCTTGTTGCCGGAGGAGTCTCGCCAGTGCCTGAGAACCGCATGGCAATCGATGATTTCATGAATGTCATAGTCAGTGGGTGATCGGTCATCATCGGCATCGTCGTCATCCCAATCGTCGTAATAGTGATTCCGCGGATTCGTGGGAAAGGCGCTGGCGATTTCCGTCACGTTGACCAGTGACAGGTGAGCCTGAAGATCCAGTCGTGACGCTGCTGCCAGCAGTGACTGCGCTCGCTGACTGTCCTTGCCTTTGAGGTGGTTCCAGTTCAGGCTGCGCTGACTGTAGGCATGATCGAGCAGGTAGACCAGTTTCCTGTCGGAACCCGAGCGC
Organism: Granulosicoccus sp. 3-233; assembly: GCF_052681095.1. Taxonomy (NCBI): domain Bacteria; kingdom Pseudomonadati; phylum Pseudomonadota; class Gammaproteobacteria; order Chromatiales; family Granulosicoccaceae; genus Granulosicoccus; species Granulosicoccus sp. 3-233. The sequence continues at coordinate 1,110,786 of NZ_JBQYLE010000001.1, forward strand.
CAAGTGTTTTCCTTGAAGCGCGACTTGTCGAAGTAGGCCTGCAAAGCCTCTTCAATGTGTGGGTTTGCAGCGTCAGGGAAGGCGGTACGCGGGGCCGATGCCTTGAAATGCAAGGTATGGCTCAACACCACGCGGTAGCCCTCGGTGACGGGTCGCACTTCGTGCTCACAATCAGCGTAGAAGGCATACAGAGAAAGTTTGGGTGAGGTGCTTTCGCGAGTGATGAATCGACGGGATTCTCCCTCGTGGGTCACGATCAGTGAGCCTCCCTTGTGTGATGTGGGAAGCGCCACGACCAGGGTACCGATCATGTCATCAGCGCGCTCGGTATCACGATGCGGCTTGAAGAACTGGCCTGGCCCGTAGATCAGCAATTTGTCTACCTTGGCCGTGAGTCTGCCCTCGGGTAAGCCGAGTTGCGTACGCATCTCTTCCAGCGCGGGTTTCAAGGTGCGATTCCAGTCACGAGCCTGCCAGGCGAGTCGTCGACGAGGAATCTCGCCGACGTCGCGCACACGTTTGTCGTGCAGTGTTTCTCGCCCTTTGCCAAAGGGGGCGGGTGTCGCCAGCGCGGTGAGCTTGCGCGCACTCGCTTTGGAGAGGGGGAGTCTTAACGGCTTGCCGCCATCGACTGACAATGCCAGCGTTGTGATGGGGAGCGAACTGCGACAGGCGAAGCTGCCGGGCTGGCTGCTCGAAGAGCTCTTCTTGTGCAAGGGCGGAACAGAGGGATTTTCGAGCGCATCGGTCAGGCGTGACAACAGGATAGTGGATTCAGACATCGGAAGTTATCCAGACAGGTGTTTCAGTCAGTGCTGGGACTCTGTTTATCACTTTTTCCTGTCTGAGTCTGCCTACCGTGCCACCCTGCCATGCAGGGAATCGGTTGAACGCGATGGTTACGGGCTTGCTATGGTGGCGTGAATCGTGACAGGGAGTTGTATTGAGGGTCTGAACAGATGACCGTCGTGTTTCCGAGGCCTGGTCTATCCTGATTCGATTTTACTGCTGCAGGGCTCGGGGAACCCGTTAGCATGGCAGCTGGCAGCAGTTGCCGGTTGAAATGGATGTGCTGCTCCAATCAGCGTCTGATGTCAGGAATTACCGCTGAGATTGTTATTGTTACCGGCCCTTCACACCAGCTGTGTGCGATGCTTTCAGTCAAGGATGAGTCTCGCAGAAGACATCGGGACAGGTCGGAGAAAACGCCGCCACCAGGGATACGGATCGATAGACGCGATCATTGCGGATTATTGGACGGTCGGTAGCGGTCTCTCCGACCCGCCCGAATTCTGAGGATTGACGTGATCTGGAACGCACTGGGCATACCGGATAGTCCGCGCACCTTTCGGTTGCGACCATTGAACGTGTAACTCGCACTTACACGTTGCTGCGTGGTTCGGTTTTCTGCAGAAATTACCCGCGCTGAGAAAGGAATTGTCCAGCCATCGAATTGCATCCTTGTCGATCGCATGAACCGTTCGAACCCGCATTCCGGCTTTTCGCGCTGGAGGCAGGAACTGCGTTCAATCAGCTGATTGTCATGATGCTCAAGACGACAGCGCCTGCAAAACTCACAGGCGCTTGTCGTCAGCTGCGCTACAGGCCCGGTGTCACTTGGTTGTCCGAGCCTGATTTCGCGTTGGCGATTACTCCAGTTCGTAAACGGTTTCACCGCCCAGAATGGTTTGCTCGACCACGATATCCTTGATCGTGGCAGGATCCACGGTGAGGGGGTCTTCTGACAAGACGACGAGATCTGCCAGTTTTCCGACTTCAATACTGCCTTTCTTGTCCTCTTCGAAGTTGGAATACGCGGCATGGATGGTGGTCGCCTTCAACGCTTCCAGCGGCGTGATGGCCTGTTCGGCACCAATCACACTGTCACTTGTGGAGGTCCGGTTTACCGCCGACCAGATCAGGCGCATGGGTTCCATCGGTACCACTGGTGTGTCGGTGTGAATCGTATAGGGCATGGCACGTGCCAGTGATGATTGAGTCGGGCTCATGCGAAAAGCTCGCTCAGGTCCCATGAAGATATCGCGGTGGCGATCGCCCCAGTAGTAGGTATGCAGAACGAAGTACGACGGAATGACGCCCAGGGCTTGCATGTCATCCAGCTGATCTTCTCGCGCCATTTGCGAATGAATGACCACATGGCGAGTATCTTCGCGAGGGTTGGTCTCCTGTGCCTGGCGAATTCCGTAGAGGATATCGTCAATGGCAGCATCCCCGTTGCCGTGAATGATGGCCTGACGGCCGGCATCGTGTATTTCCTTTATCCTGGCAGCCAGTGCCTCGCGCTCGTAACGCGGGAACCCGACATAGTCATCGGGCTGATCTTCGGGAGTGACGTAGTAGGGCTGCGACAGATACCCGGTATAGCCTTGAATGGAACCGTCGGCAAAATCCTTGACACCACCAATGGTGATTCTGTCAGACGTGAATTCCATGGCCTCGACGGCATCCACGGCGTCGAGTGTTGGCCAGATGTTGACTCGGATGGGCAGCCCTTCGCTGCTGGAGGCAACGAGGTCTATCAGGCCGGCAAAAGCGGCGGGTGCGGCACCGTCGTTGGCCGTTGTCACTCCCTGTGAGGAATAGGTGGCAGCCGCGCTTCGGATGGCTTGAGTGAGTTCTGCCGCCGTGTTTGCCGGAATCAGTCCGGATACCTGGGTCATGGCTGAAGGTTCTTCGAGTACGCCATTGGGTTCCCCGTTTTCATCAAACCTGATGACACCACCTTCCGGTTGCGGCGTTTCGGATGTGATGCCGGCCATCTCCAGCGCCAGGCTGTTGGCCACTGCCAGGTGACCCGAGGTATGGGTGATCAGAATCGGGTGTGTGGTGGAGACTCTGTCAAGGTCCTCACGCGTGGGGTGTCGCAATTCTGCCAGCAGGGTATCGTCATAACCAAAGCCCTGTATCCAGTTGCCTTCCTCAATGTTTTCTGCTGCTGCGGTGAGCTTGGCAACCAGTTGCCCTATGCTTTCGACGTCACCAATGGGAGGGCTGTTCAGATTGACATTGAACAACTCGATGATGCCGGCATAAACGAAGTGACTGTGGGCATCGTAGATGCCGGGAATCATGGTCTTGCCTTCGAGGTCAATGACCGATGCGTCTGCATCTAGGTCGGTGCGAAGATCCTGCTCGGTTCCCACAGCGGTAATGGTGTCACCCGTGACAATGACGGCGTCCGCAATCGTGTCCTGCTCATCGAGTGTCAGGATGTTGGCATTCATGTACAGCGTACTGGGCTCCTCGTTATCTCCTGTCGAGTTGTCATTGTCATCATCCGAACTGCAAGCTGACAGAACCAGCAGCACTGATGCCAGGCTTGCAGTCAATGTGATTCCCGATAATCTTGTTTTCATGCAGAGTTCCCTTGTTTGCTGACATGTAACCCGTAACATATAATGAAATTTTGACGACGTACAAGGGTAAATTCTTCAATTCGTCGTGACGCTGAATGTTGCGGACAGGGCCTTGGAATGCAGTCAGGCATGACGGGATTTCACTGTCGGAGAAGGCTCATGCCAGGTAGATGTCGCGCAGGCTGCGGCTTGCGGAGTCAACCATGGAATGTGTGCTGAAGTCCTGGCGCCGGAAACCAGGGAAAAAGTCCTGCAAACACACCGGCCTGGCACTAACAAAAGGTTCGTTCTGGTCAGGTCACCGCTGCTCGATAACTGGCAAACACATCACTCGGTAGCGGATATTGCAGTTTCCAGGTGATCTGCATGGGCCGCTCTGATTGATGGTCGTCATAGCAGGCCTTGCCGACGCAGAAGTACGGCATGGTATGGCCATTGGGCTGCTTCTTCGCTGAGCGGATGAACAAGACGATGTGGCGATGAAAGCTGCCAGGATCTCTTCGCGGGTGTCGCTGGCGTGTACCTGTAGAGGGACGGGGTGCAGTAGCCCGAGTAGGCGGTGCAGGTGGGTGATTTGCGACTGGAACAGATCGAGTACGGATATCAGCTCGTGTCGCAGGCCCTCGCGTTGCCAGAAGATCACCGATGCCTGGTCGAGGTTCTCATGGTGGTTTCTCTTCGGACTGAGAACAGACAAAGCCGCTCCTGAGGCGCCAGGAGCGGTCTGTCGAACCTTGCTCGGTCTATCTTGCCGTCAGAGAAATCAGCGCGAAATTCCCGGAGCGATTTCCACCGGCATCGATGGCGACGACTCGATACTCGTAGTCTTCCCCACTGCTGAGGGTGTCGTCGAAAAAGCTGACACCATCTGTCAAGGCAATGAGCTCACCATTGCGTTCTATCTCATAGCTCAAACCGAAGATATCCGGTCTGTCCCAGAATATCTCTGCGGCAGTGGACGAGTACACATCGGCTCGAATTCCCGTCGGGAACTCGCTGCCGGACGATCCATCACCGCCAGTCACAAAGCTGGTTTCTTCTGTCGAAATGATCTCACCGTCAGCATTCACCACACTCACGGTATAAGTGTAGATGTCGCCTGGAAGCAGATCATCGTCAAACACACTCAAGGCATCCAGTACACCGACGAGCTCACCGTTACGAGTGACTTCGTAGAGCACGTTTCCGCCATCAGTGATGCGATCCCAGAACACCTCGCCGGCAGTATCCGAATAAACGGCATTGCGAAGATTCAAGGCCGATGTCGGTTCGCTTGAATCCTCGTCTTCGGCTGTGAGTGTCATGTCGTCGAACCGAACGTCACCACTGCTGCCGTGCAATCCGTACAGATAAACAGGCAGTGGGTCGGCACCTGTGGTGAAGGTTACCGATACCGCTGTCCAGTCACTGGTATCAAAGGCCTGAAGCACATCTACTTCACCCTCGGCCGTATCTTCAATTCCCTCTGTTCCCTTGGCGCCAAGAGCACCTTCGCCCTTGACGTAGGCGGAGAATTCATAAGTCGTGTCTGGCAAAACCTCAACGCGCTGGTAAATACGGCCCGGTGCGTCACCGACCTTTGCAGAGCCTTCACCCGTGTAGACATCGCCAGAGGCGCTAACCGGTTCTTGCTGTATCCAGTCGTTCAACGAATCTTCGAAATCACCATTGAGAAGCTCGGCATTGGCCTCGGGAGGGGGCAACTCGTAGTCCGGATCCTCTATGCGTTCATACGATACATTGGTGAGTATCACCGATGATTCGTAGATACCCAGAAATTCATAGCACTCGGGAAAATCAAGTGGTGGCGACAGTGCACTGCACTTGTCGCCACCGTAAGGGTGGTCGGTATCCGTGGTGACCTGGGATTGCAGATAGTTGCCGAACTTCAGGTAGTCCGTCGGTGTCTGTTCGACTTCGCGCGTAACCGATAGATCGTCGACCGTGACGGTGACCGTTCCATAGTTGTTCTCGACACTGACATCGAACGTGTCACCTGCGACAAACGTACCGAAGTGAAAAACGTCTTCTCCGAAATCGGGGAGCCCCTTTGTTCGCAGTCGCACGTACAGGTCGAATATGCCGTTCTTGCCAACGCTATCACCCACGGGGTTTCCGTCACCATCCACAAACGCTTCCGTTGAGTCGGCATAGTAGAGTTTCATCAGCGTCGGGTCGTCACCATGGTACTGAGTGATGATCGACTTGGCGCCATCGGACATGCTCACTGTGTATGTGGCCTGAAACAGCTCATAGCTTGCTGCCATTGGCAAGCGCTCAGACTGTTTGATCTTGTATTCGTGTCGCCAACCGTTGCCGTTTGCTGTGGCAACCTGCGCTTCCAGGGGAAGAAACTGCAAGCTGGTTTCATTGATCAGAGGGTCTGGCGTTTCTCCTTCCAGCTCCCAGATTGAACCGTCGGTTATGTAGGCAGGTATGGCCGCATCCTGAGCGAGAGCGGGAATGGTATGGAGCAAGCTGCAAAAGAGCGTGGGCAGCAGGAGCTTTACCGAGGTTCCCTTTCGGTCAAATATCATGGCAGTACGAATTTCGTGCCTTTCATGTAAATGAAAGTTCATTTTCCACCTTCAGTAGTTTTCAGGCAGCTTGTACTCATTGGTAACTGGCACAGTCTGGTGCAAATCCGACCTGGCTCCCGTCGTTGGTCAGGGTGGGAGTATTCCTTGCCTGGACCTCTTTACGGTGATCAAGTGAGTCATGCCTTGTGAATGAGCCGGAAATATCAGTGAATCCGCTACCTGGTGATGAGAGATTTGTAATCGCCTTGTTTTGGTCTGAACTACAACTGGTATGGTAGATATGGCCATCAGATATGTCAATTAATTTTGTGATGTATTTCACATTTGTATGGAATGAATGGCATCGACTGGCATCGGAAAGTTTTGACGGCTTCGACGGCTTCGACGGCTTCGACGGCTTCAACGGCTTCAACGGCTTCAACGGCTTCAACGGCTTCAACGGCTTCAACGGCTTCAACGGCTTCAACGGCTTCGACGGCTTCGACGGCCTCGACGGCCTCGACGGCTTCAGGCGGGAGTTCCATCAGTTGGCAAGCTCGACTGCAGCAGTTTGCGCAGTGGCCACGTTGTGTCTCTTGCTCGAAGAGGCACGGCTAGCTAACCGTTATCCACAAATCCTGTGGATAAGCGTGTGGATGAACCTGGTATATATGCTTGCAGCGGCGTTGGAGTCATGCTCTCGTTATTCTGTGCAAAAGTTGTGCACCCGAGGGCCAGTGATTTTCTGCTTCTGATCGTTGCAAGTTCTATCGCCTGCCAACCTCAAGCGACCAGCTTCTCCGCAAACTCGGAACGGTGGTGGGCTGTCACCAGCAACTTCTCCGTGGCACGGGTCATGGCGACGTAGAGCAGTTTGGCCTCGGTTGCAGCTTCGGCGTGCTTGTCCGGCATGGAACCAACACCCGAGACGATCACCAGCGGGAACTCAAGACCCTTGCTGCTGTGCATGGTCATCAGCTTGATGGATGGGTCAGAGGAGGAGAGGCGTGTCTTGTCGGCCTTCGAACGCAGCCAGTGCACCGGCAGCTTGGCACTTTTCATGGCTTCGTTAAGCTTTTCCCCCATCCAGTTGGCTCGGTAGGCAACGCAGATATCAGACCATGGTATGCCTTTGTCGTGCTGCTCCCTGATGCACTTGATGATCAGCTGAACTTCCTCTTCATAGCCCGGACATAGCTTGAATACCGGCTTGGGTCCGTGACGGCCGGCAGTTTCCGGGGTGACGGTGGTGACGTGATCGTCATCCAGCTCTTCACCGGAAAGCCATGTGCTGGCGAACTGATACGCGTAGTTGATTATTTCATCTGTGTTGCGATAGTTGACTCGCAGTATCTTCGTGCGTCCGACCGCCTGCACGCCCACGCTCGAGAGGCTGAACCCCAGTGATCGTTTGGTGTAGATGGATTGTGCGTCATCGTAGAGCAGTAGCAGGGAGTTGGTGTCCGGGTCGATCATGCTGACAATCAGACGCAGCCAATCGGGTTCGAAATCGTGGCCTTCATCAATCATCACAGCGCCGTATTGCGCTCTGGGAATCCTGCCTGACTCGGTGGCGTCGATGACCGTTTGCACCAGCTCATGAACGTAATGACTGCCGGCTGCTGGTTTGTCCACATGATAGGTACGTAGCTGATCACCGCACCAATCGTGAAAGTGGCGCACCTGCACGCGCTCACTCAGTTCGTTGATCTGGATGACTTCGCGCAGCCTGGCAGCCAATGCCACGTTGAAGCATAGAACCAGAACAGGCTTGATGAAGGTGTTTGCAAGGTGTACGCATCGATAGCCCAGGATCAGCGTCTTGCCTGAGCCTGCGACACCGTGAATGACGCGATGGCCATCACCCAGGCTTCGGGCCAGGGCTTCCTGTTCAAGATCCATGACCTTGATGATGTCAGGGAATAATTGGTCGGGATCATCCTTGTTCGTTGCAGCGTTCGTGAAAGGTTTATCCGCAACAGTAGAATATGGGCTTTCCTGACAGTCCTGACCATTCTTGCTTTTCTGATCAGGCTGCTCAGCCTGATCGCTGCCAATCAGCAATTGTTCGGGCGGACTGATTCTGATTTCCGGGAAGAGATGCCAGCGAATGCGGTCGATCTGAGGCAAGCTCAAGGGCTCGCTGAATTGTCTCGGGAACATGTCCCAGAGGCGCTTCTGAAACACCTCGGCATCGCCGTTGCTGGCAATTTCGTCACGACAGATGACGAGATGCTCTGGTAGCACCATGCCCATGTCGGAGCTGTCAAACTCCTTGCGCGTGATGCCAGTGAGTACCACGCCGAAGGCATACGGGCAAATCAGCTTGCCTTTGTGATGGCCGTCCTGATGCGTCAATGCCGGATCACGACACAAGCTGTTGATCAAGCTGTAGGTGCATTGCCGCGCTTGGTCCAGTGGGTGTTGTACGCTCTTCAAGCCGTTGTTTGTCAGCAGTTTGAAGAACTGCGGATCCACACTGTGCAGACTGGAAAGCTTCCAGTCCTTGACTTCCAGCAGGAGAAGTCCGCGAGACGGGTGCAGGACAATGAAGTCGGTGTATCGAGAGCGTTGACCTGTGCCGACTCGCGGTTCATACCAACAGAGGTAGTCGTCTTCCAGGTGGGATTCCAGAATGCGAGCCACGCGCTTTTCACCCGCTGTCATACGTCGCAGGCAGGAGTTGAGCGACGGTATCAGCTTGGCCATCCGTTTGCCTCCGTGGTGTGCTGCTCGGATATTTTTTGTTTGGTTGGAGAGTTGCCTCCTTCAATGGTTATCGGTTTGGAAGGGGAAAGTATGAATGGTGGGTGAAGGGTGTTGTGACCGAATTCGGCAGTACACTGATGCCTCTCCCGACGCTCAGTCGTCCGCAACGCGCCACTCGCGGTGGCGTGATTTATCGAATCGCGCCATATTCGCGCCACGTAATCTGTCGTCGCTTCACTTTGTTTGGCGCAAAGCTCAAAGTGGCTCCCATGTCTGCCCGATTCATTCAGGCGTAACCCGCAGTACTTTCCCGTTGGAAGAATCGGTGAGCAGATACAAGCTGCCATCCGGGGCAATGCGAACATCACGGATGCGCATGCCGAGCTCGGTGAACAGACTTTGCTGTGTCATGGTCTGATCGTCATTGACATGAACACGACGCACCTCTCTGGCCTTGAGCGCGGCGACCAGCCAATCACCTTCCAGAGCGGGAAAGGCCTCTCCGTGTCCAATGGCCATGCCTGCGGGTGCAATGGACGGGGTCCAGTGCAGCAAGGGTTGCTGCGTACCCGGGTAGTGTGTGAACGGTGAGATGGCAGCACCCGAATAGTCGTCACCGTAGGTGGCAACCGGCCAGCCATAGTTGATTCCCGGCTCCATCTTGTTGACTTCATCTCCACCGGCAGGACCGTGTTCATTGGACAGGATGGCCCCGGTGTCCGGGTGCACGACAATGGCCTGAGGGTTGCGATGTCCGTAGCTCCAGATTTCGGGCAGAACGTTCTCGTCATCGATAAAGGGGTTGTCAGCCGGAACACTGCCGTCATCGTTCAATCTCACGATGGTGCCCAGATGACTGTCGTTTCGCTGCGCCTGTTCTCGGTAGTCGAAACCGTCGCCAATGGCCAGCAACAGGGTGTTGTCAGGGAGAAACGCCATTCGCCCGCCGTAATGCACGGGTGTATCCTTTGACGGTGAAGCCGTGAACAACACGGTGACATCAACGAGTGCATTTCCCTCCAGCCGGGCTCTTGCGAGTCGTGTGGCATTGGCCTCGTCATGACCGTATGCATAGCTGAGATAGAGCCAGCCGTTCGTGTCGTGCTCAGGGTGCAATACCACATCGAAGAGACCCCCCTGGCTCTTGGCAAACACATCCGGTACACCGGCGACGGGTTCGGACACCGCGCCCTTGTCGATGATTCTCAGTTGCCCGCTACGCTCGGTCACCAGCAATCGACCGTCGGGCAGGAACGCAAGCGACCAGGGGTGATCCAGCGAACCGGCAATCTCTGTGATGGTATAGTCGTCTGGCGTCAGCGGCTCGTAAGCGGCGAAGGATTGCTCGACTCCTGCACAGAACACGACGAACCCGGCCACCATACTCAACCGGCGGCGACGACGCGAGATCGGTTTATTCATTTTCAAGAAAACCCGTATTTGCAATTGTGCGTACATACTTGGCCAAGCTGTTCATCTCGTTCGCCTTGTCGGTGCTGCTTACCTATACGCTGGCCAGTCTTGCACACACCCAACAGGTATTGTCAGGACTCCTGCAACTGGGCGTTCTGATCCCGATGGCAGATCGTATCGCGATGAGCGCGGGCGACTGGGTCGGACTGTACCTGTATCTGGCGGTGATTGCGATCGGGCTGTTGATTGCGTTCTGCGTCATGGCCTTGCTCGGTCGTGTCCTGCCGGTGCCCGAAATGCCACTGTACGCCGTGGGTGGTGCGCTGGCCATGTTCGTGATTCTCTTCTCCATGCGAGAGCTCGGATCGCTGACACCCATCGCCGGTGCTCGCGGGGCGCTGGGCATGAGTTTGCAATGTCTGGCAGGAGCTGTTGGTGGCGCTCTGTTTGGCTTGCGTTTACCGGTCAAAGTGGCCAGTCATTCCGGTTCTAAATGATTACCTAAATCCCCCAACGCCAGAGTGCTGATATTGGCACCGTTGGTGATCACTTTGCATCAGGGATGGTGGAGCCCAGTGTGTCAACCTGCAGCAAATCAGCCCCAGTCTGATTTAACATGGATTTCAGAGCCTTTTAGCAGGGCCAATTACAATGCCTAAGCCAGCCACAGACTTGCCAGATACGAACGTCACGCCGGAGCCGAAAAAGCTCAAGTCGACTTTTCACGCCCGACTATAAACTCAAGATTATCGCTCAGGCCAACGCCTGAGCACACAGATGACCTCGACGATATCCGGGTGGCCAAGGCATTTCCCACGTTGGAACTCACCATCTCCATGCTACGTCTGCGTACCCCGGAAATGCATCGATTCGATGAGCTTCATGCTGCCCTGGGTGTGGAAATTGCCTCGGCGGTAGGCGAGATGCAAAGCAGCAATTCGGCTGCGCAAGTCACCGGTGATAATGCCCGTTGATGGTGTATTTGCAGAGTGCTTGAAGGTTCCCGAAGGCACCCGATCAGACATCCCGCAAGGCGAGGATTTCGTCCAAAAGTGGCCTGTCTCATAGCACATACAGCACTTGAAACCGAGTATTCCAATCCCTGGGGCGCGTCTATGGCATTGCCGCAGGCTTAGCCGATTTCCTCATCATGAGAGGGCCCAGGCTCTCGCACTGTCAGCGATACCTCGTAGCGTCTCTGTCCAGCCCGGTGTTGAGCAAGAAGGCCACCGCGGCGCAGGCCGCTACCGGCGCAAGCACCAGACGAGGCTCAGTGAACAGAAACATCCGGTACTCGAGAATCATGGCGCCCCACTCGGGGCGGCCGGTATCGGCTGACAAACCGATGAATCCCAGTGACGCAACGACAATCACGGCACGTCCGGCATCGGCTCCCACCATCGCACCCAGGGTTGGCCATGCGTTGGGCAACAGATGGCTATAGACCGCAGCGTAGCCAGGTACACCCATTGCTCTGCTGGCTTGCCAATAGGGTTCTGCTCGGATTCGGTCGAACAGGGCACCGATGGTCAGTGCATATGGTGCCCATGATGTCAGCAAGAGCGCCATCGCGATCGTCAGGGTTCCAGCGCCAAAAGCCGCAGACAAGACCAGCGCGGTGACGAGTGTCGGTATGGTGATGGCTGTCTGGGCAAACCAGGAGACAAGGTGGCGGAGTGAGCCTGAACCCAGGGACAGGCAGCTGCCTGCCAGCAAGCCAATGATGATGCCTCCTGTCAGAACGATTCCAATGGCCAACAGAGAGGGAAGAGCGCCCCAGGCGAGGCGAGTCGCCAGGTCTCTTCCCAGATGGTCAGTGCCCAGAGGATGGGTGAGTGATGCACCGCTCAAGCGATTCTGCAGATCGACTGCGTGTGGATCGTTGCTGCCAATCAAGGTGACTGTCAGCAACAAGACAATAGTTACGAGGCCGAATCGCCTTGCGGTAGTGTACGTCATTGCAATCGAGGATCCAGAAAACGCTGCAGAATGCGCGAGGCGTGCAGGATCACCGTCATCCACAAGGCAACAAGTGCGATGTAGGCCTGCAGTACGGCATAGTCACGATTGACGACTGCCTGGACGACACGTTCGGAAAGTCCGGGCACACCGAAGACAATCTCGGCGACGGCCGTTCCGCCGACGATCCAGGCCAGCTCGGGAGCCAAGCCTGCGATCAGTGTCACGGTAGCTGCCTCGCGACCATGGTGCCACAGCGCCCCGATGTCCGATCTGCCTTTGGCCAGTGCCGTACGATACCAGGGGCTCTGCCTCACGTCCCGAAAGCCGGCATGCGTCAGGCGAGCCACGCTGCCTAGCGAGAACAGACTCACCAACATCATCGGTAGAATGATACGTTCCGGTGTTTCACCACCAAAGGCGTTGATCCAGCGAAGCTGAACGCCGAAAATCCACAGCAAGACGAGTCCCACCGCGAAGGCAGGAAGTGCTTGTCCGGCAATCGCCAAGGCTCGCGAGAACACATCGGCCCAACCATCTGGCCGGTACGCAGCAAGGAAACCAATGGCATAGCCGAGCAGTACTGCCAGCATCATTCCGCCGGAACCGATGGCTATCGAGTAGGGAATGCGTACCATGAACTCTTCGAGCACGGGTCTTCCAGTTTCAAACGATTTGCCCCAATCCAGGGTCAGGAATCCGCTCAGCCATCGGTAGAACTGGGTGAACAGCGAGGCATCCAGTCCCCACTGTGCCCTGAAGGCGGCGACTGTCTCGGGGCTGGAGTGGATATTCATCTGCGCCATGAAGATGTCCACCGGATCCCCGGACATCAATCGCAGGAAGACAAATACCACCGTGACAATGGCCAGCCAGGACAGGAGCGGCCGCAACAGCCCATTTGCTGTTTTACCGGCAGTCATTTCTCCACGATCAGATCGGGGCGGATGATGTAGTAATCCGAACCCCACGGTTCGTAGTCTGAAAGAGCTGCTGACAGTCCCACATGCCATTCCGGCGTAACAAGAAACGCCATGGGGACGTCCGCGGCAATGATGTCCTGAGCCTGGCGGGCGAGGTCGATGCGTGCACTCGAGTCGGCTTCACTTCGTAGCTCGGCGATCAATGCATCGTATTGCGGGTTCGACCAGCCGCTGTAATTGCGTGCGGCATCGGTTTCCAGAAACAGTGTCAGGAACTGGGCGGGATCACCGGCAGGCGCGGTATGTTGTGCCCAGAGAAACAGATCGAATTCTCCTGCGGCCGCCAGTTCGCTGGGGCTTTCCGTGACCTGTGTAGTCACGTCGATGCCAAGTTCGGCAAGCGCGGAACGGATCACGGGCTGGAAGGTCACCAGGTCCGGTCGCTGAGGATAGGCATACAGCACCAGGGACAAGGATTGGCCCTGTCGATGGCGCTTGCCATCATCACCGACAAGCCATCCGGCCTCGTCCAGCAGAGCACCCGCTGCTGTCGTGTCAACAATCAAGGGGTCAGTGGTGGCAAAAGGCGAATTGGCAGGAAAGGCGCCGGTGGCTGCTAGACCGGCCTGCGCAGCTGTTACCAGATCGTTGCGATTGATGGCCTTGTCTATGGCTTTACGAACACGAACATCTGCCAATGCCGGTGAGTGTGTGTTCATCCACATCATGTATTGATACTCGACCGGGAAGGAGACTGTCCTGCCAGCAACGCCTGAGAGCATCGGCAAGGATTCAACTGGCAGGTTGAAGGCCATGTCCAGTTCGCCTGATGCAAAGGCGAGAGCCAGTGATTGCCCATCGGCGATACGCCGCAGGTTCAACTCCGGGCGATCCGCAGCCCCTGCATGGTAGGGGTTTGGCAGCAGTTCCAGAGATGACCCCGCCTCGAACGCCTTCACCATGTATGGACCCGTGAAGATCGGCACGCCATCGACCAGCTTGTAAACGGGAAAGGCCCATTCCGCCAGAATCGATGGCAGTATGGGCGTCGGCTGTTCGGATTCCACTTGCAGGACAAGGTCATCGATGGCCGTGAATGTCAGGCGTCCTGCGGTCGAACGAGCCGATGGGTTGGCCTCGCCGGTTCGATTCAATCCCGCAGCGACAAGTTCAGCGGTCATCGGGCTGCCATCGGAATAGTATCTGTCCCTGGCCAGTTGCAGTGTCCAGATACCGTCGTCACTGACTGTTGCCGAGACGGCCAGATTGGGCTCCACCTTGCCCTCTTGCGATACATGAAACAGTTGCTCGGCAATGCCATGACTCACGAGTGCCCAGCCGTTCGAACCCTCGGCAGGATCAAGCCCGGCAGCCAGGAAGGTCTGGCCAATGGAAAGTGATCGTGCATGAGTTCCGACGGGAAGAAGAGCGGAAGCAAGGATCACAGCAAAGGCGATCAGTCGTTTGGTGCATCGACGGAGCATGAAGACTGTTTCTCGTACAGGGGAGGGCGATGGCACTGCCAGGGTGTGAAACTCGGGTTCACAAGAATTAAAGATACGTTATAACATAACATCAATAAGCGCTGCCACGGGATCGCTGCAGGCCTCGCCTGTCGTTGACCGCCGTGTCGAGTTCACCGACATCCTCAGACCTCATCAATGTTGATCGACAGCAAGGCCTGCTTTCCCGAACAGGTTGATGATTCCGTGTTCAAGCGCCTCGGGTGCTACCCGCGATTCCTTGATCATCCCCCGCCGATGGATACGTCAGTCTTCGATCTGTATCGCGTTGCCGGCGGAAAGATTGCCGAGCACTGAATGAATGTGGAAGCGATCAGCCCGCGATCAGTGGGGGATCGTGGGCAAGCTCTGATGGCGTTGACTCGATAGCCGGCTAGCCGTACGCCAGATGCTCGTCGGACTGGCTGGGCGGTGCCAGTCGATCGACCTTCAGGTCAGAAACGCGCAGTTGCGCGGTTTCCAGATAGATACCCAGCTGCCCCTGCTGGTAGTCATGATCCACCAGTGACAGCACCACACGACCGTTGATCGACACTTCGATGTAGCTGCCGAACATGATCAGTTTCATGGCGACACGGGTTCGGTCTTCCGCGTACCAGTAGCCGGACTGCAGGGATCGGTACTGCATCATGTGTTCCCCGCTGCGATCCTCACCGGTGCCCCAGGCCCGCATCTGGGCCACGCCTTTCAGCAGATCGAGCGACAGGTAGTAGCTATCGCGTGATTCGGGATCGATTCGAAACACCAGGCCGCACTTGCCCAGGCCGCGCATCTCAAGGGTGGCCTGGAACCGGAAATGATCCAGGACCGGGTCGAAGACGAACGCCTGGAAGCCGCTATCACAGGTCAGATCCAGAGCGTCGTTCTCGCTCGCACACGGCTTGACCGTCGAGCCGGCATCCTCGATCAGCTTGTGTACACACGTGGTGTCGATCTGGTTCCGGATGTAGTCGGCGATGCCTTCAAACGTCACCGCCCGTAACAGACCTTCCTCATTTCTGATCAGACGTTTCGGAGGCGGCATCAGGTTCTCTGCCGTACGGTCCTCCGGGTTCATCGAATAGAAGTTCCACAGAAGCCAGCCTTTCTCATCACGGCACACGCGTGCTGCATAGTTGTCTTGTGCCAACAACACGTTGTCGTGATAGCTGCGCCAGCGATTGCCGAGCTTGTCGGTATGCCAATAGTGGATCTTGGCGTCTTCACGCATGCTGGCAATCAGGTAGTGTTCATCGTCCACCACGATCAGGTTGGGCACTTCGACATCGTCATACAGACGCGGATGATGCAGTGGCGGCTGTGCCACGAAGTGATTCGGCTCTACCTCCTTCATCAGCGCCACGCAGCCACGGCGTACCACAGGGCCCTGGTTTACCCGCCCCGCTGCGAGTAGCCAGCCATCTACCCCGTCGTGATAGTAGAAGGGATCACGGAAGCTGACCCAATGCCGGCCCTCGTCGAGCGAGGCTTCATAGTATTGCGGATCGGGCTGCAAGGGAAAGCAGCTGCGCGCGTCGAACATGGCGTGATGGCTGCTGGCCGAGTCGGACCGGCTCTGCTTCACGGCGGCTTTTACGCGCTCGGGATCGTTCGGGCCACGCTTGTCTTCCCAATGCACAGGGGTCTTTTCCCAATGATACAAGTCGCTGCTGATCGCCATGCCCAGACGCTGGTAGTTGCCTTGGTCGCGCCGCGACAGGCCCGTGTAGAACATTCGCCAGTGGCCTTCACGATGCGGATCGGGCGAGACGTGCATGGTCCAGAGCATCAGGTCGTCCCAACTTCCGGGGTCGCCAATGAACAACGCGTTCTTCACGCGCCGCCAATTCAGCGCATCGGTACTGACGGCATGTGCGATGAAGTCGTGATTGGGCAGCACGAGGTGAAACAGGTGATAGAGGCCATCGTGGTACAGCACGTCCACATCACCGATAGATTTTCTGCTGCCTTCTGTTTCTGCAAACATGGTTTATCCGGGTCTGCGTGACTTTCTGTTGGTCATTGTAAATAGCAATTGCACGGAGTATGCCTTTGTGACAGCGAGTCTGCTGCTATCGCTGGCTTGTCGGTGTGTATCGATTTGTCGGGTAAGCGGGCAGAAAGGGCCAATGATGATCCTTGATGGCGTGCTGAGAGTGTATCAGCCCTTGTCGGACAGCACTGAGGCCTCACCATCTGGAATTGGTTGTATAGGTTATGATATAACGTAACATTTCATCTGTGGTGCGACAACGTCGTCCGGATCGGCAAGATCCATCTAGAAGGTGGCGACGTGATTGCAGAGGCAACACAAGTGCTCTCTGACAACTACGACTATGACGAAGGGAAGGTACTGTTCAAGCCGACGTTGACCTTCGGCTCACAAACCTTTCGTCCGAGCAAGGAAGGGGCGCTTTCGTACTTCGTTGGCGGCAACCCCGACTTTCCGAACGACCAAGGCTTCAAACTCAAGCCCTGGACGAAAGTCTGGTTCAACCAGCTCGACTATATACTTCATGGCGATCTCGCAATCGCCCAGTGCAACGTCCATCTCATCGGAGAGGACGATAGCCACATTTTCGTCAACAAAAGCTTTGTCTTCAAGATTTGCGATGACGGAAAGGTCAGGATCGTGCTCCATCAGTCGTCGGCCAGTTGAATGTGACGACCGGATGGAGAGACTTCCAGATCCATTGGCTGGTCCTGGTTCAGGCCGGAGAATTCGTAGCCGATGACGTCCATCGTCGAACTGTATGAGGCTTCGATGAATCGTGCTTCGAATTCGGGATGGGCCCGCTTCACGGCCTGCAGAACAGCTCCGGGAACCATGTCTTGCAGGAACTCGATCTCGATTTCATCGAACTTGCCATCCGGCGTCAGATCGAATTCCACCTGCCTTGATGTTTCTGCAGGTGTGGTTTGTTCGAATACGACATCGCCGTTTTCATCGACAAGAGGCTCGTGCTCGCCGTCCAGGAATTCCCCCGCAGGGATGTTTCCCTGGACTTCGTACACCATGTAGCCATCGATCTCGGTTTCGGTATTGGCACCTGTCAGTTCGATGGTTTCGAAGCGTTCCTGGATGGCCTGCATGACGGGCTCGGGAACTTCTGCAAGTTTCACCGGGGCTTCTTCACCGGCGTGGGCCTGAACCATGGACAAGCTCAGAACCATCGGAATGAATCGTTTCATGTGATCAGTTCCCATGCTTGTCTGTTCGCTTGTCGAGCAGTGAACTGATTTCACTGCGGATGACTTGCCAGAATTCATGCAGATTGGTGTATTTGCTGTCGATGTCCCCCAGATACTGCTCGAGATGTTCGATGGCCTCGTGTTGCTCGTTTTCCTCTTCCTGGCGTAGTCGTTCACGAAGGCCACGCAGTGTGGTCTCCATCTCCTCGATCTTTACCTGCAGCTCGCGTTTGCGGCTTGCGACATCGTTGTCTTGCGTAAGGTTCATGATGATTGTCCGTGTCGGATTTCCGTGGATATCTAGAGGCCGAGCAGTTTGCTGCCACCGATCAGAATCAGCGGCAGGAAGAAGAACACAGCGCCGATGTAGGCAACCACGTACAGTTTGTTCTTCACGGCAAGGGCAGCCAGAGAGGTGGCCAGCTTGATCGGAATGTCCCGCAGAAACGGCAATGAATAGATCAGCGCCACACCCAGTACGTTGTAGGCGAGGTGGACGAAGGCGATCTGCAGGGCAAAAATGGCGTTGGCTCCGGATATGGCCGTTGCCGCCAGCAGCGCCGTGATGCAGGTACCGATGTTGGCGCCCAGTGTGAAGGGATATACCTGTCGCAGTGTGAATGCACCACTGCCTGCCAGCGGTACGATCAGACTGGTCGTCGTGGACGAGGACTGTACGAGTACCGTCAACAGAGTGCCCGTGAAGATGCCCGAGAGAGGCCCTTTGCCAACCGCCGTATGCAGAATCTCCTTGGCGCGGCCGACCATCAGCACCTTGAGGTGTTTTCCGATGTAGGTGATGACCAGGAAGATGCCGACTATGCCGAGAATGATCAGCAGAACTCCGCCAATCAGATCACTCATACCCGCGCCGTGTATCGAGTCCTTGGCAAAATTGACTGGAGGCTTGACCAGTGGCTTGATGAAATTGAAACTGCTGGTTGAAACCGAATCACCGCCGATGAAAAGAGTGGCCAGTGAAGCACCGATTCTTTCCAGAAAGCCGAACATGACCTCCAGTGGCAGAAAGATCAGTATCGACAGAAGATTGAAGAAGTCATGGATGGTCGCAGCTGAGAAGCCGCGTTTGAAGTCCTCGCCGTTTCGGATCATGCCGAGGCTGACGATGGTGTTGGTGATGGTGGTACCCATGTTCGCACCCATGATCATCGGAATGGCGATGCTCACTGGCAGCCCACCAGCAACCAGTCCGACGATGATCGAGGACACTGTGCTCGATGACTGAATGAGCGCCGTGGCCAATACCCCGACGATGACAGCCGTGACCGGGTTGCTGGCAAAGGCGAAAAGTTCCTTGGCACTGTCACCGGCGGACATCTTGAATCCACCACTGATCAGGGCCACGGCGACCAGAAGCAGATAGACCAGCGCTGCAATCATCGCCCATCGAAGGGCAGGTGGCATGCCTGCGGCATGTGTCCCGGGTTGGGCCTGTAGGGTTGTTGTTGTCATCTCATCTTCCTGTTCAATGCCTTGCAGCCGCATGAGTGCGGTTTGCCTGGGAGCCTCGAGAGGCTCGGGAAGAATGCAATGTCTTTGTTATAGGTTTGTTACATGACCGTGCTTCGGCGACACGGTGCGATCATCGTGAACGGGTGTCGAAACTGCAATCCGTGCATGATTTTCCTGTTTGAAGAGAGAGTCAAACTGCCAGGATCACGCCTAAGCGTGATTCTGGCAGCGTTGAGGATGCTCGTTCGGGTCTCTCCAGAACAACCTTGCTGCGGCCCGGTCTGGTGCTGCTGCTCTGGCGGTGAAGCTATTGCAACTGCAGACTTGCCAGCACCGAGCTGCTGACTGTTGCCGGTAGTGGCAAGTAGTGCAAGGACTCCGCATGATTCTGACCTTCCGTCAGAATCCAGCCTAGAAGATTCCTTATTGCAGTACTTTTCTCGGTCGATTCGTAATTGTCACGAATCAGGAACCAGGTGTATGTGGTGATGGGGTAGGAGCCTTGCGCCGTGGGGTCAATCATTGTATTTGCAACTTCTTCAACCTGCTCGGAGTTCGCACTGTTCATGGCCGCTTGGCCGGCAGCTATCGTAGGTGCTACGAATTCACCATGCTGGTTTTCCAGCAGTGCCATGGGCAGACCGAGCCTGCTTGCAAACCCGGATTCAACATAGCCGACAGAGCCTAGCGTCAGTTTCACTCGACCTGCCACGCCTTCATTACCGGGGGCTTCCATGGTTCCGCCGAGCCAGTCTATACGTTTGGAAGTAAGCGTTCACGACATCAGACTGGCGTTCTGACGCATGTAACCTATCATCAGTGCATCACCCGCACTTGCTGCTAG
>NZ_JBQYLE010000002.1:0-21468 GCF_052681095.1 Granulosicoccus sp. 3-233
ACTCAAGATCATCGCATCATTCCTGCCGCCACTACCCAAAAACGCCCAAATCAACCCACACGAATCCGCGTAGACCCGACTATTCCTTGTGGCAGAACCGGGCGTTCCGTGTCAAGAACTCACCGGTCCGCACCTGAAAACATATCACGTCGAGTTCCGGGAAACCAGAAGCTGTTGCAATGCTGCCTGAATTCCCGGTTGTCCATATCTCCCCTGACTGGCGTCCACCCTTGTATTCATGGAAGCATCCATTATGTTCATGAATGGATGGAAGCGAGTTGCAGTTACCTGCGCATCGGTTGGCAGGTGGGTGACAATATCCGATCGGCAAAGCTAGTCAAAAGTCGAAGATACACAACTCCTCAGGCCCTCCATGGCGCAAATCTCTGACGACCAGACGACCAGACGACCAGACGACCAGACGACCAGACGACCAGACGACCAGACGACCAGACGACCAGACGACCAATACGGGTTTTTGCGCTCGGAAAGATGCATGGCACGAAGAGTCAGTGACAGGCAGTGAAGTCAGGGTGTCGGAAATGCAGAGCCGAGACGTATCACACGTTCAGATTGCCTTGAACTCCTGTGTCACTGCATCCAGCAGTAAACCGGTCATGCCACTGACGTCGCTGGTCCTGTGCATGATGGCACCGTAGGCCAGCTTGATGGCAGGCTCCAACTTCAATACTCGAACCTCCGAGCTGGAGAATGCTGTCGGGCTGAATGGGTCGCAGATGGCAACACCCAGACCAGCAGCGGCCAGTTTGCAGCAGGTCAGGGAGGAAGAAGATTCTATGTCGACACTGAATGCCTCCGGCAGGCCTCGAATGCAGGCGTCTATTTGATCCCGTAACGGTTGTCGGCTGGGGAGTATGACTGTGCTGCTGGCCAGATCACTCAGGTTGACACGGGTTCGTCTTGCCAGAGGATGATCAGCAGAGACCACCACCACAGCACGCGATTTGAGCAGCGGTTTACTGAATAACAAGGGGTTTTTCAACGGAAGCAAGGCAAGGGCGACGTCCACCTGACGACTGTAGACCCATTCCTCTATATCGATTCTGCGACGCGCTTCCAGTGCCAGTCGTACGCTCGGATTTTTCTCACGGAAGTGAATCAACGCGCGCATGAAAGGCGCGGAATTGAGCAACGGCGGTGTTGCAGCAACGCGTAATCGGACACGCGAGTGCTCCGCGATCTCCCTGGCGATTTGCGGAATGAGGTCAATTCCCGAGATTGTCCCCTCGATGGACTTGAACAGTTCCACACCAGCTCTGGTGGGAATCATCGGCCCACCGCGTCGACGTGAGAAAAGGCGTATTCCAAGGGCATCTTCCAGCGCAGCAATCTGCTTGCTGAGCGCCGGTTGACTCAGGTTCAAGTCGTTGGCGGCAACGGAAACACTTCCCGCAGTCATGATCGCGCGATAGGCAATCAGCTGTCGCAGTGAGACTCTACCGCTCATGTAAGTAATTCCATTTTGTTATAGCCAGTACATTAAACATCATTTTCTTCATTATGGGTATTGCCTTAGGCTGACTTGAAACAAACAGGAGGGCCCAATGGCCACGGATCAACCGAATGTACTACTCATCTGCACAGATCACTGGGCTGCGGAGCACCTGGGGTTCGCCGGAAACGAAACCATACTGACACCCGGGCTCAATGAAATTGCGTCTTGCGGCGTCCGCTATACGAACGCCTACTCGGAGTGTCCCGTATGCATTCCGGCACGTCGTACCCTCATGACGGGCCAGTCTGCAAGATCTCATGGCGACAGAGTATTCAATGATCAATTGATCATGCCGGATGTGACCACGCTTGCTCAGGCTTTCCGAGATGCGGGCTATCAGGCGGATGCTGTGGGAAAATTGCACGTGCATCCCCAGCGTGACCGCATCGGGTTCGACTCGGTTCTACTGGATGATGAGGGACGTCCACAGTGGGGAACTCTGGATGACTACGATATCTATCTGGGGGACCAGGGCTTGCCCGGACGCCAGTTCGATCATGGCATGTCGAACAACCAGTATCACTGGAGACCCTGGCATCTTGATGAACAGCATCACGCCACCACTTGGGCCGCACGCAACATGGCACGTACCATCAAGCGACGTGACCCCACCAAACCAGCATTCTGGTACCTCGGATTTCGACATCCACACCCTCCGCTGGTACCACCACAGGCTTATATCGACCTGTATCGCAATATCGAACTGGATGAGCCTTACATAGGAGAGTGGGCCCGAGACCCTGACCAATTGCCCTATGCCATCTCGGCGTTGCAGAGTCGCAGCAACCTTTACACCAAGCATCAGATGCTTGAAGCGAAGCGTGCCTTTTATGCTCTTTGTACCCAGATAGACCATCAGATACGCTACTTGATCGGTACGTTGCGGTTGGAGGGACTACTGGACGATACCATCATCATGTTCACCAGCGACCACGGTGACATGCTGGGCAATCACGATATGGCGGCCAAACGCATCTTCTATCAGAGTTCTGCGAATATCCCGATGATTCTGATGCCCAACAAGGGCAACCCCAGAACCGACGAAGGTGTCGTCGATAATCGACTGGTCGGTTTTGCCGATGTCATGCCGACACTGCTGGATCTTTGCGGCATCGATATTCCGGAATCCTGTGATGGTATATCGATGGTCGGTGATCAGCGCAATGCTTGTATTTACGGTGAGTGCGGAGAAGATGATCATGCGTCGCGCATGATCAGAGACGACCGATACAAGCTGATCTACTATCCTGTCGGCCATCATTTTCAGCTTTTCGATCTGAACGAAGACCCGCGCGAGATGCTGGATATCAGCAATGAGCCTGCCCATGCTGAAGAGCTGGACAGATTGAAGAGCTTGCTGATATCTCGCCTATATGGTTCTGATATGGAGTGGTTTGACGGTGACAAGCTGGTCGGCAAGCCGGACAAGCCTTATCGATGGGCGCCCCATCGTAGTCTGAATTCTCAGCGAGGCGATGGCTGGCCGCCATCTCCCAAAGTCGACATCCCGCAGATTGAATGGACGCAGGAGCGCCAGCCAGAGGCATGAGCCTCTCCGGTGCAGAGCGCTGGAGAACATTGAAAAATAAACTGAAACGAGGAGAGAACTACCATGAGAAAGATAATGAACAAGGCCAGGCTTGCAGGTTTACTGACTGGCAGCTTGCTGGTTGCACTGGCTGTATCGACGCCTCTGATTGCCGCCGACTATCCGGTAAAACCCATCAATCTGATCATCGGCTTCAATGCTGGTGGTGGGACCGACCTGACCGGCCGCGCCCTTGCAGCTGAGCTGCAGGATGTCATGGGAAAACCTGTGGTGATCGTGAACAAACCTGGCGCCGCGAGCATGATTGCGGCGAGCTTCGTATCGAAGAGCAGGGCGGACGGCTATACGCTGTGGTACGGCTCTATCGGCAGCATGATACTGGCAAAGGAGCTGGGCAAGAGCGAACTGGATGTATTCAGTGACTTCAAGCAGGCCGGCACGGTCTCGAGACTGGTTCCCGCAATTGCAGTACCCGTGAACAGTCCGTATCAGAGTCTTCAGGACCTGATCGATGATGCGCGGAAGCGTCCTGGTGAGTTGCGTTGGGCACATAATGGCAGTGGTTCCGCATTCATGGCTGCCGGTGTCGGCTTCATCACTGCCAACGATCTGGATGTTCAGGCAGTTCCATTCAGCGGATCTGCCAAGACACGACAGGCCCTGATCGGCGAACAGGTGGATTTCGGTGTAGAGAACATGAATTCCGAAGTCAACTATGGCGAAAAGATGCGCATACTTGGAGTACTTCGCCAGTCTAAGTCTGATCTCATCGACCCATCGGTTCCAGCTGCCGGAGAAGAGGGCATTGACTTCATTGGCATCGACAGTCCTGTAGGTGTGCTGGCACCGGCCGGTACTTCCGATGAGGTCATGGCAATTCTGTCCGATGCCATTGCGGAAGCCGCTTCAACGGAAGGTTTTCGGGCAGCAATGGAAAAACTGCTGTTTCCTGTTGCACTGGTGCCGGCAAGCGATACCACAGCACAGGCCGAGAGCATTCTCGCCAACGTCAACAGCATTCTGCCCACCCTCAAGAGCGAATGACACCGCGTCGGCGGATAACGTGAATATCATTCGTTACCGCCGACCACTTCACCCACAGGAGTCAATCATGAGCCGCAACATTGGATGGGTGGTCAATCTCCTCATTCTGATCATTGGTTTGGTCTTTCTTCAGCAGTCATGGGGTATACCCACAGGAGGCTCGGATTCTGTCGGGCCACGTGCGGTGCCATTGGTAATCAGTCTCATCGTGGTGTTCTTGAGCCTGTGCATCATGGTCGTGAATCTGCTCAGGCCGGATATACCTGCGAAGGATGATGAAATCACCGTCAGGAACCTCACTCTCGAGTCTGGGCCATTGATGTTGCTGGTTGCTGTGTATGCTCAGCTGTTCTACTGGTCCGGCTATCTGGCGTCGACCTTCATTATCGCCTTGCTGGTCTTTCGCCTGTTTTCCAATTCCTGGAAACTGAGTCTGGCCAACGCCGCTGGCGGTTCTCTGATTTTCTATCTCGTATTCATCAAGGGTATGGGGATCTATGATCCGCCGGGCGCCTTGGTCGATATCTCCCAACTGTTGATCCGCTAGAACGAGCCATGGATATCTTCAATGGATTTGCCCATCTGTTCAGTAATGCGACTGCCGTCGGGTTTGTCGTACTGGCGGCTTTTGTCGGAGTGATCGTCGGTGCCATCCCGGGCCTTACCGCTGCTGCTGCAATAGCCATGCTTGTGCCGGTCACCTATTATCTGGACCCATTGTCAGCACTGGCATTTCTGTATGTCATAGGCAAATCGGGGCGGTTCGGAGGTTCCATTTCGGCCATCCTGTTCAATACTCCGGGTACGGCGGCCTCGGCTGCCACTCTCGCCGATGGCTATCCAATGGCAAAGGCCGGCAAGTCCGGGAAGGCGCTCAAGGTAGCAACCGTTTCATCCGTGTTCGGAGACTTTACCGGTGAGCTGATTCTGATCTTCGGAGCCGTAGCCATATCGTCGGTGACGGAGCGTTTCGGGCCACCCGAGTATTTCGCGGTTTACATGATGGCATTCATCGTTATCAGCTCCGTGACGGGTGACTCCATCATCAAAGGCGTTCTGAGTACCACTCTGGGGGTACTGGTGGCCATGATCGGTATTGATCCGATCAGTGCCGAGCCACGTCTGGATTTCGGGTCGATGGAATTGCAGTCAGGACTAGCCCTGATTCCCTTGCTCCTCGGGATATTCGTACTGGCAGAGCTTGCAATACAGATAGAAAACATGCGAGCCGGCACGGTGCTGGAAACTCGGACAAAAAGTACTGATCCGGATGCTTCACGCTTTACCTGGGCGGAGTTCAAACGCTGTGTTCCGGTCATGTTCAGGTCCTCCGTACTGGGGGCGTTCATCGGCATACTGCCGGGCCTTGGCTCCGCAGTGGCAGGTTTTTCGGCGTACGGCGAAGAGAAGCGTCGTTCGCGCGACCCTTCGAAATGGGGCACCGGAATCGTGGAAGGCATCGCGGCTCCTGAGTCAGCAAACAATGCCGTATCCGGTCCCACCATGATTCCGCTGCTGGCGCTGGGAGTACCAGGCAGTACCATCGCCGCCATTCTCATTGGCGTGTTTCTCATTCATGGCATACCGGTCGGGCCGTCCATCTTCAACACCTCACGTGACCTGATCTTCGGTCTGTTTGCTGCCGGGCTTCTGGGTATCCTGCTTTACGGGATCATTGGTTACTTCGGCGGGCCCTTGATCGGACGCATCATTGCCATGATACCGCCCAGGCTTGTCTATCCCTATATATTCCTGACTTGCATTGTGTCGGCCTATTCCTCCAGAACCAGTATCTCCGACATCTTCATCATGTGTGGTGCAGGATTTCTGGGTTATTTCATGCGAAAGAATGGTTTTTCGCCTGCTGCGTTCATTATCGCCTTCGTGCTTGCCTCGGGTGCTGAAGAGGCCTTTCGGCAGTCATTGTTGCTGTCGAACAGTGGTTGGCTGATATTCATGGAACGACCGTGGGCATTGCTCTTCTTTACCATTGCATTGCTGGTATCCGTGCAGAGAATCTGGCAAAAGACCAGAAGATAGAAAGCAGGCAATCAGAGTAGAGCGGGCAGACATGAACAGATGCAGGCACGCAATACCAATGGGGGAATACGCGTGAGCGCAGTGGGGGTAGTGGATCCATGGGGTATGCCTGCCCCCGGTCCTTGTTGACGGCAGGACAGGCAGTGCACGATTTCGGTTCCGTCAGTGAGCAGATGGTCAGGTTCCAGGCTGTGGGAGTCGTGCCTGAGATTGCTGCTACAAGCGGGTTTGACACGCCGATTGCCGCTGCTGCGCTGCAACCGCTGCGATGTACGGACGCTGCGGACTACAACTTCATGGGCTGGTGGAAACCAGACACCTTCATCCATTCACTCAAACGGTAATTCAGGACAATGAAAAAGCCCAATATTCTCGTCGTCTATGCTGATCAGATGCGCTACGACTGCATGGGACCTTCCGGCAATCCGGACGTCAAGACACCGCATCTGGACCGTTTGGCGCAGGAAGGTACGACATTCGACAATGCCTTTGTTTCATACCCGTTGTGTACGCCGTTCCGCGGCTCGTTTCTGACTGGCAAGTATGCGCATTCCAACGGGTTGTACTCGAATCATTTTGCCATCGAGCCAGAACGTCAACCGTCGATAGGACCCATTTTGCGAGAGTCTGGGTATCACAACGGCTACATCGGAAAGTGGCATCTGTTTGGTGGGCCCAAGCCTGGATTCGTGCCTCCCGGTCCAGACCGCATGGGCTTTGATCATTTTGTCGGCTACAACCGTGGGCATCAATACATGGATGCTGTCTACTTCCGAGACACAGAACAACCCTATCGCTGCAAACGCTATGAGCCGGACGTTCAGACAGAGCACACTATTGACTTCATGCAGTCGGTACTGGAAAAACCCGGCGACAATCCGTTCTTTGCCTATGTCTGTTTCGGGCCACCGCATTTTCCCATGGACATGCCCGATTACCTGAAAAAAATGTATGACCCGAACAGTTTGAGCCTGCCGCCTGGTGTTCCCGATGCCGACGCACAGCGGGCGTTTGTTCGCGAGCGCATAGATTACGATTTTGACGGCGATGCCAATGTGTTGGAGAAGAGCAAGGCGGCAGGTGGTTCAAAAAAGCCGGGAGAACCCGAGACTGAAGCTGAGATTCGACAATTCATGGCGGAGTACTACGCCATGATTTCCAATGTCGATCACAACGTCGGCATCCTGCTGAACTGGCTGGAAGGCCGAGGTGTGCTGGACGACACCATCGTCATTTTTCTGAGTGATCACGGTGACATGTTGGGTCAGCACGGGCATTTCTGCGGATGGAAGCGTTCATGCTTTCGCAGCTCGATGCAGGTGCCGTTCTTTGTGAGATACCCCAAACGTTTCGGGGCTGGCAAAAGAGCCGCCTCTCTGGTCGATATATCAATCGACAGCATGCCTACCTTGCTGGAGATATGTGGTCTGCCGATACCTGACGGGGTGCAAGGCAAGAGCCTTGTCCCGGTGCTCGAAAGCGATACTCCCGTTCGCGAAGCAGTCATGTATGAGCTGATGAAGCAAAGTCAGGGCGGAAGAGAACAACAGCACGCGAAACCTGAGCGCGGGATACGGACACTGGAGTGGTTATACGTCAGAAAGAAAGATAAACCTGTCTACCTGTTCGATCAGGTCAACGACCCTCTGGAGCAACACAATCTGCTGGACAATCCAGCCTACGCGCATGTTCAGAAGGAACTGGATGCCAGAGTGCGCGAACACATGAACGCCACAGGCGACGATTATGATCTGGAAATGCCGTGGCCGCCGAGAGATTTTGTCGGACACGCCGAAGCGGACAGAATCCTGAAGTCCGAGATTCATGCGCAGGCCATTACGGTACCTTGATGCTGAGTGGTTGTAGAGAGTGTTGCGTGAAGTAATGCAGGAACCTTGAAGTATCAGTCACGCTCTGATTCACCAACACCTCGGCAGCTTGGCGTCCACTCGGTAGATGCTCTGCCAGGCTTGTCTCCGGGAACTGAAGGGATGCACGACACAGAAGTCCGCCTCCCCCGGTTCGACAGCTGACCGGGTGTGTGGGTCAGCCCCTGTCTGCTGTAGAATGCGTGTCCCGTTGCGGGGGTGAGAATCAGCCCACATGGCAACCTGGTGGCGGCAAAGGCCTGATACTTCCTGTACTCGAGTGATCGACTGGGCTCGGCACTGCCATAAGGTAGCGAAAGTGAGATCTCGGCCACACGGGCTATTGCCTGAGGGCGGCGGGTGATCCCGGATATCGCTGTAAGCAAAGCCAGTCAAGAGAGGAAAAGATACAATTCCTCAGGCACCCCTACGGTACAATTCACTCACCGCCGAACGGACTGGGCGGCTATTCACAATTAGGAGAAAAGCATGGCACGTGGAGTAAACAAAGTCATACTGGTTGGTAACCTTGGCGCAGACCCCGAGGTGCGTTACATGCCCAGCGGTGGTGCGGTAACCAACATCAGTATCGCGACATCCGAACAATGGACCGACAAGGCATCCGGACAGAAGCAGGAGCGCACGGAATGGCACCGCGTCACACTCTTCAACCGCATGGGGGAGATCGCGGGTGAATACCTGAAAAAGGGCTCTCAGGTCTACATCGAAGGGTCGATACGTACTGACAAGTATCAGGACAAGAATACCGGGGAAGATCGATATTCCACACAGATCATCGCTCGGGACATGCAGTTGCTGGGTGGGCGAAGCGATGGCAGCAGTGGCGGCGATTACAATCAGGGACGCTCGCAACAGCCACCACAAGTTGCCCAGAATCCATCAACAACGACACCGGTGCAAACGGCAGCAGGTGCGGAATTCGACGACGACATCCCGTTCTGATCCGCTGACAAACGGGGTTCGGATAAAGGCGGCGTGCCTCCATGCGCCGCATATTTCAGGTATCACGATGCAACACTTCTCAATCGCTCTGCTGCTGACCACCTCGATCATGGCAGGAGCCACCCAGGCCGCGGCTTCCGATAACCTGTGTGAAGGCTTGTTCACCGGTACGGAGCGTGTGACGATCCCGGCGGTCGCCAAGCCGCCGTTCATGAAGTACTACAAGGATCCGGCTTTCGGCAGCAAGGTCATTCGGATCACCGATGCACGTGAGGGAGAGATCTTCAAACCGGCCTACAGCTCGATGCAGGCCTGGAATGCAGATGAGTCCATGCTGTTGCTGTATCGCGGTGGCGACAATCCTGCCCATGTACTGGTCGATGGCAAGACTTACGAGCCGTTTCGGGAGCTGGACATCATCCCTTCCGACCTCGAGGAGGTTTACTGGAGTCATACCGATCCCGACACCTTTTATTACGTCAGCAAGTATTCACGCGACTATGGCTTCCTGAAGCGCTACAGCATCAAGGATGACAAGTCCTACAAGGTGCGGGATTTCTACGACATCTGTGGCAAGCAGGGCCTGCCGACAGGCGGCAATGATGTGCAGATGCAGTCGCTTGACGACGATCTGTTCGGCTTCCGCTGCCGCAAGAGCGAAGATGAATTCTTCATGTTTTCCTATCGCCCTAGCACAGATGAAGTCATTCAGGCACCGTTGAGCAAGGAGCAGGGTTGGGATCCGTGGAGTGCTCCCATTGCGGGCCCGTCCGGTGAACGATTCTGGTTGCAGGGCAAGGTTCTGGAGCCCGACATGAAAACGGTCGCGCTGAAACAGGACATGTACAAATACCACGAACATGCCAACATCGGCCAGACCCACGACGGGCAGGATGCTGTTTTTCAGACGGTATTCGATCCCTCTCCCAATGGCTGTGATGACGACCTCTGGCAGGGGGTCGGTCACCTGATCGTGCACAACATGGAAACCGGCGAGTGCCGACCGGTCATCAATGAAGCAAAGGGCTATCCCTACACCACCTCGGGTACTCATGTGTCGGCTCAGGCCTACCGGAATCCAGGGTGGATCGCGATGTCCAGCGTCGGCTATGGTTCCTTTGATTTCTTCAGCAACAAGCGCAAGGCACCGGCATTGCTATCGGAAATCTATCTGGCCAATACCGATCCGGACAATGAAGTCGTCTGCCGCCTGGCGCATCATCGCTCATTCGGCAAGGATGCCAAGCGAGGCGGCTACAAGGCCTATTTCGGGGAACCGCATGCCACCATCAGTCCCAGTGGCACGCGAATCGTCTTTGGTTCGGACTGGTATGACTCGGGTTCGGTCAATGCCTTTGTCATCGAGTTGCCAGCCTACGAAAAATAGCGGCTTCTACCACATGAGATCGTCGGGAATTTCATAACCGGCATACTCGTCGTCGATTTCCTCGTCGGTCTCATCCCGCGTGTTGAGCAATACCAGCCAGCTCTGGTCTCGTTCACCGATTTTCTCGGCCGCCTGTCGTGGCACGATAACCAGCTCATCACCCTGACCGACGATGGCCAGAGCGCCGCGGATCAGGGCCTGACGGTGATCGGTCGTCAGCATCAGAGTCTTGATGACACCGGCGTGATCGAATCTGTACTCCGTATCCCCACGTTCGGTAATGGCATTGAGGTCCACGATCTGACGTATCTGGGCCTGAATGGCCTTCTGACGGGCGGCGCGGTCTCTTTCGGCGTTGAGTTCACGGTCGCGTGCCAGCGCTTCGGCTTTGCGCTGCTTGACCAGCTCGGCTGTTTCATCGACGATCTCGGCGCCCTTGCGCTGCATTTTTTCCTTGGTATTCTGCGCCTTGCGTGCCTTGACCACCTGTTTCTGGCTGGCGATGCCTGCCTGTCGAAGTTGTTCCTGTAATGACTTTGCCACTGCCTGAGTCCTGTGTTGTTCGGTTTCGTTGAATTACTTCAACGGTTTCTTCAGTACGGTCAATGGTATATCGATATCGAGCTCCGCACTGACACGAGTGCGTGCCACGAGTGCATCGGCCTCGGCGTGGATGCCCAGCAGGCGAATGTCGAGCTTGTCGGCACGGATGTTCAGATCACCGGTACGAGCGGGGTCCTGCAACTGTAACAGCAGGGCCTGTTCCAGTCTGTGAGTGTGAGTCGACAGATCGAGAGTCGCTGCACGTTCGATCGCTGCAATGATCTGCCCTTCAAAAACGGTGCTGACCAGGTTCCACAGGGTGGAGTCCAGCAATCGGGACAGGCGGATATTCTGTAACTGCAGTTGCTCGCGATCAGGATCCACCATGGGGGTGGCAGTCAGATAGAGCTCGCCTCGGGTATTTTTTCGGGTACCGGGTAGCTGCGCGATGAATTCCAGTGCCACGGTCACGCCATCGCGGTTGCCGGACAAGGCTATCTGCGTCAGCGTCACGCTGACCCGGCCCGCGGCAGAATCGGAGGTGAAAGTCTTGTCCAGTACCAGGGGGGATATGACGGCAGCCAGCTGCTGGTAGTCTGCACGCAGCAACAGGTTGAACTCCGTTCGGCTGGCCTGGAAGTCGACCTTGCGCAGTGGAGGCAGGTCAAGATCTTCGGGGTGGAGCGCTTCACTGGCAACGACGGTGGTGCCTTCCAGTTCGAAACCGATACCCAGTTTGTCGGCTTCGGTCTGAATGCCGGAAAAGGCAAAGCCGGTGGGTACGATATTCAGATGAACCTGCTGGGGACCGGGAGTCGGGGTCGCATTCGTATCATCGGCTGGTGATGGTATTTCCAGAGGGAAGCTGTAGCTGCGCCAGTGCTCCGTCAGCTGCTGGCGAAACCGGCCACAGTCGATGCTGTCGTTGATACGCGGTTCCAGCGCAGCCAGTTGCTTGTTCAGAGCGTCATTGACGATATTCTCAAGGTCCATGTCGAGCTTGCCACGCCATAACGCTGTGGGTTTTTCGGTCCAGCGGTAACTGGCATCAACCCGTAGCTGGGGGCACCAGTCGGCCTGCATCATCAGTGTGGTGTTGATCGTGCTGACAAGTGCACCGCTGACCCGTAATGATGACAGGCCCAGAGCCTGAGCCGCAGCGCCGCGAATTCCGACCATGCCACTGAAGCGCAAAGGCGCGGAGGCGGTGATCAGGCCTTGTACACCCGATAACTGCAATGCTGCTGTTCGTTCGATCAGCAGGTCCCATTGTGCGGTACCACAGGCCTTGATCCCGATGATGCGCTTGCACACCTGCCGCTCACCGACCACCGGGTAGGAGGCTGGTAGCTGGTCTGCGGCGATGGCCTCGATATCCTCATAGCTGACTCGGGCACGCAATCCGAAACGGCTGATCCCGGGCTGCTCCCGGAGAGCTTTCCCGTCCTGGATGGCGCCCGGTTTTTCGCTGACTTGTGCCGGAGCAGGGTCGCGCTGGCAAGCACTGGTCAGCAGCACTGTCAGGACGGCCAGGATAATTCGGCTGTGCCAGAAGCTGCCGATGCGACTGCGTCCGGCAGGCTGACGTTCGTTTTTCGGCAGATTGCGGCGCAGCGATGAGACGCTGCCTGGGTCATGTGTCATTGTCTGGCGACCGAGTGACGGGGCGAGGCTGTGTCGGACTCAATCAACGGCGGGAACTTGCAGACCGCGTTCGACGGCGGGTCTCTGCAGGCAGCGATCCAGATAGCTCATCGTGTTCTCGAACTCTGCCATCCGGAAATCCTCGCCGGCTCCGTAGACGTCTCGCACCGCACGTAGCCAGGGGAAAATGGCGATATCGGCAATCGTATACTGCTCACCCACCATGAATGGCTGGCTCTTCAGTTGCTGTTCCAGCACTGCCAGAAGGCGCCGTGATTCATCAATGAAGTGCTGCTTCGGTCTGGGGTCCGAGACCTCCTTGCCAGCGAATTTCTTGAAATAGCCATACTGGCCGAACATGGGGCCCAGTCCGCCCATCTGGAACATCAGCCATTGCAGAGTCTGGGCGCGCCCCCTGGCATCGGCCGGAATGAGCGTGCCGGTCTTGTCTGCAAGGTAGAGCAGGATTGCGCCAGACTCCCAGAGCGTGATCAGTTGACCACCGGGTCCATGCGGATCGATGATGGCCGGTATCTTGTTGTTCGGGTTCAAGGACAGAAATGCCGGCGTATGCTGATCACCTCTGATGCTTACCGTATGGGCTTCGTAGGGTAATCCCATTTCCTCCAGAGCAATCGATACCTTCACGCC
This sequence comes from Granulosicoccus sp. 3-233, assembly GCF_052681095.1. Classification (NCBI taxonomy): domain Bacteria; kingdom Pseudomonadati; phylum Pseudomonadota; class Gammaproteobacteria; order Chromatiales; family Granulosicoccaceae; genus Granulosicoccus; species Granulosicoccus sp. 3-233. Next base: position 13,206 of record NZ_JBQYLE010000002.1, read on the forward strand.
GTTAGGAGTGGGGTAGGAGTACAGCTGCAATCGGTCCGGGTCCGTCGCTGGCCAGTGATGGGTGATGGGGTGGTCTGTCAGAGTCGTCATGCGATGTCGAAGAATGCCTGTCAGCGGGTTGGTATCCAGTACACTAGCCGCTTTCGCGCTACAGAGCGACCGTGCAGAGGGTTTCCTGGCAGGACATTCCTGATCAGGTAACGCTGTGCAGGTAACGCTCCCTTGGTAGTTCGTAGCTGGCGATCTCATCAACCAACTGCCGGCATCTGTGCAGGTGTCGACACCGATCGGATTCGATTCATGACAGGAATATTCCTGATCTTCAGCGCCTGTATCCTGTGGGCGCTGGATACGCTGGTTCGCTACCCCTTGTTGTTCAGCGGCGTCAGTCCGTGGTCCATTGTCTGGTTCGAACATCTGTTCCTGGTACTCGTCATGCTGTACTGGATGAGGCCGTTGTGGCGAAAGGCTCTGTTCGACAGGCGGGCACTGCTGGCGTTTCTGGTCGTGGGAGGACTGGGCTCGGCCGTGAGTACGGTGGCCTTTACCAATGCGTTCACCCTGATCAATCCCTCCGTCGTGATCCTCATCCAGAAATTGCAGCCCCTGGTCGCGGTGACACTGGCTGCTGTCCTGCTCAAGGAGCGTGTCGATCGGCATTTCGTCTTCTGGCTCGGAGTCTGTCTGCTGGGTAGTCTGCTGATTGCCGCTGGCGACCTGATGCCGGCCCTGCAGCCTGCGAACTGGGCGGGTCGAGAGTCCCGGGACCTGTTGCTGGGCTACGGCTGTACCTTGATAGCCGTGTTGGGGTGGGGTGCGGCCACCGTATTCGGCAAACAGTTGAGCAATCGCGGATTCAGTACCACCGATCTGATGTCCGGACGATTCCTGGTGGGGTTCCTGGTGTTGACGCCACTGGCCTGGCTGCTGGCCTCGCCTACCGAAGTGCTGGATATGCAGATGCCTCTGCAGTTTCTGGGAGAGGGGCCCACTTTCAATGTCCTGACCCTGATCGCTGCGATGGTGCTGATTTCAGGACTGGGGGGCATGGGCTTCTACTATCTGGGCATGCAGCGCCTGCCGGCGCGTACTTGCGCTGTAGCCGAAATGTTCTTCCCGGTCGCGGCGGTGATCATCAACTGGCTGGTGTTGGGGCAAACCCTGACGGCGCTGCAGATTGTCGGTGCAGCCGTGTTGCTGGGTGGTAGCACCATGGTGGCATTGTCACAATCTGCTCAGACGCCGGCAGCTACCAGGGGCAGCTCTGCCAACGAGAGCGTAACTGCGCCTGATTAAAGCCGGGAACAGTGAATGCCGTTACGGGAACAAACATATAAATACATCCTTATGTGTTTATGGGTACAATGGAGTTCGAAATTCAATCGAGACCGGTGTAATGGCGCAAGACTATATCTTCACTTCTGAATCGGTGTCCGAGGGTCACCCGGACAAGATGGCCGATCAGATCTCCGATGCGGTACTGGATGCGATCCTGAAACAGGACAAGGGCGCACGGGTGGCCTGCGAAACGCTGGTGAAGACCGGTCTGGTGATCATCGCCGGTGAAATCACGACCAGTGCCTATGTGGATCTGGAAGCACTGGTGCGCAAGACGGTGACGGACATCGGCTACGATCGTTCCGCCGTCGGCTTCGATGGCGAGACCTGCGCCGTACTCAACGGCATCGGCAAACAGTCTCCGGATATCGCTGATGGTGTCGACCGGTCCACACCGGAAGAGCAGGGTGCTGGCGATCAGGGTCTGATGTTCGGCTATGCCAACAACGAAACCGATGTTCTCATGCCGGCACCGGTCACTTATGCGCACCGCCTGGTGCAACAGCAGTCCAAGGTTCGCCGTGACGGTACACTTGCCTGGTTGCGACCTGATGCGAAGAGCCAGGTGACCCTGCGTTATGTGGATGGCAAACCAGCCGGTATCGATGCGCTGGTGCTCTCCACTCAGCATGATCCGGAAATCTCTCAGAGTGACCTGCACGAAGCGGTCATGGAGCACATCCTGAAGCCGGTACTGCCTGCCGAGTGGTTGGCCAATTGTCCGCAGAACAAGATTCACATCAATCCGACAGGCGTTTTCGTGATCGGTGGTCCCGTGGGTGATTGTGGCCTGACCGGACGCAAGATCATCGTTGACACCTACGGTGGCATGGCCCGTCACGGTGGGGGTGCCTTCTCGGGCAAGGATCCGTCGAAGGTCGACCGCTCTGCCGCCTATGCCGGTCGCTACGTGGCAAAGAATGTCGTGGCAGCCGGACTGGCCGACAAGTGCGAGATTCAGGTGTCCTACGCCATCGGTGTCGCTGAGCCCACGTCCATCAGTATCGAGACATTCGGCACCGGCAAGATCGACGATCGCAGGATCGAAGCCATCATCAAGGATGTCTTCGATCTCCGCCCCTATGGCATCGTCAACATGCTGGACCTGATTCGTCCCATCTATCAGCAAACGGCTGCCTATGGTCACTTCGGTCGTGAACTTCCCGATTTCACCTGGGAGATGACCGATCGCGCCGATGCGTTGCGTCAGGCTGCCGGTCTGAGTTGAGCCACTGCCGGCCAGCTCGATATCCACAACTTCAGAGACCCATCAAACAATGAATGCATCAGTACAAGACGCAAGCGGTGACTACAAGGTTGCCGACATAGGCCTGGCCGATTTCGGTCGCAAGGAAATTGCCATGGCCGAGCATGAAATGCCGGGTCTGATGGCCTTGCGCGAAGAATATGCCGGCAAACAGCCACTGGCGGGTGCCCGTATCGCCGGCTGTCTGCACATGACCATTCAGACGGCGGTGCTGATTGAAACACTGACGGCTCTGGGCGCCGAAGTGCGCTGGTCATCGTGCAATATCTTCTCGACACAGGATCACGCTGCGGCGGCCATTGCGGCTTCCGGTGTACCGGTATTTGCCTGGAAAGGCGAGACCGAAGAGGAGTTCGACTGGTGTATCCACCAGACCATCAAGGGCCCTGATGGTTGGGTACCGAACCTGATCCTCGATGATGGTGGCGACTTGACGGTCATGATGCACAACGACTATCCGGAGCTGCTCGCCGACATCAAGGGCCTGTCCGAGGAAACCACGACCGGCGTTCACCGTCTGGTTGAAATGGCGAAGAAAGGTACGTTGAAAGTACCAGCCATCAACGTCAATGATTCGGTTACCAAATCCAAGTTCGACAACCTCTATGGCTGCCGTGAGTCACTGCTTGACGGCATCAAGCGCGCCACCGATGTCATGGTGGCTGGCAAGATTGCTGTCGTTCTGGGCTATGGCGATGTGGGCAAGGGCTGCGCCCAGGCATTCCGCGGCATGGGAGCAACCGTCTGGGTTACAGAGGTCGATCCCATCTGTGCCTTGCAGGCGGCGATGGAAGGCTATCGGGTCGTGGTCATGGATGATGTGGCCGACCAGGCCGATATCGTGGTTACCTGTACCGGCAACGTCAATGTCGTTACCCACGATCACATGAAGAAGATGAAGAACGAGGCCATCGTCTGCAACATCGGTCATTTCGATAACGAGATCGATGTAGCCGGCCTGCGCCAGTACACCTGGGAGAACATCAAGCCACAGGTTGACCAGGTCATCTTCCCCGACGGCAAGCGTATTACCCTGCTGGCCGAAGGTCGTCTGGTGAACCTCGGCTGCGGTACCGGTCACCCGAGTTTCGTGATGTCTGCCTCCTTCACCAATCAGGTGCTGGCTCAGATCGAACTGTGGGAACGCAGTGAGAACTATTCTGTCGACGTTCATGTACTGCCCAAGGCGCTGGACGAAAAGGTTGCGCGACTGCATCTGCAGAAGATCGGTGCCAGGTTGACCACGCTGTCCAATGAGCAGAGCGAGTATCTCGGTCTGGACACGGCAGGCCCCTACAAGCCGGAACATTATCGTTACTAGCTCAGGCAGGAAATCCTCAGCGAAGACCAGCCAACGGGCCGGGGTCGCAGGAAACAATAATTAACGCTTTCCATACCGAAGGCGTGAACTGGCTGCAAATCGACGCCGGAGAAACTTCAGACAGTTCTGTCTGCGGTTCTCCGGCGTTTTTCGTTGGGGCGCAGGTGTCGGGAAACATGTGATGTTCTGCTATGCTGCTGTTCTGTAGGCGACGTTCATTTGCTTGCCTTTCGGGAATTCACTAGAGTGATGACAATTTTGCGCAAGTCATGCGCGAAGGTCTTTAGTGCGTCATACTTGTATGGTTGATGACAAACAAGAGGAATTACATGTTGAAGAAAAGATATCTGGCCAGCGCGATCGTTGCTGCGGGTCTGCTCGGTGGACAGAGCGCCAACGCAGCTGAAGAATGTGGTGACGTGACAATCGCCAGCATGAACTGGGCGTCGGCGGAACTGATAGCGGAAATCGACAAGGTCATTCTGAGTGAGGGTTATGGTTGTGACGCGGAGCTGATTTCCGGCGATACCATGCCCACGTTCACATCCATGAACGAGAAGGGTGAGCCGGACTTGGCGCCGGAGCTGTGGGTCAACGCTGTGCGGGAACCTCTCGATGCGGCGGTCGACGAAGGGGCGCTCATCATCGCGGCTGAAGTGCTGTCCGATGGTGGTGAGGAAGGCTGGTGGATTCCCAAGTACGTGGCCGATGCCAACCCCGATATCAAGACACCTGCCGATGCGCTGGAACGACCCGATCTGTTCCCTGCGCCGGAAGATGACTCCATGGGTGCCGTGCACAACTGTCCGGCAGGTTGGAACTGTCAGATTACCACCGGCAATCTGTTCAAGGCCTATGGCGGCGAGGAGAAAGGGTTCGAACTGGTGGATACCGGTTCATCCGCCGGTCTGGACGGATCCATCGCAAAAGCCTACGAGCGGGAAGAGGGTTGGCTGGGATACTACTGGTCGCCAACTGCCATTCTGGGCCGCTACGAGATGGTAAAACTCGACATGGGCGAGCATGACAAGGAAGAGTGGGATGCCTGCACTGCGGTACTGGATTGTGCAGAACCCAAGGTCAATGGTTGGGCGAAGAGCGAAGTGTTCAGTGTCGTGACCAAGGAATTCGCCGAGAAGGCTGGTGTTGCCATGGATTACATCGGTACACGCAGCTGGGAAAACAGTACGGTGAATACCTTGTTGGCCTGGATGGCTGATAACCAGGCAACGGGCGAAGAAGCTGCCTATCATTTTCTGGAGAACTACGAAGACGTCTGGGGTGCCTGGGTGTCGGAAGAGGCAATGGGTAAGGTCAAGGACTCGCTCTGAGCAACTGATCACCATTTGACGAAAGGCGGCTACGGTCGCCTTTCGTATTTCTACCAAGGAGAAACTGTTTGTGGAATGGCTTAACGAATTTCCTGCGATGGACAAGACAGCTCTGCGTGAGTTGAAAAAAGGTATTGATGGCGGTTTTCGGGCCTGGACCCGGGAGCATGGGGATGCGGTCGAGGCTTTTTTTGAGCCCATCAAGCAGATGCTGATCTGGTCCGAGAAATTCCTGTTGGAAACTCCCTGGCCGATCATACTGCTCGGCATTGTTGCGATTGCCTGGTTTGCCAGTCGCAGCTGGAAGATCACGCTGATGACATTCGTCACCATGGTATTGATCGGTTACTTCGACATGTGGGACAACACCATGCGAACCATTTCGATCATGCTGGTGTCCACGTTTGTATCCATCGTGTTGGGTATCCCCATCGGCATAGCCATGTCCAAGTCGGACAAGCTTCAATCACTGGTGACGCCGGTGCTTGACGTGATGCAGACCATGCCGGGTTTCGTCTATCTGATACCGGTGGTCATGCTGCTGGGTATCGGCAAGGTTCCCGGTTTGCTTGCGGTCGTGATCTATGCGATACCGCCCATCATTCGTCTTACCAATCTCGGAATACGCATGGTGGACAAGGAAGTGCTGGAGGCCGCTGACGCCTTCGGTTCATCGGCCTGGCAACGATTGAAGAACGTGCAGATACCATTGGCCATGCCAACGATCATGGCCGGCATCAACCAGACCATCATGATGGCTCTGGCACTGGTCGTCATCGCTTCCATGATCGGTGTCAAGGGATTGGGACAGCCCGTACTGCAAGCCATTGCAAACCAGTATTTCACTCTGGGCATGTTCAATGGTCTGGCAATCGTCGGAGTGGCGATCATTTTCGATCGGGTCAGTCAGGCATATGGCAAGCGACTGCAGTCGCACTCGGAGGTCGTTCATGGGAAGTGAGGCTACAGCGGGTATGGAAGAGCAGAATTCCAGCGTCGAGATCCGTGGTCTCTACAAGATATTCGGCAAGCGACCTGAGCATTACATGCAGGCCGTCAAGGATGGGATGAGCAAGCAAGAGCTTCAGGAAAAGCACGGACATGTGCTCGGCCTGAAAGACATCAATCTTTCCATGAGGGCCGGCTCCATACAGGTCGTCATGGGGCTGTCCGGCTCGGGAAAATCAACGCTGATCCGTCATATCAATCGACTGATTGATCCGACAGACGGTGAAGTCATTGTCGGTGGTCAGGATGTCTGCAAGATGAATACACGCGCCTTGCGTGAATTCCGGCGTCACGAGACGGCCATGGTGTTCCAGAAATTTGCCCTGCTGCCACATCGAACGGTCATCAATAACGTGGTGTACGGTCTGGAGGTGCAGGGCGTACCGCGGGATCGTCAGGAGAGCGAAGCGCGTCGCTGGATCGATCGGGTCGGATTGTCCGGGTTCGAGGACAACTTCCCCAATCAGTTGTCCGGTGGCATGCAACAGCGTGTCGGTCTGGCGCGTGCACTGGCCAACGATGCACCTCTGTTGTTGATGGACGAGGCATTCTCGGCGCTCGATCCCTTGATTCGCATGGACATGCAGTCGGTGTTGCTGGACTTGCAGAGCGAATTGCACAAGACCATCGTATTCATTACCCACGATGTCGACGAAGCACTACGGCTGGGAGATCGCATCGCCATACTGCGGGACGGGGAGGTGATTCAGGAGGGTACCGGGCAGGATATCGTGCTGGAACCCGCCGATGAGTACATCCAGAATTTCGTCAAGGACGTCAATCGTGGCCGCGTCATCCTGACAGAGAGTGTCATGAATGAAGGTCCGCATGCCGATGCGGTATCGGAGATCACCGTGACCGATCATCTGGAAACGGCTGCGCGCACCATGTCCGAGGACGAAGTGGTGGCGGTCAATATCAAGGATGAGGACGGCAAGATCGTCGGGCATCTGGATATGGAAAGCACGGTGGCTGCCATTGTCAAGCAGGAGGACCGACACACCAGCACGGACGAGAAACCTGCGATCTGATGCCTGTGCGGGTCAGGCTACAAGCTGGATGAGTGCCGACTTGATATAGCTCAACGGCATCAGTTGCGGTTAGCGCTAGAGTATTGATCTGGTCACTGCGAATGCTGGTACCGTGATGCATGAGTATGTCAAGAATGGCGAAGAGTCGGGCGGTTCCCGATCACACCGCGAGTCGGGAACCGCCCTGAAAGTACGAGTCAGGAAGGTGACGTGGCAAGCGCCGGGGCGATGGCTGGTCGGCGGTTTTCGAGACATCCCCGCCAGCGGCTATCGTAGTCTGTTCTACGGAATGTGCTTTGTTCTGATGGGGCTCGGAATCGACAGTGCTCACGTCGAGAATCCGGCCGTGGCGCTGGGATTGAGTGCCGCCTTTCTGTTCACCGGTCCTTTTCTGTCGATGGGAATCTACGAACTTTCGCGGCAGTTGCAGGCAGGTGAGCGGCCCGATTTGCTGCTGTCACTGTTCAGCTGGTGTCGAAATCCGGCAGCGGCTGGTCGCTTTGCCTTTTTTCTGAGTGTGGTGATGGTGCTCTGGCTGGGGCTTTCATCAACTTTGCTGGAAGCTGCCGGGGACGGCCCCGATTTGCTGTTTGCTCTCGCGTTGCTGGTCTGGGCGCTACTGGCGTTGTCCGTGCTGATGGCCAGTGCCGTGGCTATTCCGATGCTACTCGATCAGACTGTCAGCGCTCTGGAGGCTGTGCGTAGCAGTGTGGCCTGTTTCATGCGCAACAAGCTGGTGCTGTCGTTCTGGTTTCTGATCGTTGCCCTGGCCGTGATCCTGTCTCTGAGTCTGCAGTACTGGCCTTTGCTGTTATTGGGGCCTTGGCTGGGACATGCTACCTGGCATTCGTATGAAGAGTGTCTGGACAGAACCTGAAACACCGACACAGACACAGACACAGACACAGACACAGACACAGACACAGACACAGACACAGACACAGACACAGACACAGACACAGACACG
>NZ_JBQYLE010000002.1:21566-21647 GCF_052681095.1 Granulosicoccus sp. 3-233
AGACACAGACACAGACACAGACACAGACACAGACACAGACACAGACACAGACACAGACACAGACACAGACACAGACACGCA
>NZ_JBQYLE010000002.1:21745-23648 GCF_052681095.1 Granulosicoccus sp. 3-233
CAATCCCGCAATCCCGCAATCCCGCAATCCCGCAATCCCGCAATCCCGCAATCCCGCAATCCCGCAATCCCGCAATCCCGCAATCCCACAGCCGCACAGCCGCACAGCCGCACAGCCGCACAGCCACACAGCCACACAGCCACACAGCCACACAGCCGCTTCGAGTCGCTTCGAGTCGCTTCGAGTCGCTTCGAGCGAGTCCCGGGCTTGCAGTCCGAGCAGGAAAGGGAGTGGTTCAACCGGGTGGAACGAAACCGCCTTCAGGGCAGTTGCGTGATCAGAGGCAGTTGCAGTTCAAGTACCTGTACGCTGGAAGGCAAGAGACTCTCATCAAGACCTTCTCCATCTATCTGCCCAACGGCTTGCACATACAGGTGCAGCAATGAGTGAGTGCGCCACAATTCGGTGTCGAAGCTGGGTTCCCAGCGATTCAGTGAGTCGCTCGTGATTGCCGTGTAATGCCAGTTCGTGTTGCGCGTCAGATTGCTGCTGGCGAGGATGGCACGATCACCGAATTCGGAATCCCGGTAGATCAGGTGCAACCATTGCTCATCTCCGTCATTCTGCGCCAGAATCTGTGGTCGACTGATGGGCAGGCTCTTGGAGCCACCGCCGGAGAGTGAGAAATCGCCTTGTCGTTTGCTGACTTCCTGTCTGAACCAGCGTCGTTTACCGGTATTGCTTGAACCCCGGGTCTCGGCATACAGCATCTGCACTTGTGTGGCAGCGTCTGCCGATGAGCGAAAATAGGTCGCAATATAAGGCGTACCCGATTGATCGGTGGTCATGGATGTCTGGTTGATGAGGTTGCTGCCTTCGGCAATGGACCAGATGATCTCGGCATTGTCCTGGCTGATCGGCAACTGGTAAACCTGATCGCTCGAATCAACCCAGTTCACCCCTCCGTCATCGGATCTTGCGTAGTGCATGTCGTGATTGGTGGCAACGTCGGAGGATTCCCGCCAGACCCAGGACAGATGGATGGAGCCGCTTGCGTCCACGTGCATCTGCCAGTAGGCGTTGCGTTCACCTTGTCCGTCGAGCAGATTGTCCTGCAAACGTGTCCATTGCATGCTCTGTTGATCGTATCGGTTCAGGATCATTCGGCCCTGTCCGGATCGACCATCGCGATAGGCGAACAAGAGATCGCCGGATGGGAGCCGATGGAATTCAGGGTAGGTCACGGCCTGTTCATCCTGTCCGGTCATCGTGGACATGGGGCCCAACTGCAGACTGCCCGGTGAGGTGCTTCTGACATAGCGCAGGGAATCGACATGGTGATCCCAGGCCATGTGCAGATAGCCCGCACCGTCAAGCATGATGCTGATACTGTTGTGCGCATCCTCGGGACGTCCGCTGTAGCCGCTGGCGCTGATTTCCCAGTCGTCCGTACCCAGGGTTCGCCTTCCGAGCATGACTTCACCACTGCCTGAGTAGAACGCGATGTACTGTTGCTGCTCCTGTGTCACCAGGGAATTCTTGCGGAAGATCACTGCATTGACGGCATTTTGTGCCCAGCCATCGGCAACCTGACTCAGGTGTATCGGACTTTCCAGTGCGGATTCATCCATGGTGTCTTGTGGGTTGCAGGCCGCGAGAAGAAGGCTTGACAGACAGCTGCCGAGCCACAGGGCATGGTGAAAGAACGCCCGTCGGGAACGGCTCTTCCAGAGGCGAGATTCGATGGTAGCCTGTCGTTTGGTGGAGTGGCTCATCGGTTCCGAATTGCAAGTTCCGGTCCCGGAAATGATCGAGGTCCTGAAGCATGGGCATGAGGGCCGCTCGGTCGTGCGGTACAGATTGTTCCGGCAAGGCTGACCTCGTCACAGCGTCACAGCGTCACGGAGTCACGGAGTCACGGAGACACGGAGACACGGAGTCACGGAGACACGGAGACACGGAG